>NZ_JAIETD010000079.1 GCF_019745455.1 Methylobacterium sp.
TCCACCTCAGGCCGCCTGACCGATGGCCGCTCCAACTCCACCCCGAATTTCCACCTCATTGACGGACACGACCTCTTTAAATTACAAATAACTATAGACAGTTTATCAAATTATACATCAGTACAGAAAGTACATAACATAATTATTATAAATATATCCAATTAATATTAAGTAATGGCCGGGGTATTGCGAAGTTCGGGTTTGCACGGCAATCATGAGGTCTGAGGGGCGGCATCAAGAGCCGCTTCGACCGAACCGGCAACAAAACAGACAACAAATAACCAAGGTGGGGACGGGGTCATGATCAGACATCTACGGGGTTTGGCACTAGCTGGGTTGTCGGCCTCGGCAGTGTTGGCAGGCCTGGGTGAGGTTCAGGCGGGTGCGTTCGGTCTTCGCGAAGCCAGTGCGCAGGCACAGGGACTGGCCTTCGCCGGTGCGGCGTCGGGCTCCGGCGGCGTCTCGTCGATGTTCTGGAACCCCGCTACCGTCACGATGGCCCCGGGATTCGTGAAGGAGCAGAACATCAGTTTCATCAATCTCTCCGCTCGGATCAGGCCAGAGGTCGGCACCAGCCCGAACTTTGCCGCTCTCGGCGATAGCGGAGACATCGGTCAGGGTGCCGTCGTGCCGGCGGGAGCAACCTCCTATCAGCTCAACGACAGGCTCTGGATCGGCCTTCAGACCGGCGCGCCGTTCGGTCTCGTGACGAAGCCGCGGCAGGTCTGGGCCGGTGAGGCCTATGGCCGCTCGAACCGGATCTTCTCCCTCGCCTTCAACGCCGTCATTGGCTACAAAGTCAACGAGTGGTTGTCGATCGCCGCCGGCCCGAACATCCAGTATTTCCGGCTCACCCTCCGTCAGGCGACGGGCGTGCTGTCGGGCCCCCCGTTCAACGTCCCGGCCGCTGCTCTGCCCAGTACGTCGCTCAAGGGTGACTCATGGGGTATCGGCTTCACGGCCGGTGCCTTGATCACCGCGCCAACCGGAACGACTCTCGGCGTCGGTTATCGCTCGTCGATCCACCACGACATCGAAGGGGCAATCGGTGTTCCTCTGGTGGCGCTCGCCGCTCGTGGCGGACAGGTTCAGGCCAACTTCAACACGCCTGAGAAGGTGACGGTCGGCCTGACGCAGGTCGTCAATCCCGTGACGCGCGTCAATTTCGGCTTCGAGTGGGATAACTGGTCGAGGGTCGGCGATGTCGGCATCGTTCAGCGCAGCACCGGCGCCGTCGTGTCCTCGCTGCCGCTGAACTACAAGGATGGCTACACCTTCTCAGGCGGTGTCGAGTACGACTGGTCCGAGCGACTGACCGTGCGCGGTGGCCTGGCCTACGAAATCTCACCAATCGACTTCGAGAATCGGTCAGTGCGCCTTCCCGATGGCGATCGCTTCAACGTGTCGGTCGGTGCGAGCTATCAGTGGAGCGAGAAGCTGACCCTGCAGCTCGCCTACACCCACCTCTTCCTCGTGGGTAACTCGAAGATCCTGTCGGGCGCCGGGCGCGACTACAACGAGCGTCTGCTCACTGGGCAGAGCATCGCGTTTGCGGGCGACAGCAGAGGCAGCGCCGATATCGTCTCCGTCGGCTTCCGCTATGTGATGGGCGAGCCTGCAAAGCCGATCGCCGCTGCTCCGTTGATCCGCAAGTACTGAGGGTGTGAGCGCGCCAAAGCGCGCTCTTCTCGACATCCGTCGGCTCATCAAAAAAGGCCCCGTTCGCCCAAGCGCAAATGGGGCCTTTTTTATTGCGAGGTAAGGCGGAAAAGCGGATTCTATGCGCTCATGCCGGAAGCGGATCGCTCGCCCCTGGTCAGGGTTCCCTCAGGCTTTCATTCGGACATAGGTTCCGGGAGCCGGGCCAAGCGAGGGGAGACCCGCGGCGCCAGGGATCCGCGCCGGAACCCGCGCTGGCGCCTGGTGCTCCAGCCAGGAGAACCAGTAGGGCCACCACGAGCCCTTTGTCTCCGTTGCAGCGCTGAGCCAGTCCTCGAAATGGCCCTTCACCGCAGGACCCGACCAGAACCCGTATTTCGGCTTGTCCGGCGGATTCACGACTCCGGCGATATGGCCCGAACCGGCAACGACCAGATCCACCTTGCCGCCGAACTTCGAAGAGCCCTCGAAGACCGAGAGGGCAGGGGCGATGTGGTCCTCTCGCGTAGCCAAGTTGAAGATCGGCACCTTCACCTTCTTGAGGTCGAGGCGAATGTTGCCGATCGTCATGCGGCCGCGGGCAAGGTTGTTCTCGAGATAGCAGTTGCGCAGATAGAACGAGTGGTTGGCCGCCGGCATCCGGGTGGCATCGGCGTTCCAATAGAGAAGGTCGAAGGGCATCGGCTTCTTGCCCTTGACGTAATTGTTGACGACGTAGGACCAGATCAGATCGTTCGGGCGTAGCATGTTGAAGGCTGCCGCCATCCCCGACCCTTCAAGATAGCCGCGCTTCTTCATGCGGGTCTCGATGGCGCGGATCTGCGCCTCGTCGGCGAAGACCTTGAGGTCGCCGGCATGGGTGAAGTCGACCTGCGTGGTCAGCAGCGTCGCGCTCTTGATCCGTTTGTTTCCTGTTGCCGCCTGCATCGCCAGCGTCACGGCGAGCAGGGTGCCGCCGACGCAGTAACCTGCGGCTGCGACCTCGGTCTCCCCGGTGGCGACACCGATGGCATCGATCGCCGCCTCGATGCCATCGCGCATGTAACTCTCGAAGTCCTTGCGCGCGTGCCGCTCGTCCGGGTTGACCCACGAGATGCAGAACACAGTGAGACCCTGGCCCACCATCCAGCGGATGAAGCTCTTCTGGGGATTCAGATCGAGGATGTAGTATTTGTTAATCCAAGGCGGCACGATCAGGAACGGCCGTTTGAGCACGGTCTCCGTGGTCGGCGCGTATTGGATCAGCTCGATCAGCTCGTTGCGGAAGACCACCTCGCCCGGCGTCACGGCCATGTTGACGCCAACCTCGAAATTCGAGGGATCGGTCTGACGGACCCGCAGTTCGCCCTTGCCGGCCTCGATATCCTCGGCAAGCATCTTCATGCCTCGCACGAGGTTGGCGCCGTTCTCCTGCAACGTGTGCCGGATCAGCTCCGGATTGGTCATCACGAAGTTGGATGGCGAGAGCGCCCCGGTAATCTGCTTGAGGTAAAATTGCGCCTTGTGGCGGGTATGCTCGTCAAGCCCCTCGGCCTCCTCCACGAGCGCCTCCGCCCAGCGGGAGGTGATCAGATAGCTCTGCTTGATGAAATCGAAGATCGGATTGGCCGTCCAATCCTCATGCTTGAAGCGGCTGTCCTTCGGCTCCGGCTCGGCGACCGGAGGAACGGGCTCACCCTGAAGGCGAAACCAGGTGGCGCCCCAAAGGGCGACGAACGCCTCGCTCAGCTTGGCTTGCGCCTGCACGGCCTTTTGTGGATCGGAAAGCCATCGTTCGGCGACCGTGCCGAGGGTTCGCACGACATCGTTGACCTCTTCCGGAGGCTCGGCGGCCTCAGGCACGACCGATTCGCCAGGCACCGCGATCTTCGGGGCGAGATACAGTGCCGCGGCGCGGCTGAACTCCTCCATGAACTGCGTCGTGTTACGCGACAGAGCCTCGATATCTGGCCGCGGCGTGGTGCCCTCGATGCTCACGCGTGCGTGTCTCCCTTCGATTGGCTTTGCCATCCCCACCGTGCCGACTCGGAGGCGGGGCGGCTAGCCTCGTTTCTGCCAAATTAACGCGTCAGCTCGATAAACCGCCACTAAGGGGCGCCACAAAACATCCGGTCAGCACCGATTGTCGACACGCCAGCGCCTATTGCGGGTGCTCGATGGCGGCATCCGATGCTGCGCCGTTCCTCGATCGAGGTTCGCCATGCTCCGGCTCATCATTCTCGCCGTCCTCGCTGCTCATGCCTCGGGATGTGCAAGCGACGTCAGTCCCCTTCGGGCTGTCTATGGTCAGGTCTCGCCGCAGCAAACGCCTGTCACGGCTCCGGATTTCGTCGCCAACTCGCGAAAGCCCGAGGGCGACTTCCTGCCGGTCGGCGTCTCGGCGCCCATGCGGACCGTACGGCCTAAATCAAGCGAAGGAACCAAGGCACTCGCGGTGGAACTCGAAGGTGCTCGCGGCGCAAACGAGGCCAAGGGTCGCGCCGCTCAGAGTGCCGCACGCTCTGCAGCGTCACCCTCGAAACCCAACCCCGCGCCACAATGACGATTCGGGGTCGGCGTTTCCAGTGCGCGGTGCTAGACATGAAGGCCATGTCAAAGCGATGACAGACGAGCGCGGATGGATCGCTGCCATCCCGAAAGCCCCCGTGAAGGCCATGACCGATTTCCACCGTATCAAGCGCCTGCCGCCCTACGTCTTCGAGCAGGTCAACCGGATCAAGGCCCAGGCGCGTGCCAATGGCGCCGACATCATCGATCTCGGCATGGGCAATCCCGACCTTGATGCCCCGCGCCACGTCATCGCCAAGCTCGTCGAGACGGCCGGCCGCCCGCGGACCGATCGCTACTCCTCGTCGAAAGGGATAGCGGGCCTTCGCCGTGCTCAGGCTGCCTACTATCATCGCCGCTTCGGCGTCAGTCTGAACCCTGACACCGAGGTCGTCGCGACGCTTGGTTCGAAGGAGGGCTTCGCCAACATGGCGCAGGCCATCACGGCGCCCGGTGATGTCGTTCTCGTTCCCAATCCCAGCTATCCAATCCACGCCTTCGGCTTCCTGATGGCCGGCGGTGTGATCCGCTCCGTGCCGGCGGAGCCGACCCCCGCGTTCTTTCCGGCGGTCGAGAAGGCGATGCAGCATTCGATCCCGAAGCCTGTCGCGATCGTGGTCTGCTATCCCTCGAATCCGACGGCCTATGTCGCCTCGCTCGACTTCTATCGCGACCTCGTCGCCTTCGCGAAACGCCACGAGATCATCATCCTCTCCGATCTCGCCTATGCGGAGGTCTTCTTCGACGGCGAGCCGCCGCCTTCGGTGCTGCAGATTCCGGGTGCGATCGATTGCACGGTAGAGTTCACCTCGCTGTCGAAGACTTTTTCGATGGCGGGCTGGCGGATGGGCTTCGCCGTCGGCAACGAGCGGCTGCTGGCTGCTCTGACGCGGGTGAAGTCCTACCTCGATTACGGCGCCTTCACGCCGATCCAGGTCGCGGCCACAGCGGCCCTCAACGGCCCGGAAGACTGCATCGTCGAGATGCGTTCGATCTACCGGAAGCGACGCGATGCTCTCATCGAGTCTTTCGACAAGGCCGGCTGGAAGATCCCGTCGCCCTCGGCGTCGATGTTCGCCTGGGTGCCGATTCCCGAGCGATTCCGCGATCTCGGCAGCCTGGAATTCTCGAAACTTCTCCTTGAAAAGTCGGACGTGGCGGTGGCTCCAGGCATCGGCTTCGGCGAGCATGGCGACGGCTACGTGCGGATCGCCCTCGTCGAGAACGAGCAGCGTATCCGACAGGCAGCCCGGAACGTGCGGCGATTCTTCGAGAATGCCGATCGCACGCTCCACAACGTCGTACCGATGGCGAAGACCGGCTGATCTCGCGACAACGCGCAGATGCCTTCGCATGATGGTTCGATGTGGCCCGGCGGAGACAGGCATGACCAAACCAGCGGCGCAATCGTGGGTGCGACTTGTCTTGATAAAGCCCTGGACGCAGGTTCGCGGGCGACAGCCCTAATGCGGGCAACGACGTACCGGGATCGAGATGTGATGCGCCGATTGACGATGATTGTGGCGCTGGCGACCGCCGCCGGCGTTACCGCATGCGCGCCGAACCCGATCGTTGCCCGCGACCCGGTTCCGGCGCCGACCCCGGACATCGGTTACGCGTGCGACTCGAGGGCTCTGCCGCTCAACGCGTTCCGCACGGCGTGCGAGCCGGTTCTGCGACAGCCTTCGGTCGTTGTACGCGCCAAGGGGTGAGCCTAACGCCGAGCGAAGAGGTCGAACAAAAAGGTCGGGTTACGAGCCCGGCCTTTCCGTAAGGCGAATCAGCCCCATTCAGCGCGAGGGCGAGGTCGTGCCAGTGCGCGGGGGCATCGCCGTATCGGTCGAGGGCATCGAACGATCGCTGGGCGTCACCCGTGTACCCGGCGCAACGGCCGTTCCGGTGGTCGAGGGGGCGCTCTCCATGCTGTCGCCCTTGCCGACCACGCCAGACTTGGAACCGGCCGCGTTCGCGCCGACATTGTCCTGGGTCTGTGGGCTGAGTTGCGCCTGTGCGGCGCCGGCGACGCCGGCGATGCCAAAGGCGAACATTGCGGTGGCGGCGAGGGTTCCAAAACGCGTCATATCTCAAGTCTCTCACGTTAAGTGCGGTTGAAGGATGAACGCAGGCCCGCACATATCGTTCGCACTTCGCTGCTCAAATTCAGAGCAACGGAATGCAGATGAGGCAAGGACGCAGCGGTAGGACATGTGGTGGATGTGCTAAGACTTTGTTCGACCCGCCCTCGCAGAGCGGAGAACCCTCGGATTGGAACGGCGATGCAGACTGCCTTCATTCGACATCTCGCCTTCACTACGGTTGCGACTCTCATCACACTGACGCCGGGCCTTGCGACGCGTGTCGCTGCTCAGGCTCTGTATTACGGCGGTGCGCAGGGACCCGTGGTCCTTCCGGTCGACAGGGATAGCGGATTGCCGGTTCCGGTCGAAAACCGCGGCGATCTCAGTGTCGATCGGGCTGTACCGATCCCAAGTGTGATGAATGGCAGTGGCTTTGGGCTGACCGGCACCGACTATTACAGCGACGGGCTGCATGAGGGCGCCCTCCGAGGGCGCACGCGGGCCAGGGAATTCGTGCTTGCCCCTGCTCTTCGAGCCCCTCCGCACCGGTTGCCTTGAGCTTAGAGGCGGCTCGCCTCCCGCGTGGGCCGATCATCGGCCGCAAGCTGCTGAAGGAGACGGCCTCGTTTACACTCCGCTCTCGCGGCGCTATGACCCCGCCTCGAACCAGGACATGTGAAAACACCAATGCGCGCCGAGATCGTACAACTCTCGGATGCAGCCAAGCAGTCGATCGGACTGCTGAGGAGGCATCTTTGACTGGGATACCGTCGAAAAACGCCTCGCTGAGCTGAACGCCGCGTCGGAAAACCCGGATCTGTGGAATGACGCAGAGGCGGCTCAGGCCGTGATGCGAGACCGCACGCAGCTCGACGACGCTGTCTCAGCGATCAAGAAGCTATCGCAGGATCTTGAGGACGCCGCGACGCTGATCGAACTCGGGGAGATGGAGGGCGATGAGGCCACCATCCTGGAGGGCGAGAACGCCATCCGCGCCGTCGAGAAGGAGGCGGCGCGCCGTCAAATCGAGACCTTGCTGTCGGGCGAGGCTGACGGCTTCGATACCTATCTCGAGGTCCATTCGGGGGCCGGCGGCACCGAGAGCCAGGACTGGGCCAACATGCTTCAGCGCATGTACGCCCGCTGGGCCGAGCGCCGGAAGTACAAGGTCGAGATCGTCGAGTGGTCGGACGGCGACGAGGCCGGAATCAAGGGCGCGACGCTCTTGATCAAGGGCCACAATGCCTATGGTTGGCTCAAGACCGAGTCCGGCGTTCACCGCCTCGTGCGGATCTCACCCTACGATTCGAGCGCGCGCCGTCACACCAGCTTTGCCAGCGTCTGGGTCTATCCTGTCATCGACGACCGCATCGTCATCGAGATCAAGGAATCCGACTGCCGCATCGATACATACCGGTCATCGGGTGCCGGCGGCCAGCACGTCAACACCACGGATTCTGCGGTGCGCATCACGCACATCCCCACCGGGATCGTGGTGGCCTGTCAGCAGGAGCGCTCCCAGCACAAGAACCGCGCCACTGCCTGGAACATGCTGCGCGCACGCATGTACGAGGCCGAGCTGAAGAAGCGCGAGGAGAAGGCCAACGCCGAGGCTGCCGCCAAGACCGACATCGGATGGGGCCATCAGATCCGCTCCTACGTGCTCCAGCCGTACCAGCTCGTGAAGGACCTGCGCACGGGCACGCAATCGACTGATCCCGACGCGGTGCTTGACGGAGCCCTCGACCCGTTCATGGAGGCATCGCTGGCCCAACGGGTCTATGGCGGTACCGACGAGATCGAGGATATCGACTGAGGGTCGGCTTATCGAATCGGGAAGCGAAGTTGCTCCCCGGTCTTCCGATCCGGAAGCGATCAGCCACATCGAACGGAAAGCCGCTGCGCCGGGTTAGCGAATGGCCTCCGGCCACGCGTCGAGGCTGGCCGCAGCCCGTAGGAACCGCTGAGGATCGACCGGTTCGCCGTCGATCCGGGTTTCGTAATGGAGATGGCTTCCCGTCGAGCGGCCGGTCGATCCGACGCGGCCGATCGTGTTGCCTGCCGCTACCCATTGGCCGGCAACCACCGACAGCACCGATAGATGCGCATAGCGGGTTGCCAGACCATTGCCGTGGTCGATCTCGACCATGTTGCCGTAGCCGCCGGAATACTCTGCCACAGTGACACGCCCCGATGCCGTCGCACGAGCGGGCTCACCGGACTCGGCTTTCATATCGATTCCGGTATGCATCGCGAGGCTGCGCGTGAAGGGGTCGAGGCGTGGACCGAAGTTGCTGGACTGGATCGACGCGCCCGAGAGCGGCTGGCGCAGGGGCAGTGCGGCGGTGACCCGACGCAGGCGTTCGTCTTCGCCGACCGAGCGCTGAGCTTCGGCCAAGGCGATGCCGAACGGATCGGTCGAGATTGGCACGAGTGGACCGCCAAGGCCGGACGCCGGGGCACGCTCCAGGCGGGATGCATCAAGGCCCAGGCGGGCGACGAGGCCGCGGAGGCGCCGGGCGCTGCGGCCGGCGCGGAGCGCGATCGCATCGAGGCTCCGCGCCTGCGCTTCGGCGAGGGAAGCGAGGCGATTCTCCAAGTTCGAGAGAGTTTGGGGAATTTCGCGGTCGGAGCGCCGGTCTGCCGACTCGGGGCTTCCTTCGTCATTCATGCGCAATTCGAGGGAGTCGGGGCTGGGCACGGGCTTGCCCGATACGAGAGGGCGCCGACCGCTGATCTCCGCAGGCGGGACCTCGTCGGCGACCTTTGCGTTGTGCGGAGAAGACTCTCCGGCGAGCGCCGCCAGCATGGCTTGACGCTTTTCCATTGCCGCCTGGCGCTGCGCGAGCTCGGCCAGCCTGGTGTCCGTGGCCTCGCGAGCGGCGATGCGTTCGACTGCAGCCCGCTCGAGCTGGAGGCGGAGTGCGCCGATCCGCTCCTCGTAAGCGTATTGCATCGCGCTTTGCTGCGACACGAAACGGGCCAGGACCTCATCGTGGAAGACGAGGTACCACGTCGTCGCCCCGCCCCAGAGGGTCGTCGCGGCCAATAGCCCGGCAACGACACGGTTCCGGCCGGCGAGCGAAGGGAAAATACGGACGATTGAACGATCTGGGAGACGCATTACGATGGACCTCATCCATGTGAGACCATCAGAAAGCATTAGGGTTAA
Organism: Methylobacterium sp.; assembly: GCF_019745455.1. Taxonomy (GTDB): domain Bacteria; phylum Pseudomonadota; class Alphaproteobacteria; order Rhizobiales; family Beijerinckiaceae; genus Methylobacterium. The sequence continues at coordinate 9,457 of NZ_JAIETD010000079.1, forward strand.
GGAACGGGAAAAGAACGGAACGCCGACGCTTCAGGGCAGCGCGCGCGCCGCTTCCAGAACCGCCTCGGCGTGACCCGGAACCTTTACCTTCGGCCAGACCTCCGCGACCCTGCCCTCGCGATCAATGAGGAGGGTGGTGCGCTCAACGCCCATATACGTCTTGCCGTACATGCTCTTCTGGACCCAGACGCCATAAGCTTCGAGCATCGCCTTGTTCTCGTCCGAGGCAAGGGGGAAGGTGAGGCCGTACTTCGCCCGGAACTTGTCGTGGCTCTTTACCGAGTCGGGAGACACGCCCACGATGGCGGTGTCTGCTGCCGCGAAGGCATCCGCAAGGCCGTTGAAGCCTTGTGCCTCCAGGGTGCAACCGCTGGTATCGTCTTTCGGATAGAAGTAGAGGACGACCTTGCGACCTTTCATCGCCGACAGGGTCAGAGTCTCGCCTCCGGCACCCGGGAGCGTGAAATCGGGAGCCTCTTCTCCAAGGGCAACGGACATCATGCCTTCCTTTCGGCCGATTGATGGTGTGGCAGAGAGAGGTGACAGAACCGCGCCCGAAAACGGGAACGGCATTAAGAAAAAACGACCGCAGAACGGCTTACCGTTCGATATCTCGGGTCGGTTCGCCGATCCAGCGGCTTAAGGATCGATGGTTCAGGAAACCGCCAAGGGTCCACGCGCAAAGCGTCGCCCCCTCCGTCTGAGATCCCTGCGCTGGTGCGCCCTTGCCATCGTGGTGGTGGTGCTCGCTTCCGGCGTCGGCATCGCACGCCTGGCCTCCGGCCCTTTGCGGATCGACGGGCTCTCGGCCAGTGTCGCTTCGGCCATCGCCGCGCGGATCGGTTCGGGCTGGAGGATCGACCTCCGCGACAGCGCCCTCGAGCTCGACTCAGAGCGATCCCTAGCCCTGCGGGTGACGGGGCTCGACGTCAGAAACCCAGAAGGCGCCCTGGTCATGCGCGCGCCGGTCGCGGTCGTGAGCATCGACACATGGAGCCTGCTACGGCTGTCGGTTCAGCCGCGCTCGATCGAGTTCCGCGATCTCCAGATGACGGCTCTCGTCCACAAGGACGGGTCGATTGCCTTCGCGGCGGCTTCACCTGGTCATCCTGGCGAGGCCCAGCCGCACACCCTGCCGAGCGTCGACGCGGCGCGCGGCAATGTCTCGCCTGTTTCGGCCTCCGTGGCTTCGATCTTCGGAATCGTTCTGGATTCAGCCGGCGTAGTCGGCGCCATCGACCGGGCGCGGATCACTAATGGCCGGCTGACCCTCATCGACGACGATGCCCGCGAGCGGGCCGTGTTCGAGCGCGTCAACGCCCTGTTCCATCGTGACGCAGACCGCGACGCGCGCCTGTTCGAGCTGCGGATCGACGGACCGCACGGAGAATGGCGCCTCGGCGGCAATCTCCACGAAGCCGGCGGCCTCAAGCGCCGCGGCGTCATTACCCTCGACGACATGCCGCTCACCGACATGCTGCTCCTGTCGGGGCAATCGAAACTTCCTATCGCGACGGACCTCAAGCTGTCGGCAAAGGCCGATGTCAGTCTCGATAACGGCCGGATCGAACAGATGCGAACCGAATTTCGGACTGGAGGAGGCAACCTCCTGATCGAGGAGAAGGACTTCAACCCCGTCACGATCGAGAGCCTCGTCGCCGCGGCGAATTGGGACGAGACCACCCGTTCGATGCAGATCGCGGAGATCGATTATCGCGGCGCGGGCAATGCGGTCCGCCTCTCCGGCACCTGGACGGCCGGTGCGGCCGGCGCCGAGAGCGATTGGTCGCTCGCCCTGTCGGGTCGGGATGCCGTCCTCCGCGGCGCCGCTACGGGGGACAAACCCGTCAATGTCGAGAAGCTCGACGCGCGGCTGATCGGACGAGCCGGCGGCATCGCGATCGACGATTTCACGATGGAGGCGGGAGGCGGTCGCGGGCGCATCACGGGCAGCATCGGCACGGCTGCTGACGACGATGGGCTCACCCTGCACATTACCGCGAGCGACACCGATGGCCGCACTGCCCTGCGCCTTTGGCCCGAGCATGTCGCCCCTCCAGCCCGCAACTATCTCGTCGACAACTTGCGCGGTGGCCGCGTCGATTCCGTCGATATCGTCGTCGACATGAGCGCTGTCGAGCTCGCCTCCGCCACGCGCGGCGAGCCGATGCCCGACAATGCCGTGCATATCGATTTCGCAGTCTCGGATGCGACCCTGGCCATCTCGCCGGACGCTCCTCCACTGAGCCGTGGCCGGGTCGCGGGCACCATCACCGGTCAGAGCACGACCATCCGCGGGGTGACCGCGGAGGTGAGGATGGCGGAACGCAGCCTCGCCATTGCCGACGGGTCTTTCGCGATTTCCGGCATCACACCCGAGCGGGTCGTGGCGCAGATCGGTCTGCGTCTGGGGGGAGGCGCTGACGGGCTTGCGGCGCTATTGCAGACCAAGATGTTCAAGAGCCTGACGGGCGCGGACATCGACCCGGCCAGCATCAAGGGCCGCGCCGACCTCAGGATCGATTTCCCGCTCGATCTCAAGAACATGCCGGAGCTCGCCGACCTGCCCGCGATCATGACCGGCAGCCTCACCGACCTCACTTACGAGAAGGCTTTCGGCAAGGAGCGACTCGACGCTGGCAAGTTTGCGATGTCCTATGACCGTAGCGGCTTCGCCCTCAAGGGCGACGGCAGGATCGTCGGCTCTCCGATCGGGATCGACCTGCGTCAGCCCAAAGCCGGCGGCGCAGGCGAGATCGTCGTCAACCTGAGCCTCGACGAGGCGCTGAGAGCGCGCAAGGGCATGCCGGCCGCCCCCCAGCTCACCGGAGTGATCCCGACCCGGATCACCATACCCATCGGCCGAACCAGTTCAATGAAATCCCATACGCGCGTCGAGGCCGACCTGTCTCGGTCGGCGATCGACGGACCCGGTTTCGCGAAGCTCGCGGGCAAGCCCGGCCGCTTGACCTTCACGCTGGGCGACCAGACCCAGAACGGCAACGTCGAGTTGCGAGACATCGCGTTCGACGCGGCTCCGGCCTCGGCGCGTGGCACCATTGTTCTGTCCGGCGAAGGGGGCATCGAGCGCGCCGACTTCACCTCGCTCAAGCTGTCGCCTGGCGATGACATGAGGCTGCAGGCGGAACGGTCCGGCAGCGGCTACAAGCTGTCCGTGAAGGGTCAGGTCGCGGATGCGAGGCCGTTCCTCAAAAGCCTCGGCGGACCCGACGGCAAATCGTCGAAGGAGGCGGCGCCCAAGGATATCGAGGCCGACTTGAGCCTCGCGATCGTCACCGGCTTCAACGGCGAAGCCCTCACCGGCGCGAACATCAAGCTGATGACGCGGGGCAAGGATGTCCGCAGCGGCCAGTTCGTCGGCAAGTTCCGCGGCACGCCGTTCCTCGCTCAGATCTCGCGGACCGAGCGAGGCGTGTCGACGTTGGCCGTCGAGGCCGCCGATGCCGGCGCCACGCTGCGTTTTGCCGACATCTATCGACGGATGTATGGCGGCAGTCTCGCCATGAGCAGCGCCCTCAATGACGGGCCGCAATCCGGCGTCGTGCGCATCACCAACTTCACGCTGCGCAACGAGCCCGCTTTGTCGAGCATCATCGCCCAGAGCCCCCCATCGAGCGAGATCGTCGACAGTCGCGGCCGCAAGCAAGTGGTCCAGGGCCAGGGAGGCGAAGTGAGTTTCGATCGGCTCCGAGCGAATTTCACCCGCAATGGAAGCCGGGTGGATTTCACCGATGCCGCCATTTCGAACGCGGCGATGGGTTTCACGCTCAGCGGCTTCCTCGACACAAGCCGCGAGCGCACGGATGTGAGAGGCACCTTCGTGCCGCTCTACGGCTTGAATAATGTCGTATCGCAACTGCCGCTGTTCGGTCAGCTCCTGGGCGGCGGCAACAACGAGGGCCTGTTCGCCCTCAACTTCCGTGTCTCCGGCAGGCTCGGCGCTCCCGACGTCAGCGTCAACCCGCTCTCGGTCCTGGCACCGGGCATCCTGCGCAAGCTGTTCAGCGCCGGCGGCAAGGGGCCTGACATTACCGGCAGCCGATCCGACGTCGACAGCGAGCGGTAGGGTTCACCCCTCCAGCCGCTCGTCGCCGAGAAACTCGATGCCGAAGCCGGACAGGCCGACATAGGAGCGCGAGGAAGTCGCCAGGTTGCGGATCGAGACGACCCCGAGGTCGCGAAGGATCTGAGCACCGAGGCCGACCTCGCGCCATTGCCGGACCCGCTGAGCCTCGACGCCCTCTTCCACGACCCGGGAGAGCGGAACTCCTGCCGTTCCATCACGAAGGTAGACGAGGATGCCGCGACCTTCCTTGGCGAAACGGCGCATGACGCATTCGATCTGCTTGCCACCCTCGATGACGTCAGCGACCACATTCGATCGGTGAAGACGAACGAGCACGTTCTTGCCGTCGCCGATCCGGCCATGGACGAAGGCGAATTGCTGCACGGTCTCGAAGGGGGTGGTGTAGGCGTATCCGGTCATCTCGCCGAACTCGGTTTTGACCGGAAATGTGCCGACGCGCTCGACCAGCTTCTCCCGCGCCTGGCGGTAAGCGATCAGGTCGGCGACGGAGACGCGCTTGAGACCGTGCGTCTCCGAGAACGCCTCGATCTGAGGACCCTTCATCACGGTGCCGTCATCGTTGGCGAGTTCGCAGATCACGCCTACCGGCGGAAGACCCGCGAGCTTGCAGAGATCCACCGCTGCCTCGGTATGGCCGGATCGCATCAGCACGCCGCCCTCCTTGGCGATGAGCGGGAAAACGTGGCCGGGGCGGACGAAATCCTCGGCGCCCATGTTGCCGTTGGCCAGCGCCCGCACCGTGTTGCAGCGCTGTTCGGCCGAAATGCCTGTTGTGAGCCCATGCTTGACGTCGACGGTCACCGTGAAGGCGGTGCCAAGGGGCGCATCGTTCGATGCGACCATCGGGTCGAGGCGCAGGCGCCGGGCCTCGGCTTGCGTCAGCGGCGCACAGACGATGCCGCATGTGTTGCGGACGATGAACGCCATCTTCTCCGGCGTGCAGAGCGAGGCTGCGACGACGAGATCGCCTTCGTTCTCGCGATCGTCATCATCGGTGACAATCACGATCTCGCCGCGCGCATAGGCCTCGATGGCCGCGGTGACATGGGTATGGGGCACTGGACTCGTCTCTTGGTCGCTGTTCGTTTGGCGGCTTTCCGCCCTTTGCGGGGAGTAGGGAACCCTGTGCAGGTTCAGCCCATCTGCCCCCGGTGCCGCAGATAGTGATCCGCGAGCACGCACGCCATCATGGCCTCTGCGACGGGAACGGCTCTGATTCCGACGCAAGGGTCATGGCGGCCCTTGGTGACGAGGTCTACGTCACGGTTGTCGCGGGTCACCGATTGGCGCGGGGTCAGGATCGAGGAGGTCGGCTTGACCGCAAAGCGGCAGATGATCGGCTGCCCTGTGGAAATGCCGCCCAGGATGCCGCCGGCATGGTTTGCGAGGAAGGTCGGCCCGCCGGCATTGCCCGAGCGCATCTCGTCGGCGTTCTCCTCGCCGCGCAGTGCCGCGGAGGCGAAGCCGTCGCCGATCTCCACGCCCTTCACCGCATTGATCGACATCATCGCCGCAGCGAGATCCGCATCGAGCTTGCCGTAGATCGGTGCGCCGAGCCCGGGCGGAACCCCTTCGGCCAAGACCTCGATAACGGCGCCCACCGACGAGCCGTCCTTGCGGATTCCATCGAGATAGCCCTCGTAGAAAGCGGCAGCCTTCGCATCGGGACAGAAGAACGAATTCTTTTCGACCTCGTCCCAATCCCAATTGGCCCGGTCGATGGCATGCGGCCCCATCTGGACGAGGGCAGCCTGGATAATGACCTGCGGCGGCAGGATCCTGCGCGCAATGGCGCCGGCCGCCACGCGGGCCGCGGTCTCGCGGGCGGAGGATCGTCCGCCGCCACGGTAATCGCGGATGCCGTATTTCACGTCGTAGGTGTAATCGGCATGGCCGGGCCGGTAGCTGTCGCGGATCTCGGAATAGTCTTTCGAACGCTGGTCGGTATTGGCGATCTCGAGAGCTATCGGCGTGCCGGTGCTGAGCTGGATGCCCCCGCTACGGTCGTCGGCGAAGACGCCGGACAGGATGCGGACCTCGTCCGCTTCCCGGCGCTGGGTGGTGAAGCGCGATTGTCCCGGCTTCCTGCGGTCGAGCTCCGCCTGGATGTCGGCGGCCTCAATCGGAATGCCAGGCGGGCAGCCATCGACCACGCAGCCGAGGGCGACCCCGTGGCTTTCGCCGAAGGTGGTGACACGGAAAAGGTGGCCGAAGGTATTGTGAGACATGGCCTGTTCGCTCTAGCGCGGGTTGCGCGAGAGGGCTAGCGCCCTCCGGCATTGCGGTCCGTCCTGGCGGAGAACACCGGCGGTCAGATGAGCTGAGCGATGAACGTCCGAAGTCGGCTTTCGGCACGGGTGTCGCCGGGAGTCCGCTTGGATCTGCACTGCAGTCGAGGGGGATACGGCCTCAAGGCCGCGCCAGCACTCCGCCCGTCATCGGCTCGCGCACACCGGTCGTGCTAGGGAAGGTGATCGGCAGGCCCTTCAGCGAGCGCACGGCGAGGTGCGCGAAAGCCTGAGCCTCCAGATAGGCCGAGGACCAGCCGATGGCGTCGGCAGTCGCGATATCGGCCCGCAAATGGTAGTTGAGGAGCCGCACCAGCTCGCCATTGCGGGCACCGCCGCCGGACACGATCCAGCGAACCGGGATCTCGGGCGCATGGTCGAGGGATCGGGCAACGGCTCGAGCGGTGAATGCCGTGAGCGTCGCCGCGCCGTCCTCGGTGGTCAGCTGGCCGGCGAGCTTGTGAGAGAACCAGTTGCGGTCGAGCGATTTCGGCGGCCGGCGCGCGAAGAAGGGATGGATCAAAAGCCAAGCGAGCAACGGCTCGTCGGGGCGCCCGCGAGCGGCCGTGCGGCCGCCATCGTCGAGAGGCCGGCCGGTCCGCTCGCGCATCCAATCGTCGATCAGGGCGTTGCCGGGGCCGGTGTCGAAGGCGATGACGTTGCCATTGGAGGCGATCAGCGTTGCGTTGGCGACGCCGCCGATATTGAGGATGCCGAGGGCGCCTTCGAAGCCCGAGGCCTTGGCGAGGGCCTTGTGGAAGACGGGCACCAGCGGTGCCCCCTGGCCGCCGGCTGCGATGTCGGCGTGGCGCATGTCCGACACGACCGGGATGCCGAGGCGCCGGCTGAGGGCCGCGCCGTCGCCGATCTGCACGCTCATGCGCTGGTCGGGCCTATGGACCACCGTCTGGCCGTGGAAGCCGACCACGTCGATGTCGGATGGCTTCAGGCCATTGTCGGAGAGAAACGCCTCCACGGCCTCCGCATGGGCGGCGGTGACGAAAGCCTCGGCTTCGGGCAGACAGCCTGGACGCTCGTCGCGGTCGGTGACGCCTTCGGAATCCACGAGTGCCCGGCGCAACAGCTCGCGGTCCTCGTCGGTGTAGCCGCGGTAGCCGGTGGGGCCGAGAGGTTCGAGATACCCGTTATGGCTCCTGACGACGCGGACATCCTCGCCGTCGGTCTCGATCAGCGCCACGTCGACGCCGTCCAGGGAGGTGCCGCTCATCAGGCCGATCGCCCGCATCATGGTCATTGCTAACCGCCCCCGTGCCTTTCCGGGCGCGGGATGCTACGAGCCCGCTCCACTTGCGACAGAACAGCGAGCTAGCACGCGAACCGGGCCTTGTCCCCGCGCGAGCGCGCCTCGCGCCAGACAAGACGGCCTTTTGCGATGTCCGCCCTGAAATCCGACTTCCTGCGCATCCTCCAGGAGCGCGGCTTCATCCATCAATGCTCGGACCTCGACGGGCTCGACGCGGTGATGAAGTCGGACCGTATAACCGCCTATATCGGGTTCGACTGCACGGCGCCGTCCCTTCATGTCGGGTCGCTCGTCCAGATCATGATGCTGCATTGGCTGCAGAAGACCGGCCACCGGCCGATCGTGCTCATGGGCGGCGGCACCACCCGCATCGGCGACCCGACCGGGCGTGACGAGGGCCGCAAGGTGCTCTCGGCCGCCGACATCGAGGCGAACAAGGCCGGCATCGCCCAGGTCTTCTCGAAGTTCCTCAGCTTCGGAGACGAAGCGGCCATCATGGTCGACAATGCCGAGTGGCTGTCGGATATCAACTACCTCGACTTCCTGCGCGATGTCGGCCGGCACTTCTCGATCAATCGGATGATGTCCTTCGACAGCGTTCGCCTGCGGCTCGAGCGCGAGCAGGAACTGTCGTTCCTCGAATTCAACTACATGCTGCTGCAGGCCTACGACTACGTCGAGCTCAACCGCCGCTATGACGTGACACTGCAGATGGGCGGATCGGATCAGTGGGGCAACATCGTCAACGGGCTCGACCTCGGCCGGCGCATGGGCACGAAGCAGCTCTTCGCGCTGACGACGCCGCTCCTCACCACGGCGTCGGGCGCCAAGATGGGCAAGACCGCGGCCGGCGCCGTCTGGCTCAACGCCGAGGCCTTGAGCCCTTACGATTACTGGCAGTTCTGGCGCAATACCGAGGATGCCGATGTCGGCAAGTTCCTGCGCCTCTTCACGCTTCTGCCGATGGACGAGATCGCCCGCCTAGAATCTCTGCCGGGCGCCGAGATCAACGAGGCCAAGAAGGTGCTGGCCACGGAAGCGACCGCTCTCATGCATGGCCGCGAGGCGGCCGAGGCTGCCACCGAGACCGCGCGCAAGACGTTCGTCGAGGGAAGCGTCGCCCAGGACCTGCCGAGCGTCGGAGTTGCGCGCGGCACCCTGGAAAGCGGCCTTGGCGTGCTCACCGCGTTCGGACCGGACATCACCAAACTGGTTCCGTCCACCAGCGAGGCACGGCGCCAGATCAAGGGCGGTGGCCTGCGCGTCAACGATGTCCAGGTGACCGACGAGAAGGCGATGCTCGGACTCGGCGACCTGACCTCCGATGGTGTGATCAAGCTCTCCTTTGGACGCAAGAAACACGTGCTGCTTCGCGCCGAGTGATCCTCACCGTCCCATCAAGGCGTCCATATGGGCCGCCACCGAGCGGCTCAAGCCGGTGAGGTCGTAGCCGCCCTCGAGGATCGAGACGAGCCGCCCGCCGGCATGGCGGTCGGCGAGGTCCATGAGTTTGCGCGTCGCCCAGCCGAAATCGCCCTCGTTAAGACGCAGGTTCGCCAGGGGGTCGAGGTGGTGCGCGTCGAAGCCGGCCGAGATGACGATGAGGTCGGGAGCGAAGGCGTCGAGGCGGGGTAGGATGCAGCTCTCGAAGGCCTCGCGGAACACGGCCCCGTCGTCGCCCGCCGTTAGCGGAACGTTGACGATGGTGTCGTGTTCGCCTCGCTCCGAGGAGCGTCCGGTGCCCGGGTAGAGCGGCATCTGATGAGTGGAGGCATAGAGTACGGCCGGGTCGTCCCAGAAGATGTCCTGCGAGCCGTTGCCGTGATGTACGTCCCAGTCGACGAGGGCGACGCGACTCGCGCCGAACTTTTCGCGGGCGTGACGCACCGCGATGGCCGCAGTATTGAAGAGGCAGAAGCCCATCGATTGGTTCCGCTCGGCGTGATGACCAGGCGGTCGCATCGCGACGAAGGCGTTGGCGCAGTCTCGAGCCATCACAGCATCAACCGAATGGACGGCACCTCCCACGGCCCGTAGGGCCGCCTCCAGCGTGCCGGGCGACATCAGTGTGTCGGAATCGATCTGGACGAAGCCCTCGCGTGGCGACCTCTCGACGATGGCCCGAACGAAATCCGAGGGGTGGGCGAGAGCGACCAATGCGTGCTCGGCGAGCGGCGCCTGCGCGCGGACGAGGCTGGCGAAGCGCTCGTTCTCGAGGACCCGCTCGATGGCACGGATTCGGTCGGCCCGCTCCGGGTGTCCTGGCGGCATCGCATGGTCGAGGGCGGCGCAGTGGCTCACATACAAGGTCGTCACTGCGTCCTCCCGGCGGCGCTACGTCCGCTCTGTCACCCAGCCGCAACAACGCTGGCAATTGCGCCACGGTTCGGGGCCACAACCCTACGCCCTGCGCGCCTCGCAGGTTAAGCTCGTTTTAATCCCGCCGAACACGGTTCTTTCAACCTGATGACGGGTCGCTAACAGGCTCGTCCATGCGCTCCCATAGATCAATTCTGGCCGGCTCCCTGCTCGCAGCACTGCTCGCCGGCTGCAACACGCGGACCGCGCAGACGCCGCCACCGGTTCAGGTCGCTGCGGGTTCCGCCGCAGCGGCCATCCCGCTCTCGCCGGAAGCGCGCGACAAGGAATGGATGAAGCTCGCGCCCAAGGCCGAGGTCGATCCGAAGATCGCCCGCATCGTCGTCGACAATCCGACGAAGGAAGCGCCCGGGACCATCGTGGTCGTCACCAAGGAGCGGCGGCTCTACTACGTGATGCCGGACGGTAAGGCGATGCGCTACCCGGTGGCGGTCGGCAATGCCGGCATGGCATGGGCCGGAACTGCCAATATCGACCGCAAGAGTGAATGGCCGGACTGGAACCCGCCGCCGGAGATGCTGGCGCGCCGACCCGACCTGCCCAAGCGCCTAGAAGGCGGGCCGACAAGCCCTATCGGGGCGCGCGCGCTCTATCTCGCGGAAGGCAAGAAGGACACGCTGTTCCGGATCCACGGCACGAACGAGCCGGATAAGATTGGGCAGGCCGTTTCCTCCGGCTGCATTCGCATGCTCAACGAGGACGTCGTCGACCTGTACGACCGCGTACCGATCGGCACGAAGGTCGTGGTCCGCTGACGATCGCTGCGCCATGGACCCATCTCGGTCATATCTTCGAAAGCGTGCTTCGTGAGCAGGCTTTAACCTGAACACACGTTCAGATCTTGCCGTTAACCGATCGAATGATGCTGTCCGCCCATAGTCGAGTTCAGACAGGGGCAAGTTCCGGCGCAAAGTAAAGCCGGGGAGGCATCAACCAATGGTCAACTCTTCGCTTCAGCTTTTCTGTAACCGTATCGTTGCAGCAGGCCGCATCACCCACCGCGACGTGCGCGAACTCGCCGAGGACATTCTCGCCGACGGAATCGCCTGCCGCGACGACGCCGACCTGCTGATCGCCCTGGACCGTGCGGTTTGCCACGAGGCGGTCGGTTTCGCAGATCTCGTCGTCGCCCTCGTGGTGGACTTCGCCGTCTGGGGCGAACGTCCCACCGGCTATGTCGACACGGACATCGCCAGATGGCTCGCCGCCTCTCTCGGAGCCGGTTCCGGACCCAGCCCCGTTGCGGCCCGCATCGCCTTCGCCGTCGTCCAGGAAGCGCAGACGAGCGACGAGCATTTCATTGCCTTTGCGCTCGCGGTTCGCGCGCAGCGCCGCGATGCCGAGATCGGTCATGACGTCCCGGCGTTGGCCGCTTGAAATCAATCGTGGCGTCTGTCCGCTCGAAGCGGTCCGGGAGAGGAGAGTTTAAGTCTTCTTTAATTCATGCTGTGAACTCAAGACATTTGTTCTGAAAACATCTGAAACATTCGCGCGTCTATCGACTTTGCTCTCCCATCCGAAGCCACAATGCTACCGAGGGGCCCGGCGCGATGGGCGTCAATCCTTGGCATCTTGACGACATTTATCGTAGGGCCTTGTCGGAGGAGGTGGATGATACGCTTTCGGGTTGGATCAGGGACCTTGTTCTGACACCCAGGCAGCACAGCTTCTACCGTCAGACAAGTTGGCATCAGCGCAGCCGGATCGTCACGGGCTAGCTGACCTGGGCGATGCTTCTCATCATACCGATGAGGGCCCTCGATTGGCTCTACGATCCTTCGCTCCTGATGACGATCCCTGATCGTACAAGGACCATTTCTTCTCGTCGCCTTCCCCGGTCTGATCTGGATGTGGTCCCGGTCTCATCGTGATTGGGCCGAAGGCCTTACCCTGATGCTCGCAATTTTGACGATCATGGTCATTGGCGGTGCACGGGCGTGCTGGCAGGCAGCGGGCCCGGGCCGCATCAATATACGGCCTCGGACGTGCTGGCAGCGTCCACCCCGAACGTCATATTTTCAGTCACGCTGACTTGAAGCATTGTCGGGACAGCGACCGTGCTGGTGTTCTATCTCATCCTGGGCCTGTTCGATCCGGCCTCACCCGTGAATGCCATCTTCTCGTTCCGTCTCTTCCTCGTGTTCGTGCTCGGCGCACTCGTACTGTCGCGCCGTACGATGAATATCATTCAGCAGCATAGTTTCCTGCCCAATCAGCGCAGTACTCTGCAGACCGGGCATTGGCCAAGGCGAATAGGCGGCTTGGGGTTCTCGCAAATATCGACCCGCTTACGGGTCCCGCCTTGGCGCGCTTACGAATAAATCCGGGCGTCTCTGGGCCGACTCATCCGATCCGCCGCGCAGCCTCGGGGTCCTCCTGTTCGACATCGACCATTTCGAGCGCCTCAACGACACCGCCGGTCATGCCTTCGGCAACCAATGCCCCTCGGCAGTGCGAGAGAGATCGCGCGGATCATGCCGGAGGGGAGCCTCTGCGCGCGATGCGGCGGGGAGAAGTCATCTGCATCCTCAGCCATGCCACGCCTCGCGGCGTCCAGCGGCTGGCGGAGGAACTTCGTGTCGCCATGGAAGCGCTGTCCGGTCCCAGTACGGAAATCGGCCGCTCCGTGACCGTGAACATTGGCGTTTCCGTCGCCCCGACGGATCGTCAGCTCGAGAACTTGGCCGGACTCGTCCGCGCTGCGAAAGCCGCCCTCTTTCGGGTCAAGGGGAGCGGACAAAACCGCATCGCGGCCGCCTGCGAAACCTCATCCGGCACGGCTTTGGCAAAAGCCGCAACCGAAGCGATCTGCGCGTAAGATGGAAGAAGCCAACGTCCGCCTGACCGCATATGTAGCAAACCATGTCGCTGACCGATGCATCGTACCGTGCAGGAATAGCTGCATGCGTGTTCCGTTGTGCCGGACCTAACATCCCGGCGGTGAGAAATTTATAGACTTGAAGACTAAATATCTTAGCTTCAGGATCTGTCAAATCAGATCATTTATCATCGGCAATGTCGTTGCAATATCGATAAAGTAAAGTGCCAGATCAGAGATCTACTTGATGGGCGATGCATAATTGCCTGATCCAATTGAAACTTTCGACCTGTATGTCATGTTTCTTTGCTGCGTTGGAAATTAGACGAATCTTAATGCGTATGGGGTGACATACAGTTCCGATGACGAGCGCGCTGGTTCGCGCCCGAGTGTAAGAGCTATTTCCTTTGAGAAAGATTCGGCGGATATCGCAGACAGGACCGGCTCGGGCTCGACTTTCCGACTCTGTCGACGGGCTGGATGAAGTCGGACGCACCGCGTTGCTCGAAGACGTCGAAGTCATGCTTCGCGGCCGTGCCCGTGACATCGTCCTTTCGAACAGCCTTCGCGACCTCTACCTTGCGACAAGCTGGGGCCAGCGGAAGAGGATCGCCCGATCCTGGCTCGGATGGGTATCGATCGTTAGCGTCGGCGTCAGCGGGCTTAACTGCGTCCTGCACAGGGAGCTTCTTCGGGAATCGCTCCTCATGCTGGCGATCTTCATTCCTATTCTGCACGCGGCGCTGGCCCACGTGTGGAGTCGGCCGCGCTCGTCCTGGATCGAAGGCCTTACTGTTCCGATCGCCATCATCGCCTTGATGACCGCGGGCGGCGTTCTCGGCGTGTATGCAGGGGGCCTTCGCCTTCACGACAATCTCGGGGTCGTCCTTTTCGCGAGCACGACAGCCATCGTCATCTTTCCCGTTACCCTTGCCTGGACGGTTATCGGAGCCATTACCGCAGTCGCCGCCTATACCGGGTTCGGGCTTCTCGATCCGATCCGCGGGACAAGGGAAATCCTCGTCTACGCGACGGCCTTTGCACTGGTCACCGGGTGCTTGATTCCCGCGCGGAACAGCATCAACACACTGCTTCAGCACGCATTCTTGCTCACGCTGAGAGATCTCCTGCAGGGCCGCGCACTCGAAGATGCCAACCTTCGCCTCGCCGTCCTGGCCACGACCGACGCCCTGACGGGCCTGCCCAACAGGCGGGCCTTCGAGGAAGCTGCCGCACGGTTATGGCTTCAGCCAGGCGTCAACCCGCCGAGCATCGGGATCGTGATGCTCGACATCGATCACTTCAAATGCCTGAACGACACGGCTGGACATGCTTCGGGCGACCGCTGCCTTGCGGCAGTGGCCGGCGCAATCCGAGCCTGCCTGACGAACAACGGAATGGCAGCCCGTTATGGTGGGGAGGAATTCATCTGCATCATCCCCGACGCCACGGCGGAGAACCTTGGTCAACTTGCGGACGCGCTTCGAGCCTCGATCGAGGCGATGTCGCTCTCCAATCCCGGCTTGGGGCAAGGTGGGATCGTAACAGTGAGCGCTGGGGCAGCGCTCGCTCTCCCGGGCGGCGGGCTCGAGAGCCTCGCCATCTTGATCGGCCGCGCCGACTCCGCGCTCTACCAAGCGAAGTCGCGCGGACGGAACCAGACGGTGACCGCTTTGACTCCGCTCGCTGCCGAACGTCCGGAGCCAGAACCCAGAGCGGGCGACCGCCTCTGCGCCTGACGATGAGGAGCCGTAGCTTTCCGAAGCCGCGCAACTGCTTTAACGGGAACGAGCTTGGGCTTATTCCGCCCGCCGCCTTTCCTGACCGACCAGAGTGCACGGCCCGATGTTCGAGAAGATCCTGATTGCCAACCGGGGCGAGATCGCCTGCCGCATCATCAAGACGGCCCGGCGGATGGGCATCAAGACGGTGGCCGTCTATTCCGACGCCGACCGCGACGCCGTTCATGTCGCGATGGCGGACGAGGCCGTGCATATCGGCCCTCCGGCGGCATCGCAGTCCTATCTCGTCATCGAGAAGATCATTGCCGCCTGCAAGCAGACGGGGGCGCAGGCAGTCCATCCCGGTTACGGCTTCCTTTCCGAGCGCGAGGCGTTCCCGCGCGCGCTTGAGGCCGAGGGGATCATCTTCATCGGCCCCAATCCGGGGGCGATTGCCGCGATGGGAGACAAGATCGAGTCGAAGAAAGCCGCGTCCGCCGCCCAGGTGTCGACCGTGCCGGGCTTCCTCGGCGTGATCGACAGCCCCGAGCACGCCGTCACCATCGCCGACGAAATCGGTTATCCCGTCATGATAAAGGCTTCGGCCGGCGGCGGCGGCAAGGGCATGCGCATCGCGTATTCGTCCAGCGAAGTTGCCGAGGGCTTCGCCCGCGCGAAGTCGGAAGCCGCCTCGTCCTTCGGAGACGATAGGGTCTTCGTGGAAAAGTTCATTACCGACCCGCGCCACATCGAGATCCAGGTGATCGGCGACAAGCACGGCAACGTGATCTACCTTGGCGAGCGTGAATGCTCGATTCAGCGCCGGAACCAGAAAGTCATAGAGGAGGCACCGAGCCCGCTCCTCGACGAGGAGACTCGGCGCAAGATGGGCGAGCAGGCCGTCGCCCTTGCGAAGGCCGTGGCCTACGATTCCGCCGGCACGGTGGAGTTCGTCGCCGGCCAGGACAAGTCGTTCTACTTCCTCGAGATGAACACCCGTCTCCAGGTGGAGCACCCCGTCACCGAAATGATCACCGGCCTCGACCTCGTCGAGATGATGATCCGCTCTGCCGCGGGCGAAAAGCTTCCGCTGACCCAAGGTGAAGTGAAGCTCAATGGCTGGGCGGTGGAGAGCCGCGTCTATGCCGAGGATCCGACCCGGAACTTCCTGCCTTCGATCGGCCGCCTGACGACCTACCGGCCGCCGGAGGAAGGCACCTTCGGCGAGGCGATCGTGCGCAACGATACCGGCGTCGAGGAAGGCGGCGAGATCGCGATCCACTATGATCCGATGATCGCCAAGCTCGTGACCTGGGCGCCGACGCGCCTCCAAGCCATCGAATCGCAGGCTGAGGCTCTCGATGCGTTCGCCATCGATGGCATCCGCCACAACATTCCGTTCCTATCGGCCCTGATGGCGCATCCGCGCTGGCGCTCGGGCAATCTCTCCACCGGCTTCATTGCCGAAGAGTTCCCGGACGGCTTCGCCGCGCCCGAGCCGCAGGGCGAGATCGCGCAGCGGATGGCGGCAGCCGCGGCGGCGATCGATCACAAGCTCAATCAGCGCAAGCGCGGCATCTCCGGCCAGATGCGCGACCCGGCTTTGCTGCATTTCGAGCGCGACCGCGTCGTGATCCTCGCAGGCCAGTCCTATCCGGTGACGGTCGATGCCATCGGAGGCGCGCTCGCCGTTACCGCCGAGGACGGCAGCGTCCTCACGGTGGCGAGCGACTGGCGCCCCGGCGAGCCGGTCTGGTCAGGGGAGGTCGGCGGCCACCGCGTCGCGATCCAGGTCCGCAGCCTCCTGAATGGCGTCGCGCTTCAGCATGCCGGAGCGGCGGCCGAGGCTCGGGTCTATACCCGGCGCGAAGCTCAACTCGCCGCCCTGATGCCGGTGAAGGAGAATGTCGGCTCGGGCAAGCAGGTGCTCTGCCCGATGCCCGGCCTCGTCAAGGCGATCCTGGTCAAGGAAGGCCAGGAGGTGAAGAACGGCGAGGCCCTCGCCATCGTCGAGGCGATGAAGATGGAGAACGTGCTGCGCGCCGAGCGCGACGCAACCGTGTCGAAGATCGCCGCGAAGGAGGGCGACAGCCTGGCGGTTGACGCGGTGATCCTCGAATTTGCGTGAACGCGACGCATAGCGAGCAGACCAGGCTGCTGGCCACGGGGATCAACAACATCGCCGTGGCCTTCATTGTGATCGGCGTCGTCACGCCGGTCACTGCAGTCAGCTTCGGTATCACGGCCGGCCCGGCTCCGAGCCTCGCCACGGCGTTCTTCGCCAGCGTTTGGTTTTGCGCTGGTGCGGGCTTACATTCTATCGTGAGACGCGTGTTGCGGAGCCTGAAGCCATGAATGCCGGCGAGATCTTCGTCACCTTCGTGATCCCGGCGGTTGTCCTGACGGCAGCTTATCTTGCTATGCTCGCCAATGAGCGAGGCGTGCACCGCTCGGATGATCGGCAGGGTAAGTAGGGCACCAGCTACTTCACCCACCAGCACGGAATGCCCCTCTATTTCGCCTACGGCGCCAACATGGATGCCGGCGCCATGGCGGCGCGCTGCCCCGGCTCGATCCTGATCGGGCAGGGCCGGCTCAATCGGCATCGCTTCATCATCATGCGCGAAGGCTACGCCTCGGTCGTCCGCGACCCCTCGGCGACGGTCTGGGGCGTGCTGTGGGACCTCAAACTCGCCGATATGCCGGCTCTCGACCGCTACGAAGGCGTGG
This sequence comes from Methylobacterium sp., assembly GCF_019745455.1. GTDB lineage: Bacteria > Pseudomonadota > Alphaproteobacteria > Rhizobiales > Beijerinckiaceae > Methylobacterium. The sequence goes on from NZ_JAIETD010000079.1 coordinate 26,765, forward strand.
CCGGCGGGCTCTACGTCAAGGCCTCCCAGCCGGTAGCGACGAAGACCGGCATCAAGCGGGCGCTGATCTATCTGGGCGGAAACGCCGCGTCGGGCACCCCCCGTCCTGGCTATCTGGAAGCGGTCCTGGACGCCGCCGCGGCGGCGCAACTGCCGCCGCCCTATCTCCGCGAGATCCGAGGTTGGCTGCGCCGCACGCGCTGAAGGGAATTCCGCAAGTCATGACCTCGGGGATCGAGCGAACCGTGTCGGTGGTGGTCGTGGGACGCGTCCAGGGCGTCGGCTTTCGCGCCTGGGTGAAGACCAGGGCGCAGAAGCTCCGCCTGTCCGGTCACGTCCGCAACCGGGCGGACGGGGCCGTCGAAGCGGTGCTCTCCGGAACGTCGGATGCCGTGGCCGAGATGATCGATGCCTGCCGCCAGGGACCGCCGGTGGCCCGCGTCGACGAGGTCACCGTCTCGAATCGTAGCGAGGAAACCCCGCCAGGATTCCTGATCCTGAGGGACTAAAACCGCGTTCCTGAGCGCCCTTCGCGACCTCATCGGCGAGTCGATGACGGTGCGAAATCCCGATCCGCAGTCTCGACGGAAAAACCGAAATCAGGCAAAGACTTGGCGCAGGTCGCCGATATGATGCGGCACTGAGGAGATCATGGTTCCAGCGACGCTCGCAACGGACTTCTCGCCCATCGATATCGCGGCCCTCCTGGTGTTCGTCACCATGTGGGTCGGCTACGGCCTTGCCGTCGGCAGGATGCGCGGGCGGCGCATCAGCCTCAGCCAGATCATGAACCGGCAGCGCGAGGCCTGGGCGCACCAGCTCGTCGCCCGGGATAACCGGGTGGTGGACACGACGATCAACGCCTCCCTCCAGAACGGCACGGCCTTCTTCGCCTCGACCTCGCTGATCGCCCTCGGCGGCGTCCTCACCCTGTCGCGGTCGAGCGACGACGTGCTTACGCTGTTCGGGGCTCTCCCCTTCGGCGGCGTCGCCACGCGAGCGACCTGGGAGATCAAGGTCGCGGGCCTCGCAGTGGTCTTCGTCTATGCCTTCTTCAAGTTCGCCTGGGCCTACCGGCTGTTCAACTACTCGGCGATCCTCATCGGCGCCGTCCCGCCGAAGGGGTCGGGCGCGAGCCAGATGGAGATGGAGCGGGCGGCAAGGCGGGCCGCGGCCATGAATGTCGCGGCCGGCGGTCATTTCGCCCGTGGGCAGCGCGCCTTCCTGTTCGCTCTGGCCTATCTCGAATGGTTCGTCGGGCCCTGGCTGCTCATGGCGACCACGGCGGGGGTCGTCTGCGTGATGTGGCGGCGCCAATTCGCCTCGGACATCCGGGCGGCCCTGCTCGTGGAGGATGATCCCTGGCCGGAGGATGCGAGATCATGACGAAACCGACCCGGCTGAGCGACGAGCTCATCGCCGAGACCATGCTGGCCCTGGTGGCCGAGCGCGGCGCGGGCAAGACCATTTGTCCCTCGGAGGTGGCGCGGGCGCTCGGAGGCGCACAGCCCGATGAGTGGAGCCCGCTGATGCAGCCGGTGCGCCGCGTCGCCGTGGCCCTGACGCGGCAGGGCCGCATCGCGATCTTTCGCAAGGGCAAGCCGGTGGAGGATCCGGAGGATTTCCGCGGCGTCTACAGGCTCGGGCTGCCGCCGGACGGGGAGGGGAATCCCTCGTCGATATAGCTGGTGAGCCGGTAGGCGAGGAGTCCGACCCATTCCTTGGCGACGAGGTCGAGGAGGAGGAGGCCGGTCGAGGCGAAGCTGTTGAAGCGCGCGGCGTCCGCGACGCCGCCGGTGCGGTAGTCGACGGGGTAGGCAATCACCGCGATACCGGCCTTGCGGAAACAGCCGATCGCCCGCGGCATGTGCCAGGCGGAGGTGACGAGCAGCCAGCGCTCGCCGGCTTTCGGCTGAATCTTGTCGGCCGTAAACGCCGCGTTTTCGCGCGTGTTGCGCGAGCGGTCTTCCAGGATCAGTCGGGTCCGCGGAAGGCCAAGGACATCGGCGTAGCGGCTGATGACCTCTGCCTCCGAAATCCTGTCTCCAGAAAGGCTTCCGCTCCCGCCTGAGAAGACGACCCGACTGGCGGGATATCGTCTGGCGAGGTCGGCCATCGCAACTTGGCGCTCGCCGGCGTCGTTCATGCCGATCTGGCGGCGATCCACGGTGAGACCCGTCTCGACACCGCCTCCGAGCACGATGATCCCGGTGACCGGCTCCCCATCGTCGACGAATTGAGGGAAGCGATTCTCCAGAGGAAGGGCGAGCCAGGCGGCGAGCGGCGTGAAGCCCGCGGCGGCGAGGCCGATCGTGCCGACAAGGACGAAATTCAAAGCCGTCCGCCGGAGGCGCCCGACGAGAAGGAGAAATAGTCCTGCACTTGTGATGAGGATGAGGAAGTTCGAGGGCGTGATCAGGAAGAAGATCAGCTTCGAGAGCGGGAAGAACATCGGACGAGCCAGGCCTTTTGGAGGAAAAAAGACGAGCGAAATCGTTTTTGCCTGATCGGTTCGGGTGCCCCCGTGCTCTCCCTCATCCTGAGGTGCCGCAGCGGAGCGAAGGCCTCGAAGGAGGCCTCCGGGCTGCGCTGCGGGTCCTAGAAGCCTCCTTCGAGGCCGCTGGCGCGGCACCTCAGGATGAGGATGACGGGTGGGACATGACCCGATTGGGCCGACAGAATACCTAGTCCGAGTCGTCTCCGGGCGGATAGGCATGTTCCTCCCCTTGCGGGTCGCGCACTTTCCAGCCGCCGGCATTCTGGCGAAGGTAGTTAGGCCCCACCGGCACCTTTCCGTGCCCTCCTGGGATGTCGAGGACGTAGGTCGGCTGGGCGAGTCCCGAGAGCCGGCCCCGCAGCGCCTCCATCAAGGCGCGGCCCTCGGTAAGACTGTTGCGAAAGTGGCTTGTTCCCGGCGCGAGGTCGCCGTGGTGGAGGTAGTAGGGCTTGATCCGGTTCTCGACGAACGTCCGCATCAGCGCCTCCAGGGTGGCGGCCTCGTCGTTGACGCCGCGCAGGAGCACGGTCTGGCTCACCATCGGGATGCCGGCATCGACGAACCTCGCGCAGGCCGCGCGGGCGGCCGCCGTGAATTCGCGCGGGTGGTTGGCGTGGAGGGCGACGAAGACCGCGCGGCCAAAGCCCTTCAGTGCTGCGATCAGAGCCTCGTCGACGGAGGCGGGATCGACCACCGGAACGCGCGTGTGGAAGCGCAGCACCCGGACATGGTCGATCTCACCGAGTGCACTGGTGATCCGTGCAAGGCGACGAGGCGAGAGCGCAAAGGGGTCGCCACCCGTCACCACCACCTCCCAGATCTCGGGATGCGCCGCGATGTAAGCGAAGGCCGCGGCGAGTTCCGCCTCGGTCAGGCTGCCGAGCCCGTCGGGACCGACCATCTCGCGGCGGAAGCAGAAGCGGCAATAGACCGGGCAGACATGGAGCGGCTTCAGGAGCACCCGATCGGGGTAGCGGTGGACGAGGCCGGGGAGGGGAGAGTGGGCCGTATCGCCGATCGGATCGGTCCGCTCCTCGGCCCTCGTCTCGGCCTCTCGAGCCTGCGGCAGGAACTGGAGACCGATTGGGTCGGCGGGATCGAAGGGCACGATCAGCTCAGCCATGTCCGGCGTCACCGCCACGGCGTAGCGCGCCGCAATGCCGTCGAGTGCGCTAAGGTCGGCGGGTGCGGCGAGTCCCGCTTCGACGAGGTCGCGCGGGCTTCGGAGGGTTCGGTTCATCGCGGCAGCGTATCCGCCACCGGCGTCCAGATCACGTCCTCGATCCTCGGCGCACCGGCGAGCAGCATGACGAGGCGGTCGAGCCCGAGGGCGATTCCGCTCGTCTCCGGCATCGCCGCGAGGGCGGCCAGGAAATCCTCGTCGATGGGATAAGCCTCGCCATAGATCCGCGCTTTGAGCGCCATGTCGGCCTCGAAGCGGCGGCGCTGCTCCACCGGGTCGGTGAGTTCGCCGAAGGCGTTGGCGAGTTCGACGCCACAGGCATAGAGCTCGAAACGCTCTGCGACGCGCGCGTCGCGGGCGCTGCGACGGGCCAAAGCCGCCTCGCAGGCTGGATATTCGTACAGGATTGCGGGGCGGCCGATCCCGAGATGCGGCTCGATCCGGGCGACGAGGACGCGGCTGAACAGGTCCGACCAGCTGTCGTCCGGCGCCACGCGAATCCCTGCGGCTGCCACGGCTTCAGCGAGGGCATCGCGATCCGTCGCTCCATCCGCCGCGATGCTGGCGAAGAGGTCGATGCCGGCATACCGCGCAAAGGCCTCTGCGAGGGTCAACCGGTCGAAGGGCGCCAAGGGGTCGGCCTCGCGGCCGCGATGGCTCAAAATCCCCGTGCCGGCGACCTCGGCGGAGCGGGCGATCACGTCCGCACAATCCTGCATCAGCACGGTGTAATCCGCGCCGGCCCGATACCATTCGAGCATCGTGAATTCGGGGTGGTGCAGGGCACTGCGCTCGCCGTTGCGAAACACCCGCGCGACGGTGACGAGCCGGGTCTCTCCGGCGGCGACGAGCTTCTTGCAGCCGAATTCCGGCGAGGTGTGGAGATGGAGCGGCGCCGAGCTGCCATCCGGCGCCAGGATCTGCGTGGAAAAGGCGCGCAGATGCGTCTCGTTGCCGGGGGAAACCTGAAGCGCCGCCGTCTCGACTTCCACGAAGTCCTGGGCTGCGAAATGCGCCCGCAGGGCCGCCACGACCTTTGCACGCATCATCAGGACGGGCCGGCGGTCGGCATGTGACTGCCGTGTCCACCAGGGGGAGGCGGCGGTCATGGCGTGTCGATCTCGCGCAATAACCGCATGGGTTTCTTTCTCCTGGCCGGGGATACACCGCCAAAGACAGGGCCGCGGGAAGGGTCTTGCGCAGCAGAGACCACACTCTCGCGGTCATTCCGGGGCGCCGAAGGCGAGCCTGGAATCCATAGCCGCGACGGAGCCAGGATAGGCACACTCGGCGGCTATGGATTCCGGGTTCTGCTACGCAGCCCCGGAATGACGGAGCGGTTGTCATCGAGACCCGAGACGAAGGGAGGATCTGCGCGCCGTTAAACCGAATTCCAAGCCCTGCCGTCAAACACCCGCGACTGGCAAGAGCGACGCGGATAGGTTAGTGGCGACCCGCAGAGATCTTGTTCGCCGGGCAAACGCCCGCGGACCGGCTTTGCATTTTCGTTAACGACAGGACCAGACCCCGTGAAGGTGATCGCCTCTTCGCTCCGCAAGGGCAACGTCGTCGATAAGGATGGCAAGCTCTACGTCATCCTGACGATCGAGAACATCCATCCCGGCAAGGGCACCCCTGTGACGCAGCTCGACATGCGCCGCATCACAGATGGCGTGAAGATCTCCGAGCGCTACCGCACTACAGAATCGGTGGAACGCGCCTTCGTGGAGGATCGCGACCACACCTTCATGTACGAGGATGGCGAGGGCTACCACTTCATGAACCCGGAGACCTACGAGCAGGTCGCGGTGCCGAAGGACGTGGTCGGCGATGCCGCCCCGTATCTCCAGGAAAACATGACGGTGAAGCTCTCCTCCCATAACGGGGTGCCGCTCACCATCGAACTGCCCCAGCGCGTGGTGCTCGAGATCGCCGAGACAGAGCCGGCCATGAAGGGCCAGACCGCCTCGTCCTCCTACAAGCCCGCGATCCTCTCGAACGGCGTGCGCACCGCGGTGCCGCCGCATATCAGCGCCGGGACCCGCGTCGTGATCATGACCGAGGACGGCTCCTACGTGGAGCGCGCCAAGGACTGACGAGAATCTTATGGCTGAGGTTGCGCTGCCGCGTCGGCGCAGCCCTGCCAGAGAGCCATCGCTCTAGCCCGCTCCTCAAGCGTGAAGCTCTGCTGCCTGTTGGCCCACAAGCCCTCGCGGCGCAACGCTTCAACGACGCAGCGTGCTGCAACCCGGCACGAACCGGCGACTCCCCCAGTGCCGATGCAGTTTCGTTCGACGGTCTTACGATAGGATTCCATCCCGGCTTTTGGATGCGGTCCGGTTAGCATCACGAGGCCGGTCAGCATTGCGAGCAGCAAGGGCTGGTGGACGAGATAGACCGCGAGGCTGTGGCGGCCGGCGAAGGCGAGACCGCGCGCGAGCCGCCCCGATGCGTCCCAACCGGCCAACTCGGCGACACGCCGGCCTGATGCCAGGCGGGCGGCCGCGATGCCGAAGAGGACCGGGCCGAACCAGGGGAACAGCGGCACGTAATCGTTGGTCTGCGGCACCGTGCGGCCGAGGCCCAGGAAGGCGAGTGCCGGCGCATCGAGGATATCCGCCGTGACGAAATGGGGCGCGGCCACTACCAGGACGCCGAAAGCCGCCGTGACGAGGGGCGGCAGGAACAGGAATGGCAGGGCCAGCACGCTCGACAGAGCGATCCCGTGCAGGATGCCGAAAAAGATGTAGCTGTCGGGAAAGGCGAACCAGGTCGCCCCGGTGATCGCGAGCGCGGCGCCCCCGATGCGAACGAGCCGCAGGAGAAACGGCCGCCAGCGGATGCCGTCGCGGTTCATCAGCACCAGCCCGATGCCGACGAGGAACAGGAACGTGCCGGCGATGAGATGGGCCGCGAGCTTGCCGGCCGGCATCAGAGCGTAATTCTCCGGCGTCAGGCGAAGGTAACCGAGGTCCCAGACGGTGTGGTAGGCCGCCATGGCGGCGAGCGCGACACCGCGCACGACGTCGAGAGCGCCGAATCGCTGCCTCCGCCGGGGAGCGTTCTCGGACTCGGAAGGGGCGGAGATCATGGCGCGCCCTAGCATCGATCCATGGACCGCGCGATCCCGGCATTGTGATGCTCGACATCGTGCTGGACCCCCGGCCGGGACGGCGCGGCGATTTCGTGAGTCGCCTCAGCAGGTTCGTCGCGGCGGGCCGTCGAGCGGCGGCGTTTCACCTGTTGCGCCTTTGCCGGGCCTCTCAAGAATGCACCATCGAGAGGCAGCCGTGGCGGCCAAACGGGCTTCCGCCGAGTCACGACTTTGTTAATCTTAATTGCGGGTCGCGCGGCGTGATTCGGTGTGGGTTGCTTACATGTCGGACGAATTCGGATCAGGGTCCCCTGGCCGGCGTAACGTCACGCTATCCGACGACGTCCGCGTCTCGGATTCTCTGCTCACTGAGGAGCAGCGTCCCCTCGACCTCATCGAGGTGGCCGGCCGCATCAAGTGGTTCGACGTCGCCAAGGGCTTCGGCTTCATCGTGCCCGACGACGGGTCGGCCGATGTCCTGCTCCACGTCACCTGCCTGCGCCGGGACGGCCACCAGGCCGCGAGCGAAGGTGCCCGTGTTGTCGTCGAGGCGACGCAGCGCAGCCGCGGCTGGCAGGCCTACCGCGTGATCTCCCTCGATCAATCGACGGCGACGCACCCCTCCGAACTGCCGATGCCGCGCACGCATGTGAGCGTGACCCCGACCAGCGGCCTCGAACCCGCCGTGGTGAAATGGTTCAACCGCCTTCGCGGCTTCGGCTTCGTCAGCCGCGGCGACGGCACGCCCGACATTTTCGTCCATATGGAGACGTTGCGCCGCTACGGTATCGCCGAACTCAAGCCGGGCGAGACCGTTCTCGTACGGTATGGCGATGGGTCGAAGGGCGTGATGGCCGCCGAGGTCAGGCTCTTGGACGGCGGCGGCCTGCCGGTCTCGCACTGACGGACGATACGGGAACGATGCTGAACATCCTACGTCGGGCGGCCTTTGCGGCCGTCGCATTCCTGATGCTGCAGGCGGGAGCCTTCGCCCAGAACGCGACCGAACCGCTCTCGATCGCGACGCGCAAAGGGAACCATGCCTTCAATGTCGAGGTGATGCGGGACGATGAGAGCCGCTCGCGCGGCCTGATGTTCCGGCGCAGCATGGCGGCCGACCACGGCATGCTGTTCGACTTCGAGAAGGTGGCGCCCGTCGCCATGTGGATGAAGAACACCTACCTCTCCCTCGACATGCTGTTCATTCGACCCGACGGCAGCATCGCCCGCATCGCAACGGATGCCGAGCCGCAATCGACGCGGGTGATCCCCTCCGGCGAACCTGTTCTCGCCGTGCTCGAACTGAATGCCGGCACGGCGGTCAAACTCGGCCTAGCAGCCGGCGATCGCGTCCTGCACCCGCTTTTCAAGCCGCGCTGAGAAAGAGCGCCTTCGAACGGACGGTGAACGCAGCGCTTGACCTGAGTCCCGTTTCGGATCATCGTTCCCCTAATGTTCTAATCCTCGGTTGGAGCGGAACGCTTGGCGGGAGACCAAAATGGTCGATTGCGACGCATTGGACGCGGACGAGGTGCTGTTCGCCAATGAGGAGTGGCGTGTGCTGACCGACGGCCTCGAGCATCGGCAGACCGGCTATTTCATTGATCGTGCTGCGATTGCCCGGCGGCGGGGCGATGTTCTCTGGGAATGGCCTTTCCACCTTGCCGAGAAGCGCTGGTGCGCACCGCGCGCACTTCACGAAGCGTTCGTCGCAGCTCTCGATCTGTTCGGGATCGCGGTGGATACCGGTCTTGCCTCGTCATTCGCCCTTGCCTTCGGTCTGCGCCCGGCGACGGGCGGAGCAGCGAGGCAGGACGGGTTCGTTGCGCTTGGCGATGTGTTGAAGCCGCATCGAAGTGCGGCTCGAAAGAGAATGCCGGTTGGAGACGTTCGCGCGACATCGCGCCGCGAAACCGGCGATCGTCAGCGCATCAGCGCGGGAATCGGCAACTGACCGTCTTGCGCGATGTTCCTTTCGTGAGTTGACCCTCAGGATGTCCGATGGTCCTTGGCGGCGCAGCTGAGGGAGTTGACATCATGATGAAGGACGAAACGGTCGAGGCCGGCAACGACAATCTGGGCAGCTTCGAAGGGCTTCACGCCACGCCCTTCTCACGCCGCGGCTTCGTCATGACGAGCCTGATGACCGGGCTCACCCTGGCGACCACGTCCGTCGAGGCTCAGGTCATCACGACAGACGCTGCCGGGATTGAGGCGGGAGAGGTTGCGATCCCCACCGTCGACGGCCCGATGCCCGGTTATCGCGCAGTGCCGCAGGGCGAGGGTCCCTTCCCGATTGTCCTGGTGATCGAAGAAATCTTTGGGGTACACAACTACATCAAGGACAACTGCCGCCGGCTTGCCAAGGCCGGTTATTGTGCCGTGGCGCCCGAGCTCTACGCTCGCCAAGGCGACCTCTCGACCATGACAGACGCGCAGACGATCATCCGCGACGTCATCTTAAAGACGCCGGACGCGCAGTGGATCGCCGACCTCGACGCGGCTGCCTCCTGGGCAGTGTCCGCCTCCAATGGCGACGGCGGTCGCCTTGGCGCAATGGGCTGGTGCCGAGGCGGCAGGGCAGTCTGGCTCTATGCTGCCCATCGTCGCGATCTCAAGGCCGCCGTGGCCTGGTACGGACCGCTTGGCGGTGAACGGACCGCAATCCAGCCAAGAACGGCCGGCGACGTGGCGGCGGAGATCAACGCTCCGGTCCTCGCCCTCTATGGCGGGGCCGATACCGGCATTTCCGTCGCCAGCGTCGAGGAGGCGCGAGACAAGGCTAAGGCGGCCGGCAAGAGTGTCGAACTGAAGATATACCCGGATGCGCCTCACGGCTTCCATGCCGATTACCGACCGAGCTACCGCAAGGCTGCTGCCGAGGATGGCTGGACGCGTGCCCTCGACTTCCTCAAGAGCCACGGCGTCAGCTGAAGCGGGAGCAAAGCCTGCTTAGATGGTTCTTCTGGGCTGGAAAGATTCCGAACTCGATGCAAGGTCCGCAAGATCGACACAATGCAGCATTAATTGCAGGGATGAGTTTCGAGAGGATCGGCCGATCCATGCCGCCGGCGAGGGCGTTCGGGAAAGATGAGTGTCTCACGATCGCCCTCTTCCAAGCCCGTAATCCTCGTCGTCGAGGATGAACCCGATGAGCGCTTCCTTGCGGCAAGCCTGTTGGAGGAGACCGGTTTCGACGTCATCGAGGCCGAGACGGCAGAGCACGCTCTGAGCATCCTCAACGACCGGGCGGACGAAGTCAGCGTCGTTTTCTCGGACGTTCGCACGCCGGGGCCGATCGGCGGCTTCGAACTCGCCCGCATCATCGGCGTCACATGGCCAAGGGTAAGGGTGCTGTTGACATCCGGGGATGCCGGCGACCAGCCGAGCGATCTCCGGGTATCGGCCACTTTCATTCCCAAACCGTGGCGAGCATCCGATATTCTCGCATGGGTAGAGGAGAACGCGGCGCCGCGCGCTGGTATGCCGGATGCGGCCATTCTGGCTCGATCCTCGGATCCATCCTGAAATGTTACGATCCAGCGGGAAACTTTGGCGACCTGCGTCGTTATCGATACTAACGTAGGTGAATTCCCCCCATCTTAAGTGCCCGCAATGATTACCGAAGAGCAATTTGACCCTTCATCCTTCGGCGACGAAGACAGCGTGTACGCCATGTTTTCGAAGCCGAGCCTTATCGCACGAATCGGAGATGACCTTCGCGGTTTCTACGGCGACGTCGCATCCGGTGCGCAGCCGGAATACCTGACCGAGCTGGCCAACCGTATCGATGACCGCTGCGGTTTGAAGGCAAGCGAGGGCTGAGAGGGACGACTTCTTTAGCGAACGTGTACGAATAGCATCACTTAAGTGGCAACGCGCATCCACTCCTTCGCGCGCCGCGTTGCGAAGCGTCATTATCTGGTATGAGAAATCGGCCGCTTCGTCCCCGAACGGTTTCCATTACCGGGCTTCCGATGTTCCTGCAGACTAGACTCTCGGCGATCCTTGCTGGATTTCTGACTCTCGTCTCGATCGCCGGCGAGAGCATCGCCGCACCTCCACCAGCTCAGCCGGCCGAGGGCGCAGGTGGGAAGGACGACCGCACGGCAACCGTGACCAAGCGGATCGTCGGCCTCTCAGGCTCCGCCAGCTACGCGTTCTTCAAGGCAGGGCCCGCCCCTGCCGCAGGGCGGCCAGTTGCGGTGCTGTTCCATGCTTGGGGTGCGCCAAATCCCCAGGTTTACGGCGCCTGGATCGATCATCTTGCCCGAACGGGCTTCCTCGTCGTCGTTCCCCGCTTCCAGGAGGTCAACCGTACGAAGCCGGCAGATGCATCCGCCAACGCCGTTCGGGCGATGAAGGCCACCTTTACTGAACTCGGCGCAGATCCGGATGCCAAGCCAGATTTGGCAAAGGTCGCTTATGTCGGGCACCTTGCCGGGGCGGCAATTGCCGCGTCGGTCGCCGGGGCCGCCAAAGGCGAGGGTCTGCCGGCTCCCAAACTCGTCTTCGCCGCGATGCCCGGCGGCATTGCCAGCGACCCCAAGGCGCGAGGCATCCCGCTCAAGGACCTTGGCGACATTCCCGCCCAGACCCTCATCATCACGATGATCGGCGATCGCGATGCGCGCGCCGCCGACCTCGCTGCACGGCGGATCCTGCGCGAGGCGAGCGCGGTTCCGATCGAGCGGAAGCTGTTCATCAGGGTCTTGTCGGACGATCATGGCTTCCCGGCCCTGACGGCCACTCTGGCTGCGCCGGCCGGAGTCGACGCCTCCTTCGATGGCGGTTCGATCAAGGCGCCGCCCGAGCCCCCACGCGATCCGAAACAACCGGCGCCGCCGTTCAAGTGGTCGGCCGACATGGCACTTACCGGCGAGCAGACCACTCTGGTGGCCCAGCTCAACAACGCCCGTGCCGACAGCCTCGACTATCTTGCCTTCTGGAAGACCTTCGACCTTGCTGCCGCCGCGGCCTTCGCTGGTTCCGATGCCGCAGCCCTGAAGGCGAACCCGCGGTTAAGCGACATGGAGCGATGGGGCGACGGATGGCCGGTCAAGCGCCTCGTCGTCGAGACGCCGCGGATCACTCCCGCACCTCAGCCTGCTGCGAGTGCCGAGCCGACAGCACCCGCGAAGGCCGCCCCCACCAAGCGCACGCCTTGAGCTCATACTCCAAGAGCACGGATTCCCGATGAAGCTGTTCCACTCCCATTTCTCGCCCTATGCGCGAAAGGTGATGGTCGTCGCGCATGAGCTTGGTCTTGCGGAGAGGATCACGCTGCTGCCGAGCGCAGCTCACCCGATCAAGCGGGACTCCAACATCCTGGAGCACCATCCCCTCGCGCAGGTGCCGACCCTCATCACTGACGATGGTGCCGTTCTGGCTGACAGCCGCGTGATATGCGAGTTCCTCGATTCCCTCGGCGGTGGGGCGCTCCTCCCGCACACCGGGCCGGATCGGTGGAACGCGCTGACCCTGCAATCCACCGCTGACGGCGTTCTCGCGGCAGCGTTGCTGATCCGCTACGAACTTACGGCCCGCTTGGAATCCGAGCGCTCCTCAGATTGGATTTCCGGACAGAACCAGAAGATCCAGACCTCGCTGCAATCCTTCGAAGCGAGGGCGGACCTTTTCCATAATCGCCTCGACATCGGTACGATCACTCTCGGCTGTGCCCTTGGCTATCTCGATCTGCGCCTGCCGAATCTGGCCTGGGCAATGCGGATGCCGGCACTCAAGGCCTGGTACGAAACTTTCTCGCAGCGTCCATCGATGCAGTCGACGCGGCCGCCCGCGGCCTGATCCTGCCCATCCATGCGGTCATTGGCGCGGACTTTGCTGACTACGAGGGTCGCCCGCGGACCTTGACACATGCCGGATTTCATTGCTGCCCTCGTCTCCGCCATCCTGTTCTGCGTCGCCGTCATCCTGCTGAACGGGGCGACGCGACTCGTGATCGCCCTCGGCATGGCGCCGGCAGATCTCGCAGAGAACGGATTTGTGCAGTACGGGCTGGCCCTTGCTGTCGCGGTGATCTTCTGGCGTCGGGCGACGCGTGTATCCAGGGCGACGGCTTGATATTGCCATTCGACCTTTCGTCGCGACGCCCCCGCTTAACCGCGTCTTCAGTATACCTTAAGATCGAGGCGTGATGTAATTGTATTGAAGTCCCCGGGTCATAAGATGCGATCGTCTAAGTAGCCCATCATTCGACAAATGGTGACACACGTCGCTTTTCGAGGAAGAGGGTGAGAGCGGAGCAGCGCAGGATGAGTGTTGGCCGACGAACCCAGACTGACCGCATCCCGGCGCCAATCTGGAGCGAATGGCAGGACGTGCGTTCTGCTAGCGGCGATACGCTGAAATCTCTCGCCGATTGGTTCGAAGGTTACGTGATGCAGCCGCATCTCGATGTCGGGCGCAGCGGCCATGTCTGTCCCTACATGGCTCCTTCCGCCCGCCAGAATCTCGCGCGCCTCACTGTGAATGAGGCGATGCCGGGAGATCGACAGGCGCTCCGACGGACGCTGACCGCGGGCGTCGAGCTTTATGGGTCGATCACCTGCCCAGAGGCGAAGGCGGTTTTCCGCACGGTGGTCATTGCCTACCCGACCCATTCAGGCGAGGAGGCAGTCGCCGAGTTGCAATGGCTCCAGCGTTCGATGCGCTTCCGCGCGGCCCGGCAGGGGCTGATGATCGGGCTCTTCGAGCCTGACTCCGCCCAGCCGGGAATCGTAAACCGCTCGTTCCGCTCGTTCCGCTCGCCGATTGCGGTGATTGCGATCCGGACGATGGTTGAAGGGGATGCCCCCTTCGTTCTGCGCAACCCGCTGATGATCCCCGTCTACCTGTCGCGTTTCGGCGCGACGGGTTGGAAGAGGCTGCTGCGCGCCGCGAAAAAAAGGTTCCGCGATCGCTTCGGCGGCCTGTGGGGCGCAACCGAGCCTGCCTGAACTCCGTGCCGGCAACACACCGGCACGGAGGAAGGGTCCTAGAAGTAGGAGCGCAGCGGGCCGCGACGGCGCACGTCGAGGGTCGCGCAGTGAAACGAGCCGCCGAACGGGCCGTAGGACAGGAACGGCGCCGGGATCGGATCGAAGCCCCAATCCTTCAGGGCCTTGATCAGTGTCGGCTGGCTCGCGTCAACCACGATCTTCTTCTCGTCGATGGCGAGCACGTTGATCGAGGTCCAGGGCGAGCACATCGAGATCTTGCTCATGAAGCCCTCGACGGGGTCGGGGCGCGGGGCGATCAGGACGTCCCACTTCTTGAGCACGGCAGGCAGCTTCTCGACATCGATATAGTCCGGGTTCACCAGCACCTTGCCGGGAGCCAGCGGCATGAACGAGCTATCGATGTGCATCGGCTGCGGGCAGCGGCTCTCGATCTCGTGGATGCGGAAGCCCGGGCCGAGGTGGCGGCGCAGCCACTCGATGCCCATGAGGTTCGTCACGTTGGAGCGGGTCACGAAGAGGTCGCGGCCGCAGCGCACGAAGTCGGCTGCGTCGAAGACGGGCTCGAACTCGTTGACCGTGAACTGCATCGGCTCGCCGGCCTTCAGGTTCGGCACCCGGTAATCGTAGTTGTAGAGATCGTCCGTGAGCTGTGGCCGGGGCGCCGAAGTCCAGCGGGCGCCGGCGCGGAAATATTCCTTGAACAGCGAGCGGTAGGCGTCGCCCTCGAAGTAGCGCGAGCGCCAGCACATCGGGCTCTCGATGATCTCGTCGCCGATGACGATGTATGGGTCGCGTGGGCAGGCGACGCAGAAGCCGCGCGAGGACCAACGCGGAGCGTTGTACTTCTTCGAGAAGTCGATCGAATCCGGCCGGCGGACTTTCACACCCTCTCCGGCGAGGATTGAGATGAAGTTGTCGAGCTCCTGCTGCGCGAGCTTCTTCATGAACTTCGGATACCGGAAGCCCGAGGCGAAGCGATAGAACGGCTGCGCCGCGCGCGGCAGGTTGAAGATCACGGTCAGGTGGTGCGTCGGGATCGTCGCGCCATCAAGGGAGCCGACGATGACCTCCTCAAGCGGGTCCCACTCGTTCCAGGCCATGACGGGGCTCTGCGGGGCCGGTGTCCCGGCCGAGCCGGTCCGTCCCGTCGCGTAGGTCTCGATTCGCGCGTCGTCGAGCACGGCATCATTCGCCGTGATGTGGGAGTCGCGGTCCATCTCTCTGATCGTCCCTATGGGCGTCCGGCGCGGCGGTTGTCCTTGGCGCTATGGCCTGTGCCGCTTTGCTCCGCACTGTGTCTCGCCGGTGATAGACAACGATGCCCAAAGCTGCAACTTGCCATGATGCTGTTCGGTCCCCGCCGTTACTATCGAGCGGAACCGTAGCTTTAATGCGACGGCATCTCAGCTTCCGGCCGGTCGAAAGGGGACCATGAAACACCTGACGACTTTGGCTCTGATCGTCGGTCTTTGCACTGTCGCCGGCCTGTTCCTGTCTTCCGGCCTGGATGATGTCGCTGCCGCCGTGATGAGCGCCGGCTGGGGCGCTCTCATCGTCGTGGTGGCGCGCGTCGTCGCCGTCGCCTGGGCGGGTTTCGGGTGGTTCGTCATCTTCCCGCGCGGCGATCGTCCGAGCCTGTGGGACTGCACCGTCCTGCGCTTCGTGCGCGAGGGCATCAACACGCTGCTGCCCGTGGCACAGGTCGGGGGCGATCTCGTCGCGGCCCGGCTGCTCACGCGCCAGGGTGTCGGCGGAGGCCTTGCCGGCGCCAGCCTGTTCGTCGACCTGATGACCCAGGCGGTGACGCAGTTTCTCTTCACGATCGCCGGGCTCGCCGCCCTGGTCTGGCTCGCCGGCGACGGCCCGGTGGTGCGGACGGTGGCCGGCGGCCTCGCGCTCGCCGCACCCGCCCTGGCGGCGTTCTTCATCATCCAGCGCCGCGGCGGCCACCGGCTGATCCAGTCGCTGCTCGGCCGCTTCGCCAATGGCCGCGAATGGCGCGCCCTCGGCGCCATCGACGTGCTCTACGACAACCTTCGCCGGCTCTACGGCGCGCCCCTGCGGGTCGGCGCCGGCATGAGCGTGCATCTCGTCGGTTGGCTGATCGGCACGATCGAGGTCTACGTCGCCCTCCATTTCATGGGCTACCCGGTGACGATCGTCGAGGCGATCGTGATCGAGAGCCTCGCCCAGGCGGTCCGCGGCGCCGCCTTCGCAATTCCGGGCGCGCTCGGCGCTCAGGAAGGTGGCCTGATCGCCCTCTGCGCGATCTTCGGTATCCCGGCGGAGGTTGCTCTCGCGCTCTCGCTGGTAAAGCGCCTCGCCGACGTCCTTGTCGGCGTCCCAGGCCTTTTCGCGTGGCACGCCCTCGAAGGCCGACGCGGTACCGATCCCGAGCAGGGGGAGAGTCGCGAAGTCCGGACGCGTACGGCTTCCTACGTTCCCGCAAACGAGCCGGGCGTGATGCCCGTGCGGTCGTCCGAGGTCGAGACACAAGCCCTCAAGCGCTGCGCCTGACGCGGTATCCGGCGGGCGTCCCTGAGGACCAACCTGCGATAGGCCTGTCGCCAGATTGTGTATCCCAACAGCAACGTCGGTGAACTTGCTGCCTTGAGAACGGGCTGCGGAGCCAGATTAAGGGCTGAGGGGGCTGACGAAAGCCGCAAATTCCGACGAGAACGGATCCAGGGCGATGCGGTGCCAAATCGGCGCCGTGAATCGCAGTGATACCGTCGGCCACCGCTCGCCCGAGATCCGGGTCTTTCCGGCGGCTTCCTCACGCGAAACGTGACCCCGAGCGATACACCCCATGGACCTGACGACCTGGATCTCGTCTCTGTGCCTGCTGCTCGCATTGGCAGGATGCGTCTATGGGCTGTCCACCGCCTGGCTCGTCGGCCGTTTCGCACGCAGGGTGCCGGCCTCCCTCGCACCGGATGCGCCCCGCCCTTCGGTGACGCTGCTCAAGCCGCTCTGCGGGACCGAGCCCAACCTCTACGAGAACCTCGAGACCTTCTGCCGCCAGATCTATGCCGGCCCGGTCCAGATCGTGTTCGGTGTTCAAAACGCCGCCGATCCGGCGATTGCCGTGGTGCGCCGCCTCGCCGAGGCCTACCCGGCCCTGCGGCTCGATCTCGTCGTCGATGCCCGCCAGCATGGGGCCAACCGCAAGGTCTCCAACCTCATCAACATGTCGGCGACGATCGCGCATGACATCGTCGTGCTCGCCGATAGCGACATGGTCGTACAGCCGGATTACCTGGAGCGCGTCGTCGCCGAACTCTCCGTCGAAGGCGTCAGCGGCGTCACTTGCCTCTATCACGGTGTACCGGCCAACAAGAGCATCTTCGCCCACCTCTCGGCGCTCGCCATCGACGTGCAGTTCCTGCCTAACGTCGTCATGGGAACGGCGCTCGGTCTGGCGCGCCCGTGCTTTGGCTCGACCATCGCGTTCACCTCGGCTTCCCTGAAGGCCATCGGTGGTTTCGAAAGGTTCCGCGACGACCTCGCCGACGACTACGCCATCGGCGAGGCGCTGAGGGAGACCGGCGGCACGGTTTCAATTCCGGTCTTCACCGTCGGCCATACCTGCGTCGACACTGACATTACCGGACTGTGGCGGCATGAACTGCGCTGGAACCGCACGATCCGCAACGTCGATCCCGGCGGCTATGCCGGCTCCATCGTCACCCATGCCTTCCCGCTGGCGCTGATCGGCGCCCTGATTCCGGGTGCCGGGGAGATTGCCCTTGCGGTCGCCGCCCTCGCGCTCGCCTGTCGGATCGTCCTGTGCGTCCGCATCGAGCGTGCCTTCGGGCTTGCCTCGCACCCCTACTGGCTGTTGCCAATTCGCGACATACTCTCCTTCATGAACTTCTCCTGGAGCTTCGTCTCGGGGGCGGTGACATGGAAAGGTCACGATTATCGCGTGGTTGCGGATGGCACGCTGATCCCGGAACGAAGCCTCGGCCCCGATGCCGGCGCGACGCCGCTCTAGAGCTCCACGCTCGCCTCGAATCCGCCCGTCCCTTGAACCCCGCTGAGGCCTTGAACCCCATGCGCACGCTCTTTCTCCAGGCCCCCACCTTCGACGGTTTCGACGGCGGTGCCGGCTCCCGCTACCAGGCCAAGCGCGAGATCAAGTCGTTCTGGTACCCGACCTGGCTCGCCCAGCCGGCCGCCCTGGTGCCGAACTCGAAGCTGATCGACGCGCCGCCCCACAACATCAAGCTGAACGAGATCGTGGCCCAGGCCAACGACTTCGATCTCGTGGTGCTTCACACCTCGGTGCCGTCGTTCAAGTCGGACGTGAAGACGATCGAGGCTCTGAAAGCCGCCAACCCGAAGCTCATCGCCGGGCTCATCGGCGCCAAGGTCGCGGTCGATGCGGCCGGCTCCATGGCCCAGGCCCCCGTGGTCGATTTCTGCGCCCGGAACGAGTTCGATTTCACCGTCAAGGAAGTCGCGGACGGCGTCCCGATGGCGGAGATCAAGGGTTTGTCCTATCGCGACGTCAATGGTGTCGTGGTCCATAACGAGGACCGCGAGATCATGACGGACATGGACCAGCTCCCCTTCGTCACGAGCGTCTACAAGCGCGACCTCGAGATGGAGAAGTACTTCATCGGGTACCTCAAGCACCCCTACATCTCCTTTTACTCGGGCCGTGGCTGCAAGAGCCGCTGCACCTTCTGTCTCTGGCCGCAGACGGTTGGCGGCCACACCTACCGCACCCGCTCGGTCGCTCATGTGATCGAGGAGATCAAATACTGCCTGAAAGAATTTCCGCAGACGAAGGAGTTCTTCTTCGACGACGACACCTTCACCGACAACCTGCCGCGGGCCGAGGAAATCGCCCGCGAACTCGGCAAGCTCGGCGTTACCTGGTCCTGCAACGCGAAGGCGAACGTGCCGCGCGAGACACTCAAGGTGCTCAAGGATAACGGCCTGCGCCTGCTTTTGGTCGGCTACGAATCCGGAAATCAGCAGATCCTGAACAACATCAAGAAGGGCATGCGCGTCGAAGTGGCCGAGAGGTTCACTAAGGATTGCCACGAGCTCGGCATTGCGATCCACGGCACCTTCATCGTCGGCCTGCCGGGCGAGTCGAAGGAGACGATCAAGGAGACGATTGAGTTCGCCAAGCGCATCAACCCGCATACCATTCAAGTCTCGCTTGCCGCGCCCTATCCGGGCACGTTCCTCTACAAGCAGGCCGTCGAGAACGGCTGGCTCGACGTCGAGAACGCAGAGCTGGTCGACGAGAATGGCGTGCAGATCGCTCCGCTGCACTATCCTCATCTTTCGCATACCGAGATTTTCAATTCGGTGGAGGACTTCTATAAGAAGTTCTACTTCCGCGCCCCGAAGATCGCCTCCATCGTCGGCGAGATGGTCCGCTCGCCCGACATGATGAAGCGCCGCCTTCGTGAAGGCGTCGAGTTCTACCGCTTCCTCAAGGAGCGCCAGACCGGTTCTGCCAAGGCAGCCTGATCTCAGCACCGATTGCGAGTTTCGCGGCCGGGCCTCAGGGCTCGGCCGTTCTTATGTCTGGGCTGCGGTTCTGGGTGTCGGGCGTATTTGCCCTCCGCAAACGATGACGAGGATGAGGCGTGGTAAGGAAGCTCGTCGTCACCGCCGACGATTTTGGCCTGAGTCTCGCGGTGAACGAAGCCGTCGAGCAGGCCCATCGCGAAGGTATCCTCACAGCCGCGAGCCTGATGGTTTCCGCTCCCGCGGCGGCGGATGCCGTCGCGCGGGCCAAGCGAATGCCGAGGCTGCGTGTCGGCCTCCATCTTGTCCTCGTCGAGGCTTGGCCGACGCTCCCGGCCGAAGCCTTGCCGGATCTCGTCGCATTCGATGGTCTGTTCCGAAGGGATATGGGCCGCCTTGGTCTCGACCTCGCCCTGAAGCCGGCAGCCCGCCGTCAGCTCTCCGCAGAGATCCGGGCCCAGTTCGATGCCTATCGCACCACCGGCTTGCCGCTGGACCACGTCAACGCTCACAAGCATTTCCACGTCCACCCGCTCATCGCCGGCCGGGTGCTCGCGATCGGGCGGGACTACGGTATGCGTGCGATCCGCGTGCCGCGCGAGCCGCGAGCCGTGTTGCGAGCCGCCGAGCCCGGTGCCGATCCTAAGCCAGCCCTCGATATCGCACCCTGGGCTGCGCTGCTCGCGGTGCGGGCTCGCCAGGCAGGGCTGCTGATCCCGGATCGGACCCTTGGCTTGTCATGGTCTGGCGCCATGACCCCACGGCGCGTGGCGGGTCTACTGGCACATCTACCGGAAGGGCTGACCGAGCTATATACCCACCCGGCAGCGAGCGGGGGTTTTGTCGGCGAAGCGCCGGGCTACGCCTATGCCTCAGAACGCGACGCGCTCATAGCACCCGAGGCGTTTGCGGCAATGAGGGCGGTGGGAGCGGTCGGCGGCGGATTCTCGGATTTCTCCTGACACTCGAAGAACGATCGACCGCCATCCGGCCAGTTCTACCCATTCGTTCCGTCGTTCGTCAGCTTTCCGTACGGGCGGAACACGACCGTGACCGCGACGGCTTGCGGGAAGGCAAGTCCCTATTTCACCGCAGCCGGTTCGGACCGAGACGCCCTCACGTTGGGCGACGCCTCGTCGCCTTCGGGCCGATCTGGATCGACCTGCTTGGGCGGAGGTCCAAGAAAGGCCGGAACCACGAAGAAGGCCGCGACAAGGGTGAAGAACAGCGACAGGGCGAGAAGCTTGCCCATGCTTGCGGTACCCGGATGGCTCGACAGGACGAGTGACCCAAACGCGGTGCCTGTCGTTAACGCGGAGAAGAAGATCGCCCGCGTCAGGCTGGAAGCCAGCATGTCGACCACGCCCGCCCGCCAGGCGATGACGTAGTAGATGTGAAACGCAACGCCGACGGCGAGCATCAGCGGCATCGCGATGATGTTGGCGAAGTTGAGCGGCATGCCGACGACGTGCAAGGCCATCAGGGTCCATAGGGTGGCGAGCACCAGCGGCCCGAGCGTCATCGCCACGTCCCAGGGCTTACGCAGGGCCACCGAGAGGATGATGAAGATGAGGACGAGCGCCGTGAGCGCCGCTTGAACGAAAGCGCCGAGGATCGTGTAGCTCGACGAGGTCGTGGCCACCGGCGCTCCCGTGGCGTGAGGCGCAACGCTCTGCACCTCCTTGGCGAAGCGGCGAAGGACCGCGTTCTCGTTGGCGTCGCCATTCGGATGGACCTCGATGCGCGAGCGGCCGTCGCTTGTGATCCATTCTGCTTTGAGCTGGGGCGGCAGGTTCTCGATCGTGATCGTCTCGGGATTGAGCAGCCCGTTCAGTCGCGTCAGCAGCGACTTCAGGTCCGTCGTCACAGCAACGTTCGCCGCATCCCGCACAGCCGGGTTTGCAGTCGCAAGGGTTTCCAAGGTCGCCGAGAGCTGTGCCGCCACCTTCGCGCCTGAAGCGTCGCCGACGGCGATGCTCTTCAAAGCGGCTGCGCCGTCTTTCAGTGCCTTCACGGTGTCGGCGTCGGTGGGGGGAGGGGCCTTGCGAGCCGGGTTGAGGATCGGCCGGAGGATCTCGGCGGCTTCGGCGATGATCGGGCGCTTTTCAGCCTGGTCCGGTGGCACGAAGGTCTGGATATCGATGACGCGAGCGACGACCGGGAGTGCACGCAGCTTCGCCGACATCTCCGGGACCGCTGTGACCGATGGGGCGATCACATCGATGAGATTCGGGCTCGTCTCGGGATCCTTGATCAGATCGAGATAGGTCGAGATCGATTCCACCTTGGGGCTGCGCAGGTGCATCGGGTTCGAATCGAATGGAAGCTTGAACAGGAGCGGGATGCCGGCGACCGTGATGAGGCCGACGAAAATCAGCACGGCCTTGCGGTGCTCGATGATCCAGTGATCGACGCCGGCGAGCCACGGCGTCTCCACCGGGCGTTTCTCGATCTTCGGCTTCATGACGGCGATCAGGGCCGGCAGCAGCGTCAGCGAGAACAGGTAGGCCACGACCATGCCGACGCCGGCGATGAGGCCGAGCTCGGAGACGCCGCGGAACGCCGTGGGCAGGAAGGCGAAGAAGCCGGCAATAAGGGAAACTGCGGCCAGCGTCAGCGACCAGCCGACCCCGCGCGCCGCCGCGGTGAGCGACGAGGGTAGGTCAGGCTGCTCGAACCGGTCGGCACGATATCTCACCGCGAACTGGATACCGAAATCGATGCCGAGACCGACGAAGAGGGCCGCGAACGCGACCGAAATCGGGTTGAGCTCGCCGACCATCGCCAAGCCCAACGCCGCGGTCACGATCAGTCCCGAGAAGGTCGTGATCATCACGGCGACGACGAGGGAGGCTGAGCGAAGTGCCAACCAGAGGAACAGCACGATGGCGCCGACCGTCACAAGGTTGTTGAGGAGCGCATCGTCAGAGAGCGTCGCGAACTCGTCGTCGGCGACGGCGACGGGACCCGTGAGGCGAAGCCGCAAGCCTCGATCGGCGTCGATGTTCAGATCGTCGGCAATCTTGCGGACGAGCTTCGTCGCCTCGGCGCCTGGTTGGAGCGCATTGAAGTCGAGGACTGGCTGGATCATCACGAACTTGCGCAGTTCGGTGCTCTGAACCTTCCCGTTCGACATGATGAGCTGCCAGGACAGACGCGCAGGCTTGCCGGCCATGACGTCCTTCAGCGTCTCGTCGATGCGCGACAGCGGACCTTCGAGATCCTCGAGCTTCGCGTCGCCGCTCTTGATCCCTCTTGCACCGAAACCGAGTACGCGCATCAATCCGCGCAGGCTGGGATCCTGCGCGAGCGGTCCGAGCAGGCCCTGCTGCTGGATCAGTTGCTCGGTGGTCTTCGTCAGCTCCTCCTTCGACATCAGGAGAAGGCCGTTGCGGTCGTAGAACGGCCCGCCATCGGGCCGGTACACGGTCTCGATGCGGTCTTTATTGGTGGAGAGGGCCTTGGCCAGTGCCGCGGCCGCCTCCTCGGCTACCTCCGGCGTCTGGCCGTCGATCACGGCTACGAGGGTTCCGGTGCGCTGCGGGAACGCCTTCTCGAAGTTGATCTCGTCCTGGCGCCAAGGGACGTCCTTGTCGATCAGCCGCTCGACATCCGTATTGATGCGAAAGAGATGGGCGGCGAGCCCGACGCTGGCCGCGGTCAGCAGGGCGATCAGGACGATGACGAGCCAGCGACGCTGGACGGAGAACGCAACGAGCCGTTCGATCACGAGTATCCTGCCTGCTTGTCGGAGCCATCCTGGACGCGGGGCTCCATCTGGAACGCCCGGCGGCACGATGAAATGCGCCGGGCGAGAACCAGTCTTCGACGCCGACCTACCATCTGCAGCCGCAATCCCCGAATCCACAGAGTGCGGAGTCCTGCGGACCTACGATCGAGGCTGATCCTGCCGGGTTCTCCGGGGCCGCCCGACGCGGTCGGCTGATTACGTCGGCGGGCGGCAAAAAGCAATGAAACCTGCGCTTCGACCCGCCCGCGAAGCTCAATGTGACATTTCGCACCGCAATATCCTTCGCTTCGATCCACCGCTCACGCGGCGGGCGCGGATCTGGCATGGCCACGACGCAGGCTCGGATCTTGTACGGCTGTGACACAGTTGCGTCATAGTACGAAACAACACCCGGCAAGTGCTGGAGCTGGAGCCGTTCCAGCCTAGTGCGCTGGAAATTGACGGTTTTTCCCTGTAAGCAGCCCGGCATATCGGGCCCAGAAGCAAAGGAGCCGCGCCTTGGGTATTCCCCTTCGGTACGTCGCGAAGATTGGCGGCTACATTCTCAAGCAGCACCTCACCGGTCGCAAGCGCTATCCGCTCGTGATGATGATGGAGCCGCTGTTCCGCTGCAATCTCGCCTGCGCCGGGTGCGGGAAGATCGATTATCCCGATGAGATCCTGAACAAGCGCCTGCCGGTCTCCGAAGCACTGGAATCGGTGCGCGAGTGCGGCGCCCCCGTCGTGGTCATCGCGGGCGGCGAACCGCTTCTCCACAAGGATCTGCCGCAGATCGTCGAGGGCATCATCGCGCAGAAGAAATTCGCGATCGTGTGCACCAATGCGCTGCTCCTCGAGAAGAAGATCAAGGAGTACAAGCCGAGCCCCTATTTCACCTGGTCGATCCATCTCGACGGCGACAAGGAGATGCACGATCAGTCGGTGTGCCAGCGCGGCGTCTACGACAAGGCCGTGGCGGCGATTGCCAAGGCCAAGGAGATGGGCTTCCGGGTGACCATCAACTGCACGTTCTTCAACAATTCCTCGGCCGACAAGATCGCCGACTTCTTCGACAGCGTGACGAAGATGGGCATTGACGGCATCACCGTCTCGCCGGGCTACGCCTACGAGCGCGCTCCCGACCAGCAGCACTTCCTGAACCGTAAGGCGACGAAGGATCTGTTCCGCGGCGTCTTCAGGCACGGCAAGGAGAAGGGCCGCGAGAAGTGGACCTTCCAGCAGTCGGGCTTGTTCCTCGACTTCCTGGCCGGCAACCAGACCTACCATTGCACGCCGTGGGGCAACCCGACGCGCACCGTCTTCGGCTGGCAGAAGCCCTGCTACCTGCTCGGCGAGGGCTACGCCGCGACCTTCAAGGAATTGATGGAGGAGACCGACTGGGACGCCTACGGTACAGGCAACTACGAGAAGTGTGCCGACTGCATGGTCCATTCGGGCTACGAGGCCTCCTCGGTGGTCGATTCCGTCAGGAAGCCTTGGAAGCCGCTCGTTCACGCCATCCGCGGCATCAAGACCGAGGGCGACATGGCTCCCGAAGTCAGCCTGGAGAACCAGCGTCCGGCCGAGTTCGTCTTCTCTCGCAATGTCGCCCAGAAGCTTTCGGAAATCAAAGCTTCGGGCGCCGACACGAAGCGCGAGGCGCGCAACCGCTCGGCGGCCTGAACGCGCCTGTCGCGTCTGATCTTGGAAAGCCCGTCACGAACGACCGTGGCGGGTTTTTTTCGGCCTAACCCTGCGTCAGGCGCTTTCGGCTGAGAGAAGACCGAGATGATGACCGAGGCTGCGTCGGCATCTGGTCAGGGTGCCAAAGGCAGCGGATGAGTCGCGGGCCAGCCGCACGAGGTCACCGATACTGGCGCGCCGGCCGATGACGGCTGCGAGGACAGCGAGGATGTCGGGGTCGCCATTCGGCTTCAACGCGGTCGCCACGAAGGCCGGCAGGGCGCGGTCCGCAGGATCGCACACCGCACGTACCGCGGCGAAGGGTAAGCCGTGTCGAAGGGCAAACGCGGCCGCCACGTGGGATTCCATATCGACCGCCGCCGCGCCCGTACTGTTGCGGAGCGCCGCCTTGCCGGCAACGCTGAGAACGGCCTCATCGACGCCCGCCAATTCCGCGTGCGCGGCCCGAAAGCCCGAACGGCCTAGCGTCTCGCGAAGGCGCGCCGTCACTGCCGGATCGGTGTCGTAGCGGCAGCTTCGCGCGGCAATACCGGAAGCCACGATGACATCACCCGGCTTGAGGCCAGGATCCAGGCCACCCGCGATACCGAAGCTGACCACAGCGCGAAGGCCTGCCGGTGCCCGGCCGTCAAGCATGGTTCGGAGGCGCAACGGGTTTCCGCCGGCGCCGGCTACCGCAATGCCCTGACCCGATGCCAGCCGTTCCTCCTTGGAGAGCCCGACCACGGCGAGGACGAGTGCTCCCTCGTCCTGCTCGCGAGTCACGAACGAGCCGGGGTACGCTCTCACATCCCGAACGCCACCTGGCGGGTGTTGCTCTGCTTGAGGTTGCGGTATCGCGCCATCGCCCAAAGCGGGAAGAACTTCGGGTAGCCGTGGTAGCGAAGGTAGAACACCCGCGGGAAGCCCGTGGCGGTGTAGCGTTCCTCGGCCCAGAACCCGTCTGCACCCTGCGTCCGGGTGAGATAGTTGATGCCCCGCGTCACGGCCGGGTCGTCGGCTTCGCCGGCAGCCATTAGGGCGAGGAGAGCCCAGGCCGTCTGCGAGGCAGTGGAGTAACCGGGCTCGAAGGCGGGGTCGATCTTGTAGGACGAGGCATCCTCGCCCCAGCCGCCATCCGGGTTCTGGATGCGGATCAGCCACGAAACGGCCTTGCGGATCTCCGGTGAGGCCGGATCGACACCTGCGGCATTGAGGGCGCAGAGCACCGACCATGTGCCGTAGATGAAGTTCATGCCCCAGCGGCCATACCAGCTCCCATCCTCCTCCTGGTCGTTGAGGAGGTAGGTCACTCCGCGGTCGAGCGCCTTCGAGCTCGAGCGCGTCTCACCGAGCTGCGCCAGCATCGAGACGACGCGCGCCGTCACGTCGGCGGTCGGCGGATCGAGGAGAGCGCCGTGGTCCGAGAAGGGGATATGATTGAGGTAATGGTGGTTGTTGTCGGCGTCGAAGGCCGCCCAGCCGCCGTCGCTCGATTGCAGCCCCTCGACCCATTCTCGGGCGCGGGCGATGGCATTGGCGTAATCGGGCATGTCGGCGACGAGGCCGTGCTGGCGCATGGCCCGGTCCATGGCCATCACGACCACGGCTGTATCGTCGAGATCGGGGAAATGCGGGTTGGCGTATTGGAAGGCCCAGCCGCCAGGCCGCACGTTCGGGCGCCCGGCCGCCCAGTCGCCCTTGATGTCGAGGACCTGGAGCGGGCGCAGCCAATCGAGGCCGCGCCGGGCCTGATGCTCGGCCTGGAGGCCGCCGGCCTCGAGGAGGGCGTGGCTTGCGAGCGCCGTGTCCCAGACCGGAGAGAGGCAGGGCTGGACATAGGCCTCATAGCCCTTGTCGACCACGAGCTTCTCGATCGCCTCGCAGGCGATGCGCATCTGCGGATGGTCGGCCGGGTAGCCGAGCACCTCGTACATGAGCACCGAGTTGACCATGGCCGGATAGATCGCGCCGAGGCCGTCCTCACCGTTGAGGCGCTCGCTCACCCAGGCGACGGCCTTGTCGATGGCGCGCTGGCGGCGCTTCTTCGGGAAATAGTCTTGGGTGTGCTGCAGTATCCTGTCGATGGCCCCGAAGATCGGCGTCCAAGGCCAGGTCGCGTGCGGGCTCCCCGGCCATTCCTGGACGTGCTCCGGCGGCGTGACGAACAGTTCTGGAATGCCGATGCCGAGCGGGTTCTTCGCCCGCGGCTTCTTTGCCTGAAGCACGAACAAGGGCACCATCACGCAGCGCGCCCAGTATGACACCTTGTCGAGGTGGAATGGGAACCAGCGCGGAAGGTGCATCACCTCCACGGGCATCACCGGCACCGCACGCCACGGAACCTCGCCGTAGAGAGCAAGAAAGAAGCGGGTGAAGACGTTGGAATTGGCGGCACCGCCGCGGGAGAGGATCGCCTCCCTGGCCTTGCGCATATGAGGCGCCTCGATCGAGTCGCCGATCAGCTTCAGGGCGAAATAGGCCTTTACGCTGGCGCTGATGTCGAAGGGGCCATCATGGACGAGGGCCCAACCACCATGCTTACCCTGCGTGCGGCGAAGATAATTGCCGATCTTGGGCGCTAGGCCGTCGCGGATCGGCGTCGCGCGAAAGTTGTGGAATAGGATATATTCCGAAGGGATCGTCGCATCCGCCTCAAGCTCGAAGCAGAGATGGCCGTCATCGTGCGACAACGCCGTAAGGCCCTGGGTCGCCCGGACGATTCCGCGTTCGACATCGGAGAGAGATATTTCCTGGGTTTTCGGGCGCTGCAGCGCCTCTACCTTCTTGAATGCCTCGCGCATCAATCCTCGCCTCGCTCAACGCTCGACCACAATGCGCCCGGCTTGAACCGATCCGAACGCCGCGCGGGTGATCGAGCACACCTGTGCAACACTCGGCACTGCCGGTCAGGCAGCGCCACGCATGTTTCGGCCAGCCCGTTCTCCATTTAGGAGCGCGAGCGCAGCCGTCGTTCCAGAGCGTATCGCCCCCTCGATCGTCGATGGCAGTCCGGTCGCAGTCCAGTCACCTGCCAGGACGAGGTTCGTATGGTCGGTGACGGCGCTAGCACGCCGTGCGGCCTCGGCAGGCGTCGCCGCGAAGGTCGCCCGCTTCTCCTTCACGATCTGCCAGCTTGGCCTTTCCGACGCAAGTCCCATCAAAGTCGAAATCTCGATCCAGATCTGGGAGCTCAAGTCTTCACGCGACGTTTCCAGCAGCCGATCCGCGCCACTGATGGTCACGGAAAGACGATCCGGGTAGGCGAACAGCCATTCCGTGAGCCCATTCACCACGCCAAGAAGTAGAGGCGATCCGGGTGGCGGAGGAAGCGCGAAATGTGCGTTCACGATCGATCGGTAAGACTGAGGGGCCGTAAGGCCCGGCAGGATGTCAGAAGCAACCCAAGGGGGGAGCGCGAGCACAACGCCGTCGTCGCGGCCAAGTTCAACCGCTCCATCGGCAAAATCGAGGCGATCGATGCGGCCGACGCCGAATCCTAGGCCGCGCAGTCGGCGCCCGAAACGGAGCTCGGCGCCACGCCCGCTCAAGTAGGTGACCGCCGGATCGACGAAAGCCGCTGAGAGGCCGGCAACTGCCACGAGGGGCCGGCACGCTTCGCCGCCCGCGCCGAGTGTTTCGAGGAGGATCTTAGCGGCGAGGCCGACATCGCTCTCCTTTGGATCGGTATTGAGGGCGGCGAGCAGAACGGGGTGCCAGAGCCGGTCGTAGAGCGGTCCGGCGCAGGTCATGCTCTCGCCGATGGTGCCGCCCTGGCCCGGTCCCTTGCCGGCAGCGGCCCTCAGAATTCCGAGAGGAGCTAAGTAGTCTGCGGCGCGAGTGCCGGGGACCCGTCTGGACGGGCTCATCACCCACCAGGGCAGACGGCCGCGATTCGGCCGCAAGCGCCAGCGCTCGCCGGTCTTCAGGTCGGCGAAGTCGAACTCCGCCTCGGCCGGTCCCGACAGCGCGTCGGCAGGAGCACCGATGGTACGCATGAAACCGAGCGCCGAGGGATTGCCCGACAACAGCAGGTGGTTGCCGTTGTCGATGGTGAGCCCGAGGGTCGGGTCGTAATAGGAGCGGCAGCGCCCGCCCGCCTGTTTGGCGGCTTCGTGCAGCACGACGCGGGCGCCGCCCTCGACGAGCGACACCGCCGCCGAGAGACCGGCAAGGCCAGCCCCGACAACATGAATGGTTCCTGCCATCAGACGATGCCGTGACGGAATGCGACGGCGAGGAGGGCGAGCTTTCCGGGCTTCACCCTGGCGCGCGGCGGAGTCCAGCCGCGGGCGAGCACGGCGTCGAGATAGAGCCGGTAGGCGGCGGCCATCAGCCGTGGCGCCTTGGTCACCGAGCGGGGGCTCCTGGCGATGATCGCCCAGGTCTGGCGGTAATGCTCCTGTGCCTCGGCCGCCACCGCGAGGCAGACCTCGCCGATGCGCGGATGCATCACAGCCGCATGGGGCGTCGGATCGGTCAGGCCGATCCTCGCGAGCTTCTCCCGCGGCAGGTAGAGCCGGCCGCGCTCCGCATCCTCGTCGATGTCGCGCAGGATATTGGTGAGTTGCAGCGCACGGCCCTCGTGATAGGCGAGTCGCACGCCGAGATCCTCCGGCATGCCGAAGATCCGCACCGAGAGGCGACCGACCGCGCTGGCGACCCGGTCGCAATAGAGGTCGAGGGTGGCCTCGTCGGGGGCGACGATGTCCTCGAACGCGTCCATCGCCATGCCGTCGATGACCGCCTGGAAATCCTCGCGCAGCAGCCCGTAGCGGGAGATCGGAACCACGAGGTCCTGCACCCGCGCCGCCGGCCGCCCGGCATAGAGCGCATCGATATCGGCGCGCCAGCGGTCGAGCTCGGCCGCGCGGATCTCGGCGGCACCGCCATCGTCGGCGACGTCGTCCACGGACCGGCAGAAGGCGTAGACCGCGTACATCGCCTCGCGCCGCTCCTTCGGCAGGAGCCGCATCGCGGTGTAGAACGACGAGGATTTCGCCGGCAGGGCAGGGGTCTCGGCGCCTGCGACCGGCATGGGCGACGCGGTGGCGCTCACGGGCGTCCTCCCTGGCTCTGCATGCGGATCGCCTGCGCCCGCAACGTGCGACCACGGAACGGGCGCCGCGCCAGGGTGGCGGTGATGCCCGCGAAGGCGGTCAGCGCGAAGGCGGCCTTGCCGTGATGAACTTTCTGGCTCAGCGGATCGCGCTCCACGAGTCCTCTACAAAGAACAACGGCGAGACGATGAATCGCGGCGATCTCGAGGCTGAGGCGCAGGTCGTCGATCAGGTCGGGCAGCACCGCGCCCTCGTCGAGAAGCGTCAGCGTCCGCTCTGCGAGTTCGCGGATGACAGCGCGCAGGGCCGGCGACGCCTCGTCGGCCGCGAGGGATTCGACGGACACGCCGTAGCGATCGAGAATCTCGCCCGGAAGATAAACCCTATCGTTCCGGCGGTAATCCTTCCCGCAATCCTGGAGGTGGTTGATGATCTGAAGCGCAGCACAGATCGCATCCGACGGCCCCCATACCACGGCCGGGTCCTCGCCGTGAACGTCGAGGACGAATCGGCCCACCGGCATCGCCGAGAGCCGGCAATAGCCGATAAGGTCGTTCCAGTCCTCGTAGCGATTCTTGCGCGCATCGAGACGGAAAGCGTCGAGGAGTTCGAGGGCATGCGTCGCTGGAAGCCCGCGGACAGCAAGTTCACGCTTGAGGGGCTCGGCCTCCGGATCGGACGGGCCCTTGCCGGTAAGTGCGTCCGCTAGGGCGTCAAGAAGCGCAATCTTGCGCTCCGGCGACAGCTCGGCATGGTCGGCGACATCGTCCCCGGCTCGTACGAAATCGTAGAAGGCCAGGATCGCGCCGCGATTCTTCGGGTGGATCAGGTGGGAGGCGACGGGAAAGTTCTCGTCCTTGTGTCCCTTGCCCGAACGCGCCGCGGTGGCGCTGTCGAGGGTCGCGGTCATCGGAGCAGTCCCGTCTGACGAAACCACGCGATCGCGTCGGAGAGGCCTTCGCGGTAGGGCCGCGCCGAATAGCCGAGCTCGGACCGCGCCTTGGCGTCGTCGAAGAACATCCGGTAGCGAGACATCCGGATGCCGTCGATTGTGGCGAAGGGCGCCTTGCCGGTGATCCGCGCCAACTGCTCGGAGATGAAGGCGATCGGATAGACGACCGCGCGCGGCAGGTTCACCGTCGGCGGCTTGCGACCGACCATTCCGGCGATGTCGGCCAGCATCTGCGAGAGAAGCACGTTTTCCCCGCCGAGGATGTAGCGCTCACCGGTCCGTCCCTTGTGAAGCGCCAGGAGATGGCCGGCGGCGACATCGTCCACGTGGGCAAGGTTGAGGCCGGTATCGACGAAAGCCGGCATCCGCCCTCGTGCGGCTTCGAGGATGATGCGGCCCGTCGGCGTCGGCTTGACGTCGCGCGGGCCGATCGGTGTCGAGGGGTTCACGATGACCACGGGCAGACCGTTGCGGGCCGCCATCTCCTCGACGACACGCTCCGCCACGACCTTGCTGCGTTTGTAGGCGCCAATGGCGGTACCAGGCGTCAGCGGCCGGGTTTCGTTCGCCGGTGTGCCGTCGTCATGCGGTTTGATGGTGGCGACGCTCGATGTGTAGACGACCCGCTCGATGCCGGCGCGCAGGGCCTCCTCCATCATGATGAGGGTGCCGTCGCGGTTGGTGCGGACGATCTCCTCCATGTCCGGCGCCCAGAGCCGATAATCGGCTGCGGCGTGGATCAGGTAGCGCTGTCCCTGGAGGGCAGAGGCCACCGCGGCGCGGTCGCGCATGTCGCCCTCGACGACCTCGACGTCGTTCCAGACGAGATTGGTGCGCGGGCTCGTGGAGCGCACCATGATCCGCACCGGAAAGCCAGCGTTGCGGAACACGTCGACAAGGGCGGCCCCAAGGAAGCCGCTCGCGCCGGTGATAAGAACCGGACCCGGCTCGCCGAGGCTCGCGTCGGACCGGCCGGAAGGGATCGCCTCTGCCATCTCGCTCGTGTCGTCGGGAAATCTGTCGGGCACCGGAACACGCGATCCCGGCGCCCGGCGCTTCTGTCATCCTAATGTCAGTGGGACAAGCACACTCAGGCGAGGCGCAGGCGCCCGGCCTTTCGTTCCGGCAGGGTGTCCTGGACGGTCTTGACGATGCTGTCTGCGTCGAGGCCTGCGGCCTTGTACATGGCGTCGGGCCTGTCGTGATCCTGGTAGAGGTCGGGGAGGGTGAGGGTGCGGACCCTGACCCGGCCGGCATCGAGGGCGACGAGGGACGACCTCGACCGCGCCCTCGACGCGGCGCGACAGGGGTTCTCGGAATGGCGCACGGTCTCGGCCT
>NZ_JAIETD010000004.1 GCF_019745455.1 Methylobacterium sp.
TCTTGAGATAGCGGGCCTCGCCCTCGACGATCCTCGTCGATGCCGCGGTCACCTGCGCCTTCATCAGGCATTCGATCGGGTTACGGGCCGGCGAGACGATGACGTCGAGGGCGTTGTCTCGCGAGCAATCCCGGGCCAGCAGCGTACCGGCACAGACGAGGGCGACGGACAGTAATTCAGGCATGACGGACCCCTTTATCGTGATGGCGAATAAGGTCCGCGGGTTTGGCTCTGGCGTCGGAGCGGCCGCGTGATCGTTGCCTTGAACGTTCGTCTTCAGCGTTGTGCTGTCTCAAGCATGGCGTATGCCAGGGGCGTTTCTTTGAAAGACATCAACGGCATGCGTTCGGTGCACGCAGACGATCCTTGTGCCTGCGGATTCAGCTCCGCGGTGAGAGCCAGACCGGCTCCGGTTGGTCGGAGGGCAGGACCATCGCGGCGGCGTCTAGGTCGACGACGTAACGATCGGTAAGAAGCCGCCAGATGTCGCCCGTGGATCGTGCCTGGGCAGCGAGCTCCCCGAGTGCCGTATTGATGACGGCCGCGTTGGTCAGCGTCGGCCGGGTGAGGAGTGGATCTGCATTCAGCATAGGTTGATGATCCTTGGAGACTTAACTCAGGATGTTCCGATACGGTTAATCGGCCGTTACCCGCGACGCGCTGGCGGTTTTAGCGAATGCGCCGGGTTCGCAGACCGGTCCGGCTGAGTTAGAAGCGCGGCGCGTGTCCGCCCCGCAGCTCCCGAGTCGCCGCGATGAAAGAACCCCTGCCGAACGTCCATGTCCGGGCGGAAGTCCTGGTTCAGGCTTTGCCCCACATGCAGCGCTACGATCAGGAGATCGTGGTCATCAAGTATGGCGGCCACGCGATGGGCGACCGTGCGGCGGCCGAGGATTTCGCCGAGGACATCGTGCTCCTCGAGCAATCCGGCCTGAAGCCCATCGTCGTCCACGGCGGCGGACCGCAGATCGGTCGGATGCTCGGGCGCCTCGGCATCGAATCCGAGTTCAAGGGCGGATTGCGCGTCACCGACGAGGCCACCGTCGAGGTGGTCGAGATGGTGCTCGCCGGCTCGATCAACAAGCAGATCGTCGGCTGGATCTCGGCTGAAGGCGGCCGTGCCATCGGCCTCTGCGGAAAGGACGGAAACATGGTCCGCGCCAAGCGCGCCATGCGCACCATCCTCGATCCCGAGAGCAAGACCGAGCAATCCGTCGATCTCGGTCTTGTCGGCGAGCCCGAGCATGTCGAGCGCGGCGTGCTCGATGCCGTGCTCAAGGCCGAGCTGATTCCGGTCCTCGCTCCAGTCGCCTTCGGGGCCGACGGGCAAACCTACAACGTCAATGCCGACACCTTCGCGGGCGCCATCGCGGGCTCGCTCAGGGCCAAGCGCCTCCTCCTCCTCACCGACGTGCCCGGCGTCCTCGACAAGGAGGGCAAGCTGATCCCCGAGCTTTCGGTGGAGGATTGCCGGCGCCTCGTCGCCGACGGCACCATCACGGGCGGCATGATCCCCAAGATCGAAACCTGCATCTACGCCATCGAACAGGGCGTCGAGGCCGTCGTCATCCTCGACGGCAAGGTCGGCCACGCCGTGCTCCTCGAACTCTTCACCGATTACGGTGCGGGCACGCTGATCCGCCGCACCTGAGAACATTGGTGCCCGGCTTCCTCCTCCCATGAGCCGGGTACCGAGATCGATTGCGCTTCACTGATTTGGACGGAGAGGCGGGTCAGGCTAAGCTCGCGTCGACAGTCCTTCCGCGAACCCCACGAACCATCTTGTTCCTTCCAGGCGAGAGCCATTTCACTGCCGCCGAGTCCCGCGGTTTCGCGCATGTCGATACCTGGGTGTTCGATCTCGACAACACGCTCTACCCGAGCGACGCGATGGTGTGGCCGCAGGTCGACGAGCGCATTACCCTCTACGTCATGCGCCTCTACGGGCTCGACGGGCTCTCGGCGCGCGCATTGCAGAAGCATTTCTATCATCGCTATGGCACCACGCTGAAGGCGCTGATGCTCGAGGAGAACATCGACCCGCACGACTTCCTCGACTTCGCGCACGACATCGACCACTCGACGATCAGCCTCGATCCGGCCCTCGGCGACGCCATCGAGCGCCTTCCCGGCCGCAAGCTCATCCTCACCAACGGGTCGCGGCGGCATGCCGAGAATGTCGCGAGGAAGATCGGCATCCTCGACCATTTCGAGGACGTGTTCGACATCGCGGACGCGCAGTTCGTGCCCAAGCCCGAGCGCTCGACCTACGAGCGCTTCTTGGAGCGCCACGGCGTCGATCCGCGCCGTGCCGTCCTGTTCGAGGATATCGCCCGCAACCTCGCCGTGCCGCACGAGATTGGGATGGGGACCGTCCTCGTCGTGCCGCGAACCCTCGATCCGTTCCGCGAGGCCTTCGAGCAGGAGGCGGTGCACGAGGCGCATATCGACCATATCACCAACGACCTCGCCGGCTTCCTGAGCGAGCGGGTGCTGCCGGAGATGCGATGAACGGCCTTGCCGAGGCGCGGGCGCCATCCCTCGACGAAATCGAGGTCCTGGCGCGCGATGCCTTCGCCGAACTCCCCGACGCCTTTCGCCGCCTCTGCGACGGGCTGGTGATCCATGTCGAGGATTTTCCGGACGAAGAGACGCTGGCGGAGATGGGCTGCGAGAGCGAGTTCGACCTCCTCGGTCTCTTCCGCGGGATCGGCCTCGCTCAGGGGGGCGAGGCCATGACCGGGCAGATGCCGAACCGGATCTGGCTCTATCGGCGGCCGCTGCTCGACTACTGGTCAGAGCATGACGAGACGCTCGGGCATCTCGTCACCCATGTGCTCGTCCACGAGATCGGGCACCATGTCGGCCTGTCGGACGAGGACATGGCCGCGATCGAGGCGGCCGCCGCGGATTAGAGCCGCGCCCGTCTCAGGCGTCGTTGGCGGCCTTCAGAAGGCTCGCCTTCGGCCGACGGGTCCGGAACTGGCCGCGCTCGATGGCCACGAAGGCCAGTACCGTCACTGATAAGGCCGTGATCCACCACAACACGGTCAGACCGACGCCGACGCAGGCAATGGCGAAGGCGGCTGCGAAGGCGGCCAGCGCGCCGGGACCGAGGGCGGAGCTCTCACGCCCGCTGCGCCTGATCGCCGCCTGCAGGGCGAAGGCGGCCGCGAGCGCCCCGACGACGCCGAGTTCGTACCAGAGTTCGAACAGGACCGTGGTGGGCGCATTCGCTGGCAGGAGCCCGACGACACGGCCACGCCGGGTCGTTTCGAATCCATGACCCGTGACGAGACGCACGGGCTCTGTCGTCACCACCTTCTGCCAGGCCTTGATCGTGAGGACGGCCGGGGCGACGGGTCCCGCGAGGGCGATGCCGATCGGACGCGCCACGAAGGGCAGGAGCGGCGAGGCCACGAGGAGACCGGCGGCCAGGATCGCAACGATGCGCATGCCGAGGTGCAGGCGGACGCTTCCCAGCGCGAAGGCGATGGCGCCGACCGCCAGTGCCAGCAACTGGGTCACATTCGGCGAAAGCACGAGGGCTCCTCCGACGAGGACGAGGGTGACGAGGGCCTCGACGTCGCGCCCACGCGAGCGCAGCCAGGCGACCGCAGGCCAGACCAGCAGGGCAAGGAGGATGAGGTCGCGGTTGAGCGCGCTCTCGTCGTCGGGGGCGCTTCGCAACAGAGCATCGCCGAACAGGCCGGCTACGATCGCCATGACCGCCGCCGCGGTCACGCCTACAGGAAGCAGATAGAGGTTGGCCGACCGCATCCGGTCCGGCAGCGCAAGGTAGCCGGCGAGGGTCAGCAGGATCGTGGCTGCGAGGTTGAGGAGACGCTCGGTGGCCGGCCCGAGAAACGGCGTCCAGACCAGGGAAAGGGCCGCCCAACCGAGGACGAGCAAGCCGGCAAGGAAGGCGGGTGAGCGTACCATCGCCAGGGCGACGGGACGGATCGGCCGGTTCCTGCCGTCGATGGCACTCGCGAGGATCAGCAGGATCACGCAGATCGGGACGAGGATGACGGTGGCGCGCCGTGCCACCTGGGCCGCCATCGGCACCACCACGAACAGGCCGAAGAAGCCGACACGGCGCAGCAGAGCCGCGGCGTCGAGGGCCGGGTCGATCGTCTGATGGGTCGGTGCGCGCGCCATGATGCGACAACAAGCCGTGAGCCGGCGCCAGGAATTGACCCTGCGCTACCTGCGAAGTCCTAGTCCATGCAACGCGGGCACGCTGTAGATGGATCGCAACACCTGTGCCCTTCCCGCAACGCCAGCGGAGCCGTCCTCAAGCCGCCGACGGCTGTCGTCGCCTCGGAGCCAGTCGCCGTACAAGATCGCTCAGCAGGCGCCATCCGGCCCAGGTCGCCAGGAAACCGAGGAACCCCGCGATGAGGCCGTCTGCCGTCGTCGGCACCGCGGGCTGGTAATCACGATAGGTCGCCTGGGCCAGCGCCATGTCGGGGTTGCGCAGCACGACCGTTAGCCGGCCTAGCGGACCGCCGGCTTCCTGCAGTGCCCGCTGCTGCTCGGAGAGGCTGCGAAGCCGCTCGATATCCTCCCGCGCCGCCGCACCTCGCCGGGCCACCAGAGCATCCTGGTTCTGGCGCAGGCGGTCGACGGCGCCGTCGCGGGTATTGCCGGTTTCTGCCGCGTCCTTCTCGAAGGTCGCGACCACGCGCTTGAGCTCGTCCACGGTGCCGCCGAGGCGCTGGCTGTACTGCTGGGCGAATTCCGGGCCCTGCGCCCCCACAGCGCCTCCGAAGAGTCCGAGGGCGAGGCCGAGGGTGCGAAGGACACGGAACACGATGCGGATCTCCTCGGTTCGGCTTCGCGGCGTCGACTGGACAAGGGTGGCTTTCGGAGATCAGTTCCGGCCCCCTCTTCTTAACCCGCAAGGGCCTCCACCACATCGGGCTGCGTGACCCCGGCGATGGGTTTGGTGATCTTGAGGGCTTGCGTGCGCTGCTTTGCCCGCATGATGAGGATCACCGTCTCGAAACCCGGACAAGCCGGATCTGGGCATTGGATCTCGTTCGCCTTGACGACGTCGTCGGCATCGAGCTTCGCCGCTTCCCGTACCCAATTCTCCACCTGCCGGCGCTGGGCATCGGCTGCTTGAGGTCTTGCCGAGCGGCCGAAGCCGAACAGAGCCATCGGTTCAACCCGGCAGGGTGAGGAGGCCGGCTTCGCCATCGACGCAACCGAAGGCGAGACGGCCGCCGCGCGCATCCCAGGCCAGAGCCGAGATCCCGCTGCCCTTCACCGCTGGCCGCACCAGGAGCTCGGAAGCGTCTACGAAACGAACGAGCAGGATGCAGCCGTCCTCGTAGCCGATGGCGAGGACGAGGGCCTTGGGATGGAAGGCGACGCGGGAGACGCGGGCCGGTCGCACGCCGCATTCCCGCGGCGCCTTGCCTGTCGGTCCTTCCTTGGAATCGAACGGCCAGGCGATGGCCGCCTCGGCGCCGCCGGTCCCGAGCCAGTTCCCGTCCGCCGACCAGCTCGTCGAGCGGACCTTGCCGGGGTAACCCGACATCCGCATGTGGCCCTTGTCCGGCGAGAGGCGCCAGCCGTGCAGGGCATTCTCCTGCATCGTCGTCACGACGAAGCGGCCGTCGGGGGACCAGGTGACGTCGATATGCGAGCCCTTCCAGGCGACCACCTCCGGCTCCGCCGCGAGGTTCGGGTACCACAGGGTGGCGCCGTTATAGTGCGAGATCGCGAGGCGATAGCCCTTGGGCGCGAAGGCGAGACCTCGGGCGGTCGTCGGGGCCGTGAAGGTCTTCTCGCGGCCCTTCGCGTCGCGGGCCGTCACGGCCCGGCCTGCCGCATAGGCGACGGCGCCGTCCGGATGCAGGGCGAGCGCATCGATCCAGGCACCGTTCTGGGAAGCGCCGATCTCCGTGACGCTGCCGTCGGCCGTCGTCGCGACCACACGTCCGTCGTCACCGCCGGTGACGAGCCTGCGCCCGTCGCCGGCGCCGACGAGGATGCCGCTATCGGGATGGGCTTCGATCCGCCGCGATCGGTCATCCTCGATAAGGAGGACGCCACCGTCGCCGAGCGCAAGCGCGAGCATGTCCTTCATCCAGGCGGCCACGGTGACGTGCGCGCCCGCCGCGATCGGAGTCACATGGTCGGCCAGGGAGGGTTCGCTGAGGCTCATGCGTCTGATTCAATCCTTAAAGTCGTCCCGAACCGCATTCAGGCGGTCCCGGGCTTATGCACCAGGGTCAGCATCGTCGCCATCACGGCGAGGACCGCATGCCTCCGACGAGGAAGGCGATGACGGGCAGCGCCTGCAGGATTGCGGCGTGAACCTCACCATGGCCGAGATGGACCACGAACTGGGTCGTGTTGCCGCTCGTGAACGAGGTGTAGAGGCCGCCGAGCCGGCTGAAGCCGATGGCGTCGGCATAGCCCGCGATGGCGGTGAGGACGAGCCCGACGATCAAGCTCCACGACCGGCTCACGCCATGCTCCTGGAGGCCGGGCCGGCAGGGTTAAGGCTTTGCTCACCAAACCCGCGCAAGTTTAGGCAACCAGGGTGAACGTCGGAGCGCACGGAGCCGTTTCTCCAGCGATCCGGCCTCGGGGCTTTCGTCCTCAGCCGGGTGCGTTGGAGTTGCGTCATGATCCCTTTCGCCTGTGCTGCCTTGCCTTGGCCGGCCGTCCGGTTGGCAGGTGCCCATGAAACCGTCCTCGTGGTCGAGGACGAGGCCATGGTCTGCGACCTCGCCGCGGAGGCGTTCCTGGATGAGGGCTATCGCGTTCTCACGGCCGCCGATGCCGACGAGGCGCAGGCCATCCTGGAGCGCGAGAGCATCGATCTGCTCTTCACCGATATCGACTTGGCCCACAACACCAACGGCATCGCCCTGGCCCGCTGCGCCCGCCGCCACCGCCCAGGCCTGCCGGTGATCTATACCTCTGGCGGACGCGCGAACCTTTCGCCGGCCGATGCGGTGCCTGCGTCGGTCTTCGTGCCGAAACCCTACCGGCCGAGCCAACTCGTCGCCGTGGCCAATAATCTTCTGCGCCACGCTTGATCTTCTGCACCACGTTTCCTGATCCCCCTCACGGATAAGCCCCATCATGCGACCCGTCTTCGCCCGCGCCGTCCTCCTCGGTTGCGTCCTCGTCATCGCTTATGCCGACCGTGCTGCCGCCTGCGACGTAAGGAGCGCAAAGCTCGAGGAGGCCATCGCCGACAAGAGCGAGCTGCGCGAGGCTGCCAACAAGCAGACGGTGCGCGACCTGCGCACCCTGCGCGACGCCGCGATCGTCCTCGATACCTACAAGTTCGATGCCGAGTGCGTGCGCCTGATGGCGATCGTGACCAAGCTCTCCGCAGATCCCGAGAAGACGATCGAGCGGGGGGACACGGACGAGGACAAGGCCGAGGAGGTGATGCAGGCTCGCAAGCCCAAGGTCGTGCCGGGAATCGATCCCGAGAAGCCCCGCTAGGGCATCGGACTGGTTCCGAAAGCCGACAACCACCCTTTCGACCGCTGCCTAAGGGAGCGGCTGTGAGTGAAGCGCAGCCGGATCCGGTTTCGCGCGTTGCAACTCGGACCTCTCGCAATAGGCGGATCACAAGCATGGCGGCGGACACGAAACCGGGTCGATCTGGCCTCGCGCACGGATCGGCCGAGCTCCCGTCGGTCGTGGTCGACAGCAACAATATCGAGTTGAAGGACGAGGAAGGCTTCGTCGGCGACAAGGTCTCGAAGAAGGCCTTCCGCGCGCTTGTCGAGGACTGGCGCGTGAAGATGCGTGCGATCGGCCCCGATCCGCTCGGCGACCGCGAGAGCGAGACGATCAGCAAGAAGCGGCTCGACGAGAACCTCGTCGAGGGCCCCTCCCTCGCCTCGGGCGTGGTCTTCAGCGCGGTCGAGGAGTTCTCCCAGGAGCTGGCATCCCTCGTGCGCAAGTTCCTGCGCCAGAAGGGCTGGCGCGACACCTCCCACATCGTGGTCGGCGGCGGGTTGCGCGACAGCCTCGTCGGCAAGCTCGCGATCGGCCGGGCCGAGGCGATCCTGCGCGGCTCGGGTCTCGACATCGTCCTCGAACCGATTCGCAATCATCCCGACGAGGCCGGCTTGATCGGAGCCGTGCATCTTGCCCCGTCCTGGATCTTCACCGGCTACGACAGCCTGCTCGCGGTGGATATCGGCGGCAGCAACATCCGGGCGGGCGTGCTCGAGACCAACCTCAAGAAGGCCCCCGACCTGTCCCGGGTCGAGGTCTGGCGCTCGGAGATCTGGCGCCACTGCGACGACGAGCCCAAGCCCAGCCGCGAGGAGGCGGTTCAGCGCCTCATCGATATCCTGCTCGATCTCATCCGGCGCGCCGAGCGGGCCGACCTCTCCCTTGCGCCCTTCATCGGGATCGGCTGCCCGGGTCGGATCGAGCCCGACGGCACCATCGATCGCGGCGGGCAGAACCTTCCGGGCAAATGGGAGGGCGAGCGCTTCAACCTTCCCGACCGCATCGTCGAGGCGATCCCGCGCATCGGCGATCACGACACCATGGTGGTGATGCACAATGACGCCGTGGTGCAGGGCCTGAGCGAAGTGCCGCATTTTCACGATGTCGAACGCTGGGGCGTCCTCACCATCGGCACCGGGCTCGGCAACGCCCGCTTCACCAGCCGCAAATCGGTGGCGGAGTGACGCGCGTGCGTCAGGGCCTCGGTCCGCGCGGCTTGCGCTCCGCCGCCTGAGCGATCGACTGGGCGATGCGCTGCCGAAGATCCTCCGGCAGCTCGATATCGACGAGGCGCCAGGTCCAGCCGCGCAGGCGCAACCTGACGCGGAACCGTCGCTCCGGCCCTTGGTTCGGCGGGACCGGGATGACGACGGTACGAAACCCACGCATTTCGGACGCCAGGTAGAAGGCCAGCAATCGTCCGATCCCCTCGATGCGAAGACCCTGCCGCGGTTGCGTCGGCGGCGCCTCGGCGCCGTTCCGGCCGAGATCGAGCGATTGCGGCCAGCCATCGTCCAGGAGGTCGACGACAGTGCCCGGGGTGACGAGGGTTTCAACCAGGGGGATCGCCAGGGCGGCGGCGGTGTCGACGATGCGCTCGCGCGGCTCCGCGGTGCCGGTGGTCTCGGTGCTCGCCCGCGCCGCCGCCGTGGCCTGGCGGATGAGGGAGAGGCGCAAGGTCCTGAAGTTGACGTGACGCTCGACATAGGCGGTGTCACCCGCCTGGACGGCTTGCGACAGCCCATAGAGCGCCCAGAACGGCGTCAGCGTGAAGACGAACCAGCCGAGCGCCAGAACGATCGGGAGCGACCACCAGCGCATGGCGCCCTCAGCCCGCGT
The DNA here is from genome assembly GCF_019745455.1 of Methylobacterium sp. Classification (GTDB taxonomy): domain Bacteria; phylum Pseudomonadota; class Alphaproteobacteria; order Rhizobiales; family Beijerinckiaceae; genus Methylobacterium. Next base: position 9,343 of record NZ_JAIETD010000004.1, read on the forward strand.
GACTCACGGGGAGCCCCGCCATCCGGTGAGGTGCGAGAAGGCCGCCACCACGCCCTCGTAGACCGGCCGTTTGAACGGCACGATGAGGTCCGGCAGAGACTTCATCGCCTCCCAGCGCCAGGAGTCGAATTCGGATTTATGGGCACCCCCGCCGGGGTGCAGCACGTCGATCTCGTCCTCGGAACCGGAAAAGCCGAAGGCGAACCACTTCTGGGTCTGGCCGCGGTATCGACCCTTCCAGGCCTGTTTCAGGATCTCCGGCGGCAGGTCGTAGGACAGCCAGTCCGGTGCTTCGGCGAGCAGTGTCACGCTCGCGGCGGGCACGCTCGTCTCCTCGAAGAGCTCGCGCAAGGCGGCGGCATAGGGGTCTTCGCCCTCGTCGATCCCACCCTGAGGCATCTGCCAGGCCCGGCCGTCGGCAACGTGCTCCGGCCCCGCATCGGCCCGACGCCGGCCGACGAAGACGCGGCCCCTCGCATTCAGCAATGCGACGCCGACGCAGCGGCGGTAAGGCAGTGCGGCTTGAGCAGCGAGGACTGGCTGAGCGATGGTCATTGAACCGGACCATAGGGCAGCCGATGGGGCTCCCGCAACGCGGGAAGCGTTTCTCTCACGGGGTTGCGCTGGTGAGGCGAGTGCCCGGCGCCGAGTTCCTCAGGGCGGCGCTGACGGGAACGAGGCGAACGCCGCGCGCTTCGAGATCGCGCGACCATCGCGAGATCCGCTCGACGGTGAGCGGCAGGGCGGACGCCGACGCGATGACGAGTCCCTTGGTTCTCGCCTGTGCCTCGAGCCTTGCAAGTTCCCGGTCGATGGCCTCGGCTCTGGGCACCACATCGACGACGATCTCGGCCCGCGCCCACGGGGTCTTCATCTTCGCGGCGATGCCCTGGCTCAGCGTACGGGGCGAGGAGCCGTCGTCGAGGAAGCCGAGGCCGCGATTGGCGATCTCCCGCATCACGGGCTCGAAGGCAGCGGCGTCGGCCGTGAGCTTGGCCCCCATGAAGTTGACGATGCCGACGAAGCCGCTGAACCGGCTCATCGCCCAGGCGAGCTTGTCGAGGTTCTCGGCCGGCCGTAGCGTCGTCAGGAGAGTCTGTGGCCCGGGATCGCTGTCAGGATAGTCGAACGGCTCCATCGGCACGTGCAGCAGGATCTCGTGGCCTGCTTCGCGCGCTCGTGCTGCGCCGCGATCGAGGTCTGCGCCGTAGGGGCTGTAGGCGAGGCTCACGGCCGCCGGCAGCTTGGCGACGGCTGCAGCGGTGGCGGCCTGACCGATCCCGAGACCAGAGACCACGAGGGCGATGCGGGGACCGCCGGTTACCCCGGCGGGGCGGGCATAGACATCGAGGGCGCGGACTCGGCCTTCGCCGAGCTTCGGCAGCGAGCCGTGGCGGCCGCGCTCGGTCAGGCGTGGATCGGGCGCGGCGGCGAGGGTCACGCCCGCCTCGTTCGGGACCCGGATGATGACCGCGTCGGTCGGCGCCGCGGTGCCGAGCGGACGCACGACTGTCACACCCGAAGAGCCCTCCACCTCGGTGGCGGAACTCGATCCCGAGGCCGGCTTTTCGGATGGTGCCGTAACGCTCTTCGAAGAAGTGTCCGGCTCAGCTTCGCGAACATTGATCAGCGCTGTCGCATGCGGCTCGCCCCCAAGAGGATCTCCGACGAGCGCGACAACAGAGCCGCCGACGACGAGTGCAGCGGCCAGGCCACCGAGGATCGTGCTGCGGGTGAGGCGGAACCGCAGCAGGTCGCGAAGCCGCTCGGCTCGCGGCACCGCTCTCCCCAAGGGACGTGTCAGGATGTCGTCGGAGGCCACGCCTGCCTGCTTCCTCGGCACCGGAACCGAGCGCCGGCCATACCTTCCTGAAACGGAAAGCGGCCTCCAGCGTCGGTCTCGCCGACATTGAAGGCCGCTATGGTTAACGTTTGGCTAATTCACCGCCGAGCTTCACCACCCGGCAGCGGCTTGAGTCAGCATCAGTTCGGGACGGTCGCCTTCGGCGTGTTGGCCGCACCCTTCTGGATGCCGCGCAACAGGTCCATGGCGGCGATGAGCTGCTTGTCCTTGGCGGGGTCCGGCGGGATGTAGGCGGAGGAACCGCCGCGCTCTTCCGCATCCTTCTGCTTCAGGTGTCCCTTCAGGCCGGCTTCGCCCTTGGTCTCGTCCTTACCCTTGAGCTCGTCCGGGATCTCCTGCGTCACCTCGACGTCCGGCTCGATGCCCTTGGCCTGGATCGACCGGCCCGACGGCGTGTAGTAGCGCGCCGTCGTCAGGCGGAGCGCGCCGCTGCCGCCGAGCGGGATGATCGACTGCACGGAGCCCTTGCCGAAGGAACGGGTCCCCAGAACGGTGGCACGCTTGTGATCCTGGAGCGCGCCGGCCACGATCTCGGAGGCCGAGGCCGAACCACCGTTCACGAGCACGACCACGGGCTTGCCCTTGGTGTAGTCGCCGCCCTTGGCGGAGAACCGCTGGGTCTCGTCGGCATTGCGGCCGCGGGTCGAGACGATCTCGCCGCGATCGAGGAAAGCGTCGGAGACGAGCACGGCCTGGTCGAGAAGGCCACCGGGATTGTTGCGCAGGTCGAGCACGTAGCCTTTCAGCTTGTCCGCTCCGATCTCGGTCGTCACCTTGTCGATGGCCGAGCGCAGGCCGTCGAAGGTCTGCTCGTTGAACTGCGTCATGCGGATATAGCCGACGTCGCCGCCCTCGGCGCGCGAACGCACCGGCTTGATCTTGATCACGTCGCGATTGAGCGTGACGAGCAACGGCTCCTTCGCCTCCTTGCGGGTGATCTTGAGCTTCACCGGCGAGTTCACCGGTCCCCGCATCTTGTCGACCGCCTGATTCAGGGTAAGGCCCTGGACCTGATCGTCATCGATCTGCGTGATGATATCGTTGGTCATGATGCCGGCCTTGGAGGCAGGGGTGTCGTCGATCGGGGTGACGACCTTGATCAGGCCGTCCTCCATCGTCACCTCGATGCCGAGGCCGCCGAATTCGCCGCGGGTCTGCACCTGCATGTCGCGGAAGCTCTTGGAATCCATGTAGCTCGAATGCGGATCGAGCGAGGTCAGCATACCGTTGACCGCCGCCTCGATCAGCTTGGCCTCTTCAGGCTTCTCGACGTAGTCGGTGCGGACCTTCTCGAAAACGTCGCCGAACAGGCTGAGCTGGCGATAGGTCTCCGCGGAGGCGGCCACCGCGCTGGTTCCGGAGAGCAGATGGGTCTGGGTCGCGACGATCGATGTACCGGCGCCCAGAAACGCGCCGACCAGAACCAGGGATATCTTGCGCATTAGCCGCGAACCTTCTCGCTGGGGCTTTTGGCCCACCAAGGCTCCGGATCGATGGAGCCCCCGTCCTTCTTGAACTCGACGTAGAGCACCGGATCGTTGCGCCCACCGCCTGGCGGCACCGGATCGGGGCCGCCCTCCCCCATCACCGCCACCGGCTCTCCGGCAAGGACGAACTGTCCTACTTCGACGCTGATCTGATCCATGCCTGCCAACACCAGATAGTAGCCATCGCCGGCATTGATGATCAAGAGTCGCCCGTATGACCGGAATTGCCCGGCAAAGGACACCCAGCCATCGGCCGGCGACGAGACCACCGCCTTCGGCCGAGTGGCAAATGTGATGCCGCGGGCGGGGCTTCCAGTGCCGTCCGGCTGATTGAAACTGCGCACTAAATTGCCGCTCACCGGCCGTGGCAGGTCGCCGCGGGCGTCGGCGAACCGGATCTTCGGAGCGAGCCTCGCCGGGTCGCGCGTCCCCGCTGCGGCAAATCGTTCCTGCGTCGCGCGCGCCTCCCGCGTTTCGGCGTTCCGGGCCTCTTCGGCAGCCCGCCGAGCCGAGGCGACGTCGCTCTCCATCCGCTCCAGGAGCTCCTTCAAACTACGCGCCTGAAGCGCGAGTTCGGCGGTGCGCGCCCGTTCGGTCGCAATGCCGCTCTCGACTTCCGCGAGGCGCGTCCGGCGCGCCGTCATCAGGACGTTGAGGCGCTGCCGCTCCTTCGCCCAGCCGGCGAGATCGGTCTGCAGCGCTTGGCGGTCTCTGGCGATGACGCCCCTGAGCCGCACCATCTCGCCGAGGTCGGCCGCCAGGGTTTCGGCCTCCCCGCGCAGTTCCGGTACGACCGCGCCGAGCATCATCGAGGTACGGATCACGACGAGGACGTCCTCGGGCTGGACGAGTACCGCCGGCGGCGGGCGTCGGCCCATACGCTGCAGGGCCGCGAGGATCTCGGCGATGACGCCGCGCCTCGCTTCAAGGGAACGGCGGATCGCAGCCTCGCTCTCGGTCAGGGAGCGCAGGCGCTCCTCGAGCCGTGTCATCCGGTCTTCGGTCGCCTGGGATTGGCGGGCCGCATCGAGGAGGGCAGCATTGAGCTTCGCCCGGTCCCCTCCGATCGAGGCGATCTCGGCTTCGAGCTGTGCTTTGGCACTTGCGGATGCGGCAAGAGCCTCTTCGACACGCTTCAGGTTCTCGGCCCGCCGGGCCTTCTCGTCGAGGGATGCCTGGATCGCGTCGGAAGTCGCATTCGACGGCGGTGCCTGGCCGAAGACAGAATGGGCGCTTGCCAGCAGCCAGAGCGCGAGCGCGCCAATGGCTAGGCGCGCGGAGATGAAGCGCGGGTCCCCAATCCTGGAAGGAGAGGGACAGGGTGAGGCGAGCCTTCCATCCGGAGAAGTCACACGCCTCGCGCCGACCTTCTCCATCCACGTGAGGGAGCACCATGCAGGCTTCACGGTCATTGGGGGGACGGACGTCTGGCTCTGGCCTCTCATGCTTCGTCGGGGTCGCCGCGGTGATAGGGATGGCCGGACAGGATGGTGAGCGAGCGGTAAACCTGCTCCAGCGCGAGGACGCGCACAAGGCCGTGCGGCAGGGTCGCCGCCCCGAACGACAGCGCAAGGTCGGCTCTTGACCGCACGCTCGGGTCGAGCCCATCGGGCCCGCCGACGACGACGACGAGGGCGGGTTTCGCTTCATCCCGCCAGCCCGCGAGCCGCTCGGCGAGGGCAGGACTCGTCACGTCGCTTCGCCCTCGCTCGTCGTAGACGACGATGGCGGCTGCATTACCGCAATGAGAAAGGATCGCGGCCGCCTCCTCCGCGCAGCGGTCCGGTGCGCGGCGGGCGCGGCTCTCGGGGATCTCGACGACATCGCAGCCAGCAAAGCCGAGCCCGCGGGCCATCTGCGCCGAACGTTCCCGGTAGCGGGCCGCAAGATCGCGCTCCGGCCCGGCTTTCAGGCGACCGATCGCCGCTACGACGAGGCGCATGAGGCGATGCTTCTCGTCGTGCCGAGCCCGTCAGCCAGCCAAGAGTCCGGCCGGGCGGTCGACGCCCCACATCTTCTCGAGATTGTAGAAGCCCCGCACTTCGGGCCGGAAGATATGGACGATCACGTCGCCCGCATCGATCAGGACCCAATCGCAGGCCGGCAAGCCTTCGACGCGGGCATTGCCGAACCCCTTGGACTTCATGTCCTGGAGGATCCGGTCGGCGATGGCGCCGACATGGCGCTGGGACCGGCCCGAGGTGATGATCATCGTATCGGCCAAGGACGTCTTGCCGTTGAGGTCGATCTCGATCGTCTCCTCGGCCTTCATGTCCTCGATGCAATCGAGCGCAAGCGCCCGGAGATCGCCAATGGTCTTATCGGCTGCTGCGTCGGAACCCGCGGTTCCGTGGTTGATCGGCGAAGTCAGTGTCCTGGTTCCTCGACATGATGACGGGCTTGTCATCGTTCTTATCCTACTTGCCCGAGATTGATATCATCTCGGGTCGTTTTCAATAGTCCCGCGCGGTTCTCACCCATGCGCCGGATCGCGGTCGACGAGAGCTGCGAGCGCGGCCCATGCAGGAAGGTCCAGGCCGGGGCCGCCCTGTCGGCGAGTGTTGCCGCGTCCCGTTCGGGAAGGCGCCAGCGCGCCAAGGCTCGCGCAGCCCGGCCGACAGGCGCCGAGAGGGTGTAGCCAGGGCGGTCGATGACTGCGATCGGCATCAACTCGGCGATTTCGCGATATCCCTGCCAGCGGTGGAAGCCCGCGAGGCTGTCCGCACCCATGAGCCAGACGAAATGGACCGCCGGATGCCGCGAAACCAGGTAGCGCAGGCTTTGGCGGGTGTAGCGGGCGCCGATTTCGCTCTCGAAAGCGGTCACGGCGATCTGCGGATGGGCGGCGACCAACGCTGCCGCCGCGACCCGAACCGTGGCGGGTGCCAGCCGGTCCCGGTCCTTCAGGGGATTGCCCGGCGTGACCATCCACCAGATCCGGTCGAGGCCAAGGCGTCTCAGCGCCACCAGGCTGACATGGCGGTGGCCGGCATGGGCCGGGTCGAAGGACCCGCCATAGAGGCCGATCCGCATGCCCGGATAGGCCGGCGGCAGCCGCACCGGCAGGCCGGCATCAAGCCGACGCGGAAAGGGCAAGGCCTGCGAGGGCTTCGATCCGTGACGTCACGGGCGGGTCTGCCCGCTGCCGTGGACGCGATACTTGAAGGTGGTGAGCTGCTCGATGCCGACGGGCCCGCGGGCATGCATCCGGCCCGTGGCGATGCCGATCTCGGCGCCGAAGCCGAACTCGCCGCCATCGGCGAATTGCGTCGAGGCGTTATGGACCACAATCGCGGAATCGACCTCGGCGAGGAAGCGCGTCGCCTCGGCGTCGTCCTCGGTGACGATCGCATCGGTATGGTGCGAGCCGAAGCTCTCGATATGGGCGATGGCCGCGTCGAGGCCCTCGACCACACGAACCGCGATGATGGCGTCGAGATACTCGGTCCGCCAATCGGCCTCGGTCGCCGGCACGACGCGGTGATCCGCGGCCCGAACCGTCTCGTCGCCGCGGACTGCGCAGCCCGCCTCGATCAGCATCTCGACCAGCGGCTTGAGGTGGGTCTCGGCGCAGGCGCGATCGACCAGCAGGGTTTCGGCAGCGCCGCAGATGCCGGTTCGGCGCATCTTGCTGTTGAGCACGATGCTGCGCGCCATGGCGAGGTCCGCCGAGGCCGCGACGTAGACGTGGTTGATCCCGTCGAGATGGGCGAAGACCGGGACGCGCGCCTCGGCGTGGACCCGCTCGACGAGGCCGCGACCGCCGCGCGGCACGATCACGTCGATGCAGCCGTCCAGGCCCGACAGCATCGCACCGACGGCGGCGCGGTCCCGCGTCGGCACGATCTGGACGGCGTCGGCGGGCAGGCCCGAGGCCACGAGCCCGGCGCGCATGGTGTCGGCGATGGCGACAGCGGTACGATGGCTGTCCGATCCTGCTCGCAGGATCGCGGCGTTGCCGGCCTTGAGGCAGAGCCCGCCGGCATCGGCGGTCACGTTGGGCCGGCTCTCGAAGATGACTCCAATGACGCCGAGCGGGACCGCGATGCGCTCGATCAGCAGGCCGTTCGGCCGCTCGAAGGCGGCGACCTGACGGCCGACCGGATCGGGCAATGCCCCGATCTTCTCGACCGCTTCGGCGATGCCGGCGAGGCGCCCGGCATCGAGCGTGAGACGATCGATGAGCGCGCTCGTCTGTCCGGCAGCTTTCGCGGCGGCGACGTCGACCGCGTTCTCGGACAGGATCTCGGCGCCCGCAGCGCGCAGATGCTCCGCGATGGTCCGCAGGGCGATGTCCTTGGTCTGGGCCGAGGCGAGCGCGATGAGGCGGGCGGCCGCACGGGCGCGCCGGCCGATGCCGCGCATCTCGTCCGCGAGGCTGCCATCCAGGGCGAAATCGGGTCTCAGGTTCACGAAGGGCACCGCCATCTCCCCGCGGCATCGGAAATGGGCGGCCGCGCACGAAGCCGTCTCTCATGCCATCCGGGCTGCGGCAAAACAAGCTTCAGTACCTATTCGCCGACGATCGCCATGTCGTCGCGATGCACCATCTCCGCGCGGCCGGGATGTGTGAGGAACTCGGCGATCTCGCGGCTGGGACGGCCGATGATACGTGCCGCCTGATCGCTGTCATAAGCGACGAGGCCGCGGCCGAGGGTGCGGCCGGCCCGATCGCGGATGATGACGGCATCGCCGCGCCCGAAGCTGCCCTCGATCGCCTTCACGCCGACCGGCAGCAGGCTCGCCCCGACCTGCAGCGCCTTCGCCGCGCCTTCGTCGATGACGAGGACGCCGCGCGGCTCCAGCGATCCGGCAATCCAGGTCTTGCGCGCCGCCACGGGGTTCGAGCCGGACAGGAACCAGGTGCAGCGCCCTCCTTCGAGGATGGTGCGAAGGGGATTCTTCTCACGCCCGTCCGCGATGATCATGTGGGTGCCGCCGCCGACAGCGATCTGCGCCGCCTCGACCTTCGTGCGCATGCCGCCGCGGGACAATTCCGAGGCCGGGCCGCCGGCCATCGCTTCGATCTCGGGGGTGATCCGCTCGACGAGCGGAAGGTGCTGGGCGCTCGGGTCGCTCGCCGGGGGGGCCGTATAGAGGCCGTCGATATCCGAGAACAGCACCAGCACGTCTGCGCCGATCATCGTGGCGACGCGGGCGGCGAGGCGGTCGTTGTCGCCGTAGCGGATCTCGCTCGTCGCCACGGTGTCGTTCTCGTTGACGACGGGCACGGCGCGGACCTCGAGGAGCTTCAGCACGGTGGCACGGGCGTTGAGATAGCGCCGACGCTCCTCGGTATCCTGCGGCGTCACCAGGATCTGGCCCGCGACGATGCCGTGATGGCCGAGGGCCTCCGACCAGTAGCGCGCCAGCGCGATCTGCCCGACCGCCGCCGCCGCCTGGCTCTCCTCCAGCCGCAAGGTGCCCGGCGGATAGCCGAGCACGGTTCGCCCGAGGGCGATGGAGCCCGACGAAACCACGAGCACGTCGACGCCGCGTGCATGAAGGTCGGCGACATCCTCGGCGAGTGCAGCGAGCCAGGCATGCCGCAGCCGCCCGCGCTCACGATCGACGAGGAGCGCCGATCCGACCTTGATGACGACGCGGCGGAAATCTGGGAGCGAGGGAGTCATGATCTGCCTAGGGAAAGGCCAAGGCTTCCCGATAGCAGGCCTTCGCGTATGCTCAAGGCTGCCATGCCTCCGCCGGCTGCCTGGCAACCTCGGCGGCCTTGGCCTCCTGCATCTCGCGGGTGATCGCCCGCAGGGCATCCTGCACGCCGAGGCCGGTGGCCGAGGATAGGATCAGCGGCTTGACCTTCGCCGCCCGCTTCAAACGAGCCACCTGCTCCTTCAACGTATCGGAATCGACCACGTCGGACTTCGACAGGGCCACGATCTCCGGCTTGTCGGTGAGGCCCTGACCGTAGGCTTCGAGTTCCTTGCGGACGAGCTTGTAGGTCTTGCCGGCATGCTCGCTGCTGGCGTCCACGAGGTGGAGCAGCGCCCGGCAGCGCTCGACATGGGCGAGGAACTTGTCGCCTAGCCCGACGCCCTCATGCGCGCCCTCGATCAGGCCGGGGATATCGGCGAGCACGAACTCGCGCTCATCGGAGCGAACGACGCCGAGGCCGGGGTGGAGCGTCGTGAAGGGATAGTCGGCGATCTTCGGCTTTGCCGCCGTCACGGTTGCGAGGAAGGTCGACTTGCCGGCATTGGGCAGGCCCACCAGCCCGGCATCGGCGATGAGCTTGAGGCGAAGCCAGATCCACTGCTCGGTGCCCTCCAGGCCCGGATTGGCGTGTTTGGGCGCCCGGTTCGTCGAGGTGGTGAAATAGGCATTGCCGAAGCCGCCATTGCCGCCCTTGGCGAGGCGCACGCGCTGGCCGACATGGGTCATGTCGGCGATCAGTGTCTCGCCGTCCTCGGCCAGGATCTCGGTTCCGGCGGGAACCTTCAGCACCACGTCGGCCCCATTGGCGCCGTGGCGGTTCGAGCCCATGCCGTGCTCGCCCTTCTTTGCCTTGAAGTGCTGCTGGTAGCGGTAGTCGATCAGTGTGTTGAGGCCGTCGACGCACTCGACCCAGACGTCGCCGCCGCGCCCGCCATCGCCGCCATTGGGGCCGCCGAACTCGATGAACTTCTCGCGCCGGAACGCGACGCAGCCGGCGCCGCCGTCGCCGGAACGGACATAGACCTTGGCTTCGTCGAGGAATTTCACTTGTCGTCTCGCATTGCAGGTTCGGATCGGCGCGCCTGCGCGGACCGAATAGGACAAACGACAACGGGGAAGACGGTTTCCCATCTCCCCCGGGGTCTCGTTCGTTGATGAGCCGTCCGGTTAGGACGGCCCGCACGGAAGCGCGACGTTACTCGGCCGCTTCCTGGAACGGGATCACCGCTACGAAGGCGCGGCCGCGCTTGGTCTGAAACTCGACCCGGCCGTCGGCCTTGGCGAACAGGGTGTGGTCCGTGCCCATGCCGACGTTGACGCCGGGATGGAACTTGGTGCCGCGCTGGCGAACGATGATGTTGCCGGCGATGACGGCTTCCGAGCCGAACTTCTTCACGCCGAGGCGCTGGCCGGCCGAGTCGCGGCCGTTGCGGGACGAGCCGCCTGCTTTCTTGTGGGCCATCTGGGCTTACTCCGAGTGTCTGTGATGCGGGCTGAGATCAGGCTTCGGCGGAGGCGGTCGCCGGCAGGGGATCGGCCTTCAGGGCCTTGGCCTTGCGCTCGGGCGCCTTCGACGACTTGCCGCCCGCGCTGATCTCGGTGATGCGCACCACCGTGTGGTGCTGACGATGGCCCCGCTTGCGCCGGGAGTTCTGACGGCGGCGCTTCTTGAAGGCGATCACCTTCTTGTCGCGGCCGTGGGCGACGATCTCGCCGGTGACGCTGATGCCGGTGAGCATGGGGGCGCCGATTTCGGTCGCGCCCTCGCCGTCGGCGAACAGCAGAACCTCGCCGAAGGTGACGGATGAGCCCTCTTCGCCCTCGAGCGTGGCGATCGTGATGGTGTCGTTGGCGGCAACGCGATACTGCTTGCCGCCCGTCTTGATGACTGCGAACATCGTTCTCTCTCGTGTTCTCTGCCGGTCTCCGGCTCATGCCTGGACCGTCTTCTTGTTCAGGTCATCCGCGACACCGATCGAGCGATGCGCGAACGCGAAACGCGCGGACTTCGTCGAGGAAGCCGCGCGTTGCCGACGCTGGTTAGCCCCGATACGCATGATTTGTCAATGATGGAACGGCCAGCGCTCTCTGCGACGGGCTCCCTCGGCTGAGCTCTGGTCGCGCGCGGTGCCGATAAGGTCTGGCGCCCTTTGCAGATCGATCGGGCCGCGTCCAGAAATGAAAGGGGAGTAGGATGATCAGGACCATTTCCTCCCCCTGAGCCGGAGTCGCACGTTGCTCTATGTCCTCCGGCGGCTCCTCCAAGCCGTGCCGACGCTGTTCCTCGTCATCGCCGCCAGCTTCTTCCTGATGCGCCTGGCGCCGGGAGGACCCTTCGATCTTGAACGGCCGCTGCCGAAGGCGTCGATGGACAACCTCGCCCGCATCTACGGGCTCGACCAGCCGCTTGCCCTCCAGTTCGCCCGCTATCTCGGTTCGCTCCTTCGCGGCGATTTCGGTCCCTCCTTCTCGTTCCGCGACCTGACGGTCGTCGAGCTCTTCGCTCGCGGCCTGCCGGTCTCGATGACGCTCGGCGCCCTCGCACTCATGGTGGCTCTCGTCTGTGGAATCGGCCTCGGTGCTCTCGCCGCTTTCCGCCGCGGCGGCTTCTGGGATCGCACCTCAGGGCTCCTCGCGGGGGCGAGCCTCGCCGTTCCGAGCTTCGTCGTGGCGCCGCTCCTGCAGATCGTGTTCGGTCTGACCCTCCGCTGGCTGCCGGTCGGCGGCTGGGAGGGCGGTGCTCCGGGCCATCTCGTCCTGCCGGTGATCACCCTGGCGGTCCCACAGATCGGCAGCATCGCCCGCCTCACCCGCACGGCTCTGGTGGAGACCCTGAACGCCCAGCATGTTCGGACTCAGCGCGCCATGGGGCTGCCGCCGGCGAGGATCGCTCGCCACGCCCTGCGCGCTGCCCTGATCCCGGTCGTCGCGATCCTGGGGCCCACCGCTGCAGGCCTGCTGACGGGGTCCGTCGTCGTGGAGACCATCTTCGGCTTGCCAGGCATCGGTCGCTATTTCGTCGATGGTGCGCTCAACCGCGATTACACGCTGGTGATGGGCACCGTTGTGCTGGTGGCGGTCCTCGTCATGATCCTGAACCTCGTCGGCGACGTGGTCGCAGCATTGCTCGATCCGAGGGCAAGGCAACGGGCGAGGCTAGGCCGATGATGGGGCACGGGTCTCTCGGCCGGCTCGCGGCGACGCGCCTTGTCCGTAACCCCATCGGGCTCGCGGCGGCGATGATGCTGATGGCGGTGACGGTGGCCTGTCTTGTCGGCCCGTTCGTCACAGGCCACGCTCCGGGGCGGATCTATCCCGACCTCGTCAGGGTCGCGCCGAGCCTCGCGGCGCATCCGCGCGCCGACGACCTTCGGCCTGTCCTGGAGCGCCTTGCCTTCCGGATGCGCCTGCGCCTCGATGACGTCGCCCAGGAAGACGGAAAGGTCCGGCTCACCCTCTCCTCGGAGCTCAGGACCGACCCGCGCGTCCTCACCTATCTGCCGCGCTCGGATCTCTTCGGCGAGCCCACGATCCTGGCGCGGGAGGATGAGGGACGACGCCTCGTCGTCTCGGCTCCCGTGCGAGAACTTCGCTTCCTCCTCGGCACGGACGCCCTCGGGCGCGACATCCTCACCCGCAGCCTCGTCGCGGGTCGCGTCTCCCTGCTGATCGGCCTCGTCGCGACCGTCGTGGCGCTTATGGTCGGGGTGAGTTACGGCGCCGTCGCGGGCTATGTCGGCGGAGCTTTGGACGCCGTGATGATGCGCCTCGTCGACATCCTCTATGCCCTGCCATTCGTCTTCTTCGTCATCGTCCTTCTCGTCTTCTTCCGCTCCAGCCTCGGCCTGATCCTGGTAGCGATCGGGGCGGTCGAATGGCTCGACATGGCAAGGCTTGTGCGGGCGCAGACGATAGCCCTGCGCGGTCGCGACTTCGTCCGTGCCGCCGAGGCGCTGGGGCGGCCCGCCGGCGCCATCCTCCGCCACCACATCGTGCCCAACACCCTCGGGCCGGTGGTGGTCGCGGCGACGGGCCTGGTACCACGGGTGATCCTGCTCGAAAGCTTCCTGTCCTTCCTCGGGCTCGGGGTGCAGGAGCCGGCGACGAGCTGGGGCGGCCTCATCGCTGAAGGAGCCCGCGCCCTGGAGAGCGCGCCCTGGATACTCGCCGGGCCGGCTGCCTTCCTCGTCGCTACCCTGGTCTCCCTCAACCTCCTCGGCGACGCCCTGGCGGACGCCCTCGACCCGCGCCTGCGCGAGGCCTGACGCCTTCAGCGCGTCTCGATAAGGGGTTGGTAGACGATCCTGACCGGCTGTCGCTCGTTCGTCCGAAGCTCCGCGGCGAGGGCCGCCATCGGCCTGGGGGCAGGCGGCAAGGGCGGAGGACGGTCGTCGCTTGCGTGGATCGCGGCCACGAGCAACACGGCGAGGGCAGCGGCGAGGAGGATGTCGTGGCGAAGGCGGCGCATCGTCAAGGCGAACCCGTGGGAACGCCGCAGCATTGGCAGCCGAAGGTGAAGGGCCCGGGGAACGAAAGCGATTCGCGCCGGCTTCTGCACTCGTCTCTTGAGTCAGCGTTAACGAGGGGTCGATGGCGAGCAGATCCGGATCAGCGACAGCGGCCGAGCGAGTCCCGATGGGGACCGTCATCGATACCGACGTCTCCGCCCGGCTCGACCGCCTGCCCTGGGGCCGCTTCCACGTCCTCGTCATCGTCGCGCTCGGCATCACCTGGGTGCTCGACGGCCTCGAGGTGACCCTGGCCGGCTCCCTCGTGGGTGCCTTGCGGAAGGAGCCGATGAGCTTCACCGAGTTCGATGTCGGCCTCGCCGCGAGCTCCTACCTTGTCGGCGCTGTCGTCGGCGCCCTCGGCTTCGGCTGGCTCACCGACCGGATCGGACGCAAGAAGCTGTTCTTCATCACCCTCGCGGTCTATCTGTCGGCCACGGCGGCAACGGGATTGTCCTGGGATATCTGGAGCTTCTGCATCTTCCGCTTTCTCACCGGGGCGGGGATCGGCGGCGAGTACACGGCGATCAACTCGACGATCCAGGAACTGGTCCCCGCGCGCGTGCGCGGCTGGACCGACCTCGTCATCAACGGCTCGTTCTGGATCGGGGCGGCCGGCGGCTCGTTCCTGTCGATCGTGCTCCTGCGCGCCGACGTCATCGACCCGGCCTGGGGATGGCGCGTCGCCTTCTTCATCGGCGGCGGCATCGGCCTCGCCATCCTGCTCCTGCGTACCTGGATTCCGGAGAGCCCGCGCTGGCTTGCCACCCATGGCTACCTCGCCGAAGCCGACCGTGTCGTCGCCGGCATCGAGAAGCGCTTCACCGACGAGGGTCATACCCTGCCTCCGATCGACGAGGCCAAGCGCCTGAAGCTCAGGACCCGCAGCCACACCCCGCTCGGCGAGGTGTTCAGCACGATGCTCGTCGGCCATCGCAAGCAGACGATGGTCGGGCTAGCCCTGATGATAGCGCAGGCCTTCTTCTACAACGCCCTGTTCTTCACCTACGCCCTGGTTCTGCAGCGCTTCTACGGCGTGCCGGACGATCATGTCGGCTGGTACCTGCTGCCCTTCGCACTCGGATCGTTCCTCGGGCCGCTGCTGCTCGGGCGCCTGTTCGACACCATCGGGCGCAGGCCCATGATCGCCTTCACCTACGGCATCTCGGCCGTGCTGCTGGCGATCACCGGATACCTGTTCAAGATCGAAGTGTTCGGCCCCGTCGGCCAGACCGCGGCCTGGATGGTGGTGTTCTTCTTCGCCTCGGCCGCGGCGAGCGCCGCCTACCTCACCGTGGCCGAGACCTTCCCGCTGGAAATCCGGGCGCTCGCCATCGCGGTGTTCTACGCGCTGGGTACTGGTATCGGCGGCGTCTCCGGCCCGCTCCTGTTCGGAGCTCTCGTCGAGACCGGCTCGCGGGACAACGTCCTCATCGGCTACGCGATCGGCGCCGTGCTGATGCTGGTCGCCGCGATCGTAGGAGGCATCTGGGGCACGGCTGCCGAGGGGAAATCGCTGGAGGACGTGTCGAAGCCGCTGGCGGCGGCGTGAGGACCGCCAAAAAACCGATCAGAACCGCTCCACCCACGGCCGCAGCTCGATCTCCGACGTCCAGGCGCTGCGATACTGACGCAGGAGGTCGCGATAGGCCCGCGCGATGGCGTTCGGGTCGAGGGTGCTGTCGGGCGCGTCTGCCGGTTCGGGTCGTTCCTCGCCGCGGATCACGCCGTCGATGACGACGTGGGCGACGTGGATGCCCTTCGGCTGGAGTTCGCGCGAAAGGCTCTGGGCGAGGCCGCGCAGGGCGAACTTGCCCATCGCGAAGGGCGAGGAGCCGGCATAGCCTTTCACGCTCGCGGAGGCGCCGGTGAACAGGATCGCTCCATGGCGGGCGGGGAGCATCCGCCGGGCGGCGGCCTGGGCGACCAGGAAGCCGCCATGGGCCGTGATCATCAGCGACTGGGCCACGACCTGCGGATCGAGGTTGTCGATCGTCCCGCGCAGGCGGGCGCTGGCATTGTAGATGACGACGTCGGGCGGTCCGCCGAGCGCCGGCTCGATCCGCGCGAACAGAGCCTCGACCTGCGAGGCGTCGCTCGCGTCGCATGCATAAACCGCCGCCCCGGTCTCGCGTGCCAGGTCGTCGAGGGTATCGGTGCGACGGGCGGCAAGCCCGATGCGCAGGCCGTCGGCTGCGAGGAGACGGGCGAGGGAGGCGCTCAGCCCGGACCCGGCTCCGACGATCAGGGCGCGCTCGTAATGCGGGACCATGCTGTTTTCCCTCACCCCTCGCGCCGCTCCGAGAAGAACGCGCGCAGCAGATCGGCCGCCTCGCTCTCCCGTAGCCCGCCATAGACCTCGGGGACATGGTGACAGGTCGGCTGGTTGAACACCCGGGGTCCGTGCTCGACCCCGCCGCCCTTCGAGTCATAGGCCGAGAAATAGACCCGGCGGATCCGCGCCAGGGAGATCGCAGCGGCGCACATCGGACACGGCTCCAGCGTGACGTAGAGGTCGCAGCCGAGGAGGCGCTCGTTCGACAGCGCGTAGCAGGCGGCGCGGATCGCCAGGATCTCGGCGTGAGCGGTCGGGTCGCTAAGGGCGCGGGGCCGGTTATGCGCGATCGCCAGGATCGCGCCGTTCCGCACGACGACGGCGCCAACGGGAACCTCGCCTTCCCTCGCCGCCTCTCTGGCCGCCGCGAAGGCGAGCCCGAAAGGGTCGACAGGACCGTGATTTTGGATCGCTTCGCTCACCGGGACGTTTCTAGTCACAGGGCTCGGCAGGAACAAACCGATTTCCGCTCAATCGCCTCCCGGTCCTTCAACCTTGGCGCCTCAATGTTAACGGGCGGAACATTCGGTCTCTCAGCCCGTTGGTCCGACAACGCGGCTGTTACGCCAAGCGAGAATTCGAGGAGCGCACCATGAGCAGCAGCACCGACAAGATCAAAGGTCTCGCCAACGAAGCGGTCGGCAACGCCAAGCAGGGCATCGGGCAGGCGACAGGCAACGACAAGCTCAACGCCGAAGGCAAGGCCCAGGAGCTCGAGGGCGAGGGCCAGCAGACCGTCGGCAACGTCAAGGATGGCGTCAAGAACGCTGCCGACACGGTCAAGCGCAGCGTCTGATCGTCGACACGTCAATCATACTTCTTACCCGACACAGGGGCGGCGGCCCGGCTAGGCTGCCGCAATACAAAAGGAGAACACCATGATCGGCTGGGCTGTTACGTTTCTCGTCGTCGCCGTGATCGCAGCCCTCCTGGGCTTCGGCGGCATCGCCGGCACCGCGGTGGAAGCTGCCAAGATCGTCTTCTTCGTGGCCATCGCGCTGTTCCTGATCTCGGCGGTGTTCGGCGTGGTGCGCGGACGCTCGCCAAGGATCTAGCGTCCTGGCGAATTCTTGGAACTGAAAGGAAAAGGTGGCTTCGGCCGCCTTTTTCTCGTCGAGGAGCCAGCGAACGGGAACGCTGGTCCTCAATAGATCATCTCGCAACGGGCAACCCGCTCTGTTATGGGGCAGGAATGAACGACATTTCAGACGATACGGCGGGCGGGTCCGACGACGCGCGCGGCACCGACACGACGCCCGTGGCAGACGCCTCCCCCACCGCGACGAAAGCGGCCGAAGCCTGGGCACCGAATACCGATGCGGGCGTGCCTGGCCCCTCCGACGAGGAGAAGCCGAAGGTGCGCAAGGCCGCAGCTCCGGCTCGCGGCGGTGATGCGCCATTGAAGCGCCGCCCTGCTGTGCCGCGGCCGGCCAAGATCGCCGAGACATCCGACGAGCCGACCCCCGAGGGCGACCGCATCGCCAAGGTGATCGCCCGCGCCGGTATTGCGTCGCGCCGCGATGTCGAGGCGATGATCGAGCAGGGCCGCGTCAGCCTCAACGGCAAGGTTCTGGCCTCGCCGGCAATCAATGTCACTGATGCCGACGTCATCATGGTCGATGGCGAGCCGCTTCCGATCCGCGAGCGCACCCGCCTCTGGATCTTCCACAAGCCACGCGGCCTCGTCACCACTGCCCGCGACCCTGAGGGCCGCCAGACGGTGTTCGAGTCGCTGCCCGAGGATCTGCCCCGGGTCGTGGCGATCGGCCGGCTCGACATCAATACCGAGGGCCTCCTGCTCCTCACCAACGATGGCGGCCTCGCCAAGGTGATCGCGCATCCCGATACCGGCTGGCTGCGGCGCTACCGCGTCCGTGCCCATGGCGATACCAGCCAGGCGGAGCTCGACAAATTGCGCAAGGGCGTCACCATCGACGGAATGGATTACGGCCCCGTCGATGCGGTGCTCGACCGCGCGTCGGGCGACAACCTCTGGCTGACGCTCGGCCTGCGCGAGGGCAAGAACCGGGAGGTCAAGCGAATCCTCGAACATCTCGGCCTCGCGGTGAACCGGCTGATCCGGCTTTCGTTCGGCCCATTCCAGCTCGGCGACCTCGAAGTCGGCCTCGTCGAGGAGATCAAGACCAAGGTCTTGAAGGAACAGCTCGGCCCGGCTCTTTCCGAACAGGCCGGCGTCGATTTCGCGAGCCCGGTCCGCGAGCCGATCGCCCCGTTCGGCTCCCCGAAGCAACAGGCCAAACAGCCGGCCCGATCGGCTTCCGCCGCACGAGGCGCCGAGCGCGAGCGCGGCGACGAGGCGCCGCGCGGTGCCCGCGGCGGCTCGGATCGCGGACCGCCGCGAGGTGGCGACCGCCAAATGCGACCGGCGACGCCGGCACGGGTGCCGACCGGCGGTTCCTCCGCGGGGCCGCGCCGTTCGGTCTGGCGGGCCGAGGATGAGGCCCCGGCCGATGACGGCCCGCGTAAGGTCCGGATTCCACGCCGCGGCGCTGACCCCAAGGCCGAGCGCGAGGTCGCGGCAGCCCGGGACCGCGAGCGCGTCGGCGCCATCAAGACCGGCGTGCGCCGGGTGCTGGTCGAGCGCCTGAAGGCGACGCCGCAGGAGCCCGCGCCCGAGCCGCATCGGCGCGATCGCGGCGCCCGCCGCAGCGAAGGACAGGCGGACACGCGCCCTGCTCGCCGCGTCGAGGCTGCCGAGCCCGCCCGCGCCCCCCGTTCCCCCTCGCCGAGGCCGCCGGCCCGGCGCGACGACCGTGACGAACGCCCCGCTCGTCGCGCGGAGGGCGAGGCTCGCCCGCCCCGCGGCAATACCGAGAGCCGCCCTCCCCGTCGCGAGGGCGCGGCTCCCCGTCCCTTCCGCCGCGAGGCGAGTTCCGAGCGAGCGAGTTCCGATGGCGCGCGTCCGGATCGCGGCGACCGCGGTGCCGCGCCTTTCGGCGATCGTTCGCGCGGGCGCGGCAATGGCGGCGAAGGCGGCAATCCACGCGAGCGCGGAGAGAAGCCGGGCGGCTTCCGTGGCGAACGCCCGGGCGGCGAGCGCGGCGGCTTCAAGGCGGGCGGCAAGCCGGGAGGCTTCAAGGCTTCAGGAGCCGGCGGTGAGCGGTCGGGGCCGGAGCGCGGCGGCTTCAAGGGCGGCGCCAAGCCTGGGGGCTTCAAGGCCGGCGGCAGACCTGGCGGGTCGAGGCCGGGCGGCGCGAAGCCCGGAGGGTTCGGCGCCAAGCCGGGCGGCCGGCCCGGCGGTGGTGGGCGACCTGGCGGCGGGGCTGGCGGCGGCCGTCCGCCGCGCGGCGGTGCCCGGTGAGGATCGTCGGCGGCGCCCATCGGGGGCGCCGGCTCGCGACGCCGAAGTCGGACGCCATCCGCCCGACTTCGGATCGCCTGCGCGAAGCCGTCTTCAATGTGCTCGTCCACGCCTATGACGATCCCCTACCCGGCGCGCGGGTGCTCGATCTCTTCGCCGGCACTGGCGCCCTGAGCTTCGAGGCACTCTCGCGCGGGGCCGCTTATGCGCTTCTCGTCGACGAGGGCGCCGAGGCGCGTGGACTCATCCGCGACAACATCGAGGCCTTCGGGGCCGAGGGCGTGACGCGCCTGTTCCGGCGCGATGCGACCAAGCTCGGACCGGTCGGGACCAGCGGCACCTTCTCGGTCGTCTTCTGCGATCCGCCCTACAACCGCGATCTCGCCCCGCTGGCGCTCCGCTCGGCGGCGGAGGGCGGCTGGCTCGCACCGGGTGCCCTCGCGATCATCGAGGAGGCGGCCATTGTTAATGTAGCTCTGCCGGAAGGCTTCACCGAGCTGGAGCGACGGGTCTACGGCGACACGGCCATCGCCTTCGCGCGTTTCCGGGCCTGATCCAAGTAGACACCTGATCCAAGTCGACGCGCCGCATCGGAGCTTGGCGGGTCCCGCCGGCGTTGCCGGAGATGGAACTCCTCGAAATCCCGGATCGCGTCGAGGTGACCGCCCGTGAACCCTCGCTCCTGCGGAGCGGGCGGGAAAGGCTATGGCGTCCGCGCAGGGTCCTCGTGACGCCGGCGGCGCTCGACCATGCCCATGGACGCGCCATGGCTGCCAGGGCCGCAGCCCTCGGCCTACCCGTCGAGTACCTCAAGGCGAACCGGCTCACCGGCCTTGGCGGCGACGATCCCCGACGCGCCTACATCCAGGCCAAGAACACCCTGGCGATCGTGGTCGCGCCGCCCACCAAGCTGAAGCTCCAGCCGATCCCGCCGAGCGCCGATTGGCGCTTCGACCTCGCCGAGGGATGCCCGGCCCATTGCCAATACTGCTACCTCGCCGGCTCGCTCTCGGGGCCGCCGGTGACGCGCGCCTACGCCAATCTAGGCGACATCCTCGGCAATCTGGCGGCCTATCTCGGCCGGGGCGCCGTCACCTCGCGGCAGGAGGCACGGGCCGCCGAAGGTACCACCTTCGAAGCCTCCTGCTACACCGATCCCCTCGGCATCGAGCACCTGACGGGGTCGCTGAGCGCAGCGATCCGGCATTTCGGCGCCTGGGACGCCCCCGTGCAGCTGCGCGCCACGACGAAGTTCGCCGCCGTCTCGGGGCTCCTCGACCTGCCGCATAACCGGAAGACCCGCCTGCGTTTCTCGGTCAATCCCGAGTCGGCCGCTCGCTTCGAGGGCGGGACGGCGTCCTTGCGGCAGCGGCTCGAGGCGATGGGAGCGATGGCGCGCGCGGGTTATCCCGTCGGCCTCACCATCGCGCCGATCATGCCGCTGCCCGATTGGCGAGAAGCCTATGGGGCGCTGATCCGCGGGGCCGCGCAGGCCCTCGCAGGCGTTCCCGACCTCGACTTGACGGCGGAGCTCATCACCCACCGGTTCACGCCGACCTCGAAGGAGGTGCTCGAAGGCTGGTATCCTGGCTCGGACCTGCCGATGAGCGAGGCCGAGCGGACCCGGAAGCTGACGAAATTCGGCTCGGTGAAATATGTCTTCCCGCGCGAGCAGATGCAGGAGATGCGCGAGGCGATCACCGGCATGCTCGCTCGCGATCTTCCTGCCGCGCGCATCCTCTACTGGACCTAAGGCGGTCCTTCACGCCGCAACGCTCGTCCCGCCCCGCGCCAGGATCGTTTCCACCTCCCGCGCGATGCCGGCCGAGGCGAGGTTCTTCGACTTCGCCTCGATCTCGAAATCGGCCCAGTTCATGTGGCGCGCCACGAGTGCGTTCACGGCACGGTTCCACATCATGTCGGAATGGGCGGCAAGATCGCGCCAGCCATGACCGGACGAGGTCAGCACCGCGAAATCCGGCGCTGTTTCCCTGTCGTGGGCCTCAAGGACGGTTTCGCGCGAGACGCTGATATGGGCGACCGGGCGCACGCCGCGCCAGGATTCCCGCACCCGCGCCACCCGCGGATCGTCCGGCTCGATGTACTCGCCGCCGCTCTGGACCCAGTGGTGGTGAAGGTCGAGGACCACTGGAACGTGGTCGGCGAGTTCCAGCACCGTATCGAGACCGAAGACGTTCTCGTCGTTCTCGACGGTGATGAGGTTGCGCGCCGTCTCCGACAATCTGGCGAGGTTGGCGGCGAAGCCCACGGTGCCGGGCTCGCGGGCCCCGACATGGATGTTGATGTGGGCGCCGTGCGGGTGCCAGCCATCGCCGTAGCCGAGCATGGCCATCAGTTCGGCGTGGTACTCGAACTCCTCGATGCCGTTCTGCTCGGCCCGCGGGTTCTGCGAGGCGACGACGCAGAACGGCCCCGGATGCAGGCTGAGGCGCACGCCGCCCTCACGGGCAATCGCGCCGATCCGGGCCAGGCCGTCCTCGACGAGGCGGCGCAGCACCGGTTCGGCATAGATCGGCGCCGCAATCGGATGGGTGTAGCCGGGCAGGACGTTGCTCGCCATCCGCAGAAGCCGCTCGATCGGCGGCCGGGCGGCGACCCACAAGATCTGTCGTTCGAGAGCCGCGAGATTGTGTCGGACAATGCCCTCGATCTTGGCGTGGCGTGCGATGGGATCCAGCCCGGCGAGGTGAGCCATGGTCGCGTGGGTCAGGTTCATCGCCAGCGTCGCCTCGCGAGCGGCCTTGAGGGTCTTGAAGGGCTCCTCCGGCTCTTCGAGGATGAACTTGCAGCAGAAGCCAAGGCGGGGCGTGTCAGGATTCATGAGGCGATAACGCGTGGCACCGGCTTCAGGTGCGCCGCTGCTCACCGGCGCCCGAACAATCGCTCGATATCGCTGAGCTTCAATTCGACGAAGGTCGGCCGACCGTGGTTGCAGGAGCCCGAGAGGGGCGTCGCCTCCATCTCGCGCAAGATGGCGTTCATCTCCTCGGGCTTCAGCCGCCGTCCGGCGCGGACCGAGCCGTGGCAGCTCATCCGCGACAGGATCGCGTCGAGGCGCCGGCCGAGCGGGCCGCCCTCGCTGCCGTCGGAACTGCCCTCCTCGAGACCCGACTCGCCGAGTCCGTCGAGGATGTCGATGACGAGGTCGCGGATCGCGGCGCCGGAGAGGATCGAGGGGATTTCGCGCACCAGGATCGCGCCGGGACCGAAGGCCTCGATCGACAGGCCGAGCCGGTCGAGATCCGGCGCGGCATCGATCAGGCGCTCGGCATCGGAGGGCGCCATCTCGACGACCTCCGGAATCAGCAGCCCCTGCCGGGCGATGCCGCCGGCAGCGCGCTCACGCTTCAGCCGCTCGTAGACGAGGCGCTCGTGGGCCGCGTGCTGATCGACGATGACGAGGCCGTCGGCGGTCTGGGCGAGAATGTAGGTCTCGTGGATCTGGGCACGGGCGGCGCCGAGCGGCGCGTCGATGGCCTCCCTCGCCTCCTCGCCGTCACGGTCCTGGCGGAGGTCAGCGGCCGGCGGCGCTTCGTCGTGCTGGAACAGCGATTGCGCGCTCTCGCCAAAGCCGCCCGGCCGGGGGTGGGAGGCGTAGCCCGGCGGGGCCGCGAAGGACGGCATCCCCTGGGGCATCGGGCTGCCGCGGCGGCTCAGGGCGCCGGCTCCGGAATGCGCGCTCATCGCCGGGCGCGCCATCGGCCGCAGGGCCTCCAGCGTCCGCATCGCCCCCGTCGTGGCCGAGCGGGCGCCGGCCTGGCGCAGCGTCTCGTGGATGGCGCTGACGATGAGGGCGCGCACGTGGCCGGGCTCGCGGAACCGTACTTCTGTCTTCGCGGGATGGACGTTGACGTCGACGAGGCCGGGATCGCAGGCGATGGCAAGCGCCAGGACCGGGTGGCGGTCGGAGCTCATCGTATCGGCATAGGCGCCCCGGACGGCGCCGAGCAGCAGCCGGTCGCGAACCGGGCGGCCGTTGACGGTGAAATGGATGTGGGTCGCCGCGCCCCGGTGGAAGGTCGGCAGCCCGATATGGCCGTCCAGCGAGAAACCCTCGCGCCCCATCGACAGCGGCACGGAATTGGCGCCGAAATCGGCTCCCAGAACCGCCGTCAGCCGGCGAAGGGTTGCGGCCGGGCCCGGCTCCGGTTCCGCTGGGAAGATCAGCGGACTGCCGTTCTCCGAGCGCAGCGTGAATCGTATGCCGGGCTGCGCCACGGCGAGGCGGCGCAGGATGTCGGCGATGGCGCCCGCCTCGGCTCGGTCGGATTTGAGGAACTTGAGCCGGGCTGGGGTCGCCGAGAACAGGTCGGTGACCTCGATCCGGGTGCCGCGCGCCGCCGAGGCCGGCCTGACCGTTCCTTTGACTCCGGCCTCGACGACGAGGCTCGATCCGGTCTCCGCATCGCCCGTTCGCGAGGTGATGGCGAGGCGGGCCACCGCGCCGATCGAGGGGAGTGCCTCGCCGCGAAAACCGAGGAAGTCGATCCGGGTCAGGTCGCCGCCGTGGAGCTTCGAGGTGGCGTGTCGCTCGACGGCAAGAGCGAGGTCTTCGGGGTCCATGCCGGCACCGTCGTCCACGACCCGGATCAGCCGGCGCCCGCCTGCCTCGATCGCCACCTCGATGCAGCGGGCTCCCGCGTCGATAGCGTTCTCGACGAGTTCTTTCACGGCCGAGGCGGGCCGCTCGACGACTTCGCCCGCGGCGATGCGGTCGACGAGGATCGGGTCGAGGCGGCGCACGGGGCGGAGGGAGGCAAGCATCACCGGTTCAGCATAGGCGAGGTGGGCGCC
Source organism: Methylobacterium sp. (assembly GCF_019745455.1). Taxonomy (GTDB): domain Bacteria; phylum Pseudomonadota; class Alphaproteobacteria; order Rhizobiales; family Beijerinckiaceae; genus Methylobacterium. The sequence continues at coordinate 33,347 of NZ_JAIETD010000004.1, forward strand.
GGCCGAAACCGAGCGAATCCTCGGACAGCCCTATCCGAACGGGAAAGCGAGGCCGGCGCGAGCCTGAAGTATCGCCAAAATGGACAGCCCTGCCCAGAAAAGGGCAGTTCCCACGACGAGGCTGCGCTGAAACGAAAACCGCAAAGCCTCGATGGCGAGGGCCGCGAGCGGCAGGACCTGCTCGGCATGCATCCCCAGGAAATGCCCGATCCTGAGGTCGCCACCTCCGAGATTCCATCCGAAGACCGGGAGACGCGGGCCGACGGGCCCGATCACCGTTCCGTGGTTCAGGCTTATCAGGATGCCGCCTGCGCCGCCGAACACAATGGTGATGCACAATCCCAGCACCAGAGCGAGGCGCAAAGCCGGCGGAAGGCCGGTCACCGGGTTGCCCGCGATCTCGATCGCCAGCGGGATCTTGCTCGCCAGCAGCGTCAGCGCGCCGACGCCCATCAACGCGTAGAGCAGGCCGTGGATCGGATCGCCGACATTGAAATGCGAGGCCTGACCCTGCCCCGCCTGCAGCGTGATGTAACCGAGCTCGAAACTCCCGGCGGCGACCAGCATCAGGGTCGCGACCCTCAAGGGGCGTGCCATCCTGCGCTCGGGCCGGACGTAGCCGATGAACCAGGCCGAGGTCAGGGCGAACAATCCGAACGACAGGAAGAACTTGGTCGGCTTGAGCCAGACGGGTGCGCCGCCGAACTGCCGAGCATCGACCAGGGGCAGGCAGAGGGTGACCGCACCCGCGAGCAGGCAGGCAATCCCGAAGGACGTTAGCGTCGGAGACCGTCGCCTCAGTTCGGCAACGAAACCGGTGCCCGGGGTGAGGACGAGCTCGGTGCTCACGTGAGTGCCTCGCGGTTGAGTCTCCCGGTGCTCAGCCCGACGATGAGCGCGAGGAGCAACCCCGCAGGCCCGACGAGAAAGGTCAGGGCGAGGCAGGGCAGGATGAGGAAGGGCGGCACGCCCGCCGCCAAGAATTTGCGAGCGATCCAGGTGCCGACGAAGAGATCGAAGGCGAGGTAATGGATCCATCCCGCGGTCAGGGCGTGGTCGTTCGCGAAGAGGGTGCGGACCTCCTCGATCGAGCCGAACCCTCCTCCTCCCGAGCCGAGACCGGCCGCCAGCGCGCCACAATAGGCCAGAGCGAACAATCCCGGCAGGACGAGCCCAGTGAGCGGAAAGGTCCATGGCCGCATGCGTGGCACGAAGAGCGACAGGGCGAGGACGAGCCAGGCCGCGAGCGCGATCGCATTGCATGCGGAGAACAAGGCGGGGGCTGAGACCATGGCTTGCTCGGCTCCATCTTTACACCGTATAGATCGTTATGAATAGTGATCTTGACAGTGTCAAGACGGCTCAGACCTATCACCACGGCGATCTTCGCTCGGCGCTGGTGGAGGCTGCCACGGCGACGTTGCGGGAGCGCGGCATCGACGGATTCTCGTTGCGCGAGACGGCCCGGCGGGCTGGGGTCTCCGCGGCCGCACCCCAGCACCATTTCGGGGATGCGCGCGGGCTGCTGACGGCGGTGGCCACCGAGGGGTTCCGGCTGCTCGGCGACGCCTTGGCCGAGGCCGATGAACGGTCCACGAGCCGCGACGGCCGCATCCGCAGCCAAGGTGCAGTCTATTTGAACTTCGCGCTCAAGCACCCCGGCGAGTTCGATACGATGTGGCGCTGCGCCCGCATCGACCCGACGGACGCATCCTACAGGGCCGCGTCCGAGCGCGCCTTCGGCCTCCTCGCCGCCGCGGTGGCGGATCGACCGTACTCTCCGCACGTGGCGAGCAGCGGGCCGGACCCGAGGGCGGTGGCCTGCTGGTCTCTCGTCCACGGTCTCGCCCGCCTCGCCCTCGACGGCGTGTTCGGTCCACCGGATGCCGCCGCGGCCGCGATCGACCGGATGCTAGATCCGGTCATGGATTGCCTCGTCGTGTGAGCGGCCGGGCCTGCCCGTTGACGGGCCATTAACCGTCCTCGTTGTAGCTCGATTAACCATGATCCAGCGGTGTCCGGCAGCGGGCATCCGGGGTCCCGAGCCGCCGGGCGTCACGCCCTGCAATCGCACAACCGCGACGGGTGCCGGTCCGTGGGACCAGCAACCTTGCATGAGACGAGCGGAGCCACGTCTACCGGTGATGCGCGCGCGGCCGATCCGGGATTGCCAGGCAGCGGCTGCGATCGTCCTTGCGGTCGCGCTCGTGCCTGCCGACGTCCTCGCCCAGGCGGCGACCGCCGATGCGCCGACGAATGCGAACAGCGCGGCCAGCGCGTCGAGCGACAACGCCCTGCCGACGCTGCGTGCCGGAACCGCCCCGACTCCGCCGACCCCCGGGGGAGCTTCCGCCGGTGCAGCCTCCGCCGGCGAATCCCTCGATGGCGGGTCGAGCGGCGGCGCCGGACGATCCGCCTTCGCGCGCCCCGCAAGGCCCGGTGCGGGCCGCACCGGCGGTGCCACCAGCGGCATCAACAACCGGGCCCCGAGCAACCTGCTGCGCCAGCGGGCCGCCCCGCCCCGGCGTCCGGGATCGGCGACCGTCGGCATCACCCGGCAGGTCACGCAGATTCCTCCGCCCGATTTGCGCCTATCGCCGGTGATCCAGAATCCCGTCGTCGGCGTGCCGCTGCCGACACCGCTCGCGGGGCCCACCGGGCTTCCCCTCGCCGGCCTGTCGACGCCGGGCGCGGTGCTGAATGCCGCCCTGCGCCGGCCGCTCGTGGTGGACGACGCCTACGCGCCGATCGGTCTCAGGCTCGGGACCTTCACGGTGCTGCCGTCCCTGCAACAAAGCATCGGCTACGACACCAACCCGGAGCAGATCGTCAACCGTTCCGCCAAGGGCTCCGTCGCCCTTCGCACCGAGGGCGACCTGAACTTTCGCAGCAATTGGTCCGCCCACGAGCTCGCGGGCGAGATGCGGGGTGCGTATCTCAACTATCCCGACAACCAGGACGCCAACCGCCCCAACGGGTCCGGCAACGTCCGCCTGCGTCTCGATGCCAACCGCGACACCCGCATCGATGTCGAGGGCCGTTTCCTGATCGACACCCAGCGCGCCGGAAGCCCCGATCTGACCGCCGCCGTCGCCGGGCGGCCGATCATCGCCAGCTACGGCACCACGGTGGGCGTCACTGAGACCTTCAACCGGCTCCAGGTCTCATTGCGCGGCCTGATCGACCGCTCCGAGTTCGAGGATGCGCGGCTCACCAACGGGACGGTGCTCAGCCAGGCCGACCGCAACCTCAACCAATACGGCCTGCGCCTGCGCGCGGCCTACGAGATCTCGCCGGTGATCTCGCCCTTCGTGGATGTTCTCGCCAACACACGCGTCTACGATCGGAGGATCGATTCCAACGGCATCCGCCGCGACTCGGATGGCGTCACCCTCACGGCCGGCGCGGCCTTCGCCTTGACCCGGCTCCTGTCGGGCGAGATCGGCGCAGGCTTCGAGCACCGCACCTACAGCGATCCGACCCTGCGCGACCTGACCGCGCCGGTCGTGAACGCCTCCCTCATCTGGACAGCGAGCCCGCTCACCACGGTCCGCCTCACCGCTGCCACCGGCATCATCGAGACGAGCCTGCCGGGTTCGAGCGGCGTGCGAACGCAGGTCGGGACGCTGGAGGTCCAGCACGACCTCTTCCGCAACCTCTCGCTCACGGTGGCAGGAAGCTATCTGACCAGCGACTACGACCGCCTCGCCATCAGCGAAAGCGGCTTCTCAACCACCGCCCGCCTCGACTATCGCTTCAACCGCTGGCTGACGATGCGCGGCAGCTACATCTATCAGCAGATCGACAGCTCAACGAGCGGCGCGAGCTTCAGCAGCAACACTTGGCTGCTCGGTTTGCGGGTGAATCCCTGAGCGCGTTACCGGGCGAGGGTCAGCGACGCGCCTGATTTCGACAGGGCGCCGTCGAGACCGCCGCCACCCTGGCGAAGACGCGCCGTCACGGTGCCGCCGGGCTGATAGAGGTAGACCTCGCCGTCGCGGAAATCCCAGGCACTGACCTTGGCGAGATCCTTGTTCGGGCAAGCGCTGGCCGAGGCCTTGTAGAGATCGAGCGCCGGAGCGCTCGAGAGCGAGACCTTGCAGGTCCCGCCCGTCGCATCCTTGGCGTTCCAGCTTCCGACCACCGAGGACCGGCCGCTCGCCACGACTGGCGGCGGTGCCGGAGGAACGTAGATCGGCTCCGCTACGACCGGCGGCGGCGCCGCCGCGATCACCGGAATATCGCCTGGGGCGGCGCTGGCGCCTGGCGGCGGTGCTAGTGGTTCCGAGGTCACCGGTCCCGACGGAATTGCCGGCACGGCCGGCTCGAGGGCTGCTTGGGGTCCGACGCGGCCTCGCGTCTGTCCCTCGAAACGCTGCGAGGCGCAGGCAGAAAGGCTGGCGGCGAGCGCGAGGAGGGCGGCGGTCGTCAGAAGCGGACGCGACATCGAGGAGGTTCCGGGTGGGCGCGGCGGAGTTCGCGCTGCCTCACCGGCAATTGCGCTTGCCGCAAGGCAGGGGCGGCGGCGGCGGCTTCCAAACGCACCCGACATAAGCTTTTCGAACCGGGTGTTGCGCCTTGGCCGCACTCCGGGGGATGTGGCCTGGACGACACGGAGAGTGGAACTCACGACAAGGACCGAACGCCCCTCTTGTTACATCATCACAATGCGGTAGTGAAACATTGTAACATGGCGGTGGTCGGATATGCGCAGCTCTCGTTCGGGTCGAAAATGGGGATGGGCGGTGCTGTCCGCGGCCGGTCTTGCGGACAACGCCCTCGCTCAGACAGCGGAAGCGACGCTGCCCGAACTGACGGTGAGTTCGCCGAGCCCGATCGTCAGACCTGCAAACACAGGAACCGGCATCGGTGCGGGAATACTCCCGGTGGTGACGAACACCTTCTCGCCGGTGACGGTCGTCACGCGAGATCAGATCGCCCGTGAACAGCCCCGGACACTCGGCGATGCATTGTTCGATCGGCCGGGAATCTCGTCCTCGACCTATGCGCCGGGAGCAGCCTCCCGCCCGATCATCCGCGGCCTCGACAACGCCCGCGTGCGCATCCAGGAGAACGGGGTCGGCATCGGCGACGTCTCGGAGCTCGGCGAGGATCACGCCGTACCCGTCAACCCGCTCGTCTCCGACCGGATCGAGGTGATCCGGGGGCCCGCCACCCTGCGCTACGGCTCTCAGGCGATCGGCGGCGTGGTCTCGGCGGAGAACAACCGGGTCCCGACCTTCATTCCCCGAGGCGGCGTCTCGGGGCAGGTGACGACGGGCTATTCCAGCGTCGATGAGGGCCGTCTCGGCGCCGTGAGCGTCGATGCCGGTGGCGAGGGCATCGCCGTCCACGCCGACGGCTTCAGGACGGCGACAGACAGCTACGCTACGCCGCTCGGCATCCAGCGCAACTCCGCGACGGAATCGCAGGGCGGCTCTGTCGGCATCTCGGCGATCGGGGACCGAGGCTTCCTCGGCGTGTCCTTCAGCCATTACGACGCGCTCTACCAGATCCCCGGCGGCGAGGCCGCCGAGAGCCGGACGCGGCTCGATCCACGCCAGGACCGGGTGCTCGCCCGCGGCGAGTACCGTCCGCTTGGAGGGCCCTTCGAGGCGATCCGGTTCTGGGCCGGCGGCTCGGTCTACCGCCACGACGAGCGGGGCATCGGCGAGGACGGCATCGACGGCATCCAGGCGACCTTCAAGAACCGGGAGGTGGAAGGCCGGATCGAGCTGCAGCATGTGCCCGTCTTCACGGCGCTCGGCACGCTGACCGGAGCGCTCGGCTTCCAGAGCGGGCGGCGGGTGCTCTCGACCCAAGGCGAAGCCTTCCTGCCGCCGACCGAGTCGCGCTCCGACGCGGTCTACCTGTTCGAGGAACTGGCCGTCAGCAATGGTCTGCGCTTCCAGGCGGCGGGCCGCATCGAAGGCACGCGCTCGAGCAGCACGGCAACGCAATTCCCGGCCGACTACCTCCCCGTTCCCGGCGAGGACCCGCTGCAATACGGCCTGCGCCGCCGCTTCGCCCCGAAGAGCATCAGCCTCGGCGCGCTGCAGGACCTGCCCTACGGGTTCGTAGCGAGCCTCAACGGCTCCTATGTCGAGCGCGCGCCCACCGCCTACGAACTGTTTTCACAGGGACCGCACGACGCGACAGGCACCTTCGAGATCGGCGATCCGACCCTGCGGCTGGAGCGTGCAAGGACCGTCGAGGCGAGCCTGCGCCGGGCGATCGGGCCGCTGCGCCTCGACGCGACGGGCTACTACACGCGCTACACGGGCTTCATCTACAAGCGTGAGACGGGCATCGGCTGCAACGACGACTTCGCCTCCTGCGGTGGCGGCGACGAACTCCGGCAGATCGTCTACTCGCAGGCCAACGCGACGTTCTACGGCGCCGAGATCGCCGCCCAGCTCGACGTGCTGCCCGTCGGCGACGGCTTCGCGGGGTTTGAGGCGCAGTACGATTTCGTGCGCGCCCGCTTCGACGACGGCAGCGCCGTCCCGCGCATCCCACCCCATCGCGTCGGCGGCGGCGTCTTCCTGCGCGCCGACGGCTGGTTCGCGCGGGTGAATTTGCTCCACGCCTTCGCGCAGACGGACATCGCCCCCTTCCAGACCTTCACACCGGGCTGGGACGACCTGCGCGCAGAGGTGAGCTACACCAAGCCACTCGATCCCGGCATCTATGGCGCGAGCGAAATCACGGTCGGCTTGCAGGGCCGCAACCTTCTCGACGACCAGATCCGCAACGCGGCCTCGTTCAAGAAGGACGAGATCCTGTTACCGGGGCGAAACCTGCGGCTGTTCGTGACGGCGCGGTTTTGAGGCCATCAGCGAATAACCCGCATCGGCCGGACGAAGCGTGCTATGGAGGCGTCAAGCCCGCACGCCCATCGTGCACTGGGCCATCCCAAGAGGCCTCAGTGGCAAACGCGTTCAAGAGCGGTGCGTCGCAATCGCGAAGCACCAATGATTTCAACGAGCGGGCCAAGCAGCTCTCCGAGCGGCTCGGCGCGATCGAGAAGCCGGCACAGATGAAGCGCGGGAATGCGCCTCGCCGCTCGTTCAAGTCCGGTCCCCGTCCGGAAGAAGCTTCAGTCCCCATTGAGGCTCCCGAGGCCGAGACGGAAAACGAGAACGAATCCGAGGACAAGACCGAGACCGAAGCCTGAACATGAGTGAGGCGCGCCGTCTCCGGCGCGCCTCGTGACGTCGATGCGAGGATGGGGTCGCGGCGCTCAGCGCCGCGCTTTGGCCTTGCGGGCGGCGTAGCGCGCGTCGCGTGCGGCCTTGCGGGCGATGAGCTCCGCAGCCTTCTGCTCGGCGGCGAGTCGAGCTTCTTCCTCTTCTCGCGCGATTTGGGCGGCGAGTTCCGCCTCCTCGCGTGCGCGCTTCTCTTCGGCAGCGGCCTTCTCGGCGGCGACCCGGGCGGCCTCGCGCTCGCGAGCGCGCTCCTCACGGGCTCGCGCGATGGCGGCGCGTGCCTCGGCCTTTGCGATCATCTCCGGGTCGTCCGCCGGTGGCCGGGACTTGAATTTTTCCAGCAGCATCTGCTTGGCGCTGGCGGAGTTCTTTCTACGGTCGTCGAAATTCCGATAGTCGAAGGCGCCCATATGACCTTTCTCGTCTGGGAGGTTCGCGGCTCAAAACCGCGTTTGCGAACGCGCGGCGCAGGGGCTGCGCTGTGGGAATCTTGATCGGGGAAGTGCGGGCGTACATGCCCTAATGCAGGAGCGAAATCAACGGACGGGGCAGCAATCGGGTTGCATGACCGGGGCGATCCCGAAACAGGATCGCTGCCATTTTGGCCGAGGGCTTTTCAAGTCGATCGCTTGCGGATGCGACACTCGTTCTGTGATGGAAATTTTGTCGACGAATAGCTTCGATTGCGGCGTCGGCGGACCCTCAACGAGAGAGATGGAAAGCCTCCGGTCGCGTGACAAGGCGTTCCGTCATCCCGAATTCTGCGATTGCAGCCGCAGGTCATTTCCCGTTTCCGTAGCCTCGGTCCCGAGACGGTGATTTGCCCCGGTGCAACCGAGAGGCTACCCTCCTTCAACGATCAAGAAGGAACGTTGTGGGATACGAGGGGCGACGTCGTGAGGCGCCGGGTGGGGGGCGGATGACCGAAGTTACGAAGACCGCGCAGGGTCGGCGGGATGCCGCCCTTGCGCTGGCTGCGGGACGCCGTCGCTGCCCTTGATCAGGCTTGTGAGGTTTTCTCGTCTCGGAACGGCGCGCGTGCTGCTGTGCCTCGCGCTGGCATGGTCAGCCGCGTCTCCTGCCGCCGCCTTCGACCTCTTCGGTCTGTTCGGCTCCGAAGAGGCGCCGCCGGCGCCGAGCCGGGACGCCCTGCCCTATTCGGTCAAGTTCCAGGGTGTCGAGGAGGATGACGTCCTCCAGGCCCTCAAGGACACGTCGTCGCTTCACCGCCTGAGACAGGAGGCGCCCCCCGACGGCGAGGGCGTGGTCCGAAGGGCCGAGGCAGACCTGCGGCGCCTCCCCGCCGTCCTTTCCGGCTATGGCTACTACCAGGGCCGGGTCACCATCATCGTCGACGGCGTGACGCTCGGCGGCGAATCCTCGACAGCCGCGGCGTCCCGCACCGCCGAGGCAGCCCGCGGGCGAAGCCTCGTGCCGGTCAAGGTCGTCGTGGAGGCTGGCCCGCTCTACAGGCTGCGCTCGATCACGGTTCGCGATCCCCGCGGCGCCCCGATCGCCACGGAGGTGCTGCCCCGCCGCTTCACCGAAGTCGAGGAAGGGGTGCCCGCCCGCTCCGCCACGGTGCTGGCGAAGGAAGCCGGGATCGTCGACCGCTTCCGCGCCCTCGGGCATCCCTTCGTCAAGCCTGTCGGGCGCGATCCGGTCGTCGACGATGCCGCCCATGTGATGGACGTGACCATCACCGTCGATCCAGGCCCGATCGCAGGCCTCGGCGAAGTCGCCGTCAGGGGAACCAGCGGCATCGACCCGGCGGTGGTACGCTCCTTCATCTATGCCGAGCCCGGCGATCCCTACTCGCCCCAGGCGCTGGCCGACATCCGCAAGTCGGTCTCCCGCGTCGAGGGACTCGGCTCGGTGCGCGTTCGCGAGGGCGAGGCACTCGACGCCAACGGCAACCTTCCAATCTTCGTCGACGTGACCGAGCGCGACCGCAATCTCATCGGCGTCGCGGCCCGCTACTCCACTGTCGATGGCCCCGGAATCAGGGGCTACTACGCGAACCGCAACCTCTTCGGCGGCGGCGAGACCCTGCGCATCGACGCGGACGTCTCCTATCTCGGCAACGACCTCTATGCGCGGCAGCGCAAGCTCGCCGGCATCGATTCGAACGGCCTTGGGAGCCGCCTCTCGGCGACCTTCGTGAAGCCGGCGCTCTGGGGTACGCGCAACGACCTCATCGCCAATCTCTTCGTCGGCCGCGAGGCGCAGCAGAGCTACGTCACCGATGCGGTCGGCGGTACGATCGGCGTTCGGCACCGCTTCTCGGACACCTTCTTCGCGCAGGTCGGCATCGACGGTCAGGCGGGGCGCTCGCAGGATGCCCTCGGCAAGCTCGACTACCGCCTCGTCGGCATCCCGGTCTCGCTGGGCTACGATTCCACCGACAATCCGCTCGATCCGACCAAGGGCGTCAGGCTCACTGCCTCGGCGACGCCCTATGCGGGTTTCCTCGGCTCCGACCCCTCGATCTTCGTCGCGAAAGCCCAGGGCTCGACCTACTACGCCTTCGACGAGGCCGGTCGCTACATCGTTGCCGGGCGCGTCGGTTTCGGTTCGATCTCGGGAGCGAACCTTGCGGAGGTGCCGCCGAACATCCGCTTCTTCGCGGGTGGCGGCGGCTCGGTGCGCGGCTTCGCCTACCGGACGCTCGGCCCACGCGGCCCGTTCAATCTGCCCGTCGGCGGCCTGAGCCTGCTCGAAGCGTCCATCGAGGGCCGCATCAAGGTCACCGACACCATCGGCATCGTGCCGTTCTTCGATGCCGGCACAGCCTTCTCGGGCAGCCTGCCGGATTTCAAAGAGCGCATCCGCTACGCGGCGGGCCTGGGCCTTCGCTACTATACCGGCATCGGCCCGATCCGCGTCGACGTCGCCTTCCCGCTCGACCGCATCAAGGGCAACAACGAGCGCCCGGTCACCCTCTACATCAGCTTGGGGCAGGCGTTCTGATGGGGATTTTTGGGTGGCTATTCGATCGGTCGAAGCTGGCTGACGACGTCGACCCTCCCCCCTCTGCGGGGGAGGGTGCCTTGCGGAGCAAGGCGGGAGAGGGGAACGCGACCTCTCCGGATAGTTCAGTGCTCCCCTCTCCCGACCCACTGCGTGGGCCACCCTCCCCCGCAGAGGGAGGAGGGATTTGGCGCGCGGCCCTCCTCCTCTTTCTTGTTTTCATTCCCCTTACCTTCACCCATGCCTCCGAAGCCGAGAAATCCGTCCTCGGCGGTCTCCTCTCGAAGGCGCTCTCGACACCGGGCTCGCAGGTCTCGATCGGTGCGGTGGACGGTGCCCTGTCGTCGGACGCCACCATCCGCGACGTGGCGATCAGCGACCGCGACGGGGTCTGGCTGAAGCTCGACAAGGCGCGGCTGGTCTGGCGGCGCCTGGCGCTCCTGTCGGGGCGGCTCGACGTCGAGACCCTGGAGATCGGCCGACTGGAGGTTTTGCGAAGGCCCCTCCCTGCCCCTGTTTCGGCGACGCCGGAGCCCGATGGCTCGCTCCTTCCGGATCTGCCCGTGAAGGTCGAGATCAAGGGCTTCAAGCTCGCCGAGCTCGTCCTCGGCGAGTCCCTTGCGGGCCAGCCCGCGCGCCTTTCCGCCACCGGCAGGGCCAAGCTCGGGCCTCCTGCAGAAGGGCTCGACCTCGACATCGTGGTGAACCGCCTCGACGCGGCCTGGCAGTTCGCCGCCCGCCTGCTGTTCGTGCCGAAGGGCGAGCGCCTCGACCTCAAGACGACGCTCACCGAACCTGCCGGCGGCCTCCTCTCGAAGACATCCGGCCTGCCCGGCGCTCCACCGATCGCCCTCGATCTCGACGGGCGCGGCACCCTCGATGCCTGGAACGCGCGCCTCGATCTCGATGCCGACCCGTCGCTCAACGCCAAGGGCTCGGCACGGATCGTGAGGGTCGGATCGGAGCGCCGCCTCGGTCTCGACCTCGCCACCCGCATCGACGGGCTGCTGCCCGGACCCGCGGCGGCCATCTTCGCCGGCGAGACCCGACTCGATGGAGCGATCCGCTTCGCGGATGGCGGTGCCCTCGCCATCGACCGGCTCGACCTCGCCTCGCGCACGGCCCGCCTCGCGGTTGATGGAACCCTGAGCGCGAACCGCGTCGCCGATATCTCCGTCTCCGCCCGGGCCCTGCCCACCGAGGGCGGGATCACCAAGGCGGCCGATGCCGAACTCGACAACCTGAACTTCGAGGGAAGCGTGAAGGGCCCCCTCGCCGGCCCGACCGTGAAGGGCGTCCTGAAGGCAGCCGGGCTGCGGGCGCAGGGCAGCGCGCTTCGCCGCGTCGAGGCCAATCTCGACCTTGCGCCGCTCCCGGCCGACCCGAAAGGCAGCCGCTTCACCCTGGCGGCCGATGCAAAGGTCGAGGGTCTCTCCCTCGCCGACCCGGCCCTGCGCCGCGCCATCGGCTCGGAGGCCGCCCTGCGGCTGCGCGCCACCGTGGAGGCTGATGCCTCGCTCAATGTCGAGACACTCGCCATCGACGCGCCGACGCTCCGCGCTTCCTATGCCGGCCGGATCGGCCAGAACGTCCTGACCGGCGCCGTGGAGGCGAACCTCGCCGACCTCTCGGCCTTCTCCGGCCTGGCGCAGCGCCCCCTCGCCGGCAGCCTCACCGCCAAGGCGTTGCTGAGCGGCGACCCGGCACGTCGCGCGGTGAGCGCCGATCTCCACATATCCACCCGGGCGCTGGCCCTCGGCATCGCGCCGCTCGACCGCGTGCTCGGATCGTCCCCGACCCTGCGGGGCCGCGCCTTCCAGGTCTATGACGGCTACGGGTTCGAGAACCTGCGCCTTGCCGGCGCCCATCTCGCCGCATCGCTCGACGGCCGCGCCACGGCCCGCCTTGCCGACATTCGCGGCAAGGCCGATCTTGCAAGCCTCGGCGAACTCGATTCCCGCCTGTCCGGGCGCGCCGGCATCGACGGCCGGCTCTCCGGCTCCCTCGACCGCCCGGACGTGACTGCGACGTTCTCGGCGCCGAGCGCCACCGCCCTCGGCCGCCCCGTCCGGTCGTTGCGCGTCGAGGCCGCCGCGAAGGACGTCACCGGCAATCTCGACGGGTCCGTGCGCATCCTCGGCGAGATCGCCGGGAAGACCCTCGGGGGCGACGCGCAGGTCCGGCGGCAGGGCCCCGACTGGAGGCTCGACCGTTTCGCCTTCAACCTCGGTTCGGTTCGGGCCGACGGAAGGGGCGCCGTCGAGGCATCGACTGGATTGGCGGAGGGCGCGCTCACTTTCGCCGGATCGAACCTCGACGACGTCTCGCCGCTGGCGCTGACGTCCCTTGGTGGTAGCCTCGACGCAAGTATCATCCTGTCGCGTGAGGGCGGCCGCCAGGGCGCGACGGTGAAGGCTCAGGGCTCCTCTCTGCGGGTCGGCGAGATCGGGCTGTCTCAGCTCGATGCCGACCTGTCAGGCCAGGATCTGCGCGCGCACCCGATCCTTGCCGGGCGCGTGAATGCCGACCGCGTCGTCGTGGCGGGTCAATCGATCGACACGTTGCGCCTGACCGCGACCGGCACCCCGGCGGCGAGCGACGTCGTGCTCACCGCCAAGGCCCGCGGCTTCGACCTCGACGGTGCCGCCCGCCTCGTTCCGGCCGAGAAGACCCGGATCGAACTCCAGCGCTTCGCCGTCCTGCGCGGGGCGGATCGCGTGACCCTCGCCGGGCCCTCGACAATCACGCTCGATCGCGGCTCCGTGCTGATCGACAACCTCGTCGTCTCGGCTGGCGCGGGCCGAATCAACCTCGCCGGCCGGGCCGGCTCGAGCCTCGACCTGACCGTCGGCATCCGCGCGCTGCCTCTGTCACTCGCCCGCATGGCGGTTCCGAGCCTTGCTCTGAACGGCACCCTCGAGGGTGATGCGACCCTCAAAGGTTCGGCCTCACGTCCCGAGGGGCGATACGAGTTCGCCCTGGTTCGTCTCGTCACTCCGGAGACCAGGAAAGCCGGCCTGCCGCCGATCGACGCGACGGCGCGCGGTACCTTCGCCGACGGACGGGCCAATGTGGAGGGCCGTATTTCTGCCGGACGCGGCGCCGAGCTCACCCTCAAGGGCTCCCTTCCGGTCGAGAGCGGGGGCGTCCTAGCGCTCAAGGCCAAGGGCAACTTCGAAGTGGCGCTGGCCAACAGCCTGCTCAGCGCGGGCGGGCAGCGCATCGGAGGCCGCCTCGCCGTCGACGCAGGCATCGGCGGCACCCTGGCTGCGCCGCGCGCCGAGGGCGCCGCCATCCTCACCGGCGGCAGCTTCACCGATCCGCTCCAGGGCATTCGCTTCACCGGGATCGAAGGCAGGGTCACCGGACGCGGCGATACCTTGGTGGTGGAACGCCTGACCGCCCAGGCCCGCAATGGCGGCGTGCTCAGAGCCCAGGGCCGCGTCGCTCTCGAACCCGAGGCCGGCTTTCCCGGCTCGCTGACCCTCACGGCCGATCGGGCGGAGCTCGTCTCGTCGCCCATCGTGACGGCGACGGCCAGCCTCAATCTCGCCCTCAGCGGGCCACTGGCGCGCACGCCCAAGGTGAGCGGGCGCATCGACCTCGCTTCCGTCGACGTCTCGGTGCCTGACCGGCTGCCCGCCACGGTGCAGCCTCTTCCCGGCATTCGCCACGTCAACGCGACGCCCGAGATCCGCCGCCGGCTCACCGCCACGACGCGCCGCTCCGACGCGTCCCGCCGCAAGGGGAAGGCGGCCCCGCCTTTCGATGCGAGCCTCGACGTCACGGTGAGCGCCGTGAACCGCATCTTCGTGCTCGGCCGTGGCATCGATGCGGAACTCGGCGGCGAGCTGCGCCTGACCGGCTCGTCACGCGATCCGGTGGCGATCGGCGGTTTTGAAATGCGACGCGGTCGTCTCAGCATCGTCGGGCAGCGCCTCGATTTCACCCGTGGGCGCCTCGCCTTCGGCGGCGAGCTCGCCGCGCCGGACCTCGATTTCCTGGCCGAGACCAATGCGGCCGACGTTACGGCGCGGGTGGCGGTGACCGGGCCGGCCAATCGCCCGGCCTTCGACATCACCTCGACGCCGACCCTGCCGCAGGACGAGGTGCTCTCGCGCCTCCTGTTCAAGAAGGCGTCGGGCGGCCTTTCGCCGTTCCAGGCGTTGCAGCTCGCGCAGGCGGTGGCTCAGTTCTCCGGCAATGCCGGCGGCCCGGACGCGTTCGAGCAGGCCCGTAAAGGCCTGGGCCTCGACAGCCTCGACGTCTCGACCGGGGCCAGCGGCGGCCCCGCCCTTGGGGCTTCGCGCTACATCGACGAGCGCCTGAGCGTCGGGGTGAAGGCCGGCGCAAAGCCTGCCGACACGGCGGTAACCATCGATTACGACGTCACCCGCCGGATCAAGCTCCAGGGAGAGGCCGGAAGCGACGGCCGCACCGCGGTCGGCGTCGGTGCGGAATGGGAATATTGATCAGGGCCGACCATCGCCGGCCGTAGAATTTGACCGAGCGCCGCGAAAACGCCTAACCCCGACTATATCGACGCCACCGTGAGCGAAGGCTCGATGCCGCCGCGAGACGAAAGCCGAGGATCCATGACGCTGCCCCGCATTCTCATCGCTGCCCTCGCCGTCGCGGCTCCCTTTGCGTCCCTGTCCGTGGCCTTCGCCCAGACGACTCCTCAGGCTGCACCGACCGTCTTCAACGACGCGCAGCGCCAGGCGATCGAGGCGATCATCAAGGACTACCTCGTCAAGAACCCCGACGTGCTTCAGGAGGCGATCGCGGAGGGCGAGCGCCGCGCCCAGGAGACCCAGAAGCTCGCCCAGGGCGCCGCGCTGAAGGAGTCGCGCGAGGCGCTGCTCAACTCGCCCCACGGCGTGGTCGCCGGCAACCCCTCGGGCGACGTCACCCTCGTCGAGTTCTTCGATTACAATTGCGGCTATTGCCGCAAGGCGCTCACCGACGTCCAGGCGCTGATCAAGGCCGATCCAAAGCTGCGAGTCGTCCTCAAGGATTTCCCCGTCCTCGGCGCCGAGTCGCTGGAGGCCAGCAAGTACTCGCTCGCCGCCAAGCAGCAGCTCAAGGGCGAGAAGGTCTTCGAATTCCACGTGAAGCTCCTGGAGAGCAAGGGCCGCGTCAACGCCGAGAAGGCGATCGCGGTGGCCAAGGAGATGGGCCTCGACCTCGGCCGGCTCGCCAAGGATGCGCAGGGCGCCGAGGTCAAGGCGGCGCTCGCGGAGAATGTCGGGCTCGGCGACAAGCTCGGCCTGTCGGGCACCCCGGCCTTCATCATCGGCGACGAGATCATCCCCGGTGCCGTCGGGGTCGACCCGATCCGCAAGACCATCGCCGATGTGCGCCAGTGCGGCCACGCCAGCTGCTGAGGGAGGGGAGCCGCCTTGTTGCTAGGCGGTCTGATCCTCTAAACGTCTGTTCAATTGGTGAAAGACAACGACCCGTCCCAGTAGCTTCCTCATCCTGAGGTGCCCCTTGCCCGGCAAGGGGCCTCGAAGGAGCCCTCCAGAAGTCTCCGCGATCACTGGAGGCCTCCTTCGAGGCCGCTACGTGGCGCCTCAGGATAAAGTAAAGGGTTGGAGCGGCGAGGAAAACACGCTTTAAGAATCCCGAACGCGGCGCCAAGAACCCGGACATGATCCCGATCCACGTCCTCAACGGACCGAACCTCAACCTGCTCGGCACGCGCGAGCCGGGGATCTATGGCCGTGCTACTCTAGGCGATATCGAGCGCGACCTGCGCTCGCAGGCCCAAGGGCTCGGCGTCACCCTCGATTTCCACCAGACCAATCACGAGGGCGAACTCGTCGGTCTGATCCAGGACGCCGGCGCGGCCGGCGCTGGCGTGCTGATCAACGCCGCCGCCTACACCCACACCTCGGTCGCCCTGCGCGACGCGATCTCCGGCAGCGGCGTCGTCGCGGTCGAGGTCCATCTCTCAAACGTCCATGCGCGCGAAGCCTTCCGGCACGTCTCCCTCATCGCCCCGGTCTGCGCCGGCGTGATCTGCGGGTTCGGGCCGGACAGTTACGCCCTCGGCCTCGCCGCCCTGGCGCAGCTTCTGCGCGCCGCCCCTGCCTCTCACGACTGAGCCCAAGACCCGTCCGATGTCCAAGAACGACCCTTTCGATCCCGAGCTCGTGCGCGTGCTCGCCAAACTCGTCACCGAGACCGACCTCACCGAGATCGAGATCGAGAAGGGCGACCTGCGTATTCGCGTCGTGCGCCGGATCGAGCCGATGCAGGTCCAGGTGGCCGCCCCGGTGGCCGCATTGGCGCCTCCGCCGGCGATCCAGGCTCCGGTGGCGGGCCCTGGCGTGGAGCGCAGCAAGGCGAGTGCCGCGCATCCGGGCGCTCTGCCTTCCCCGATGGTGGGCACCGCCTACCGTCGCCCGTCCCCCGATGCCAAGAGCTTCGTCGATGTCGGCTCCGTCGTGGCGGCCGGCGAGAAGCTTCTGCTCATCGAGGCAATGAAGACCTTCAACGAGATCGTCGCGCCGCGCGCCGGCACCGTGACGGCGATCTTCGTCGAGGACGGCCAGCCGGTGGAGTTCGGCGAGCCCCTTCTCGTGATCGAGTGACGGGCACCCCCATGTTCGAGAAGATCCTGATCGCCAACCGGGGCGAGATCGCCCTGCGGATCCTGCGCGCGGCGAAGGAACTCGGCATCGCCACCGTCGCCGTGCATTCGACCGCCGACGCCGACGCGATGCATGTGCGTCTCGCCGATGAGAGCGTCTGCATCGGGCCGCCTTCGGCCCGCGAGAGCTATCTCAACATCCCGTCGATCATCGCCGCCTGCGAGATCACCGGGGCCGATGCGGTCCATCCGGGCTACGGCTTCCTCTCCGAGAACGCCCGGTTCGCCGAGGTTCTTGCCCATCACAGCATCGGCTTCATCGGCCCCAAGGCCGAGCATATCCGTATCATGGGCGACAAGATCGAGGCCAAGCGCACTGCCAAGCGTCTCGGCATTCCCTGCGTGCCGGGCTCCGAGGGCGGCATCACCGAGACCGAGGAGGCGCTGAAGGTCGCCGCCGAGATCGGCTATCCTGTCCTCGTCAAGGCAGCCTCTGGCGGCGGCGGTCGCGGCATGAAGGTGGCGCGATCTGAAGGCGAGCTCGAGGAAGCCCTGAACCTCGCCCGCACCGAGGCCAAGGCGGCTTTCGGCGATGACGCGGTCTATCTCGAGAAATACTTGACCAAGCCCCGCCATATCGAGGTCCAGGTGCTCGGGGACGGGCGCGGCAATGCCGTGCATCTCGCCGAGCGCGATTGTTCGCTGCAGCGGCGCCACCAGAAGGTCTGGGAAGAAGGCGGCTCGCCGGTGATCGACGAGGCGACCCGAGCAGAGATCGGCGGCGTCTGCGCCAAGGCGATGCAGGACCTCGGTTATCTCGGGGCCGGGACGGTGGAATTCCTCTACGAGGACGGGCGGTTCTACTTCATCGAGATGAACACCCGCATCCAGGTCGAGCATCCGGTCACCGAGATGATCACCGGCATCGACCTCGTCAACGAGCAGATCCGCGTGGCGGCGGGGCTGCCGCTCTCCGTCACTCAGGACGACATCAAGGTCTCGGGCCACGCCATCGAGTGCCGGATCAACGCCGAGCACCCCTCGACCTTCCGGCCCTCGCCTGGGCTGATCACCTATTTCCACCCGCCTGGCGGCCTTGGAGTCCGGGTCGATTCCGCAGTGTTCCAGGGCTACCGCATCCCCCCGAACTACGATTCGCTGATCGGCAAGCTCATCGTTCACGGCCGCACCCGCGACGAGTGTCTGGCCCGCCTGCGCCGGGCGCTCGACGAGTTCGTGGTCGACGGCGTCGACACCACGCTGCCGCTGTTCCGCACACTTGTGCGCAACCCCGAGGTTCGAGCGGGAGCCTACGACATCCACTGGCTCGAAGGCTTCCTGGAAGGCGGTGGCCTCGCTGCAGGAGAGCCGGCCTAGGATCCGCCGTAGCCTGTGGAGTTTAACGTGGGCTAGGGAACGGCAGGGGATCGGAGCCGTTGTTGCGGCAACGTCGGCGCGAAGGGAGGCCTCTTCGCATTCCGCCTTACCGAAGGGTTTCCTCATGCGTTTCACCACCTCGATCGTCGCCGCACTGGTCCTGGCGGCGGCGCCAGCTCTCGCTCAGTCGCCGTCGGGCAATGTCGGCCAGCCGGAGCGTGCCGTGCCGCAGGCCGGCAACACCACCAGTGGCCCGATCGACAATCCCTCGACCCGGGGCATGTCCCCTAATCCCGGCCCCACGATGGGACCCGCCGGTACCGGCAGCGTCGAGTCGGCCAAGGGCGGCAACGCCGACCAGAACAACAAGCCGGTCGGCAACACTGGCAACACTTCCGGCGGCCCTGCCCGTTAAGGACGTCCAGTCCGTTCTGATTGCTGAAAAGCCGGCGCCGAGAAGCGTCGGCTTTTCGATGTCCGGGTCGACCATCGAAGCGCGCTGTGAGCCAAGAAGGTGCCCCCCAGCTTGATCGCGGCCTTTCTTGAGAGGCTGCGAATGTCCATATTCGCGCGATGGCTGTCCCGAACAAACCGCGCTCGTCCACCGCCAAGGCGTCGAAACCCGAGCTGAAACCGCTGGATGAGCATCTGGCGGCTCTCTTGAGCCCCGCCCTCAATCGCAATCGTCTGCCCGCGGTCGAGCCCGTCGAGCCGCCCAAGAGGGCAGGACGAGCGAAATCGGCCGGAACGAAGCGGGACGGGTTCGGAGAGGCGCCGCAGGCCGGGTACACCGTCGGCGAGACGGCCGAGGTCGATCCGCGCCTGGCGCATGCGCTGGGCATGCGCGGCCCCGAGGACGGCCCATCAATCGAGGAGCCTGAGGAAACGTCGCTTGCCGCTGACGGCGTATCAGCCACGGTCGATGCGCTCTCGCGGCTCCTCACCGAGGGCAATCCGCTCTTCAAGGACGGCAAGACCTGGGCGCCGCACCGGCCAGAGCGTCCGCAGAAATCCGAAGGCGGCGTTCCCTTCCGCCTGCAATCCGAGTTCGAGCCCGCCGGCGACCAGCCCGCCGCCATCGCCGAACTGGTGGATGGCGTGAAGAAGGTCGAGCGCGACCAGGTGCTGCTCGGCGTCACCGGCTCGGGCAAGACCTTCACGATGGCCAAGATCGTCGAGGAGACGCAGCGCCCTGCCTTGATCCTCGCCCCGAACAAAACTCTGGCGGCGCAGCTCTACGGCGAGTTCAAGAGCTTCTTCCCCGACAACGCTGTGGAGTATTTCGTCTCCTACTACGATTACTACCAGCCCGAGGCCTACGTCCCGCGCTCCGATACCTTCATCGAGAAGGAATCGTCGATCAACGAGCAGATCGACCGGATGCGCCATGCCGCCACCCGCGCGCTCCTCGAACGCGACGACGTCATCATCGTCGCCTCGGTCTCCTGCATCTACGGCATCGGCTCGGTCGAGACCTACACGGCAATGTCGTTCACGGTGTCCCTCGGCGAGCGGATCGAGCAGCGCCAGCTCGTCGCCGACCTCGTGGCGCTGCAATACAAGCGTATCCAGTCCGACTTCGCACGCGGCACCTTCCGGGTCCGCGGCGACGTGATCGAACTCTGGCCCGCCCACTTGGAGGATCGCGGCTGGCGCATCGGCCTGTTCGGCGACGAGATCGAGAAGATCACCGAGTTCGACCCGCTAACAGGCAAGACCATCAACGAGCTTAAGTTCGTGAAGGTCTACGCCAATTCGCATTACGTGACGCCTCGCCCGACGCTGCAGCAGGCGGTCAAGGGCATCAAGACCGAGCTGAAGCTCAGGGTCGACGAGCTGACCAGGATGGGCCGCCTGATCGAGGCGCAGCGCATCGAGCAGCGCTGCACCTTCGATATCGAGATGATCGAGGCCACCGGCGCCTGCAACGGCATCGAGAATTATTCGCGGTATCTCACGGGGAGAAAACCCGGCGAGCCGCCGCCGACGCTGTTCGAGTACCTGCCCGACAACGCCCTGGTCTTCACCGACGAGAGCCATGTCACGGTCCCGCAGATCGGCGCCATGTACAAGGGCGATTTCCGGCGCAAGGCGACGCTCGCCGAGTACGGCTTCCGCCTGCCCTCTTGCCTCGACAACCGGCCCCTGCGCTTCGAGGAATGGGACGCGATGCGGCCTCAGACCGTCCACGTCTCCGCGACGCCGGGCAAGTGGGAGATGAACCAGACCGGCGGCGTCTTCGCCGAGCAGGTCATCCGCCCGACCGGCCTCGTCGACCCCATCATCGAGATCCGGCCCGCCCGGACCCAGGTCGACGACCTGCTGGGCGAGGTGAGGGAAGTCGCCCAGGCCGGCTACCGCACCCTCGTGACGACTTTGACGAAGCGCATGGCCGAGGACCTGACCGAGTACCTGCACGAGAACAGCGTGCGGGTGCGCTACATGCACTCCGACATCGACACCCTGGAGCGGATCGAGATCATCCGCGACCTTCGCCTCGGCGCCTTCGACGTGCTCATCGGCATCAACCTACTGCGCGAGGGTCTCGACATCCCGGAATGTGCGCTGGTCGCGATCCTCGATGCCGACAAGGAGGGCTTCCTGCGCTCCGAGACCTCGCTGATCCAGACCATCGGGCGGGCGGCGCGCAACGCCGACGCCCGCTGCATCCTTTACGCCGACCAGATCACCGGCTCGATGGAGCGGGCGATGGCGGAGACCGAGCGCAGGCGCCAGAAGCAGCTTGCCTACAATGCCGAGCACGGCATCACCCCGCAGAGCGTGAAGCGCGGCATCGCCGACATCCTCGACAGCGTCTACGAGCGCGACCATGTCCAGGTCGATACCGGACTCGCCAAGAACGCCATCACCGTCGGCCACAACCTCAAGGCCGTGATGGCTGATCTCGAGAAGCGGATGCGGACGGCCGCCGCCGATCTCGACTTCGAGGAGGCGGCGCGCCTGCGCGACGAGCTCAAGCGCCTCCAGGCCACGGAGCTCTTCGTCTCCGACGACCCGATGGCGCGTCAGGACGATGTCGAGCGCGGGGCGGGAAAGTACGGTGCCAAGCGCAGCCGGATCGCGAAGCCGAGCCTCGACGATATGGGCCCCGGCACCGATCGCGAATTGCCCGTCGGCGGTGCGGCGCCGAGCTGGCAGGAGCGGCCGAAGCCCCGTTCGACGCAGGGGCTCGGAGGGCAGAAGCCGAAATATCGCGGCCGCGGCAGTGGAGGCTCGCGCTCGCGGGATTGACGGCATGCTGGCCTTCGCATCGGGCGTCGCGCAACGTTCGACGCGACAAATTGCCGGAACCCGGGCGGCGATCCCGACTTTCCTTCGCATGCTGCGCTTCTCAGCGTCGCGCGGGTGAAGATGGAGAGGTCGATGTCCGCACATGCCGTCCTTCGTTCACGGTCGCGATGGGCCGTGACCCTAGTTCTTGCCGGAGCCATGGCCTCCCCGCTGCCGCTCCTCGCGACGGGCGCACAGGCTCAGTCCGTGGACAGCCGCCGAGATCAGCCGACGCCTGCGACGCTTCCCGATCCGATGACGACTCGCCAGCGCGAGGGTGATCGGCCGACGCCGCAGGTGGCGCCGCCAGAGGCCATCACCTCCTCGACGGCGATTGTTCCCTCGGACCGCAAGGGCAAGACCGCTTACACCAATCCCCTCGACCATCTCCCCGCGCGGGACCGCATGGCCGCCGGTGGAAGCCGGCGCGACTGACGTTGTCGGATCCGCATGGTCGGGTGGGGAGACGCGCGAGCGCGCGGCCGGCATCATGCCGGCCGTAGATGTTTTTGAAGGACTGACTATGGGTTTGCTCGATCAGGTCATCGGCGGGGTCCTGGGCCAGGTTCTGGGCGGCCAGCGCGGTCATGAGCAAGACGGCAGGGGGGCTCCCGGCGGCCTGGGCGGAGCGATGTCGCCCATCGTCCAGGCCGTGCTCATGCTCCTCCTGCAGAAGGGAATGAGCGGAGGCTTCGGTGATATCTTCGGGGGTGGCCAGGGCGCGCCCCGACAGGCTCCGCAACACGTTCCCGACGGCGGCGATCTCGGCGGGTTCGGCCAGGATCGCGGGTCCTACCGTGGCTCGGAAGGCGGCGGTGGCGAGTTCGGCGACCTCGCCGGGATGCTCGACGGCCCGGGCGGTGCCTCGCCCAACCCACCTGGACACGATTCCGGTGCTGGCCCCTATTCCGGTCTCGACCGCGAGCCTGCCGACGCGCAGGGCGGCATCAATGGAGGTCTCGAGGACCTCATCGGTCGTTTCCAGCGCGGCGGCATCGGCGACGTGATGGAATCCTGGATTGGCCGTGGACAGAACCGGCCGGTCCAGCCGAATCAGCTCGGCGATGCCCTCGGCCCACAGACTGTCGACGCCCTTCAAAGCCAGACGGGCCTCGATCGGGACACCCTGCTGTCGCAGCTCTCGCAGGTGCTCCCGGGGATCATCGACGGCCTGACGCCTCAGGGCCGGAAGCCCGGCCCCGAGGAGATCCGCCACTGGTGAGACGTCACAGCAGCGTCCCGCGCAGGATCACCATGGCGACGCTGAAATAGATGACGAGGCCCGTGACGTCGACGAGGGTCGCCACGAAGGGCGCCGAGGCCGTCGCCGGGTCGAAACCGAGGCGCTGAAGGACGAAGGGCAGCATCGACCCGGTAAGCGAGCCGAAGGTGACGATGCCAACGAGGGCGGCTCCAACGGTTGCAGCCACTAGGATCCAGTGCTCGCCGTAATCGTAGAGCCCCGCCTTCTGCCAAATCGTGATCCGCAGGATGCCGATGAGGCCGAGGATCGCCCCGAGCAGCATTCCGGTGGGCAATTCGCGCAAGGCAACGCGCCACCAATCCCGCAGACGGATCTCGTGGAGAGCGAGCGCCCGGATCAAGAGCGACGTCGCCTGACTTCCCGAATTACCGCCCGAGCTCATGATGAGCGGGATGAAAAGGGTCAGGACGATCGCCTTTTCAAGCTCACCCTCGAAACCCTGCATGGCGGTGGCGGTCATCATCTCGCCGAGGAACAGGGCGCAGAGCCACCCTGCCCGCTTCCGGATCATCGTGAGGAAGCCGATATCCATGTAGGGCTCGGGCAGCGCCTCCATGCCGCCGAAGCGCTGAACGTCCTGCGTCTGCTTCTCGACCATGGCGTCGATCATGTCGTCGACGGTCACGATGCCGATCAGGTGGCCGACGGCATCGATCACCGGCAGGGCCAGGAGATCGTATTTCGAAATCAGCCGGGCGGCCTGCTCGCGGCTGGCGGTCGGCGAGACCGCGAGCGGCCTCCTCCCCGGGGCTACGCTGAGCACGTTGTCCTCCGGGTTGCCCGAGATGAGCCGGCGCAGGGGAACCGCCTTGGTCAGGGCTTGCGTGCGCGGATCGAGGACGAAGATCGCGTAGATCGTCTCGCGGGTCTTCTCGACGTGGCGGACGTGGTCGAGGGTCTGCTGCACGGTCCAACTGCCCGGGACGGCGACGAACTCCGTCGTCATCAGCGAGCCGACGCTCTCCTCGCCATAGGCGCTGAGGCGGTCGACGGCCCCGCGGGTCTCGGCGTCGAGGCGGGCGCGCAGGTCGGAGCGCCCAGGCTCCTCGATCTCGCGAAAGACGTCGGTGATCCTGTCGGCGGACATGCCTGTCAGGTAGGACGCGACGCGGTCGCGCGGAAGCATCTCGATGATGTCGGCGACCGAGTCGAGTTCGGGCTGATCGAGCACCTCTACCGCCCGGTCATGCGGGAGGCCGAGGATGATGGCGGCGGCGACTTCAGGGGCCTCGTCGTTGAGCGATTCGACGATGTCGGGTGCGCGCTCGTCGGCGAGGCGCGCGGACAGGACCGAGGGGTCGATGGTGCCGAGCATCGAGGCCAGGGCATTCATGGGCTCACCTTGCGATGTCGGCCGTCGGCGGCCGGTCGCAGCGAGCCGCCTAGCGGCCTATGGCGAGCGTCAGGCGATCGAGGCGGCTCGGACGGCGTCCGGCTTGTTGATGGAAAGGGGACTGTCGCTGGGCATCAGGCATATGCTGAATGGGGAAAGCCCGTTCGGCGAACGCGGGGCGCGCCGAAGAAGCGGCGCGGCTTTGCGCCTGCGAAATGGCTCCGTCAAGCGAAAAAACGATCGATACGCCGCCGGAATCGAAAGGCCGCTTCGCATTCTGTCGGCTCGCTGGACTATTCTGCTGAACGCGGAGCAAGACCGCTAACGCACCGTAAGCGCTGCCGTTTCTCTGCACTATCGCTCCATGATCGGCCACAGGCTCCGAGAGCTCCCATCATCCTATGAGAAATATAAGTGTAGCGCCCGCTTGTATTGCGTCCAACACATCGCCTATATCTCGGTGGTCAGCGAGAAGGAGTTACACCATGACGTGGTCTGCCCCCATCGTTCAGGAAGTTTGCGTCGGCATGGAAGTCACGAGCTACGACTCCGCCG
This sequence comes from Methylobacterium sp., assembly GCF_019745455.1. Lineage (GTDB taxonomy): Bacteria > Pseudomonadota > Alphaproteobacteria > Rhizobiales > Beijerinckiaceae > Methylobacterium. Next base: position 57,943 of record NZ_JAIETD010000004.1, read on the forward strand.
AGATCGACACCTTCAACTGAAGGGTCGCCGCCCTATATAGGGTGCAACGTCAAGCATCGTCCCTATCAACACCTATTGTGAGGAAAGCGCCATGACCTGGTCTGCCCCGATCGTCAACGAAGTCTCCGTCGGCATGGAAGTCACGAGCTACGAGTCGGCCGAGATCGATACCTTCAACTAAGGT
>NZ_JAIETD010000043.1 GCF_019745455.1 Methylobacterium sp.
GATCTTCATCGCCATTCCGCCGGAGATAGGATTCGATGTGCCGGACGATCCTTTTCCCGCCTTCCTCGCCTCACTGGCGGTGATTGCCCCAGGCAGGACTTTCCTCGGGGCAAGCCACCGCGCCCGAGGTGACGAGAAGCGCCGGCTCGGGCGCCTCGCCGCGCTCGGCATGCGGTCGGGCGCCCCGATGGTCGCGGTGTCGGACGCCCTCTATCACGCGCCGCTTCGACGGCCGCTTCAGGACGTCGTCACCTGCATCCGCGAGGGCTGCACCCTGACGCAAGCCGGCTACCGCCTGGAGGCCAATGCCGAGCGCCACCTCAAGGATGCGGCAGAGATGGCCCGCCTCTTTGCCGACCATCCCGAGGCCATCGCCCGCACCATCGAGATCGCGGATTGCTGCTCCTTCTCGCTCGGCGAGCTGAAATACGAGTACCCCGACGAGCCGGTCCCGCCGGGCATGACGGCGCAGGAGCATCTCGAAGCCCTGACCCGCGACAGGGCGCGCTGGCGCTATCCCGACGGCGTTCCCGCATCGGTGGAGACCTCGCTGCAGGAGGAGTTCGACCTGATCCGGCGGCGCGACTATGCGCGCTACTTCCTCACTATCCACGACATCGTCGAGTTCGCCCGCGACAAGGGAATTCTCTGCCAGGGCCGCGGCTCGGCCGCCAACAGCGTGGTCTGCTACTGCCTCGGCATCACCGCCGTCGATCCCACCGAGATCAAGCTGCTCTTCGCACGCTTCATCTCGGACAGCCGCGACGAGCCCCCCGATATCGATGTCGATTTCGAGCATGAGCGCCGCGAGGAGGTGATCCAGCACCTCTACACCCGCTACGGACGCGAGCGCGCCGCGATCTGCGCCACGGTGATCCATTACAAGCCGAGGAGCGCCATCCGCGAGGTCGGCAAGGTGCTGGGCCTAACGCCGGACATCACCGGCATGATGGCCGATACGGTCTGGGGCTCCTGGGGCGACGGCTTGCCCGACCAGCACATTGCCCAGGCCGGGCTCGACCCGAAGAACCCGGCGATCCGCCAGGCGGTGGACCTCGCCGTCGAGCTCATCGGCTTCCCGCGCCACCTGTCGCAGCATGTCGGCGGTTTCGTCCTTACCAAGGGGCGGCTCGACGAGACCGTGCCGATCGGCAATGCGGCGATGCCGGACCGCACCTTCCTCGAATGGGACAAGGACGACATCGACACGATCGGCCTCCTCAAGGTCGACGTGCTGGCCCTCGGGATGCTCACCTGCCTCAAGCGCGGCCTCGAATTCCTGCAGCGCGACCACGGCAAGAGCGACCTCGTCGGCCTCGCCGAGATCCCGCGCGAGGAGCCGGACGTCTACGCGATGCTCTCCAAGGCCGATTCCGTCGGCGTGTTCCAGGTCGAGAGCCGGGCGCAGATGTCGATGCTGCCGCGCCTGAAGCCGAAGGAATTCTACGATCTCGTCGTGCAGGTCGCGATCGTGCGACCCGGCCCGATCCAGGGCGACATGGTCCATCCCTACCTACGCCGCAGGGAGGGAAGCGAGGAGGTGATCTATCCCTCCCCATCGCCTGAACACGGTCCAAAGGATGAGCTCGAAGGCGTGTTGAAGCGGACCTTCGGCGTGCCGCTGTTCCAGGAGCACGCGATGCAGATCGCCATCACGGCGGCGGGCTTCACCCCGTCCGAGGCCGACGGCCTGCGCCGGGCCATGGCCACCTTCCGGCATAACGGCCAGATCGTGAACTTCCGCACCAAGTTCATCGAGGGCATGACGGGGCGCGGCTACCCGCGGGATTTCGCCGAGCGCTGCTTCAAGCAGATCGAAGGGTTCTCCACCTACGGCTTCCCCGAGAGCCACGCGGCGAGCTTCGCCATCCTCGTCTACGCCTCGGCCTGGATGAAGTGCCGGCACCCCGACGTCTTCCTCGCGGCGATTCTCAATTCGCAGCCGATGGGCTTCTACCAGCCGGCCCAGCTGGTGCGCGACGCACGCGCCCATGGCGTCGAAGTCCGCGGCCCCGACGTCAATGCCAGCGACTGGGACTGCACCCTGGAGCCGCCCTCTGAGCCTCGTCCCGAGCCGGAACGGCGCTTTGCCGTGCGGATCGGCCTGCGCCAGGTGAACGGGCTGCCCAGGGCCGGAATGCAGAGGCTCGTGGCTTTGCGCGGCAACGGCTATGCCAGCATCGAGGGGCTGCAGGCGGCCCTCGCCCTGCCCCGCAACATCCTGGAGCGCCTGGCCGAGGCCGATGCCTTCCGCTCCCTCGAACTCGACCGCCGGGCCGCCCTTTGGGCGGTGCGCAGCCTCGAAGGCCTCTCGGCCCGCAAGGCCGCGGCTCAAGGCGGTCTCGACCGTCGGGCGCACCTCCTGGAGGCGCCGCTGCCACTCTTCGCCTTCCACGCTGATGACGGGCTCTTCCGGGCCGAGCCGGCGGTAGATCTGCCGGAGATGGCGCCGTCCGAGCACGTGGCCGAGGATTACGTCTCCACCGGCCTCTCGCTGAAGGGCCATCCCGTCGCCTTCTTCCGCGAGCGCCTGACCCGCCTCGGCGCGATCACCGCCGCGGCTCATCACGACCCTGCACTCGTCCAGAACACTCGGATTACCGTCGCGGGACTCGTCCTCACCCGTCAGCGTCCGGGCACGGCCAAGGGCGTGGTGTTCCTGACGCTGGAGGACGAGACCGGCATCGCCAACGTCATCGTCTGGCGCAAGGTGTTCGAGGCCAACCGGCGGATCGCCATGAGCGCCCGCTTCCTCGTCGTCAGCGGCCGGATCCAGCGCGCGGGTCTCGTCGTCCACCTCCTCGCCGAGCGCTTTCGTGATCTGACGCCGGAGCTGCGCCTCCTGCGCGAGGGCGGCCTGAAACTGCCGCCTGAGACCACGGATTTCGGCGCTCCTCCGGACCGGCGTGTCTACCGCAGCCGGGATTTCCATTGAGTGGGATACGTCCACCGCTCGACAACCGCTGACCCCTCATTAGGGTGCCGCCATGCTGCGGATCATCCTGACCACCCTCCTCCTCGCCACGCCCGCCATGGCCGACGAGTGCGATGCCCTCGCGGGGCGCATCGCGGCTGCCACCGGCGGCAAGGTCGGGCGGCGGCAGGGGCCGAGCATCGACATCAAGGTGCCGGGCAGCACCAAGATCGATCTCACCTGTCGGGCCGAGCCGATCGCGCAGGCCGCCTCGAGCGATCCGACCCCGTCGGCCCTCTACTTTCAGGATCTCGCCATCGCCGCAGAGGCCGTGGTCGGCGAACCCGCCGGGGCCGTGCAGGCCGCTATTGCCAAGGCCTACGAGACGTCCCTGCGCGAACGCCGGAAGTCCTTCATCCAGCAGAACGGCTGGTCGGCGAGCTGCTACACCGACGCGACAGGAACGATCCGGACCCTGTGCTCGGTGGGGCGCATCCCGCCGGGGTGAGAGATAAGAGCCCGAGGCGACGCCGGTCAGTAATCGATCACGTCTTCCAGGGCGTAATGCTTCACCGTCTTGCGGTTGGCGATCAGCTCGTCGATCGTAGGTTCGCCGCGCATGGCGCGGCCGATCGCCAGCTTCGTGGCCTCGTAATTGGTGCGGTAGAGATCCTTGCGGTCGACGTTGGGGTCGGCGGCGCAGCGCTCGTCGAGCCAGATCATGATGATCATGCAGAGCTCGTCGAGGCCGTCCTTCGGCAGGATGCCCTCGATCACGCAATCGATGATGGCGTCGCCCGTGGCCGCCTGGACCACGCCGCCGAGGAGTTCGGCGTATTCGGCCGTATGGATCGTCACCTTGGTGGTCATCATCGTGGCGGGGCGCACGAGCTGGTTGAGGTCGCGCACCACGAACATCCGGGTATGGCCCTGGACCTGGCCCATCATGCCGGCGAAGGCCTGGCCGACGGGTCCGCGGGTGGAGCCGATCATCACCTCGGGCATCGCGTCAGTGAATTGACCCTCGGCGGCGAGCACCGTCGCCTCGCCCGTGCGGAACCAGATCTCGGACATCGCCTACCATTCCTTTGACAAAAGCCGCTCCCCTTTGGGTGCGGCGCGCGCACAAACACCGGGGAAGGGGGCGAGGTCAATCTCCGCCACATCGACAGGGCCGTGGCGATGGTTCATTCAGAGCCCGCTTCGGCGGACTTCGCCCAAGCGGGAGATCACGCACCATGCAGGGGCCGAACAAGGAGCGGGACTGGAGCCTTTCGGTGGCACCGTCCGAGGACGGCGTTCAGCTCGCCCTCGACCTCAAGGACCTGAACGGACAGCCCTTCACGGCGATCCTGGCCCTGGACCGTGTCGAGGCCAGGCATCTCGCCCGCGCCCTCCTGGCCGCCGCGGGAGATGCCGCCGAGCGGACCTTCCCGCGCCCCGGCACGCCTGGCTGAGAGGCCTAGCGACTGCCGGCGCCGACTGCCGTGCGGCCTGGCAGCCTCGGGACCTTGGTGCCGCGCGGCTCGATCGGCTCGTCGCAGGCATAGGCGAACTCGGTCTGCCGATCGGTGAAGACGGTCTCCCCGACGATCCGGCATTGGTCGCGTACGGTTTCGTCGAGATAGGTGCGGGCCGCGGCCCTGAAGCGCCTGGGGCGGCTCGCCACCGGATCCTCGCCGTCGAGGCCGCAACCCGCGACCTCGCGCGGGCCGTTCGATACGATCAGCATCTGCCGGGTCTGGCGCTGGTCGTAGACCTCGTAAGGCTCGTTGCAGCCGATCGTGACCACCTGGGGTCTCAGGCTGACATAGGTCTTCGAGATGTAGGCAAAGCCCGTGCACCCGGAGAGCGCCGCACCGAGCACCAGGACGAGCGGAACCGCCAGCCGCTTCCCCATCACCGATACCCGCCTCATCGCACACGATCCCCGCCGCATTGGAACGGCTCGGCTTTCCCGGTCAAGCCCATGCCGGTGGAGCTTAACCGGCTTCGTCTTCCCAATTCTCTACGGCGAGCCCGGGGACGCGCGAGAATTCGCGGGTGTTGCGCGTGACCACCACGAGGCCGCGCTGCAGGGCTTGACCCGCTATCAGCACGTCGTAGGGGCCGATGGGGGTGCCGGCGGTGGCGAGATGGGCTCGGATCTCAGCCGCTTTCCGGGCGTCGTCCGCGTTAAAATCGAGGATCGTCAGCCGCAACCCTTCGAGGGCAGCCATGCCCCGCTCTATCCGTAGGGACCGGTAAGCGCCGAAGAGCAGCTCATGGATGACGATCGAGGAAAGCCCGTGGTCTCGTCGCGAATGGCGATAGATGCGCTCCGTCACAGTCTCCTGACGCTTCAACAGTGCAATGACGACATTTGAGTCGAGAAGGTATTTCATAAGCTGTCGAACAAGCCGTCCAACTCGGGGCGCTCCTGCTGCGGCACCTCCTCCTCGACGAACGCCAGGATCGCATCGGCATCCTCGTCGGACAATCGGGGCAGGTCACTCCATTCGTCTTCCTCGATCGGTTCGAGGATGACCGCATCCCCCTCCTTCCGAATCCGCACCTCCTTGCCGTCGAAGCGAAACTCCTTCGGCAAGCGCACGGCCTGCGAGCGGCCGGACCAGAAGACCTTCGCGATGTCACCCATAGGCGCCTCCTGCCATATCTCACGTGAGATATAGCAGGAGATCGACGTTCCGTCCCGCCTACTCGGCGGCCACAGCGAAGTAGCGCGCGGGATCGTAGTTCAGGATCGGACCGAGCCAGCGCTCGACGGCCGAGATGTCCATGCCCTTGCGGGCGGCGTAATCCTCGACCTGGTCGCGCTCGACCTTGGCGACGCCGAAATAATGCGCCTCCGGGTGAGCGATGTAGAGGCCCGAGACCGACGAGCCGGGCCACATCGCGTAGCTCTCCGTGAGCTTCACGCCGATCCGCGGCTCGGCCTGGAGCAGGTCGAACAGGGTGACCTTCTCGGTGTGGTCTGGCTGCGAGGGGTAACCCGGCGCGGGGCGGATGCCGGCATATTCCTCCTTGCTCAGCTCCTCCGGCGCGTAGGACTCGTCCGGCGCGTAGCCCCAGAACTCCTTGCGCACCCGCTCGTGCATGCGCTCGGCGAGCGCCTCGGCGATGCGGTCGGCGAGTGCCTTGACCAGGATCGAGCGGTAATCGTCGTTCGCGCGCTCGAAGCGCTCGGCGATGCGGACCTCCTCGAGCCCTGCCGTGACGACGAACCCGCCGACATAATCGCCGATGCCGGAGCCTTCGGGTGCCACGAAGTCCGACAGGCAGGTATTGGCCCGCCCGTCGCGCTTCGTGAGCTGCTGGCGCAGGCCGTGGAACGTGGCGAGCTTCTCCGAGCGGCTCTCGCCGGTATAGAGCGCGATGTCATCGCCGACGCTGTTGGCCGGCCAGAAGCCGAGGATCGCCTTCGGGTTGAACCAGCGCTCCTCGACGATCTGCTTGAGCATGGCTTGAGCGTCGTCGAACAGGGCCTTGGCGGCCGGTCCCTGAGCCGGATCCTCGAAGATCGCCGGGTAGCGGCCCTTGAACTCGTAGGTCTGCAGGAAGGGCGTCCAGTCGATATAGGGGACGAGGTCAGACACCTCGTAGGTGCGGAAGACGCGGGTCCCTGTGAAGCTCGGCTTCTTCGGCTGATAGCCGGACCAGTCGATCCTGAACGGGTTGGCGCGGGCCTTGGCGAGGGGCAGGCGCTGCTTGTCGAGCTCGGACCGAGCATGGGCATCGGCGACCTTGCGGTACTCGGCGCGGACCTTCTCGATCGTGGCGCCCCGGGTCTCCTTCGAGAGCAGGCTCGACACCACGCCGACGGCGCGGCTCGCATCGGTGACGTAGACCGCCTGGCCGCGCTCGTAGGAGGGATGGATCTTCACGGCCGTGTGGACCCGGCTCGTGGTGGCGCCGCCGATGAGGAGCGGGACGTCGAAGCCTTCACGCTCCATTTCGGCGGCGACGTGAACCATCTCGTCGAGGGAGGGCGTGATCAGACCGGAGAGGCCGACGATGTCGACATTCTCCTTGCGGGCGACGTCGAGGATCCTGGCCGCCGGCACCATCACACCGAGATCGATGATCTCGTAGTTGTTGCAGGCGAGCACGACGCCGACGATGTTCTTGCCGATATCGTGGACGTCGCCCTTCACCGTTGCCATCAACACCTTGCCGGCGGCCTGGCGCTTGCCGTCGCCGCCATTGGCGAGCTTTTCCGCCTCCATGAAGGGTTCGAGATAGGCCACCGCCTGCTTCATCACGCGGGCGGATTTGACCACCTGCGGCAGGAACATCTTGCCGGAGCCGAAGAGGTCACCGACCACGTTCATGCCGGCCATGAGGGGGCCTTCGATGACGTGGAGCGGGCGAGCGGCCTCGAGCCGCGCCTCCTCGGTATCGGCCACGACATACTCGGTGATTCCGTTGACGAGGGCGTGCTCCAGCCGCTTCGCCACGGGGGCGTCGCGCCAGGCCAGGTCGGCCACCTTCGCCTGGACGCCGCCGCCCGACTTGAAGCGCTCGGCCGCCTCCAAGAGGCGATCGGTGGAATCGTCGCGGCGGTTGAGGACGACGTCCTCGCAGAGCTCGCGCAGTTCGGCCGGGAGCTCGTCATAGATCGCGAGCTGGCCGGCGTTCACGATGCCCATATCCATGCCGACTTTGATGGCGTGGTAGAGGAACACCGCGTGCATCGCCTCGCGCACCGGCTCGTTGCCGCGGAAGGCGAAGCTGAGATTCGAGATGCCGCCCGAGATATGGGCGTGGGGCAGCGTCTCGCGGATGATCTTCGTCGCCTCGATGAAGGCGACGCCGTAGCCGTTATGCTCCTCGATGCCCGTCGCCACCGCGAACACGTTCGGATCGAAGATGATGTCTTCCGGCGGGAAGCCGACCTCCTCGGTCAGCACCCGATAGGCCTTGGTGCAGATCTCGACCTTGCGCTCGAGCGTGTCGGCCTGGCCCTGCTCGTCGAAGGCCATCACCACCACGGCCGCGCCGTAGGAGCGGCAGACCTTGGCGTCCTCGATGAACTTCCCGATCCCTTCCTTCATGGAGATCGAGTTCACGATGGCCTTGCCCTGCACGCATTTGAGGCCGGCCTCGATGACGTGGAACTTCGAGGAATCGATCATCACCGGCACGCGGGCGATGTCGGGCTCGGCGGCGACGAGGTTGAGGAACTCGACCATCGCCTTCTCGGAATCGAGCAGGCCCTCGTCCATGTTGACGTCGATGATGCTGGCGCCCGCCGCGACCTGATCGCGGGCGACGTCGAGGGCGGCGGCGTAGTCGCCGGCCGTGATCAGCTTCCTGAACTTGGCCGAGCCGGTGACGTTGGTGCGCTCGCCGACGTTCACGAAGGGGATCTCCTTCGTGAGCGTGAAGGGCTCGAGCCCCGACAGCCGCATCAGGCGGGGCACCTCGGGGATCGTGCGGGGCTTGCAACCCTCCACGGCTTGAGCGATGGCGCGGATATGGTCCGGCGTGGTGCCGCAGCAGCCGCCGACCATGTTGACGATGCCGCTTGCCGCGAACTCTCCCACGAGCTTGGCCATCGCCTCCGGGCTCTCGTCGTAGAGGCCGAACTCGTTGGGCAGGCCGGCATTCGGGTAGGCGCAGACCAGGGTGTCGGCGATACGCGACAGCTCGCTGATATGCCCGCGCATCTCCTTGGCGCCGAGCGCACAGTTGAGGCCGATCGTGAGCGGCGCCGAATGGCGCAGGGCGTTCCAGAACGCCTCGGGCGTCTGGCCGGACAGCGTGCGGCCCGAGAGGTCGGTGATCGTGCCGGAGATCATGATCGGCAGCTTGACGCCGCGCTCGTCGAAGACCTGCCACGTCGCCGCGATCGCCGCCTTGGCGTTGAGCGTGTCGAAGATCGTCTCGATCAGGATGAGCTCGGCGCCGCCATCCATCAGGCCGCGGACCTGCTCGGCATAGGCCTGCTTCACCTGGTCGAAGGTCACGGCCCGGTAGCCCGGATTGTTCACGTCGGGCGAGATCGAGAGCGTCCGGTTGGTCGGGCCGATGGCGCCGGCCACGAAGCGGCGGCGGCCGTCTTGCTCCTCGGCGAGCTTCGCCGCCTCGCGGGCGAGACGCGCGCCTTCCGCGTTCAGCTCGTGGATGATCGACTCCATGCCGTAATCGGCCTGGGCGATGGTGGTGCCCGAGAAGGTGTTGGTCTCGCAGACGTCGGCGCCGGCGAGGAAGTAGTCGAGGTGGATCTGCCGGATCGCGTCGGGCTGGGTCAGGATCAGGAGGTCGTTGTTGCCCTTCTGGTCGTGGCCGTGGTCGGTGAACCGCGAGCCCCGGAAATCCTCTTCCGTGAACTTCAGCCGCTGGATCACGGTGCCCATCGCCCCGTCGAGGACGAGGATCTTTTCCTGTGCGCGCTGGCGCAGGGCCGCTTCGATTTCGGTGCCGTCGACGGGGCGGAGATCGGTCATTGCTGTTCCTTTGGAACGCGTCGGTCCCATCAATTCACCTCATCCTGAGGTGCCGGAGCAAAGCGGAGGCCTCGAAGGAGCCCTCCAGATGTTTGTGCGGTCCCGGCAGCCTTCCTTCGAGGCCCGCTGGCGCGGGCGCCTCAGGCTGAGGTGGAGGGCCGGGAATCCACGGCCTCAAGCCGCCTTCTGAGTCGCCACCTTCGGCGCCTGCGAGCGCAGGCCCAGCAGGTGGCAGATCGCATAGACGAGGTCGGAGCGGTTCATCGAGTAGAAGTGGAAGTCGTTGACGCCCTGGTCGACGAGGTCGAGGACCTGCTCGGCCGCCACCGCCGCGGCGACGAGGCGGCGGGTCTCGACGTCGGTCTCGAGACCCTCGAAGCGGGCGGCGAGCCAGTAGGGCACCGAGGCACCGGCCCGGCGCGCGAAGTTCGCCGCCGCCTTGAAATTCTGCACCGGCAGAATGCCCGGGATGATCGGGATCTCGATGCCCGCCGCGCGGACCTTGTCGATGTAGCGCAGATACACGTCGTTCTCGAAGAAGAACTGCGTGATCGCCTGGTCGGCGCCGGCATCGACCTTGGCCTTGAGCGCGTCGATATCGGCATCGAGGGAGGCGGCCTCCGGATGCTTCTCGGGGTAGGCCGAGACCGAGACCTTGAAGTCGCCGATGCGCTTGATGCCGGCCACGAGGTCGGCGGTCTGGGCGTAGCCGCCTGGATGCGGCCGATAGGCGGTGCCGAGCCCGTCCTGCGGGTCGCCGCGCAGGGCCACGATGTGGCGGACGCCGGCATCCCAGTAGGACTGGACCACGGCGTCGATCTCCTCGCGTGTGGCGTCGACGCAGGTGAGGTGAGCGGCGGGCTTGAGGCTCGTCTCCTTCACCATCCGGGCAACGGTGTTGTGCGTGCGCTCGCGGGTCGAGCCGCCGGCGCCGTAGGTCACCGAGACGAATTTGGGCTGCATTGGCGCCAGGCGCTCGATCGAGGCCCAGAGGATCGCTTCCATCTCGTCGGTCTTCGGCGGGAAGAACTCGATCGAGACCTGGATCGGGCGGTAGCCGTCGCGGCTGGCGCGGTGCTGGGAGGCTGTGGGCATCGGATCGTCCTCAATCTCGATCGGTTCAGACGGTGTTCGGCGAAAAAGGTGGCGGACCAGCGATCAGGCGACCGCCAATTCCTCGTTGGAAGACAAGGCGTCCTCGGCCTGCGCCGCGAGCCAAAGGGTTACGGTGAGCTGGTGTTCGGTCTCGCCATCCGGCGTGAGGTCGCGGGTGGTCACCGCCGGCAGACCGGCATCGGCGAGCCAACCGCTGACCTGCTCGGCGGCGAAGCCAAGGCGGCGGTGCGCCTGCGCGTCGCGCAGGAATTCAAGGCTGTGAGGTGCGAAATCGACCACCAGGAGCCGGCCGCCCGGCGCGACAAGGCGAGCCGCCTCGCGCAAGGCGCGGGCCGGGTCGTCAAGGTAATGCAACACCTGATGGACCAGCACGACGTCGAAGCTACCGCGCGCGAAGGGCGGCGCGTGAATGTCGCCCTGGCGCAGGTCCACCCGCGATAATCCCATCCGCTCCAGATTCGCTCTCGCCACCGACAGCATGGCGTGGCTCGAATCGAGCCCGGTGGCCCGTGCCGCGCGCCCCGCGAGGAGACCGAGCATCCGTCCGGTGCCGGTGCCGAGATCGATCAGGCTGCGGATCGGCCGCCCGCCCAGGATATCGACGATCGCAGCTTCCACCGTCGCCTCGGGCACGTGAAGCGAGCGGAGCTGATCCCATTTCGGCGCGAGCCGCGCGAAGAAAGTCTGAGCGGCCTCGGCCCTCTGAATGCGCACCGCCTCCAGGCGGGCACGGTCCTCCGATAGCGGAGCCCGCGTACCGTCCAGACCGCCGATCAGGGGATCGACCAAGCCGGCGCGCCCCTCCACCAGCCTGAAGAACGCCCAGGCGCCCTCGCGATGCCGCTCGACCAAGCCCGCCTCCACCAGAAGCTTGAGATGTCGCGAGATGCGCGGCTGCGATTGCCCGAGGATGTCGGTCAGATCGGAGACCGACAATTCTCCATCGGCAAGCAGCGCGAGGATGCGCAGGCGCGTCTCCTCGGCAGCCGCACGGAGCAAACCGAGGGCGTCCGAGAAGGCGATCGGCTCCGGGGATCGAGGGGTCTGTTTAGACATAAAGATATCTTTATGTTCACCAGCGCCCCTTGGCAAGCGAAATCCGGCTGCTCCGCCGCGTGTCTCAACCGGCCGCCTGCCGGCCCTCGATCGCCGCCAGCAGGATGCACAACGCGATGCCCTCGGCGGCTGCGCGTACATCCGATAGGGACGGATAGGTCGGCGCGAGGCGAAGGGTGCGGTCGTGAGGCTCCTGGCCATAGGGCGAGGTCGCGCCGGCCGGCGTCAGCGCGATACCGGCCTGCTTGGCGAGGGCCACCACCCGCCGCGCCGTGCCGTCCATCACGTCGACGGTGATGAAGTAGCCGCCCTCCGGCTTCGACCAGCGTGCCGCGCCGGTGCCGGCGAGCCGTGTTTCCAGCGCATCGAGTACGGCTGCGAATTTCGGGGCGATCAGGGCGCGCTGCTTTTCCATATGCGCCGCGATCCCAGCCTCGTCCTTCAGGAAGCGGACATGGCGGATCTGGTTGAGCTTGTCAGGGCCGATGGTGCGAAAGAAGGCGCGATCGAGGTACCACCGGACGTTCTCGGGCGAGCTCGCGAAGAAGGCGAGCCCGGCGCCCGCCAGTGTCACCTTCGAGGTCGAGGCGAAGACGAAGGCCCGGTCCGGGTGACCGGCCTCTGCACAGAGGTCGAGGATGGCGGGGATCTGGTGCGGGGTGCCGGTGAGGTGGTGGACCGCGTAGGCGTTGTCCCAGAACAGCCGGAAATCGGGGGCGCCGGTCGTCATCGCGGCAAGGCGCCGGATGGTCTCGTCGGAATAGGTCTCGCCGCTCGGGTTGGCGTATTTCGGGACGCACCACATCCCCTTCACGGCCGGGTCGGCGACGAGCTCCTCGACGGCGTCCATGTCCGGTCCGGCACCGGTCATCGGCACGGGCACCATGCGGATCCCGAGCTCCTCGCAGATCGCGAAGTGGCGGTCGTAGCCGGGCACCGGGCAGAGGAAGGTCACGGGCTGCTGTGCCCAGGGCGCGGGCGAGCCCGGCACGCCCTTGAGGAGGGCCCAGGCGATGCAATCATGCATCAGGGCGAGGCTCGAATTGTCGCCGACCACCACCTGCTCGGATGGAGCCTGCAGCACCGGGGCGAAGAGGGCGCGGGTCTCGGGCAGACCCTGGAGTCCGCCGTAGTTGCGGGCATCCTCGCCGGCATCGCTGAGGTAGTCGCCGTTGCCCGGCAGCGTCAGCATCGCGTTGGAGAGGTCGAGTTGCTCGGGCGCCGGCTTGCCGCGCGTCATATCGAGCTTCAGGCCGCGCGCCCGGAAGGCTTCGTAGGCCGCGAGCGTCCGCTCATGCAGGGCAGCGACATCGGTGGGCGAGAGGGTGATCAACAGGGTCATGGCGGGCTTCCGATCCGGCGAGCCAGTGTCCTTAGCGGCTATTCGGTCTCGCGCGGAGCCCCATAGTCACGCATCTACGAGGCCGGCCGTCCCACTTCCCGTCCTCGCCCTCATCCTGAGGCGCCGGAGCGGAGCGAAGGCCTCGAAGGAGGGCTCCAGTAATCGTCCCCCTCGCTGGAGGTCTCCTTCGAGGCCCGCTAACGCGGGCGCCTCAGGTTGAGGGCGGGAGTTGGATCAATGGGCGCTTCGGTTGGCCGGCGAACAGGGTTACCCGACGGCGCCCATTCTTGATTGTCCCCACAGCCAAGCCGCTCCGCGCACGCCGGAGGCGTCGCCGTGGCGGCTGGCGAGGATCGGGGTGTCGAAGCGGTCCGAGAAGACGAAGGGTGCCATTGCCTCGGCGAGGCCGTCGACGATCTCCGGCACGCGCGACAGGCCGCCACCGATGACGATCGTGTCCGGGTCGATGACATTGACGACATGGGCGATGCTGCGGGCAAGGCGGTCGCGATGGCGCGCGAGAGTGGCCTGCGCCGCGACATCGCCCGCGCGCATCGCGGCGATCACCTCCTCGCCCCTCATCGCCCGCCCGGTGCAGCGGGCATGGTCGGCGGCGAGGCCGGTGCCGGAGACCCAGGTCTCGATACAGCCGTGGCGGCCGCAATAGCAGGCCGGGCCCGGCCGCTCGTCGTCGCGCGGCCAGGGCAGAGGGTTATGGCCGAACTCGCCGGCGATGCGGTGTCGGCCGGACAGGGCGCCGCCGTCGATCGCGATCCCCGAGCCGACGCCGGTGCCGAGGATGATCGCCCAGACCAGGGAGTCTCCCGCCGCCGCGCCATCCACCGCCTCGGAAACCGCGAGGCAGTTGGCGTCATTCTCCACGCGGATCGGGCGGCCGAGGCTCGCCTCGAGATCGGCCTGGAACGGGCGGCGATTGAGCCAGACCGAATTGGCATTCTTGACGAGGCCGGTCGCGGGCGAGATCGCGCCCGGCATCCCTACCCCGACGCTGGCCTCACGCCCTGCCTCGGCTTCGAGCTGGGCGACCACCTCCGCGACCGCCCGGACGGTGCCTTCGTAATCGTCGCGCGGTGTCGCGATGCGCCGCTCGGCGAGGATCACGCCGCTCGGATCGAGGGCGATCCCGGCGATCTTGGTGCCGCCGAGGTCGATCCCGATGCGTGGCCGGCCCCGTTCCATGTCGTCGGCTCGGCTCAGCGAATGGTGGTTGGAGCCGGCTCGGCGTCGGGGGAATGGTCCGAGATGTCGGTGCCGATCGAGAACGGATGCGCCATCACCTGGGCGAGCTTCTCGCGGTCCAGCTCCCCTTCCCAGCGCGAAACCACGACCGTGGCGACGCCGTTGCCGATCAGGTTGGTGAGCGCGCGGCACTCCGACATGAACTTGTCGACCCCGAGCACGAGCGTCATCGCCGCCACCGGCACGGGGTTGCCGGGAATCGCCGCGAGCGTGGCCGCCAGGGTGATGAAGCCCGCGCCCGTGACGCCCGAGGCGCCCTTCGAAGTCAGCATGGCGACGAGGAAGATCGTCGCGTACTGCCCTATGGTCAGGTCGGCGCCCACCGCCTGCGCCAGGAACAGGGTAGTGAGCGTCATGTAGATGTTGGTGCCGTCGAGATTGAACGAGTAACCCGTCGGAATCACCAGCCCGACGACGGAATCCGAGGCGCCGAGCCGCTTCATCTTGGTCATCATGTGCGGCAGCACCGTCTCTGAGGAGGACGTGCCGAGCACGATCAGGAGCTCGTCCTTGATGTAGGCCAGGAACTTGAAGATCGAGAAGCCGGCGACCGCCGCGATGCCGCCGAGCACCACGAAGATGAACAGCAGCGAGGTCGTGTAGAAGGTGCCGACCAGCCAGGCGAGGTCGACGACCTTGCCGATGCCGTACAGGCCGACCGTGAAGGCCATCGCCCCGAAGGCGCCGATGGGCGCGAGCTTCACGATGATGCCGATGATGCGGAAGAAGAGCTGCCCGGCCGCGTCGATGCCGTGGGTGATGCCCTCGCCCTTCTTGCCCATCCCGGTCAGCACCACGCCGGTCAGGATCGAGATGAGCAGCACCTGCAGCAGGTCGCCGGTGGCGAAGGCGTCGAAGAAGCTCTTCGGGATGATCCCGAGGATATGGGCCACCGTGGAATCGGAGGCCGCCTTGCTCGCGTAGCCCTCGACCGCCTTGGCGTCGAGCTTGGTCACGTCGGCCCCGAAGCCGGCACCCGGCTGGACGACCTCGCCGACGATGATCCCGATAAGGAGCGCGATCGAGGAGACGACCTCGAAGTAGATCAACGCTTTGAATCCGACGCGGCCGACCTTCTTGAGGTCGCCGATCGAGGCGATGCCGTGGACGATGGTGCAGAAGATGATCGGCGCGATCATCATCTTGATCAGCGCGATGAAGGCGTCGCCGAGCCATTTCATCGACTTGCCGACTTCGGGATAGAGGTAGCCGAGCAGCACGCCGAGCGCGATGGCGATCAGTACCTGGATGTAAAGGACCCTGTACCAGGGCTCCTTGACCACCGATGTCGGGGGGATGGCCGCCGGCGCGGCAGCGGGCGTGATCGTCTGGGCCATGTCGCCTCACCTATCCGCGCACAACTACAATGGCGCGTCGTTTACGTCGGACCGATGGGTTGCGACGCTAACGGCTCCGGTGATGACCCTCAATCACGATCACGTATTGCTGCTTCGCTTATTCCATACGCAGCATGGCCTGCGACATCATTGCCGCATTCGATTGATTGCACAGCTACTGCGTGCGACGGGGGCGCACCGTCCAGCGTTCGAACGAGCCGTCCTCTTCGCGAGCTGGCTCCTGGGGCGGCTGCACCGCAGCGCCGAGGGCCTGTGACAGGCTCTCGAACACATCATCCATGCTCGCGTCCTGATCGCGGTTTGCATCAGATGTTTCCGTGTGTGCCGCCTCCGGTGCATCCTGAAGTGACGGCTCGACGAACGGTGCGGTGCTGGCGGTAGTCGTAGCGACCGCGGCCGCTGCCGGCGGCGTGCTGCCGACGATGCGGCGGAGCGCGTTGACGACGCTCGTATCCTCCGACGCCTTGGGCGCCGCATTGTAGCGGCCGAATCCAAAGCGCGGTTCGACGAGATCGAGGACCGCCTCGACTGAGGCGTTGCTGAGTCCGATCTCGCCGGGCTGCGGCGCGCCATTGATCCCGATGGCATGGCGCTCGTAGGCGGGATCGGCGGTTACCTCGGGTCCGAACCAGACCGGCGGCGTGAAGCCGGCTGCCTCGTCGCCGTTCTCGAAGGCGACGCTGACGAGATCGAGGGGCGCGGGCGAAGCGTAGCGGTCGACAAGCACTTCGCGACCACCTCCGAGTGCCAAGGCCGTGCGGTCGTACGCGGCCTTGCCCGAACAGACGTCAAGGAGCGCGTCGCCATGGGCGCGCGGCACTTCTGTGCGCTCCTCGGACGAAGAACCGTCCTGCCCGGCGGCGACGAGGATGAGGTGACAGTTCTGCCCGTCGACACGGACGAAGGAGGTCCGACCGCCCTGAGGAGGAAAGTAACCTTCCGTGATGCGCGAACCACCTCTCTCCTTCCGGATCAGGCGAACAAGGGAGGACGCGATCAGGAAACGGCGGCTGACGCTCATACTCACTCTCCACGACGTCCGGCGACGAAGTCGGGACGCATGCTGCCAAGGACGAAGGTCCATGCAGCCTGACAATCGACCACCAGAAGGTCTGTAGGGCCGCCGGCCACAGATGTGAAACACACACCCGTCGTCCGTCGGCACGAAGCGGGCGCTTCAGACGATCGGCGCCCCTAACTCCGAACATGGCCTAAGGAAAAAGGCGCCGAAATCAAGACAGCCGGGTCCGGCGTATGGAATGAGGCACCGATTCTTCGTTAAGACTCCGCGACCGAGTCGGTTCGGCACCCTTCCCGAATTGGCGAAACCTCTGCCTTCAGGCGTTCGGTTCGAACCGCATCGCGGCGCCGTTCATGCAGTAGCGCAGGCCCGTCGGGGCCGGACCGTCGTCGAAGACATGGCCGAGATGCCCCTTGCAGCGGGCGCAATGCACCTCTGTGCGGGTCATCCAATGGCTGCGGTCGACCTGGGTCTCGACGGCCCCATCGATGGGATCGAAGAAACTCGGCCAGCCGGTGCCTGATTCGAACTTGGTGCCGGTCTGGAACAGCGGCTGGTCGCATCCGGCGCAATGGAAGGTCCCCGGCCGCTTCTCGGCATTGAGGCAGCTCGTGCCGGCGCGCTCGGTACCGTGCTCGCGCAGGACACGATACTGCTCGGGTGTCAGGATTTGTCGCCATTCGGCATCCGTGCGCGCAGCGACGCCGTTATCCTGCCGAGTCCCGTCGACGATGTCGGTCATCGCAACCTCCCGTTCGTGATTTCTGACCGTTAGATGGGGTGCCGTCCGTTGATCCGCGAGTGCAGTCGGTGTCTCTCAAGCAGCGGCGCCGAGCGTGTCGGCCATCCGCGCCTCGCGCAGGCCCATGGGCTGCTCCGGCCCGGTCGTCGTATCCCTGGCGGTCTGGTGCTCCATCTCGGCGTTGATCTCGCCTCCGAGGAGCACGATTGTCGTCGAGATCCAGATCCAGGTCATGAAGCCGACGACAGCGCCGAGCGAGCCGTAGGTCTCGTTGTAATTGCCGAAATTGGCCACGTACCAGGAGAACAGAATTGAGGCGACGAGCCAGAGCAGGCCTGCCACGACGCTCCCGGTTCCAACCCAGCGCCACCGTGCCCGCTCCCGGCTCGGGCCGTAGCGATAGAGCAGTGCCAGCCCGCCGAGCAGGACCACCAGCAGGGCCGGCCAGCGCAATTGCGCGATGAGCCAAGCGCCCTGGCCCAGCCCGAGGAAGTTGAGCACCAGTGGCAGCACCACGATGCCGGTAAGCGCCAGGATGATGAAGACCAGCGCGCCGATCGTGAAGGTCAGCGAGCGCAGGTTTAGCATGACGAAGGACCGCTTCTCCTCCTCCTCGTAAACCACGTTGAGCGCGTCGAAGATCGCCTTCACGGCGGCGTTCGCGCTCCACAGGGAGATGACGAGCGAGGTGAAGAAGGTAAAACCGAGCGACTCGTTGCTTCTCTGCGCGATGCGCTTGACCTGGTCGCCGATGATTTCCACGGCACCTGACGGGAGTACTCCCTGCATCGCCGAGAGATGGCCGTTTATCACCGTTGCGTCGGCGAATAGGCCGTAACAGCTCACCAGGGCAGCAATCGCCGGCACGAGCGAGAGCAGCGTGAAAAAGGTGACGCCTCCCGCGACCGACAGGACGCGGTCCTTGTTGAACTCGAGATAGACCCGATAGGCGATGTCCTTCCATCCGGAGGCCGAGATCTCTCGTGGTGTCCTGGCCGATCGCCCCCGGTCCGGCTCGCTGGCTGCGACGGCCTCGGCCTCGCTGCCACTGAAGGAGTGGGCGCCTTCGGTCTGGACCGGCTCCGACCTCTCCGAGAGGAGCGAAGAGGAGGTGCCACGTCGTTTTCCCGACGCCGCCACGACGATCAGGGCCACTCCCATCAGCCCCGTCCACAGCATTGCGGTTGCGCTGTTCTCTGCGGGCTGAGGCGTCGGCTTTTGCGGCGATGGCATTCGTATGGGACCGGGATCGGGGCGTAGCGACGGCCGCTACGCGCTCCAAGAACAGCGGTCAGGGTTGGCCCGTTCCGCGGCCATTTATCAAGCGGTATGCGACGGTTGAACACTCAGCTGCGATAAAGCTCCGCATGGGTCTCGCGCAAAACGTTCTTCTGGACCTTGCCCATCGCGTTGCGCGGAAGGTCGTCGGCGAACAGGATGCGTTTCGGGCACTTGAAACGGGCAAGTCGCTCTTCGAGGATCGTGAGCATCTCCTTCTCGCCCGGCGCATCGTGACGGGCGACGACGACCGCCGTGACGCCCTCGCCGAAATCAGAGTGCGGCAGCCCGATCACCGCCGATTCGATGACGCCGGGAAGCGCGTCGATCTCGTTCTCGACCTCCTTCGGATAGACGTTGTAGCCGCCGGTGATGATGAGGTCCTTGCCGCGTCCGACGATGTGGACGTAGCCCTGCGGGTCGATCTTGCCGAGGTCGCCGGTGATGAAGAAGCCGTCGGTCTTGAATTCGGCGGCGGTCTTCTCGGGCATGCGCCAATAGCCCTTGAACACGTTCGGGCCCTTCACCTCGATCATCCCGACCGCGTCCGCCGGCAGGTGGGCGCCGGTTTCAGGGTCCACGACCCGCACCGAGACGCCGGCCAGGGGCAATCCCACCGTGCCGGCGATGCGGGCGCCGTCATAGGGGTTCGAGGTGTTCATGTTGGTCTCGGTCATGCCGTAGCGCTCGAGGATGGCATGGCCGGTGCGGGCCTGCCATTCGCGATGCGTCTCTGCGAGCAGCGGTGCCGAGCCGGAGACGAACAGGCGGATACGTCGCGTGGCTTCCTGTGTCAGACCCGGCTCCTTGAGGAGGCGGGTGTAGAAGGTCGGCACGCCCATCAACGCGGTGGCGCGAGGCATCAATCCAAGGATCTCCTTCGGATCGAACCTGGGCAGAAAGATCATCGACGCGCCGCTGGCGAGGATCACGTTCGTCGCCACGAACAGTCCGTGGGTATGGAATACCGGCAGCGCGTGGATCAGGACGTCGTCGGCCCTGAAGCGCCAGGTCTCCGCCAACGTCACGGCGTTCGAGGCGAGGTTGGCGTGGGTCAACATCGCGCCCTTCGAGCGCCCCGTCGTCCCCGAAGTGTAGAGGATGGCAGCGAGGTCGTCGCCGCCACGGGACACGTCGACGAAATTGGTCGGCGCCGCATCCGCGGCCTCCGCCATGCTGCCACGACCTGAAGCATCAAGGGTGCGGATCTCGGTGATTCCGGCCGCCTTCGAAGCCGACGCCATTGCCTCCTGCTTCGAGGGATCGCAGACGAACAGCGAGGGCTGAGCGTCGCTGAGGAAATACTCGATCTCGGTGGCGGTGTAGGCGGTGTTGAGGGGGAGGAAGGCCGCCCCGGCCCGAACCGCGCCGAGATACAGGAACACGACCTCAGGGCTCTTCTCGACCTGCACCGCGACGCGGTCACCTGGCTTCACGCCGAGCGCCGCGAGGGCGGCCGCGTAGGCGCCTGAGCGCGCCACGAGGTCGGCATAGCTGTGACGATGGCCGTCGGCTGTCTCGATGAAGGTCTTGGCCGACGGCTCCGCCGGCATGCGGGCTCGGACGAGATCGAAGAGGCTCTGACTCATGAAGACCCATAATCCCTGGCGAGGCGCTCAGGCCTCCGCGAGGGCGACGGCGCGCGGTGGCGGGAGGTTCGATCGCAACTCGCGATTGACGGCGCTCGACGCCGAGACGGTGCCGAGATTGGCATAGGTTTCGTGGTTCTTCTCGATCGCCGCAAGATCGTAGAGGTAGTTGACCATCAGGCCGTAGGATTGAGCCAACCCCTTCGGCGAGACGTCGCCGAGGAAGTTCATCCGCTCGAGTCTTGCGCCGTTGCCGAGATGAAACCGGGCCACCGGATCGACGGGCCGTGCGCGATCGTTCTTGGCGCGCAGGAAGTAGGCCGCCGCGGCCGGCAGCAGAGCCTTTCGGACGGCCTCGCTCTTGGCCTTGTCGGTGGACCAATCGGGGCTGTCGAGGAGTCGCAGGGTCTCGACGTCGTCCTTGGTCAGGCCGAGCGGCGCATCGGACCGGCGCTCGCGGTCGAGCCAGGTCGAGAAACCCGGCACCGGCGAGAGGGTCACGAAGGTCTTGAGAGTCGGAATTTCGCGAGCGAGGTCCTCGACCACCTGCTTGATCAGGAAGTTGCCGAAGGTGACGCCGGCAAGCCCCTTCTGGCAGTTCGAGATCGAGTAGAAGATGGCCGTGGTGGCGGTACGCGGCGGCAGGATCTCGCGCTCATGCGCCAGGATCGGCGCGATGGCGGGGGCGATCCCGGCGGTCAGCGCGACCTCGACGAAGATCAGAGGCTCGTCGACGAGCGCCGGGTGGAAGAACGCGAAGCAGCGCCGGTCCCGCGGCTCGATGCGACGGCGGAGGTCGTCCCAGCCGTCGATCTCGTGCACCGCCTCGTACCGAATGATTTTTTCGAGGATGTGGGCCGGCGTCGTCCAGTCGATATGGCGAAGCACCAGAAAGCCGCGGTTGAACCACGATGCGAACAGGTGCTCGAAATCGTTGTCGAGGCTGTCGGCGGCCTCGATCAGGGCCTCGTCGTCACCTGCCTTGCGCAGTTCGCGGCGCAGGTTGATCAGGTCCTCGCGCATGCGGACGAGGGCGAGGGTCCCGTCGCGGGCAAGATTGAGGCGACGGATCAGCTCCTGGCTTCGGGGTTCGGCCGCCTCATGGAGCACACCCAAGGCAGCGCGAGTCGGATTCCGGCGGTAGGCCGCCATGGCATCCTCGACCGCCTTGTCGTCGGCGCCGAATTCCATGGCGATGAGGCGTAGGAAGCTGCCGCGCTCCTGCGCCGACAGCGACGTGTAGCGCTCCAGGATCAGTCTCGCGAGAGCGACACCGGAGGCCTCGCCGCGGCGGGAAATGAGGTCTTCGCAGAGATTGACGAGCTCGACGGCGTTGGCGCGGGCGGCGAGATCGCCGCGTCCGAAGCCGATGAGATCACGGCCGCGATCGCTGATCGTCTGGATGAGATCGCCGAAGAATGAGATCGCCGCCATGTCGAGCCGCCCGAACCCTCATCCCTGAATGGCGATGCCGATCAAATGTATACGATCGACATCTCCTCCAATCTAGAACGGCGGCCGCCGAAGGGCCATAGCTCTTCGCGAGCGCCCTCGAATGACCCTCAGGAATTGCCGAGGGCGTTGGTCTCGATGTGTGAGCAATCCGCGCGCAGGCGCCAGTCGCCAATGCCATGCTGGCGGGCGAACCGGATCTCCGCAGCTCTCAAAGCACGGCCGGCATCGCGTGCACGTGCGATCTCCACGGATCCGACGGTGAAGGGAACGCCCATGATCTCCTTGGCGAAGGCGACACGGTAACTCGGCATGTCTGACTCCATGAAGGTGGTGGGACCAGCCTCAAGTATCGGCCGGGTAGAGCCTCGAAATGGACCATATGAAAGCCGTCGCTTCGATGAACGACAAGCTCGGTCAGCCGGCTTTTTGCCGCCGAATAGTGAGACCCGTAACAACCTCTATATGGGTTCGCTCAACTTTATCGGCAAGCCGTGCGCCACTTCAGGGCTCCGACGCCACAGGTCCGATGCCCTGTCGGCTGCCCATCCGCATGTCCTTGCCACAGCGCTGGATTGCCCTGACGCACCGTCCCTTTTCCCCACTGGCGCGCTAAGTCCGCGCCGTCGCACCCCCGGGGATTTGCCCATATGACGAGAGCCACACGCCTGTCCGCGTTCCGCCGGAAGGCTCTTCGATGACGGTGGAGGGAGGAGGCAGCGCCACCGCAAGCGGGCTGACCGCCAGGGCCCGCCTCGGACTCACGCTGATCGCGGGCGCGGCGGTCGCCAACATCTACTACAACCAACCGCTCCTTGCCCTCCTGGTCGGCGATTTCGACGAACAGGCAGCCCTGTGGGTGCCCACCGCCTCCCTCATCGGGTACGGCCTCGGCATCGTTGGGCTCGTCCCGCTCGGCGACAGCCTGCCGCGCCGGAGCCTGATCATCGGCCAAGCCCTCGGCTTGAGCGTCGCATTACTGGCGGCAGGTCTGAGCCCGAACCTCCTCACCTTGGCCTTGGCCAGCCTCCTAGTCGGCTTCCTCGCCTCGGCGGCGCAGCAGGCTGTGCCGTTCGCGGCGGAGCTCGCCCCGGATGCGTCTCGCGGACGCGTGGTCGGACAGGTGATGACGGGGCTCCTCAGCGGCATTCTTCTCGCGCGAACCGTCAGCGGCTTCGTCGGCGCCCAATTCGGCTGGCGCGTCGTTTTCCTTGCAGCCAGCGTGGTCGCCGTGATGATGGCCGGGATCGCCGCCGCGACCCTGCCGCGAACCCCGCAGACCAAGCCACTGCGCTACCGCGCCCTCATGCTCTCGGTACTTCACCTCGTGAAGACGCAGCCGACCCTGCGCAGCGCGAGCCTGTCGCAGGCCTTTCTGTTCGCGGGCTTCAACGCGTTCTGGGCGACGCTGGCCCTCCTCGTCGAGGCGCCGCCCTTCGACCTCACCGCCGCCGGTGCCGGGCTCTTCGGCGTGATCGGCGTCGCCGGCGCATTGGTCGCGCCCCTCTCGGGCCGGTTCACCGACAAGCGCGGCGCCCGGCCGGTGGTGCTGGCCGGCGGCGCGATGGTCATCGCCGCCTTCGCGGTGTTGTGGCTCGCCGGGGCGTCCTCGCTCATCGCGGTGGGGATCGGCGTTCTGCTCATCGATATCGGGATCAACGCGGCGCTCATCGCCAACCAGACCCGGGCCTATGCCCTGGTGCCGGGCGCGCGTGGCCGGATCAACACGGTGCTGTTCACGGCGATGTTCGTGTTCGGGGCGATCGGCGCCTTCGCCGGCTCTCGCGCCTTCCTCAGCTTCGGCTGGCCGGGGGTCTGCAGCGTGGGCGCCGTCTTCGCCAGCGCCGGGCTCGCGGTGGCGGTCGCCGAGCGAAGCCGGCCCGCCTCACCCTAGCTCGTCGCGGCGCAGAATCCGCGACAGCCGGCACCATTCGGTCTTGTCGGCCGGCAGGCCGAAACGGAGGCGATGCGGGGCATCCTCGAAGCGGCGGACATAGATGCCGGCCTGGCCGAGGCGCCGGAACAGCGCCGGACCATCGGAGAAATCGGCAGTGCGGAACAGGCATGTCCCGCCCACCAGCCTCCCTCCGGCCCGCAGGATCATGCGGTCGAGGCGGCCCGCATCCGCGGCTCGCGCGCGAGCCGCGGCCTCGCGCCACGGCCGGTCGGACAGGGCGGCTCGTCCGATCGCCAAAGCGGGCCCCGCCACCGCCCAGGGACCGAGGGCCTGGCGGATCGCCTCCGCCCGATCCGGCGCCGCGATCGCGAAACCGAGGCGCAAGCCGGCGAGACCGTAGCTCTTGCCGAAGGATCTCAGCACCACGATTCCTCGCCCGACCGCGCAACTCGCCGAGCAAATTGCCTCGAAATCGGCGAAGGCCTCGTCGATGACAAGCAAACCCTTCATCCGGTTCAGCTTTTCGGCCGCGGAGAGCAGATCCGGTTTTGCACGTAATCTGCCGTCCGGATTGTTCGGATTGACGACCACCACGACATCTGCGCCATCCGCGGATTCGAGGTCCGGGACCGTCTCGACGACATGCCCGCCACGCTTCCAGGCCGCCGCATGCTCCGCATAGGTCGGCCCCAGAACCGCGACCCGCGAGGGCGGGCGCAGCCGCGGCAGAGTCTCGATCAGGATCTGCGTTCCGGGTGCCGCAACGATCGCCTCCGGATCGGCGCCGTAGGCCTCCGCCGCCGCCGCGATGAGGCCCGCGAGATCCGCCGCGGAGGGCAGCCGCGTGAAGGCGCTGGCTTCGAGCGGCGGACACGGATAGGGCACCGGATTGATCCCGGTGGACAGGTCGACCCACGGCTCCGGCGCTTCTGGAAACAGGCGCCGGGCCGCGTCGAGGTCGCCGCCATGGGCGATCGGCGCCCCCATCCGAGAGGCCTCCGCCGCGACATGCCCTGGACCGCCCTCACCCATACGCCCGACACGCTTCCGATCCTGGCGCTGGCCCTCGCGATCGAGGCGGCGGCCGGCTATCCGGACGCGCTCTACAGGGCGCTCGGCCATCCTGTCACCTGGATCGGCCGCCTCATCGGCACCCTGGACACCGGCCTGAACCGGGGCGATCCGATCCGGCGCCGCATCGCCGGCATTTGCGCCCTCGTCGTCGTGCTGGCGGTTGTGGCGAGCGTCGCTCTCGCCCTAAGCGCTCTCGCCGGCCTTGCGGGCCTATGGCCGGGAAGCGTACTCCTCGGCCTCGCCTGCGCCGCCCTGCCGGCCCAGCGCAGCCTCCACGATCATGTCGCCCGCGTCGCCGAGGGGCTGCGCAGCGATGGACTTGCGGGAGGTCGCTCCGCGGTGGCGATGATCGTCGGGCGCGATCCTGAAAGCCTCGACGAGGCCGGGATCTGCCGCGCCGCGATCGAGAGTCTCTCCGAGAACTTCTCCGACGGAATCGTCGCACCGGCCTTCTGGATCGGCGTGGGCGGCCTGCCGGGGGGCGCCCTCTACAAGGCGGTCAACACCGCCGACAGCATGATCGGCCATAGGACGCTCCGCCACGAGGCCTTCGGTTGGGCCTCGGCCCGGCTCGACGATGTCGTCAACCTACCGGCCTCGCGCCTCGCCGCTGGCCTGATCGTCGCGGCCGCGGCATGCCACCGAGGCGCCTCGGCTCGGAATGCCTGGCGGGCCGTGCGCCGCGATGCCGGCCGCCACCGGTCGCCCAATGCCGGCTGGCCGGAAGCCGCCATGGCCGGCGCCCTCGGCCTGCGCCTCGCCGGCCCTCGCGTCTACGGCGCGATCCGCGTCGAGGATGCCTGGATGGGCGACGGACGTTCCGAAGCAGGCCCTGCGGATGTGGAGCGCGCGCTCGCGCTCTACCGCACCGCCTGCCTCATCCTCTTCGGCCTCGCATTGCTCGGCTGTCTGATGGCAATCGTCTGACGCCGCAGGACCTCAGAGGCAGGGCGTCACGATCGTGCCGCCTCGGTCCGAAAGCGCATCAGCGACATCGCCGAGGGGGAAGGTCTCGGACTTGTCGAGGCTCGGATACTCGATCGTGAAGCTCGTCGCCTTGCTCGCCAGCATCGCTTTGGCCATCGCCTCCAGATCGAAGCGGCTGCTTCGGGCGGACACGACACCGTAGCCATCCGTGACCGCGAAGGGGAAGTTCTTCCCGTCGACGACAACTTGCACGTCGAGCGGCCGGCCCTTCGGCGCCGTCGTTGCCAGACCTTCGAGGAGGATACCCATCTGCCGGTCGTCGGTCCCCGAGCCGCAGAACACCCTGAAGGTGCTCCCCGTCCGGTTGCGGATGCTCGCCTCGACCGTTCCCTGACCGGTACCGCTGGTCCAACGGTAATCGATGGCGAGAGCCGGGCTGGTCATCAGGATCGCGAGGACGGGCGGCAGGAAGGATCTCAGGCGCATACGGAAACGTCCCTTCGTGGTCAGGAGGCGGCGATGGCCAGCAACTGGTCGCAGGCGACATGGGCCTCGATGTGGCCGGCGAGCGCGTCGAGGACCGCGTCGATCCCGGCCTCGTAGCCCTCGCCGCTTGAGACGGTCCCGAGGCGGGCGAGCCAGGCCGCGCGCTGACGGTCGTCGGCAAACAGGCCGTGGACGTAGGTGCCGCTGATCAGGCCGTCGGCGGACATCGCCCCGTCCATGCGCCCGTCGGCGAAGCGCAGGGTCGGCCGCGCCGCATCCGGTCCGGTGGTCTCGCCGACATGCATCTCGTAGCCTGCGAATGGCACGCCGTCGGGCAGGCTCGTTCCCGTCACCGCCTCCAGGCGCTTGAGCGGCGTCATCACGGTGTCGACGTCGAGGAGCCCGAGGCCGGGCACCGAGCGCGGCGCCCCTTCGATTCCGTATGGATCTGAGATCCGGCGGCCGAGCATCTGAAACCCGCCGCAGAGCCCCAGCACCCGGCCGCCACGCCTTAGATGGGCCGAGATGTCGACGTCCCAGCCCTCCGCGCGCAGGACATCAAGGTCGTCGATGGTGGTCTTCGATCCCGGCAACAGCACGAGATCGGCGGTGCCTGGGATCGCCTCGCCCGGCCGCACCAGTACGATCGCGACGCCGGGCTCCGCCCGCAGCGGATCGAGATCGTCGAAATTCGACAGGTGCGGCAGCACCGGCACCGCCACCACGCGCTTGCCCGCTCCCATGGGCGAGCCGGCGAGGCCGAGGATATCCTCCGCCGGCAGGCGGGCGGCGTCGGGGAAATGCGGGACGAGGCCGAAGCTCTGCCAGCCGGTCCTCTCGGCGATCACCGCCATGCCGTCCGCGAACAGGCTCGGATCGCCGCGGAAGCGGTTGACGATGAAGCCGCGGATCATCGCGGCATCCTCGGGCTCGATCACGGCCTTGGTCCCAACGAGGCTGGCGATGACGCCGCCGCGGTCGATATCGCCGAGCAGGATGACCGGCGTCCCCGTCGCGCGGGCAAAGCCCATATTGGCGATATCGCCCCGGCGCAGGTTCACCTCGGAGGCCGAGCCCGCACCTTCCACCACGACGATGTCGGCCTGGGCTCGCAGGTGCTCGAAGCTCTCGATCACGGAGGCCAGGAGCCGCGGCTTCCAGGCCTGGTAGTCGCGTGCCCCTGCGGTGCCGACCATTCGGCCCTGCACGACCACCTGGCTACCGGTCTCGCTCTGCGGCTTGAGCAGCACCGGATTCATGTGGACGGACGGCGCCACCCGGGCCGCCCGCGCCTGAAGCGCCTGCGCCCGGCCGATCTCGCCGCCATCGGCGGTGACGGCCGCATTGTTCGACATGTTCTGCGGCTTGAACGGCCGCACGATCAGCCCGCGATTGGCGAAGGCCCGGCACAAACCGGCGACGATCAGCGACTTGCCGACATCCGAGCCGGTGCCTTGGATCATGATGGCGGATGGCATTGTCGGCGAACGGAATCCTGTTGGTGTCCCCGCATGGGCTGAACTGACCGGAACCATCATTCGATCGTCGTCATACTGATTAATTTTAAATTCATTTCAGGTTCTTCATCGGTTGTATTGAATCAAAGCTGGATAACTCTATGGTGCGATCCGGAGATGGACCCTTGAGGATTGTACATTGCCGTTTCGTCAGTCGGGAGGTTCAACAATGGAGAGTGCGGATGCGTGGACGTTGACTGAGGGCCTTCGTCTGCCGCGGGGCCAGGGAGACCCCCTTTCGGCCGCGATTCGGTCATCGCCCATGCCAATGGTCATCACCGACATCCTTCAGCCCGACAATCCGATCATATTCGCCAACGACGCCTTCCTCCGCATGACCGGTTATTCGCGGGACGAGGTGACGGGCCGGAACTGTCGCTTCCTCCAAGGGCCGGACACCGATCCCAGGGCTGTCTCGGAGATCAGGAACGCGATTGCGGCCCGCAGGGACATCGCGATCGATATCCTGAACTACCGACGGGATGGAACGACATTTTGGAATGCCCTCTACCTGAGTCCGGTCAGAGACGTCGATGGAGGTGTTCAGTATTTCTTCGCGTCACAACTCGACGCGACCGAGCGCAAGCAGCATGAGCTTCATGCTGTTGACCTTCAGCAGGATCTCGAGCGGCAGGTGGCGGTCCGGACGCGCGAACTGGAAGAAGCCCTTCGACGCACCCGCCTCCTGATGCACGAGGTCGATCACCGCGTTAAAAACAACCTGCAGATGATCAGCGCGATGCTCATGATGCAATCGATGAGCATTCCGGATGATCGCGTCAAAGAAACGCTTCAGGAGATGCTCGATCGAGTCGATGCGATGGGCCTTGTCCACAAACGTCTTTATCAGGCCGACGACATCGGCGAGTTCGACATTGCCGAGTTCACTTGTGAGATCGCGGCCAATCTCGTGGCGGCGACAGGTCGAAGAGACATCGACCTCGTGATGGAAACAGAGGCGGTGATGATCAGGCCCAACGCCGCCGCCTGCGTCGCGCTCGTGATCAACGAGGCGATCACCAATGCCCTGAAGCACGCTTTCCCCATAGGTCAGCAGGGCAATCTCAACGTCGCCGTCAGGCCTGCCGGCAACCTCTGCGAGATCAGCATTCGCGACAACGGGATGGGCATGCCCAAGGAGCTTCCCCAGCGGAGCAGCTTCGGGCGGACCCTCATCGAGACCCTGATCGTCCAGTTGAAGGCAAAGATCGAATGGCTTCCCGGCTCTCCAGGAACTCTCGTAAAGATCAGCCTGCCTTTGACTTTGTAGGACGTCAGCTATGAACAGCGAGGCGCTCCAGATACTCATCGTCGAAGATCAATTTCTGATCGCGAAACAGCTCGAGTATATTATCGTTTCCTGCGGCCATATTCATGTCGGCACCGCAGCGAACAGGCCGACTGCGAGCGCCCTGGCTCGGAGCCAGCAGCCTGATATCGCCCTCGTCGATCTTAGCCTTGCAGACGGTCCGACCGGCAAGGACGTCGCGGATGAAATTGCATCGGTCTCCAATGCGAAGGTTCTTTTCCTCACGGCTAATCGTCGGCGCATCTACGACGATTTCGGTGGGGCGATCGGGGTGTTCGAGAAGCCCTTCACGCGTGCGGCGATCAGTGCGGTTCTCAGCTATCTCGCTTGGCGTCTCGATGGATCAGAATCGGAACCTGACGAAATCGAGAAGCCCGAAGGTCTCGACCTTTCTCCTGCCTATGCTCGGCGGTGGTATCCGGAAGTCGCCTGACCGCCCGAGATGTCCGTGGGAGGGCGACGCAGGTCGTGCGCCTCAAAACTCGATTCCCACCTGCGCCTTAACCCCCGCCGCGAAATGGTGCTTGACGCTGCCCATCTCGGTGACGAGGTCCGCGGCCTCGATCAGCGCCGGCTTGGCGTTGCGGCCGGTGACGATCACGTGGAGCCCAGGCCGGCGCGCCTGAAAGGCCGCGACTACATCGCCGATCGGCAGGTAATCGTAGCGCAGCGCGATGTTGAGCTCGTCGAGGAGGACGAGGCCGATCGTCGGGTCGTCCATGAGCTCGATGGCCTTGGCCCAGGCCTGCTCGGCGGCGGCGATGTCGCGGGCCTTGTCCTGCGTCTCCCAGGTGAAGCCTTCGCCGAGCGTATGCCACGCCACCCGGTCGCCGAACGCCTTGAGCGCGTGCTTCTCGCCTGTGTCCCAGGCGCCCTTGATGAACTGCACCACGCCGACCCGCCAGCCATGACCGAGTGCCCTGAGTACGAGGCCGAGCCCAGCAGTGGTCTTGCCCTTGCCGGGGCCGGTATTGACGATGAGGAGACCCTTCTCGATCGTCTTCTCCGCCACTTCGGCGTCCTGGACGGCCTTGCGCTTCTCCATCTTCTCGCGGTGGCGGGTCGCGTCGTCGATGCTCATGAGGACAGTCCGGGTTGAGGTTTGACGAGTATCGGCAGCCCGGCGACCATGAAGATCACGCGGTCGGCCTGCGCCGCCAGGCGCTGATGCAGCCGGCCGGCCTCGTCGCGAAAACGCCGGGCGAGCGCGTTGTCGGGCACGATCCCGAGCCCGACCTCGTTGCCGACGAGCACGATGGGGCCCGCCACGGAGGCGCAGGCGTCGAGGAGGCCATCGACGGCGTTCGGGATGTCGGCCTCGGACAGGATCAGGTTGGTCATCCACAGGGTCAGGCAATCGACCAGCACCGGGCCCCGCGCGGCCGCGACAGCCTCGGCGAGATCGATCGGCGCGTCGCGCGTCACCCACTCCGTCGAGCGCCGTTCGCGATGGAGCGCGATCCGCGCCCGCATCTCGTCGTCGAAGGCCTGGGCGGTGGCGATGTAGAGCCAGGGTGGCGGCATGGCCTCGATCAGGGCCTCGGCATGGACGCTCTTGCCGGAGCGTGCGCCGCCGAGCACCAGTGTAACCTGAGGAGAAGCCTGCCGCATCGGCGTCCTTTAGCGCGAAACACGGGGCCCCGGTCAACGAAGGCGAGAAAGCTGACGCGGAGCGCGTTGTAAGCCACGGCGCGAGAGCGTAGAAGCGTTGTCGGACGGTGCCCCGGCGACGGGGTGAAAAGGGAATGCGGTGACGAGGGAGACCTTGGATTCCGCGGCTGCCCCCGCAACTGTGAGCGGCGAGTGCCTGCCATCGGCCACTGGAGCGATCCGGGAAGGCGGCAGGGACAGCGACCCGCGAGCCAGGAGACCTGCCGTCCTCCCGCATATCCTCGACGCCGCCGGCGGGGCGGTTGGAGACTTGAAGCCGATGACGACCAGCACTCTCACCCTTGCCGGCACCCGCACCAACGAGCGCCTCGGCGCCGTCCTGGTCGCCGCCATGCTCGGCCTCGGCCTCGTCTTCATGGCCGGCTTCGCGCCCTCGATGGCGCTCCACAATGCGGCTCACGATTTCCGCCACGCGCAGAACTTCCCCTGCCACTGATCCGTCCGTCCAGGACCTGAAGGCAGGATCCATCCCATGATCATCCGGCTCGTGTCGGCGGCTCTCGTCGCCGGCTTCATCGCGGCTATCGTCGCCACCGGTCTCCAGCTGACGCTGACCTCGCCGCTGATAATCGCGGCCGAGCGCTACGAGACGCAGGCCGCGGCGCCTGCGGCGTCGTTTGCCGAACTTCCGTCGCTGATCGTTCGCGTGCATGGCGGGGCTCATTCGCACGACGAAGTCGCCAAGGCGACCGATTGGGCGCCGGCGCCCGGCTTTCAGCGCATGGCCTTCACGGCTCTCGCGACCCTCGTCGGCGGCGTCGGATACGCGCTCCTGCTGGGCGCAGTCCTCCTCGCCTGCGGCCGCGAACCGACGCCGGAGACGAGCCTCGGCTTCGCGATCGCCGGCTTCCTCGCGGTCTCCCTCGCCCCGGCGCTCGGCCTTCCGCCGGAACTGCCCGGCATGCCGGCGGCCCCTCTCGAAACCCGTCAGTATTGGTGGGTGATGACGGCCCTTGCAACGGCGATCGGCCTCTACCTCGTCGCGATCCGTCGCACGACGATCGCCATCCTCGGCGGCCTCGTCCTCATGGTCACGCCTCATCTCGCCGGGGCGCCGGAGACCGACCACACCGCCTCCGCGCTGCCGGCCGGCTACGCTGCGCAGTTCGCGGCGCGCTCGCTCGGGATCAGCTTCGTGTTCTGGAGCGTGATCGGCCTCGCCTTCGCATGGGCCTGGGCCATCGTCGCCCGCCCGCGCCCGGCTGCTGCCCGTGCCTGAGGTCGTCCTCTACGTCTGCACCACCTGCCGCATGGGGGACGACGCATCGGAGGCGCGCGCCGGCGCGCGCCTGCTCACGGCGCTGCAGGCTGTGAATGCCAGCGACGATGTCCGGATCGAGGGCGTCGAGTGCCTGTCGGTCTGCAAGCGCCCCTGCACCGTCGCCGTCGCGTCGGAGGGCCGCTGGACCTACATCTACGGCGACCTCGACCCTGCGGCATCCGCCGCGACGATCCTCGACGGCTTGAGTCTCTATGCCGGCACGCCGGACGGAATCGTACCCTGGAAGGCGAGGCCCGAGGCCTTCCGCAAGGGCGTCGTCGCCCGGATCCCACCGTTCCCGCCAAGGGCGGCCCACCCTCTCGCGGACGCAGCCGAATGAGCCTCGTGTCGAAGATTCCCTGCACCATCGTCACCGGGTTCCTCGGGGCCGGCAAAACGACCCTCGTGCGCCACCTCGTCGAGAATGCCGGCGGGCGCCGCCTCGCGATCGTCGTCAACGAGTTCGGCGATATAGGCTTCGACGGCTCTTTTCTGGCCGCCTGCGGCATTGAGGGCTGCGGCGACGAGGACATCGTCGAGCTCGCCAATGGCTGCATCTGCTGCACCGTCGCCGACGATTTCGTGCCTGCCCTCAACAAGCTCCTCGACCGGGCCGAGCCGCCCGAGCACATCCTGATCGAGACCTCGGGACTCGCCTTGCCGAAACCTCTGGTCCAGGCCTTCCAATGGCCTGCGATCCGCTCGCGGGTGACGGTGGATGGGGTCATCGCGGTGGTTGACGGCCCCGCTGTGGCCGCAGGGTTCTTCGCCGACGATCCGGCCGCCCTCGCCGCCCAGCGCGCCGAGGATGCGAGCGTCGACCACGACAATCCCCTCGAGGAGGTGTTCGAGGACCAGCTTCTCTGCGCCGACCTCGTCATCGTCAACAAGGCCGACCTCCTCGACGAGGCCGGCCGCGCCGCCGTGCGCGCCGAGATCGAGGCGCATCTGCCCCGCGCCGTGAAGATGGTCGAGACCGAGCAAGGCCGCATCGACCCTGCGGTGCTGCTCGGCCTCGGTGCGGCGGCGGAAGACGATCTCCAGAACCGTCCTTCGCATCATGGCGAGGGCGAGGATCACGACCACGACGATTTCGACACCGTCGCGATCACGGTTCCACCCAGCGCCACGGCGGAGGATCTTGCGGCCCGCGTCGCCCGCGCCACCGAGACGGCGGGAGTCCTGCGGATCAAGGGGTTCGCCGAAGTGTCGGGCAAGCCGATGCGCCTCGTCGTCCAGGGCGTCGGCACCCGCGTCGTGCACCATTACGACCGACCCTGGCGCGGCAATGAAACCCGCGACGGCCGCCTCGTGGTGATCGGCCTGAAGGGCTTCGACCGGGACGCGGTGGCGTCGGCTTTGGCGGGATAGCTCGCCATGCACCTGATCCGCATCGATACGGTCTCCCTCGACGAGGGCGAAGCCGCGGTCGATCTCGGGCAGGCGCCGGGGGATGTCGTTTTCCTGTCCTTCACCGATTCCGACCTCGTCGGCGTGGCGGCGGCGCATTCGGCGGAAGCGGCGGACTATCAGCAGGCCCACTTCCCAACCCTTCGGCTCGCCAAGTTGGCGAAGCTCCGCCATCCGATGTCGGTGGACCTCTATGTCGAGGCGGTGATCGCCAAGGCCAGGATCGTGGTGATCCGATGCCTCGGCGGCCTCGATTATTGGCGCTACGGAGTCGAGCGCGCCTCGGCGGCCGCCCGCAGCCATGGCGTCGCCCTGGCTGTCCTGCCCGGCGATGACCGGCCGGATGCGCGGCTCGACGCTTTTTCCACCGTTTCACCTGAGATGTCGGCGACCCTGGACGCCTATTTCCGCGCCGGAGGATCAGGCAACCTGCGCCGGATGCTGCGGCGGCTCGCCGGCGAGATCGGCTGGCCCATCGCGGCTGAGCCGCCACAGGCGTTGCCGCGCGGCTTTACCTGTTGCCCTGGCTGCGGGCCTGTGTCGTGGGAGCATGCCCGCGAAGTGGGGCGCAGCTCCATTGCCGATCGCGAGGGGAACAACGCGCCGCTCGCGCTCCTCCTCGTCTATCGCTCGGCGATCCTGGGCGGCGATAGCGGGCCGGCGGCGGTGCTCGCCTCCGAACTCGGCGCCCGTGGCATCGCCTCCGTCGCGGTCGCGGTGTCGAGCCTCAAGGACCCGGAGGCGCTTGGCGCCCTTCGAGACGCGATCGCACGGCAGAAGCCCGACATCGTCATCGCCGCCACCGCCTTCTCGGCCCGCGAGGATGCCGGCTTCGTCCTCGACGCCGCCGACTGCCCGGTGATCCAGGCCTTCACCCTCGGCTCGCCCCGTGACGCCTGGGCGGCCTCTTCGCGCGGCATGGGCGCCGCCGACCTCGCCATGCAGATCGCTCTGCCCGAATTCGACGGTCGCCTCTCGGGCTTCCCGATCTCGTTCAAGGAGGAGGCCCCGGAAGTCGAGGGCTTCGGCGGGCGCCGAGCGCGGCCCTATGCCGACGGCATCGCGGCTCTGGCCGACAGGGCCGCCGCCTGGATCAGGCTGAGACGCCTTCCGCCGGCCGAACGTCGGATCGCCCTGGTGTTGTCGGACTACCCGGCCCGCGGCGGCCGGGCCGGCTTTGCCGTCGGACTCGACACGCCGGAGAGCGCACGCGCGATCGCCTCGGTTCTGCAGGCCGAAGGCTACACGGTTCGAGACCTGCCGGACGCCGAACAGCTGATGCGCGGGCTCACCGAGGACGAACCCGACTTCATCGTGCCGCTGGACGATTACCGTGCCTGGCTCGCCGGGCTGCCGGAGGCGTTGCGCGCGACCCTCGATGCGCGTTGGGGCAGACCGGAGGATGACCCGTTCTTTACGAGGGGCGCCTTCCGGTTCCGCTCCGTTTCCTCAGTCTCCAACCCGGACCCCCATCCTGAGGCGCGAAGCCTCGAAGGAGGACTCCAGGGATCGCAGCGGCCTCTGGAGCCCTCCTTCGAGGCCGCTGACGCGGCACCTCAGGATGAGGTTGTGGGCGGCAGGTGTGGTCAACTACGCATCTTCCTCCAGCCCGACCGCGGCCGATGCTCGGACCGGAAGGCCGGCTACCACGACCCCGACGAGCCGCCGACGCATGCCTATCTCGCCTTCCATCTCGGGCTGCGGAGACGTTTCGATGCGCTGATCCATCTCGGCACCCACGGCACCACCGAATGGCTGCCGGGCAAGGCCGTCGCCCTGTCGCCGGATTGCTGGCCGGCGCTCTGCATCGGCGCCTTGCCGGTGATCTATCCCTTCATCGTCGACGATCCGGGCGAGGCCGCGCCGCTGAAGCGCCGGCTCGGCGGCATCGCCCTCGGCCACCTGACGCCGCAGGCGGTGCAGGCAGGCCTGAGCCCGGAGGCGGCGCGCCTGCGCGAGCTCGTCGAGGAATACTCGGCAGCGAGCGTGCTCGACCCGCGCCGGGCCGCGATCCTGAGCCGGTCGATCCTCGACGAGGCGCAGGCCGAAGGGCTCACGACCGGGGCCGGCATCGATGCCGACACGCCGATGGCCGATGCGCTGGCCGCCCTCGACGCGCATCTCTGCGATCTCGCCGAGGTCACCACCCGCGACGGGCTCCACGTCTTCGGTGAGGCCGCGCCGGATGCCGCCGAGGCCGTGAGGGCCTGCGCAGCCGGTGAGCGGGCGGGCCTGCTCGCCGCCCTCGACGGCCGCTTCGTGCCGCCGGGACCTGCCGGATCGCCCTCACGCGGCCGCGCCGACGTCATGCCCACGGGGCGAAACCTCACCACCCTCGACCCGCGCGCGATCCCGACCCGCGCCGCAGCGACGCTCGGGGCAAAAGCCGCCGATGCCGTGGTGCTGCGCTACCTGCAGGACGAGGGCGAGTATCCCGCGCGCATCGTCATGGATCTTTGGGCCTCGCCGACCCTTCGCACCGGCGGCGAGGACGTCGCCCACGCCCTCGCCCTGATGGGCGTGGGCCCGGTCTGGGACCATGCCTCGACCCGTGTGACCGGCTTCGAGATCCTGCCGCTCGCCCTCCTCGATCGCCCGCGCATCGACGTGACGGTGCGAGTCTCCGGCGCCTTTCGCGATACCTTTCCCGAGACGCTCTCGCTCCTCGACAGGGCCGCCCGCGCCGTCGCCGAGCGGTCGGAAAGCGATGAGGAGAATCCTCTCGCCGCTGCCGTTCGCCGTGGCGAGACGCCGGCACGGATCTACGGCGCCGCGCCGGGTCGCTACGGTGCGGGAGCCGGCGAACTCGCCCTCGACGGCGCCTGGGAGAACCGGGACGAGCTCGGCAGGGCCTATCTCGACGCTACCACCCACGCCTATGGGGGCGCCTCCGATCTGCCCGACGATGGGTTCGCCGATCGGGTCTCGCGGGCCGATGCCTATGTCCATGCCTTCGACGTCGCCGAGCGCGACCTCCTCGACGGCGATGCCGCGGTCGAGGCCATGGGCGGGTTCGCCGCCGCTGCGGCTCTGTCCGGCGCCAGTCCGACCCTCTACAGCCTCGACGTCTCCAAGCCCGAGACGCCCCGCGCCCGCACGGCCCGCGAGGACGTTTCCCGTCTGATCCGCGGCAAGCTCACCCATCCGCGCTGGATCGCGGCGCAGCTCCGGCACGGCTATCGCGGCGCGCAGGAACTGGCGCAGGGGGTCGACGCGGTCTTCGTCCTCGCCGCGACGACCGATGCCGTCTCGGACGCCGATCTCGACCGGCTCTACGGCGCCTTCATCGCCGATGCCGAGACCTTCGATCGGCTTCGCGCGGCCAACCCGGCGGCGGCCCGCGCCATCCTCGAGCGGTTTGACGATGCTCGCGAGCGCGGACTCTGGCAGACACGCCGCAACGCCATGGCCGCCGACGAGCTCCTGCGCGAGGCCGCCGAATGACCGCCCTGCGCCGCGTTCAGCCAGACACTCCGCACCGCCGCGGCTGGTGTCCGAGCCTCGCCCGGCCGATGCCGACCGGCGACGGCTTGCTGGCGCGGGTGCATCCTCCGCTCGGCATCCTGACTGCCGGACAGGCGAGGGCCGTGGCGGACGCCGCGCGGCGCTTCGGTAACGGCCATATCGACGTGACGGCGCGAGCGAACCTGCAGATTCGCGGCGTCACCGAGGCCACGAGCTCACCCCTTGCCGCCTTTCTCACGGAAGCGGGCCTCGGCGACAGGCGCGACGATGGCGGCCCTCAGCGGCTGACGCTGACGCCTCCGCTGGCCGGCCACGACGTGATGGCCCTCGCTTGGGCGATCGAGGAGATCGGGCTCGAGATACCGGGCCTTCCGGCAAAGACGCTGGTGGCGGTCGAAGAGGCGGGATCGCCCTTCGCGGCAAGCCTCGCTGCCAACGACGCAGACATCCGTATCGTCCTCGATAACACCGCGCCCATCCCCGGACGGGCGGAGCGTCAGCGGAGCACGATCCGGGAAAGGGCGGCGGGTGCTATGGCCGCCGGAGCCTGTCGCGTAGCCCTTGCCGGTCCGGATGGCCTCGCTTGGTTCGCCTGTAAGTTCCAAGAAGACGCTGTCTCCGTGGTCGATGTCGCCCTTCGTTCTCTGGCCGTCAGCGGTGCGCGCCGAATGCGCGACCTCCCGGCCACCGAGAGGAACGGGCTCATACGGGCTTCGCGCGATCACCTCGTCCGTGTTCCTCCGGTCCATCCCACCCTTCGCCCTCATCCTGAGGCGCCGGGGCGCAGCGGAGGCCTCGAAAGAGGCCTCCAGGAAACGCATTTGGCACTGGAAGCCTCCTTCGAGGCCGCTGACGCGGCGCCTCAGGATGAGGGCGCGGGTGGAAGGACGGCCGTCTGCGGCGTCATCGATCTTGGTGACGGCGGGACCGCCCTTGCCATCGATTCGCCCTTCGGCCGGTGCGGCGCCGACAGCCTCGATCGGCTCGCCGATGAGGCCGAGGGGCTGGCGAGCGACATCCATCTCTCGCCGAGCCGCGGCTTCGTCCTCCTATCGAGCCATCTCGTTGGAGCAGAGCGCGCCCAGGACGCCCTGGCGAAGGCTGGGTTCATCACTACCGCTCACGATCCCCGCACTGCCGTGGCGGCCTGCCCCGGCGCCCCGGCCTGCGCCTCCGGTTCGACGGCGACGCTCGCCGATGCCGCGCGCCTCGCCGACGTCTTCCGGCCTTTCGCCGAGCGTGGCTTACGCGCGCATGTCTCCGGCTGCGCCAAGGGCTGCGCTCACCCTGCCGCCGCCGACCTCACCCTCGTTGGGGTTGCCGGCCTCTACGGTATCGTCGTCGAGGGTGCTCCGTCTGCATTGCCGGCGACGCAACTGACTTTCGAGGCGGCGCTGGAGCGTCTAAGGAGGGCCGACCCCTCGACACCGCTCAGTCACGCCTTCAGGACCACGCCATGACCTCGCCCACCGCCTCGCGGTCGGACTACCTGCGCGACGGGCAGGCGATCTATGCCCGCTCCTTCGCGATGATCCGCGAGGAGGCGGACCTCTCCCGGTTCCACGGCATCGGCGAGCGGGTCGTGGTGCGGATGATCCATGCCTGCGGCATGACCGACCTGCCGGCCGACGTCGAAGCCTCTGTCGACTTCGCCGAATCCGGCGCCGCCGCCCTGAAGCGCGGCGCGCCGATCCTGTGCGACGTGCGCATGGTCGCCGACGGCGTCACCCGCTCCCGGCTCCCGGCCGATAACCGGGTGATCTGTACCTTAAGCGACCCGCGCGTGCCGGGCCTAGCCGCCGAGATGGCAACGACGCGAACGGCCGCCGCGATGGAACTCTGGCGCGAGCACCTGCCCGGCAGCATCGTCGCCGTCGGCAACGCGCCCACTGCCCTGTTCCGCCTGCTGGAACTCCTCGACGAGGGCATCGCCCCGCCGGCGGCCGTCATCGGCATCCCGGTCGGCTTCGTCGGCGCGGCGGAATCGAAGGAGGCCTTGGCCCGCGACGGCCGCGTGCCCTTCATCGTCGTCCACGGACGGCGCGGCGGCAGCGCCATGACGGCGGCAGCGGTCAACGCCCTCGCGAACGAGGTCGAGTGATGGACGCGACCGAGCGGCTTGCCTCCGCCCTCCCCCATGACGAGCCCTCGGTGCCGCGGATCGCCGTCACCGGGACGTTGTTCGGTGTCGGGATGGGGCCGGGCGACCCGGAATACCTCACCGTTCGGGCCGTGAAGGTGCTCAGCGAGGCGCCGGTTCTGGTCCATTTCTGCAAGAAGGGCCGGCGCGGCAACGCCCGCACCATCGCCGACGCGGTGATGCGCGATCCCGCCCGCGAATTCCCGCTGGTCTATCCCTACACCACCGAATTGCCGCCGGACGACGCGGAGTACGTCTCGGCACTCGCCGGGTTCTACGACGATGCGGCGGGGCAGCTCGCCGACCAACTCGCGATGGGCCGCGACGTGGCGATCCTCAGCGAGGGCGATCCGTTCTTCTACGGCTCGTTCATGCATCTCTGGCGGCGGCTAAAGGATCGCTTCCCGGTGGAGGTCGTGCCCGGCGTCACCGGCATGTCCGGCTGTTGGACCAGGGCGGGCACCCCGATCACCTGGGGCGACGACGTGCTCACCGTCCTGCCGGCCACCCTCCCGTACGCCGCGCTCGCCGAGAAGCTGCGCCTCACCGACGCCGCCGTGATCATGAAGCTCGGCCGGCACCTGCCGAAGGTCCGCAAGGCCCTGGCGGAGGCCGGGCTCCTGGAACGCGCGGTCTATGTCGAGCGCGGCACGATGGCGGGCGAGTCCATCGTCGCCCTCGCCGAGAAGCCCGACGACGTCGCGCCCTATTTCTCGATGGTGCTGGTGCCCGGCGAGGGCCGCCGGCCGTGACAGGCTCCGTGACGGTCGTCGGCCTCGGGCCGGGCGACCCGCGCCTCCTCACCGCCGCCGCCGCCGAAGCCCTTGGCGAGGCCGAGGACCTCATCGGCTACATCCCCTACGTCGCCCGCGTGCCCGAGCGGCCGGGCCTCGTGCGACACGCTTCCGACAATCGGGTCGAGGTCGACCGGGCACGCCAGGCTCTCGAACTCGCCGCCTCCGGGCGTCGGGTCGCGGTCGTGTCCGGCGGCGATCCCGGCGTCTTCGCCATGGCGGCGGCTTTGTTCGAGGCTGTGGAGGCCGGCGACCCGGCCTGGCGGCGCCTCGACATCCGGGTCGAGCCCGGCATCACCGCCATGCTCGCCGCCGCCGCCCGTCTCGGGGCGCCGCTCGGCGGGGATTTCTGCGCGCTCTCGCTCTCGGACAACCTCAAGCCCTGGCCGGTGATCACGGCGCGGCTCGAGGCGGTGCTGCGGGCCGATTTCGTGGTGGCGCTCTACAATCCGATCTCCTCGGCCCGGCCCTGGCAGCTCGGCGCCGCCCTCGGGCTCGCGGTGGAGATCCGCGCAGCCGCCACGCCCGTCATCTTCGCCCGCGCGGTCTCGCGGCCGGACGAGGCGATCCGGGTCCTGAATTTGGCGGAGGCCCGCGAGGCGCCGGCCGACATGGCGACCATGGTGATCATCGGTGCCTCCGCGACACGGCTGGTTACCCGCGGCGAGGGCGAACAGCCTTTCGTCTACACGCCTCGCAGCGTGCCGGCGCGATGACCGCCTCGATCCAGCCTGCGGCTCTCCCAGAAAGTGTCCTCATCCTGAGGTGCCGGAGCGTAGTGGAGGCCTCGAAGGAGGGCTCCAGAACGCGCAGTGGTCGCTGGAGGCCTCCTTCGAGGCTCGATGCGCGAGCACCCCAGGATGAGGGAGAGGATTGGTCGTTCTCTTGGTTATGCAGCCGGTCAGGATCTGTCTGGGACGATAGCGGTGCGAAGCCAATCCAGCGCCTCCGCCGCATCCTGAACCTGCGCCACGTCCGGCTTCCTCGGCTGGCGTACGATCACCACCGGCAGCTCCAAAGCCCGCGCCGCGGCGATCTTGCCGTAGGTGGCTTCGCCCCCCGAGTTCTTGGTGACGAGAACCTCGATTCCGGCCTCGCGAATGAAGCGCACCTCGTCGGCTTGCTGAAACGGCCCGCGGGCCGCGATCGTAGTGAGGCGCGGAACCGGCATTACGTCGCCTACCGGCTCGATCGTGCGCACGACGAAATCGTGCTGGGGCGCCGCCGTGAAAGCCGCGAGTTCGAGACGGCCGATGGTGACGAAGACCCGGCGCGGCGCTTCTCCCAGGGCGGAGACACAGGCGGCGACGCTGTCGACCTCGGTCCATCGGTCGCCGGGCTGACGCGGCCACGGCGGCCGCCGGATCGCCAGGATCGGGATGCCGACCGCCTGTGCCGCGTCCGCCGCGTTCACGCAGATGCGCGCGGCGAAGGGATGCGTGGCGTCGATCAGGAGATCAGTCCGATTCTCGCGCAGCCAGGCGGCCAGCCCCTCGACGCCGCCAAAACCGCCGATCCGGGTGCGGACGGGCTCGGCCTTCGGCACGGCGGTGCGGCCGGCA
This sequence comes from Methylobacterium sp., assembly GCF_019745455.1. Taxonomy (GTDB): domain Bacteria; phylum Pseudomonadota; class Alphaproteobacteria; order Rhizobiales; family Beijerinckiaceae; genus Methylobacterium. Next base: position 41,091 of record NZ_JAIETD010000043.1, read on the forward strand.
AGCGAGAGCGTCACGTCATGCGAGCAATTCGTCAGACCGGCCACCAGAGCGCTGGCCTCGCTGGTGCCGCCGAGGATGAGGATGCGCAGGCCGCCCGTAATCATGGCGGTCTTGTTCCATGACGGGAGAGGTGCAGTCGAGCCCAGGCCGCTGGCTCGCCATCGTCGGAATCGGCGAGGACGGCCGCGCAGGCCTCACCGCCGCCGCCAGCGCTGCCCTCGACAACGCAGAGGTGGTCTATGGCGGCGAACGCCACTTTGCCCTGGCATCCCCCCTGAAGGCCCAGGCGAAGGCGTGGCCGCGGCCGATCACCGAGGCCTATCCCGGGATCCTGGCGCGGCGCGGCCGGCCGACCTGCATCCTGGCGACGGGTGACCCGTTCCATTACGGCATCGGGGCCGAGATCGCCCGCTTCGTCGCCCCGGCCGAGATCGCCGCCTTTCCCCAACCCTCCTCCTTCAGCCTCGCCTGCGCCCGGCTCGGCTGGCCGCTGGCGGAATGCGCCTGCCTCACCCTGCACGGCCGCGCCCTCCCCCGCATCATCCCGTCGCTGCAGCCCGGCTCCCGGCTGCTGGTCCTGTCCTGGGATGGAACGACCCCGGCCGCGGTGGCGGCGCTCCTCGTCGAGCGCGGCTTCGGGGCGTCGGTCATTACCGTTCTCGAAGCCATGGGCGGCGAGCGAGAGCGCATCCGCAGCGCCCATGCAGCGGGGTTCGCCCTCGCGGACATCGACCCCCTGAACACCATCGCCATCGCGGTCGTGGCTGGCCCCGACGCCCGCGTGGTGACGCTGAGCCCCGGGCTCGCCGATGCCTGGTTCGAGAATGACGGGCAGCTCACCAAGTCCGAGATCCGCGCGGTCACCCTGGCGGCGCTGCAGCCGTCGGCCGGGCAGTTGTTGTGGGATGTCGGCGCGGGTGCAGGGTCGGTTGCGATCGAATGGTGCCTGCGCCACCCCGCCAACCGCGCGATCACCGTCGAGGCGAAGAGCGAGCGGGTGGAGCGGATCGGGCGCAATGCCGCCGACCTCGGAGTGCCGGACCTCCGGATCGTGCAGGGCCGCGCGCCGGACATCCTCGCCGGATTGGAAGCGCCCGACGCCATCTTTGTCGGCGGCGGTGTCTCCGAGCCGGCGATCCTCTCCAGCGCGATCGATGTCCTGAAGCCAGGGGGGCGCCTCGTCGCAAACGCCGTCACCCTCGAGGGCGAAGCGGCCCTGCTGGCGGCCTTCTCGTGCTATGGCGGGACGCTGCGACGGCTCTCGGTCGCCCGCGCCGACCCCGTCGGCGGAATGCATGGCTGGCGCAGCGCGATGCCGGTGACGCAATGGGCCTGGACCAAGGCGGCTCGAACGCCGTGACCGGCCTCGTCGCCGGCATCGGGTTTCGCCGCGAGACCGGAGTCGACGAGATCGTCGCCCTCGTCGTCCAGGCCCTCGACGCCATCGGCGCCTCACGAGATCGGCTCGCGGCGCTCGCCACGGCCGAGGATCGCGCCAGAGATCAGGGCGCGATCGATGCGGCGGCAGCCCTGGGCATTCCGCTTCTCGCGATCGGACAAGCCGACATGCTGGCCGCCGATGACCGCGTTCAAACGCGCTCGGCGCGGATCGAGGCGAGCCGGGGTGTCGGATCGGTCGCCGAAGCCGCGGCTCTTGCCGCCTCCGGCGAGGAGGGCCGGCTCGTCCTCCGGCGCATCGCCAGTTCCTACGCCACCTGCGCCCTGGCAATGCCACGCGTTTCCGGGCAAAGCCGGCTGCCATGACAGTTCACTTCATCGGAGCGGGGCCGGGAGCGGCGGACCTCATCACGCTACGGGGGCGCGATCTCATCGCGCGCTGCCCTGTCTGCCTCTATGCCGGCTCGCTGGTCGCCCCGGAGATCCTTGGCTGGTGCCCGCCGGGCGCCCGGATCGTCGACACGGCGCCCCTCGATCTCGATGCGATCACGGCCGAATACGTCGCAGCGCAGGAGGCCGGGCAGGACGTAGCGCGCCTGCATTCGGGCGACCTCTCGATCTGGAGCGCCCTCGCCGAACAGACCCGACGCCTCGATCGGCTCGGCATCCCCTACACGGTGACGCCGGGCGTGCCCTCCTTCGCGGCCGCGGCTGCCGTCCTGCGGCGCGAACTGACGGTTCCGGAACTGGCGCAGTCCGTCGTGCTGACCCGAACCTCGGGCCGGGCGAGCGCCATGCCGGACCGCGAGCGCCTCGCTGCCTTCGCCGCCACCGGTGCGACCCTGGCGCTCCACCTCTCCATCCACGTCATCGACCGGATCGTGGCGGAGCTCGCTCCCTTCTACGGCACCGACTGCCCGGTGGCCGTCGTGTTCCGCGCGACCTGGCCGGACGAGCGCGTCCTTCAGGGGACGCTCGCGACGATCGCCGCGGAGGTGGCCGCCGCCGGTCTCGAGCGGACGGCCCTGATCCTGGTCGGTCCGGCGCTGGGTGCGGAGCGCTTCCGGGAAAGCGCGCTCTACTCGCCCGATTACGACCGCCGCTTCCGTCCGACAGGGGCTGTATCGTGATCCCCGGCCTCCTCGTCGCGGCGCCCCGGTCGAGTTCGGGCAAGACCACGGTCACGCTCGCGCTGATGCGGGCCCTGCGCCGTCGCGGCCTGCGCGTGCGCGGCGCCAAGTGCGGGCCGGATTACATCGACCCCGCCTTCCATCAGACCGCGACCGGCGAACCGAGCGTCAATCTCGACAGCTTCGCGATGCCCGGATCCCTCCTCGACGCGGTGGCGGGGCTTGCCATGGCCGATGCGGATGTGGTGATCGCAGAAGGTTCGATGGGCCTGTTCGACGGCATCGTCGCACGCGAGGGCGCGACCGGCGCCAATGCCGATATCGCCGCCCGGTACGGCTGGCCGGTGATCCTCGTCCTGGACGTCTCCGGTGCGGCACAATCGGCCGCGGCGGTGGCGCTCGGCTGCGCCCGCTACGATCCTCGGATCAAGATCGCGGGGGTCGTCCTCAACAAGGTCGCGAGTCCGCGCCACCGGCGCCTCGTCGAAACAGGGCTGGCCCGCATCGGAATTCCGGTCCTCGGAGCGCTGATGCGCGATGCGAGCCTGGCTCTACCGGAGCGCCATCTCGGCCTCGTCCAGGCGCGCGAGACCGGCGACCTCGACCTGCGCCTCGACCGGCTCGCGGACCTCGCGGAAGCCGGCCTCGACCTCGATGCCATCCTGGCCGCAGCTTCTTCCACTGGGATTCCGCACGGCGAGACGTTCCTGCCGCGGCCGCCCGGCCAGCGGATCGCCATCGCGTCCGATTCAGCGTTCTCGTTCCTGTACCCGCATCTGGAGATCGGCTGGCGACGGGCCGGCGCCGAACTCGTTGCGTTCTCGCCGCTCGCCGACGAGGCACCGGCACCGGATTGCGATGTGTGCTGGCTGCCGGGCGGGTATCCGGAGCTGCACGCTGGCACGCTCGCTCAAGCGCACACCTTCCGCCACGGCTTAAGGAGCTTTTCCGAAACGAAGTCAGTCCACGGAGAGTGCGGCGGCTACATGGTGCTGGGCAAGAGCATCGAGGATGCCGACGGCATCACCCATCCGATGCTCGGGCTCCTTCCCGTATCGACGTCATACCGCGCCCGGCGTCTCCATCTTGGCTATCGGGTTGCGACCCTGATCGCCGACGGCGTGCTCGGCCAGGCAGGAGGGCGGCTCGTCGGCCACGAATTTCACTACGCCAGCGAAATTACCCCCCCGCCGAGCCGAGACGAAGCACTCGCCGAGGTCACCGATGCGGAAGGGATGGCCCAAGGGCTCGCCGGTCACAGGCGTGGCCACGTGACCGGCAGCTTCTTTCACCTCATCGCCGCTTGAACGGGCGATGATGCCGCTCAGGCGGCACCCGGCTCCGCCACGGGGGCCTGCTTGCCCATCTTCGCAGCGGTCCGCACGAGGGCGAGCACGTCGCGCCTGAGCTGGTCGTCGCCGATCAGCGCGTATGCTCGCAGAAGCTCGATCGCACCCTGCGTCCCGAGGAACCCGAATGCGTCGCTTTGGCCGCTATTATCATCCTCCTCGAAGAAGGCGGACACCGGAACCTCAAGTAACCTCGCGATCTCGCGCAGGCGTCCGGCGCCGACGCGGTTCTGACCTTTCTCGTACTTCTGCACCTGCTGAAAAGTGACGCCCACGGCCGTGCCGAGAGCAGTCTGGCTCAGACCACGTGCTTTGCGAAGAGCGGTTATGCGCAGTCCAACCAGTCGGTCGACGTCCGTGGTCTGTTTAGGCATCGTCACTCGATACGGTCCAACTGCTACGCTGTACGCCGACTCGGACCTTTTGAGCGGGCGTCCATCTGAATGAAAATGTGGGGCCCCGAACCAGGGTTCGGCTTCGCGTAGAACCGCGGCCGCGATACTTCGCCATCCGAGCCACGCCAAAGCACTGAATAACGTATTAGAAACCGAGAGAGAATGCCACAAGCGATGGCATCCATCGTTAAGAAGTATCGTTCTGACAAGCTTGACCACGAACGACATCGCCGTGGCAAGCGTGTTGCCATTCGGAATCGGAAAAATCCTGGAGATCATCAGAGCAATGCTGTGATCCGAAAATGCACTGCTTGATTGTGCGCTATCGAAATTCGGGATCGACGCAGTAATTGCCGCATGCGAACCGCGGCGTCGCGCCGGGTATCGATGCGCGGCTCGCCGCTTTAAGTTCCGGCCGAAATCAGTGGGAGACGACGTGATGTTCATCGCCATGAACCGGTTCAAGGTGGTCAAGGATTCGGTAACGGATTTCGAGCAGGTCTGGCTCGGACGTGACAGTCACCTTGGCGAGATGGAAGGCTTCGTCGAGTTCCAGCTGCTGAAGGGACCGGAGCACGAGGACCACGTCCTCTACGCGTCTCACACGATCTGGGCCTCGAAGGCGGCGTTCGAAGCCTGGACGCGCTCAGAGCAGTTTCGCAAGGCGCATAGCCGGGTGCCGACGACGAAGCCGCTCTACCTCGGCCATCCGCAGTTCGAAGGGTTCGAGACGGTGCAGACGGTGAGCCGTCCCGGCCCAGTCTGAAGGTTCAGGCGCGCTGAAGGGTCGTCAGGCTCTAGCCGCGGCGACCTTCGGATGCAGCCGCGGCAGGAACGCCGCTGCAAATCCGATGAACGGCAGGTAGGCGCATAGCGCGTAGACGAATTCGATGCTGGTGCGATCCGCGAGTTCGCCCAGCACAGCGGCTCCGAGACCGCCCATGCCGAAGGCGAAGCCGAAGAAGAGGCCGCCGACAAGGCCGATGCGGCCTGGCAGCAATTCCTGAGCATAGACCAGGATCGCCGGCATCGCGGAGGCGAGGATAAAGCCGATCGGCACGGTTAGGACCACGGTCCAGAACAGGTTGGCGTGGGGCAGCGCCAGCGTGAGAGGCAGGATCCCGAGAATCGAGCCCCAGATCACGGGTTTGCGCCCGAACCGGTCCCCGATAGGCCCGCCGAGGATGGTTCCCGCGGCGGCGGCTCCGAGGAAGACGAAGAGGTAGACCTGCGACTGGCCGATCGGCACGCCGAACCGATGGATCAGGTAGAAGGTGTAGTAGGACGAGAAACTTGCCATGTAGAAATACTTGGAGAAGATCAGGACGAGGAGAATGCCGATCGTCGCCACCGTCCGGCGCCTCGGGAATACTGGCCTGTTGGAAGGAATTTCGGACGAAGAACCCGACGGATGGTCCGAGAGATTCTTGCGGTACCAGGCTCCAACCGTCGTCAGTAGTATAATGCCCGTGAGTGCGGCGAGCGCGAACCAGACGACGCTCGCTTGCCCGTGAGGTACGACCAGGAGCGCTGCCAGGAGCGGTCCCAGCGCCGTCCCCGCATTCCCGCCGACCTGGAAAATGGATTGCGCGAGACCGTAGCGCCCACCGGAAGCGAGCCTTGCCACGCGCGACGCCTCCGGGTGGAAGATCGCGGACCCGAGCCCGACGAGGCCGGCGGCAACGAGCAGAAGGCCATAGCTCCAGGCCACCGAGAGCAGGACCAGCCCGACCAACGACGACCCCATGCCGACGGCCAGCGAGAAGGGCATCGGCCTGCGATCCGTGAAGAGCCCGATCAACGGCTGCAGCACTGAGGCCGTCGCCTGGAAGACCAGGGTGATGAGGCCGATCTGACCGAAATCGAGCCGGAACTCAGCTTTGAGGATCGGATAGATCGCAGCGAGGACTGACTGAACGAGATCGTTCAGCATGTGTGAGACGCTGAGTGCCGCAAGGATTGCCGCTGCCGGGGCGACGGGTGATCGAGCGATGACCCTCTCTGGTACCTCGGTTGACGTCGCGGTCATCGTACGTGCCTACGTAGCGAGTTCAGCTGCGGCAGCCGTTACGGCGCCAGCATGGCGACTGCGATTGCTCCATGCCGTCGCTGCTCGGCTGCCGATCATAAGTCGGTGCGGTAGAACACCTCACCTTGAGCTTTGCCTGAACCCAGCAGACCACCGAGAGCTTTCGTCATACCAGGCAGAGACGATCTCGCATTCAGTGTCTGATCGATCAAATGATCAGGAACAACGACGTTTCGCCGCAACGATCGTCGTCCTACTCGCTGTAGACATGCTTACCTGCGATGCCGGTTGATGAGGTGCGGGAATTGCTCGCTAGTTCGAGCAAATGGCGATCGAACGAGTCGATCGGTCAATTTGACACATAATCCGGCTCGAGACGGTACACATCAGTCTTATGCTCCAGGAACCGCCTCCGAAAGTCTATCAGAAGCTGACGGCTGCCCCCGGTCGCCGACGCGATGTATGGTCAGCGTTGATGCCGCGGCGAAGCCGCGCCATGTTCAGGCTCGGAATTTCAGGCGCGGCGGCGGCAGCGGATCTCGCGACGATCCTGGGCTCCGCCTATGCCGTCGATCTCGTCTACTGTTATGCCTACGGCCGACCGATGCTGCCGGTCGGCACCGGCACCGGCCTCCAGATCGCGGCCTTGCTGAGCCTGATCATTCTTCTCACCAACATGGTACGCGACGATTACAGCATCGAGTCGCAGATCGCGCGCGGGCCATACCTACGCCGTACAGCGACGCTCTGGCTCCTCGCCTGGGTGGCTGCGCTTGTCGTCGGTTTCGCAACCAAGGCATCGAACGACCTCTCCCGCATCGTCTCGCTCGGCGTCTTCCTGACGGGCCTGCCTACCCTCCTCCTCGTCCGTATCGGCATGGTAACGCTTCTGCGCCGGGGCATCACCAGAGCCTCGGCATCCGCGAATCGCGTCCACCTCGTCGGCTACGATGAGGACATCGCGCGATTTCACGCGCACAACGATACGGCGGAGCTAGGACTTCGAATCATCGGCACGAGCTTCCTGCGCATGCCAGATCCCGAAGCCGACGAGCTTTCCCGTGCGGCGCAGGTTGGCGAGGACCTCGACCTCGCGGTTTCCGTCGTCAGATTCCTGCAGCCCGACGACATCTTCATCCTCGTGCCATGGACCGACGCAGCCGATATCGAGCGCTGCATCGACGCATTTCTGCGGGTGCCCGCCGCGCTGCATCTTCGGCCGGGGCAGATGATGGAGCGCTTCCCGGACCTTCAGGTCGGAAGAGTCGGTCGCCTGTCGGGCATCCGCATCGGGCGCAAACCCCTCCAGGCAGGCGAGATTTTCCTTAAACGGACGATGGATCTCGGCCTGTCGCTCCTGGCGTTGGTGATGCTCGCGCCGCTTTTCATCGCAGTGGCGATCTTGATCAAGCTCGACAGTCCCGGCCCGGTCTTCTTCCGGCAGCGTCGCTACGGCTTCAATCAGCAGGCCTTCGGCGTCTACAAGTTCCGCAGCATGAAGACCGAGGGCGGAGCCACGTTCAAGCAGGCGTCGCGCAACGACAGCCGGATCACCCGCGTCGGCGCGGTCCTGCGCCGATCGAACATCGACGAACTGCCCCAGTTGTTCAACGTCGTGCTCGGTGAGATGTCGCTCGTCGGCCCCCGCCCCCATGCGGTTGCCCATGATCGCAGCTTCGAACGCCGTATCGCGCTCTATGCCAGGCGCCACAACGTCAAGCCGGGGATCACCGGCTGGGCGCAGGTCAACGGCCTGCGCGGCGAGACACTCACCGATCTCGACATGGAGCGGCGGGTCGCCCATGACTTGCACTACATCGACAATTGGTCGGTCTGGTTCGACCTTCAGATCCTGGTCCAGACCGTGGTCTCGCCGCGCGCCTACCTCAACGCCTATTAGGCGCGGGGTCAGCCCTCCTGGGCGAGGCAGGCGCCGCACTGGCCTTCGACTTCGAGAATTCGGCTCGACGGCTTGAAACCGGATCGCGCCAGCGTGGTGTCGAGCGCGTTCTCGACGGCCGGCGCCGTGGTCTCGTCGATGCCGCCGCAACTCCGGCAGATCAGGAAGACGAGCTTGGCCGCCTTGCCGTGATCATGGCCGCAGGAGACGAAGGCATTGCGGCTCGCAATTCGATGGACCAGACCATGCTCGCCGAGGAAGTCCAGAGCGCGATAGACCGAGACCGCGGCAACCCGCTTCCCCTGGGCGCTCAGGCGTTCGGTGATGTCGTACGCGCCCATCGGACGAGGCTCCGAGGCAATCGTCGAGAGGACATCGCGGCGAAGTCGCGTGAACTGCAGGTCGCGGTCACGGCAGAGGCGCTCGGCGCGCTCCACGACGTCGCCGTGACAACCCGCCTCCGATGCTCCGCTGACATGGTCGTGCATCGCGTTGTCCCCGAAACCCCGTCTGTCCAGGCCTGCATCCGACGCGGATTGAACGTCGTCGGTGTTACAGTGTATCACCCGCAGACCATAAGCCGGCGGTTCCGTTCGGGCAATTCCATCGTGCACATGACCCGAACCCGCGAAGTGATCACCATTCCACGCCGCTCCCTGTTCCAGGCGAGCGCCGTCCTCCGTTTCATCGCTGCCGCCTTGCTGACGGGGCTCCTCTGGGCCGCCATCCTGTGGGCGTCGCAGTGAGTGCCGCGATGGGTCTGCGCCAGCCACCGGGCACCATCGGCCTGCGGGGCGTGACGCTCGGCTACGACCGCCATCCGGCGGTGCACCACCTCGATGGCGAAATATGCGGCGGCGACCTCCTCGCCCTGGTGGGACCGAACGGCGCCGGCAAGTCGACACTGCTCAAGGGCATCATCGGAGAGATTGGCTGCCTCGACGGGTCGATCGAGCGGGCGGAGCCGGCCGGCGCCATCGCCTACCTGCCCCAGGCCGCCGAAATCGACCGGAGCTTCCCGCTCTCGGTCCTCGACCTCGCCGCGATGGGTCTTTGGCGCAGGTTCGGCTCCTGGCGCAGCCTTCGTCGCAACCGCAGTGAATTGTTCGAGGCACTCCATGCCGTCGGCCTCAATGGCTTCGAGGATCGTTCGATCGGGACCCTGTCAGGCGGCCAGTTTCAGCGTGCCCTGTTCGCGCGGCTGATCCTTCAGGACGCATCTGTCATCCTTCTCGACGAGCCGTTCTCGGGGGTCGACGGCCGGACGACGCAGGATCTCCTCGCGCTGATCCGGTCCTGGCACCGCCAAGGCCGGACCATCGTGGCGGCTTTGCACGATCTTGCGCAGGTTGCCGAGCACTTCCCGATCACGCTGCTTCTCGCCCGGGAACCCGTTGCCTGGGGACCGACCGCGGCCGTCCTGACCCCCTCGAATCTCGGGCGTGCCCAGAGCCTGTCGGAAGCATGGGACGAGGACGCGCCTGTCTGCGCCAGGGAAGACGGCCACGGCTCGAGGGCGCCGACGGGCTCCGGCCACAGCCATGATCATGCCCATGGCGCTCATGATCATGGCCATAGTCACGGAAGGCCGGTGTGATCGATTTCGTCTTCGGACCATTCCTTGAATTCGCGTTCATGCGGCGCGCGCTCGTCGGGTGCTTCGCGCTCTCGCTCTCGGCTCCGCCCATCGGCGTCTTCCTCATGCTGCGCCGCATGAGCCTGATGACCGAGGCGATGAGCCACGCCATCCTGCCGGGCGCGGCCGTCGGGTTCCTCGTCGCAGGCCTCTCGCTTCCGGCGATGACTCTAGGCGGCCTCGCCGCCGGGCTCGCGGTCGCCCTGCTCGCCGGCTTCGTGACGCGCTCGACGGTCATCAAGGAGGATGCGAGCCTCGCCGCCTTTTATCTGATATCCCTCGCCGCGGGGGTGCTGCTGGTCTCGCTGCGCGGCTCGCAGGTCGACTTGCTCCACATTTTGTTCGGGAGCGTACTGGCGCTCGACGATCCGGCCCTGCTGCTCCTCGGCGGCATCGCGACGGTCACGCTGTTCGCGCTGGCGGCCCTCTATCGGCCGCTGGTGATGGAATGCGTCGATCCGCTCTTCCTGCGCAGCGTCAGCGGCGTCGGCGGCCCCGTCCATTACGCCTTCCTCGGCCTCGTCGTGATGAACCTCGTCGGCGGCTTCCAGGCTCTCGGGACGCTGCTCGCCGTGGGTCTGATGCTGCTGCCGGCGATCAGTGCGCGGCTATGGGCCACAGACCTGAGCGGACTGATCCCGGTTTCCATGCTGCTGGCGATGGCGGCCAGCCTGTCCGGGCTCATCCTGTCGTACCACGCCGATCTGCCGACAGGTCCGGCGATCGTCCTCTCAGCGGGTGCGCTCTACGTCGTCTCCCTGCTCGTCGGCACCCGCGGCGGGCTGCTGCGCCGTCTCATGCGCAGGAGGCACCTCGCCGCCTGACGGGCTCTCACTCGGGGCGATTTCAGAGGTTGAAGAGACTCATGATGCCGGAGACGACGGCGTAGACGAAGCCCGCATTGAGCAGCACTCCGAGCACGCCGATCCCGAGGCCGACCATCACCAGAAGGCCGTCGCGCTCGACCAGGCCGAGGCCGACGAGGCAGATGGCGATGCCGAGGGGAATCTGGCCGATGAACGGTGCCGCCACGATCAGGGCGAGTGACAACGTCAACACGATGAGGCCGACGGTTCGCATGCCGAGCGGCGTCTCGAACAGGCTGAGTCGCGGACGCGACCATCTCTCCAGGCGCTTGAGCAGCGGGACGGCTCGCTTGGCCGCACGCTCAACGTCACTCCGGGCCACGGATCGGGCGAGCAGCATCTTGGGAAGCCAGGGTGAGGCCATCCCCGCCATGATCTGACAGGCGACGAGCAGCAGCAGGAAACCGCAGACGAGCGGGATAGGCGGCGGCATCGGCAGGCAGTTGGGCAAGCCGAGGATGACGATCAGGAGCGCGAAGGCACGATCCCGGAGGACCGCTACGATATCGCCCACCGTCAGCCGGTCGGATTCCTGCGCGGCCAGGACAGTCAGGACATCGGAGGTTCGTGCTGAAGACAAGAAATGTTGGCCGTCGGCTGCTGTCCCGGGCCGGGCTCTATCCTAGTCCCGGCGTAGCGCCAAGCGCGGCGAAGTGCGGGCCTTCGACGAAACGCGATTCTGACGGTGTCGCTCCATCGTTCCGCTGGTATGTTTGCCAGATGAACCTAAGGTAATGAGTTTCCATCTAACCAACTTAGAAGATTGTCTTCGCCGTCATGCTGCGAAACAGCGGGAACAAGTCCGTCATCGTCCACACATTATGTGGCATTGTTTATGGTTGTTTTACATATCAAGATGCAATCCTGGGATGGGCGGATAAAGTTTCCCCTTACGCGACAGGGGAATCACCTTGGTTGGACCGCGGATCCGCCGCAGCATCGATTCATCGGTCCTGGTAGCGGCGGCGTTCCGGGCATTCTGCGTCTGTGCGGCTGCGAAGGGTGCCAGCGCTCAGGACCACGCGTCCTCCTCAGTGATCTTCGGGAGCCTGGATGCAGCGCCATCGGCCTTCGCCACTGCCGGCGTGAAGGTTGGATTGAACCGCATCGACCGCGAGGGTCTCGCCGTTCTGCTCAGTGGCGGTGGAGGCTTCCGGTCTGAAAGGTTATCGTTCGGCGGTTCTCGTCCGTCTCCTATCCTCACGCGCTGGACCGGGGCAGGCGCCGCTGTCGTCGGCTACCAGTGGTTTCGGGATTGGGGAGTAATGGCCCTCTTTGCCGGCCCGGAAAGTGCGATCGAGGCCTTATCGGGCGGGGGCGTGTTGAGGACGTTGCCAACGCGGCTCGGGCTTCGCCTGCACGCGGAACTCTGGGCTCGGCCGAGCGCCGAGACATTGCTCACCGGAACGGCGATTGCCGGATCCGCTCGTGGGGATCTGTGGGCGCGCCTTTCTTACGGGGTACGGATCCGGGGCACCTATTTCGGTCCTGAAGCGGCCGTCTACACCGACGGGACAGGCTATGAAAAATGGAGCGTTGGCCTTCACGCCACCGACCTCCCGCTCGGTGACATCCGGTTGCGCCTCTCGGCTGGATATCTCACCGAGACGAAAT
>NZ_JAIETD010000065.1 GCF_019745455.1 Methylobacterium sp.
GGGGCGTCCTGCACCGGAGCGGGGCTGCCAGTGGTGCCCACTTCCGGTTGCAGCAAGGACAGCGAGATCACCCGCGTCACGTGCTCGGCCATGCAGCGCAGGCCGAGATCGTTGAGGCGGAAGGCTCGGCCGAGCTGGTGGCTCTCGCCGATCTCGCCCTTGGCCGAGAGGTAGCGCATGGCCTCGTAACGCTGAACCAGGGGCACGCCTTCGCTTGCGGCGACTTCCCCGACCTTCTGGACAACGCTGGTGTAGTAGGCGTCCTCGGCAAGGCTCGCGGTGTAGAGTGGGTCGACCAGGACGACATCGATCTCGTGCGACTTGATCCATTGCACCGCCTCTCGCAGGGCGTTGCCGAAATCGCCGACATCGACGCGTGCGAGCGCATCATGGGTGCCGACTTGCCAGAGGACGAGGTCCGGCTCGGATTCGGCCACCATGGTCCGCAGACGCTCCGCGGCTCCCGACGCGACCTCGCCGGGCAATCCGCGACTCTCCATCTGGACGTCGACATTCGGCAGCACCCGTTCCAATGCTGCCTCGAGCTTGACCGGATAGGTCGTGGAGGCGCTCGGGCTCGCCGCGGGGGCACCGACGGCGAGGACGCGCACCGGTTGCTTCTCGCGCAGGGCTGCCTTCACTGCACTCAGCCTGTTGAGAGCGTAAAGCTTCGAGCCCGGCACCCGGCATTCGGGGGAGAGGGCGATGTCCGGAACCTCGGCTCCGTCCATCTGGGATGTCTTCGGAGGCGACACCACAGTCTGCGTCGCTTGAGCGTGCGCGGATGCGGCGACGAAGCCCAATATCAGGCCGAGGCCAACGGCCGTGGCTTTCGGGAGCGCCATTCGACGAACCATGCTGTTACACCCAGTGCGATCAGGCCTGATACTACGACGACAAGGTCAACGAATACACCGCCGCCAGTCTGGAATCTGACGAATTGCGCCCCAAGGCTGAGGAGAGAGCCGATCGAGAACACCGCAAGGGAGTTTCGGCCCAGGCCGGACAGGTATTCGACCATCGCCGGAAACCGCGGGGCGAGTACGGCGTAGACGGCCTGGAAGGCCAAGAGCACACCGACGAAATGAATGAGGCGTGCCGGCGACAGGTAGGTCTTGTCGAAGGTGAACAGCAGACGCGGATCGGGCACCACGAGGGGGTCGGGCCTGATCTCGTAGATCGAGAGATAAATGCCGAGAGCGACGATGGCCACGCCAAGCGGGATAAGCCTCCTCGCCCATGACCGCATCCACGCATGTTCGCGGAACCAGCCCTGAAAAACGATTCCGAGGACGAGAAGGAGCTGCCAGCAGAGCGGATTGAAGAACCAGTCGCCCTCCCCCGGCCAGGACGGAAGATTCCACTCGAAGACGAGGCTCGCGAGATAGATCGTCAGAGAGAGGCTCAGGGCGGCCGTTCGGCTGAACCTCGCGACCAGCACGAAGATCGGCGCTGCGCCGATCAGCAGCACGTAGAGGGGCAGGATGTTGAAGAAGCCGAGCTGGTGGGTGAGGACCGCGAAGCCGACCATGGTCTGGATCGGATCGGCGAAGAAGCCGCCGGCATTGTGCCATTCGAGGATGAGCGGGTTGTCGAGATAGAGCGCGGTTCCGGCGATCATCGCCAAAGCGAGGGCCATGGTGGTGATCTGCGCCCGGTACACTTCGACCGTGCGCGAAAGAAGTCGCAGCACACTGGTGAGCGCCGGCTCGGGCCTGCCATCGCGGCCGTGGGTGGCGATGCCGATCGACCAGCCTGCGAGGAACACGAACAGCTCCGCGGCATCGGAGATCCCGTATTGCGAATAGGTGTAGCGTTCGAAGGTGTTGCCCGGAATGTGGTTGATGAAGATGGTCACCAGGGCAAGGCCGCGCCAGAAATCGATCGCGTTCGGTTCGCGCATCGGCAGGTCGGCTCCGGCTGTCGGTGATGGGAATGCCGGCCCTGATAAGGCCCGCGGCGAGTCATGCAAAGGCCGATCCGGTGCAATCGCCCGATAGCCGGCGACCCGGGACCGGGCAGGCTTGGCTCGCAAGCGGAGCGAGCACCGGAAGCTGCCGCGCGGAACCGCCCGTGACCCTGGAGCGAACAAGTACCGTCACCGGACGTTGCAGAGGATTGCGGCCGACCCTTCGCCGGCCGATCACAGCCTTGCCCCAGCTCCCGCCGAGTATCCCATGCCGCTAACGCAAAAGCCCCTTCGCGAGCAGACCATCGTCGTCACCGGCGCATCGAGCGGGATCGGGCTCGCCACCGCCAGGATGGCGGCCGAGCGCGGCGCCAGGGTCGTCCTCGTGGCCCGCAACGGCGCAGCCCTCGACACGATCCGGGACGAGATCGTCGGCGCTGGCGGACAGGCCCTGGCCGTGGCGGCGGATGTCGGCGTCCGCGAGGAGGTGGAGGCGGTCGCGGCTCACGCGATCACGGCCTTCGGTGGCTTCGACACCTGGGTGAACAATGCTGGCCTGACCATCTATGGCCGCCTGTGGGAAGTGAGCGACGCGGATCACGAGCGCCTGCTCAAGACCAACTTGTGGGGTACCGTCTTCGGCTCCCTCGTCGCCGTCGACCATCTTCGAAGCCGCGGCGGGGCGCTGATCAATGTCGGCAGCCTCGGTTCCGACCTCGCCTTCTCGCTGCAGGGAATGTACTGCGCGAGCAAGCACGCGATCAAAGGCTTCACGGACGCCCTCCGCATGGACCTGCTGGAGGCCGGCGCACCGATCTCGGTCACGCTGGTCAAGCCGGCCTCGATCGACACACCTCTACCCCAGCATGCCCGCAACTACACCGACAGCGAGCCGCGGCTGCCGCCGCCGGTCTACCCGCCGGAGGAGGTGGCGAACGCGATTCTGCATGCGGCGGTCCACCCACTGCGGGACATCTATGTCGGCGGCGGTGCAAAGGCGCTCGCGAGCCTCAAGGAATTCGCGCCCGGCGCCTACGACCTGCTTGCGCCGGCCGTGACGGGGTTCCAGAAACGGAATGAAGCGCCGCGCGACCCTGCCGGATCGCTTCATGCCTTCAAGGCGGACGGCCAGACCCGCGGCGATCATCCAGGCTACGTGATGCGCAACAGCACCTATACCCGCCTCAGTCTCCACCCCGCCTCGGCCACCGCGGTCGTGGCCGGCCTCGCAGCGGCGGCCCTTCTGGTCGGGGCCGGTGCGCGCGGCCGCAATGGCAAACGCTGAGGGCAAGGGCGATGACCTCGGATCGCAGGATGCCGGCTCCGTCGGCCTGGTCCGGCCAAGTGGACGAGTCGAACGTCCTCGCCCTTCCACCGAGACAGGGCAAGCCGGCAGCGCCTGACCGGCGCATCGTGCGGTCCACGGACGGGCGCGGCATCGCCTATGTGGAGGCCGGATCGGGTCCCGATCTCGTCCTCATCCATGGTTCGCTCATGGCCCTGGAGGACATGTGGCTTGGGCCGATGACGGCGCTGAGCCGGCATTTCCGGGTCATTGCCGTCGACCGGCCGGGGCATGGCGCCAGCGACCGGATCCGGTTCCAGGACGGTTCGCCCTGGAACCAGGCGGCGATCATCAGGGACGCGATGAAGGCGCTCGGCCTGCACCGCCCTGTCTTGGTGGGCCATTCGTTCGGCGGCGCGGTAGCCCTGTCCTACGCCATGAGTTTTCCCGAAGACGTTGCGGGGGTGGTCGCCGTCGCACCGATCTGCTTTCCGGAACCGCGTCTCGAACAGGTCCTGTTCGGACCACGTGCCGTCCCGATCTTTGGCGACGCCTTGGCCTTCTCGGGCGGTCCTGCCTTCGATGCCGCGATCCTGCCCCTGCTGTGGCGCGCCATGTTCCTGCCGCAGGAGATGCCGGCGCGGGTTGCCGCCGAGTTTCCCTTCGCCTGGGTGCGCCGACCCGCGCCGATGATCGCCAACGGCGAGGACGCCGCAGCCTTATGGCCCGGCCTGACCCGCTCGGCCCTGGCCTATGCGACCTGCCCCGTCCCGGTACGCATTCTCGGCGGGGAAGCCGATATCGTGGTGAATAACCTCTTCCACGGCTGGAACGCGGCTCGCCTCCTGCCTGACGCCCAATTCGATCTCATCGCGGGAGCGGGCCACATGCTCCATCATTTCCACATCGAAGAGATCGTGGCCGCGGCACGTGGCGCCTCTGGAAGTTAGGGCGCGACGAAACTCCACCCTAAGGTGTGGCGACGTCGCCTAACGTTTTCTGGATCGGTTCGCCGTCTCGCTGGTTCTCCCATCCGACCACGCAAGGTGCGCTCGGCTTGCGGACGGCGGGTTTTCCCATCGCTCCTCGACACGATATGCCTCGCGACATTCGACCTGGAGCCCGTACAGAGTTCGCCGATGACGCTATCCCAAGACGCCGCACCCATCCCAACCGGCGTGCCGGGTCTCGACCACGTTCTCGGCGGTGGGTATGCGGCGCAGCGTGCCCACCTGATCGAGGGTCGTCCGGGTTGCGGCAAGACCACTCTTGGCATGCAGTTCCTCCTCGACGGGAAGAAACGCGGCGAGCGCGGTCTCTACATCACCCTCTCCGAGAGCAAGCGGGAGTTGCTCTCGGTCGCCGAGCGTCACGGCTGGTCCCTCGACGATATCGACATCTACGAGCTGGTGCCGCCGGAGCTGAGCCTCGATTCGGAGAAGCAGCAGAGCCTCGTCCATTCCTCCGACCTCGAACTCGGTGAGACGGTCCGGATGGCGCTCGCCGAGATCGAGCGCGTGCAGCCCACGCGGGTGGTGTTCGACAGCCTGTCGGAGATCAGGCTGCTCTCGCACGGTTCGCTGCGATACCGGCGTCAGGTCCTGGCACTGAAGAGCTACTTTCTAATCAACGACGCCACCGTCCTGATGCTCGACGACCTCAGCGCCGAGGACGACGACCTCAACCTTCACTCGATCAGCCATGCGGTCATCCGCCTTGAGCAGAACACGCCGTCGTATGGGGCCTCAAGGCGCCGGCTCAACGTGATCAAGATGCGTGGCACGCAGTATCAAGGTGGGTTCCACGATTTCGTCATCCAGCGCGGAGGGCTCCGGGTCTTCCCCCGCCTCGTCGCGGCGCAGCACCATCGTGCGTTCACACCGGAAGTGATCGTCAGCGGGGTTCCCGAACTCGACGGCGTCCTCGGCGGCGGATTGCATCGCGGCACCAGCACCCTGATCATCGGGCCTTCGGGCGCCGGAAAGTCGACCCTCGCCCTGAGCTATCTCTCCGCTGCCCTGAAGAGAAACGAGAAAGGTCTCGTCGTGAGCTTCGACGAGACCATGGGAATCCTGCTCCAGCGCGCGGCCGGGCTCGGCATGGACCTTGCGCCTCATCTCTCCAGCGGCCTGCTTCAGGTGGAACAGGTCGACCCCGCCGACGTGTCGCCGGGAGAAGTCTCCGGCAAGGTGCGCGACGCGGTCGAGAACGACGGCGTTCGGTTCGTGGTGATCGACAGTTTGACCGGTTACATGAGCGCCATGCCAGATCAGCCCTATCTCGTATTGCAGATGCACGAGATGCTGACCTACCTGAACCAGCAGGGCGTGGTGACGATCCTGATCCTTGCGCAACACGGGATGGTCGGGCGGATGGAGGCTCCGGTCGACCTGACCTATGTGAGCGACGCCGTGATCATGCTCCGGTTCTTCGAGGCCGCAGGCCGGGTGCGCCGCGCCCTCTCTGTCCTGAAGAAGCGAACCGGCGCCCACGAGGATACGATCCGCGAGTTCCGAATCGACTCCCAGGGCCTCCGCGTCGGCGAGCCGCTCGTCGATTTCCGCGGCGTCCTGTCCGGCGTGCCGATCTTCGAGGGCGACGGCAAGCGCCTGTTGCGGGATCGAGGCTCCGATGCCTCTTCGTAACAGCATCGCGTTCGTCCTCGCCCCCGACGGGCGGGACGCAGGGGTGGCGACGGCGATCCTCGCCGAGGTCGGGATCGCCTCGGAAGCGAAGCTCAATCTCGATGCCCTAGTTGCCGATCTCGACCGTGCCTCCTGCGCCGTCGTCACCGAGGAGGCATTGCTGCGCTGGGACCGTCGCGGGATCGCGCAATGGGTCGAGAGGCAGCCGCCATGGTCGGACTTTCCCTTCATCCTGCTGAGCCTGCGCGGCAGCACGCCCGACCAGCGCCTGACCGACCTCCTCGGGAACGTCACGGTGCTGGAACGGCCGTTCCACCCCTCGATCCTCGCCAACGCCGTACGATCGGCGCTGCGGGCGAGGCGGCGCCAGCGCGAGGTCGAGTCCCACCTCGCCGAGCGTCAGCTCACCCATGAGCGCCAGGCGCTCCTTATCCGCGAGCTCCACCACCGGGTGAAGAACACATTGGCGACCGTTCAGGGACTCCTCGGCGCCACCGCGCGCTCGACCCGCAACGTCGAGACCTTCTATCACTCGTTCTCGGATCGCATCGTCTCGCTCGGCAAGACGCACAACCTGCTCACCGAGGATTACTGGCAGACGGCACCCCTCGAGGATCTCCTGCGCAACGAGCTTGGGCCCTACAACGATGCCGAAGACAAGCGGATCGTCTTCAGCGGTCCGCCGATCGAACTCGCGGCCGACCTCGCTGTGCCGACCGGAATGGCGATCCACGAATTGACGACGAACGCCGCCAAGCACGGGGCGCTGACGAAGTCCGACGGGCGCATCCACGTCACCTGGAGCGTCAGCCAGAACGAGGGGCATCGCATCCTCTGTCTGGACTGGGTGGAATCCGGTGGTCCGGCAGTGGCTCCGCCACAAAGGAAGGGGTTCGGCTCGACACTTCTGCAGCGGGTGCTCGCCCAGCAGTGCAACGCGACCGTCAACATCGAGTATGCCGAAACTGGCGTGCACTTCCATATGGAGGCGCCGCTCGCGGACGAGAGGCTGGTGCCGTCCTATTGAGGAGACGCCGACGCCTCACTCCATCACGGCAGCCTTCATGATCACGACCATGATTGCCTTGGCGGGAGAATCGCCGATGCAGCGGACGCTGTGGGGACGGTCGCAGCGGTAGCGCAGGGTTTCGCCCGCCCGTGCCCGGTGGTGAGTGCCGGCGACGTCGACCTCGAACATCCCTTCCGTCACGGTCAGAGATTCAACCGATCCGCGCTGGTGTGGGTCTGAATCGAGGATGCCGCCCGGCTCGGCGGTGACCTCGTACCATTGCAGCCACTCCACGGTCTTGATCCAGCCGACGATCGACAGCCGGACGAGCCCATCCTCGGAGACGAGGTTCGGCGTATCCGCCCGGGAGATCTTCTCGATGAAGGGCTCTTCGTCGTTGGTGGCGAGCACCCGCTCGATGGAGACGTCGAGGGCCTGGCTGAGGCGCCAGATCGTCGCCAGGGTCGGGTTGGTCTCGTTGCGCTCGATCTGGCTGATGATCGATTTGGCGACGCCCGATTGCTCGGCGAGCTCGGACAGCGAGAGATTGTAGGCCTTGCGCAGACGCTGGATCGTCTTGCCGAGCTGACCCGAAAGCACCTGAGCGCCGGACATCACGTCCCGCGGCCGACCTCGCTCCGTTGCCGTCACCTCTTCCTGCATCACCGCCGAACCCACGCCTTGTTCCGTTAACCGGACGATCGTACGCTACTACAAACGCATTCGGGCCGGAGGCGCAAGGTTTTTAGAGGCGGAACGGGCGCATTTCCATCATCGCCAGAGGGCATGGAAATGATGCACCGGGCCGTGGCCCTGCCCCATCGGCACCGTCGCGGCGGCGGCGATCGCGGCCGTGGTGTAGCGCTTGGCCTGGGCGACGCTGTCGGCCAGCGGGAAGCCGCGGGCCAGTCCCGCCGCCACCGCCGAGGACAGGGTGCAGCCTGTGCCGTGGCTGTTGCGCGTCTCGATCCGGGTAGCCGCGAAGCGTCGCATCGTGCCGTCGGCGCCCATGAGGTGATCGATGCTCTCGCTGCCATCGGCATGGCCGCCCTTGATGAGAGCCGCGCGGGCGCCGAGAGCTAGGAGGCGGCGCCCCTGGGCCACGGCGGCGTTCTCGTTCGGCGCCGTCGGCTCGCCGATGAGACAGCCGAGTTCCGGAAGGTTCGGCGTGACGACGTCCGCGAGAGGCAGCAGGTGCCGGCGCAGGGCTTCGACGGCCTCGTCGGTGATGAGCCGGTCGCCGCTGGTGGCGACCATGACGGGATCGAGCACGATCGGAATGTTGCCGGCATAACGCTTGAGGCCTTCGGCTACGGCCACGATGGTCTCGACCTGCGACAGCATGCCGATCTTCACGGCCCGGACCGCGAGGTCGGAGAACACGCTCTCGATCTGAGCCAGCACGAAGTCGGCAGGCACGTCGTGAATGCCCTGTACGCCGATTGTGTTCTGGGCGGTGAGCGCCGTAATGACACTGGCGCCGTAGACCCTCAAGGCCGCGAAGGTCTTGAGATCCGCCTGGATCCCGGCGCCGCCGCTCGAATCGGAACCGGCGATGGTGACGGCGATGGGTGTCATGGCGGTCCGTTGGCTGGCGTCGTGTTGGCCTGAAAGCTTACGCGGCTCCGCGCCGGGCCGCGAGGGCCGAATCGACCCTGTCCCGCAGGTCACGTGCGCGGCCTTCCACTGAATCCTCGGCGAACAGCGCCGAGATGACCGCGACGCCGTCGGCGCCCGCGCCGATGATGGCCGCGGCGTTGCTCGAATCGATGCCCGCGATGGCTCCGAGCGCGAAGCTGGAACCGCGAGCGAGCCGGGCGCGGAACGCGATCCTCGCAAAGCCGTCAAGTCCAACAGGCGGGTCTGGATTATCCTTGCTCGACGTCGCGAAGACACCGCCGATGCAGGCGTAATCCACCGGCATCCGGTAGAGCTCATCCGCCTGGGCGCCCGACTTGAGGGTCAGCCCGATGATCGCACCGCGGCCGAGGAGCCGGCGGGCATCGGCCGGATGCATGTCGCTTTGGCCGAGATGGACTCCCTCCGCTTCCGCAGCCAAGGCGAGATCGACCCGATCGTTGACGAGGAGCGGCACGTCGCTGCCGGCGAGCGCGGCCCGGATCGCCCGGACGCGGGCGAGGGCGGCGCGGGCGTCGGCGATGTCCTTCTCGCGATACTGAAGCAGCGTACAGCCTCCGGATGCGGCTTCGGCCGCCATGGATGCGAGCCGACTCGGATCGGTTCCACAAACCCCGACATCGAGGATGCCGTAGAGGCGAAGATCCACCGTCACATTCGATAAGGCCGCTTGTTCCTGTCCGATCACCGCTGCTGGCCTCGCTCCTCGGTTATGAAAGAAGTTTAGGGCGTGGTGGCGCGCGCAGGAAGCCGCAACGGTCGATCCGAGTGGCGAAAGCTCGACCATCCACCCATCTGAGCGGTTTCGGAGCGGGAGCTGGTGTATGGTGACGACGCAGAAGCAGCTCATGCTGGCAGGGGAGATGTACCAACCTGGCGATCCGGAGATCCGCGCCGACGCCGCGCGCTGCTTCGACTGGCTCGTGCGCTACAACCAGATGCTCGCCGTTCCGGCGGCCGAACGGCGCGGGATGCTCGCCGAGCTGTTCGCGGAGGTCGGCGAGGGCGCCGTCGTACGGCCGCCCTTCCATTGCGATTTCGGCTTCAACATCCATCTCGGCGCGCACGTCTTCCTCAACTTCAACTGCGTCATTCTCGATGTCACGACCGTCACGATCGGCGAGCGCACGCAGATCGGCCCCGGCGTCCAGATTCTCACCGCCGACCATCCGCGCGATCCGGCTCAGCGCGAGGCCGGCATGGAATTCGCCAGACCCATCATCATCGGGCGCAATGTCTGGATCGGCGGTGGAGCCCTGATCATGCCAGGCGTCACCATCGGCGACGACGCAGTCATCGGCGCCGGCAGCGTGGTGACGCGTGATGTGTCACCGGGCGCCACGGCTGTGGGCAACCCCGCGCGGCCGCTCGCGAAACCGCCGCGTTGACCCTGGCCTGCGATCTGCGAAGAGCAGTGATATGAACGGCTTGCGGGGCGAGAACGAAGCGTGACGACGGCGGATGACACCCTACGGGCCGAGGCGGGCGCCGCTCTCGCGAACCCGTCGGCGGTCGGCCTCGTCGCGGTTATCGTGGCGGCGACGGACGGCGAACCGCGGGCCCTGACCGTTCAGGTACCGGGTCAGGCGACGGGACGAGGCGACGGCCTGCCCTACGGTCCCCTCGTACCCGAGCACCCGACCTTGGAACGGGGCCTTCGCGCCTGGGTCGAGCGCCAGACCCATCAGCGCCTCGGCTATGTCGAGCAGCTCTACACCTTCGGCGACCGCGACCGGCAGGGCGAGGATTCGGCCGGTCTGCACTCCCTTTCCGTGGCCTACCTGGCTCTGGTGCGCGAGATGCGCCCGGCCGGCCTCGCCGAGGCCTCCTGGCGCAACTGGTACAGCTACCTGCCATGGGAGGATTGGCGCGCCGGCCGGCCCGAAGCCCTCGCCGAGATCGAGCGCAAGCTCCTCGCCTGGGCCGAAGAGGCCGTCGACCCGAAGCTGCGCCGCCGCCGCGAGGATCGGCTCGGCCTGACCTTCGGCCTGTGCGGCGGCGCCTGGAACGAGGAAAGGGTGCTGGAGCGCTACGAACTGCTGTTCGAGGCCGGCCTGATCCCCGAGGCGCAGGGCCAGCCCGGAGAGGCCTGCAACGCCGAGGTTACCGGCCAGCCCATGGCCTTCGACCATCGCCGTGTCCTCGCCACCGCGATCGGGCGCCTGCGCGGCAAGATCAAGTACCGTCCGGTCGTGTTCGAACTCCTGCCACCGACCTTCACGCTGTTCCAGCTTCAGCGGACGGTCGAGGCCCTGTCCGGCACCGAACTGCACAAGCAGAATTTTCGCCGCTTGGTGGCCCAGCAGGGTCTCGTCGAGGAGACCGAGAACCTCACCAGCGGCACCACGGGGCGCCCAGCCCGCCTGATGCGGTTCCGACGCGAGGTGCTGCTGGAGCGGCCTGCACCGGGTTTCAGGCTGACGCCGTCGCGGCGGCAGAGCTGAGCCGCCCGCTGCCGATGCAGCCAAAATTATTGCGTCGCAAAATTGTTATGCTCATTCTCAGCATATCTAGACAAGCGACGATCGACAGCCTACGTTAGTCGGCACAATGCTCAATTTGAGCATAAGTGAGGAGGCGTTCATGGCGGCCACCACGCTCCCGGCGAGTTCGGGCATGTCGGCAGGTTTCCCCCTGCCGCAGATCTACGAGCGCGTGAGCCGTCACGTGCCTGCGATCGAGTGGCCGACGATGGCCGGCGACGTTGCCGCGATCCTTGCGCTCAAGAAGCAGCGCAACGCCGTCATCCTAGCGCACAATTACCAGGCACCCGAGATCTTCCACACGGTGGCCGATATCGTCGGCGACAGCCTGGCGCTGGCCCGCGAGGCGGTGACCGTCGATGCCGACGTGATCGTGCTCGCCGGCGTCCACTTCATGGCCGAGACGGCCAAGCTCCTCAATCCGGGCAAGACCGTCCTGATCCCGGACATGCGCGCCGGCTGCTCGCTCGCCGATTCGATCACCGCCGCCGATGTGCGCGGCCTGCGGGAGAAGTATCCCGGCGTGCCGATCGTGACCTACGTCAACACCTCCGCGGCGGTGAAGGCCGAGTCGGACGTATGCTGCACCTCGGGCAACGCGGTCGACGTGGTGCGCTCGCTGAATGCCCCGCGCGTCCTGATGATTCCGGACGAATTCCTGGCACAGAACGTCCAGGCGATGGTGCCCGAGGTCGAGATCCTGACCTGGGCCGGCCATTGCGAGGTGCACGAGCAATTCACCCCGGCCGATATCCGCGAGGTCCGCGAGAGCTATCCCGGCGTCACCGTCATCGCCCATCCCGAATGTCCGCCGGACGTCGTGGCGGAGTCCGACTTCTCGGGCTCGACCGCGATGATGATGAACTTCGTGCTCGAGAAGCGGCCGGCGCAGGTGGTGCTCGTCACCGAATGCTCGATGGGCGACAACATCGCGGCGGCGAACCCGGACATCGAGTTCATCAAGCCGTGCAACCTCTGCCCGCACATGAAGCGGATGAGTCTCGCCAACATCCGCCACGCGCTCGAGACGCTGACCCACGAGGTCACGGTGGAGCCCGAACTCGCCGAGCGCGCCCGCGCGGCGGTGGAGCGCATGCTCGCGGTGCGTCCGCGATGAACGCGCCCTCCCGTTTTCCCTTCCGGCCCTTGGCAGCGGATCGCGTCGTTGTGGTCGGAGCCGGTGTCGCCGGCCTCGCCACGGCCTTGCGCCTCGCGCCTTTGCCGGTGACGCTGCTGACCGCCGCGCCGCTGGGTTCGGGCACCGCCACGGGCTGGGCCCAGGGCGGCGTTGCCGCCGCCATCGGCGAGGACGATGCCCCCGCCCTCCACGCGGCCGACACCGAAGCGGCCGGTGCCGGCCTGACCGATCCTGCCGTCGCCTTCCGGGTCGCCGAGGCCGGCCCCGGCCTGATCGGCTGGCTCGTGGGGCTCGGCGCGCCTTTCGACGGCGATGCGGAGGGCGCCCTGGCACTCGGCCTGGAGGCTGCGCATTCGCGTCGTCGCATCGTCCGGGCCGGCGGCGATTCCACCGGCCGGGCGGTGCTCGAGACCCTGGTCAATGCCGTCGCCTCGACGCCCTCGATCGAGGTCGTGGTCGCCTCGGCCCGAGATCTCATGCGCGACGACACCGGCGCCGTTGCCGGGGTGCTGTGCGAGCGGGACGGTGCGGTCTTTCCGCTCCCTGCCCGCGCCGTGGTGCTGGCGACGGGCGGCGTCGGCGCCCTCTATTCCTCGACCACCAACCCGCGCGGCGCCGGCGGCAGCGGCCTCGCTTTGGCGGCGCGTGCCGGGGCTGTCATGCGCGACATGGAGTTCGTGCAGTTCCACCCGACCGCCATCGCCACCGGTGCCGACCCGATGCCGCTCGCCACCGAGGCCCTGCGCGGCGAGGGCGCGCGGTTGATCGACCAGAACGGCGATCCGGTGATGGCGGGGATCAGCGGTGGCGACCTCGCTCCGCGCGACGTCGTCGCCCGCGCGATCTTCCAGGCCCAAAGCCGGGGCCAGGAAGTCTTCCTCGATTGCCGCGGGGCACTCGGCGCCCGGATGGCGTCGCGCTTCCCGACGGTGGCGGGCCTTTGTGCGGCGGCAGGGATCGACCCGCAGCGCCGGCCGATCCCGGTCCGGCCGGCCGCGCACTACCACATGGGCGGCGTGAAGGTGGATTCCTCCGGCGCGAGTTCTGTCCCCGGCCTCTATGCCTGCGGCGAGGTCGCCTCGACCGGGCTGCACGGCGCCAACCGGCTCGCGAGCAACTCCCTGCTCGAAGCCCTCGCCTTCGCCCCGCGGATTGCCGAGGCGATCAGTGCCGGTGTCGCGCGAAGCTCGTCACTTCTCCCCGGCGCATGGCCGGGCGCGATCGGGACGCCCGGGACGCAGAGCCTCCGCGCCGTGATGGAGACCCATGTCGGCGTCGTCCGCGATGGCGAGGGCCTGCGCGAAGCCGTGCGCCGGCTGGCCGAGGCCGCAGGACGCGGCTGCGACGCGGCGCTCACCGGCCTCCTCATCGCCGCTTCAGCCCTGTCCCGGACCGAGAGCAGGGGCGCCCATTGGCGCAGCGATCATCCGGGCCTCGCAGCGGCGATCCATACCGAACTCACCCTCGCCGAGGTATGGGACCGTGTGGATGGGCTCCTGGCAAAGCCCTCCGTCGACGCCTGATGATCTTCTCGATCGATCACCTCGATATGGATCAGATCTTCCTAACCCCCACCTCATCCTGAGAGCCTGCCCCGGACTTGATCCGGGGTGCCGCGTCAGCGGCCTCGAAGGAGCCTTCCAGAAGCCTCTGCGCCTGCTGCAACCCTCCTTCGAGGCCTCCGCTTCGCTTCGGCAGCTCAGGATGAGTCGGAGGGTTGGGACAGTCACGAGCCCATCCATTAGTCACATGAAGCGGCGCCGGGCACGATCATCCCGGCATCCATGAGGCCTGTTTCCATGCGCGACGACCTGCTTCCCCTGCCCCGTCTCCTCGTCGAGCCGATCGTGCGCGCGGCCTTGCTGGAGGATCTCGGCCGGGCTGGCGACATCACCACCGATGCGATCGTGCCGGCGAGCGCCAGGCTCGACAGCGTGATTGCGGCGCGCCAGCACGGGGTCATCTCCGGGGTCGATGCCGCGGCGATGGCGTTCGAGCTGATCGATCCGGCCGTG
This sequence comes from Methylobacterium sp., assembly GCF_019745455.1. Taxonomy (GTDB): domain Bacteria; phylum Pseudomonadota; class Alphaproteobacteria; order Rhizobiales; family Beijerinckiaceae; genus Methylobacterium. The sequence goes on from NZ_JAIETD010000065.1 coordinate 14,123, forward strand.
ACGGTGGCGGTCGAGCGCGGCGACGCCGCCCTCGTCGCCCCCGGCGACGTCGTCCTGCGCCTCTCCGGCCCGGCCCGCGCCATCCTCACCGCCGAGAGGGTCGCCCTCAATCTGCTCTGCCGGATGTCGGGGGTCGCCACCGCCACGCACGGCCTCGTGGAGGCGGCACGCCCGCACGGCAAGGCCAGCATCGTCTGCACCCGCAAGACCACGCCGGGCCTGCGCGCCCTCGAGAAGCACGCGGTGCGTGCCGGTGGCGGCTCCAACCATCGCTTCGGCCTCGACGACGCCGTCCTGATCAAGGACAACCACGTCGCGGTAGCCGGCGGCATCGTCCCGGCGATCGAGAGGGCGCGCTCGCGGGCCGGGCATCTCGTGAAGATCGAGATCGAGGTCGACACCCTCGACCAGCTCGAACAGGCGCTATCCGTCGGCGCCGACGCGGTGCTCCTCGACAACATGAGCCCGGAGCAGCTCACCCGCGCCGTCGCGATGATCGCCGGCCGTGCCCTCTCGGAGGCCTCGGGCCGCATCACGCGGGAGACCGTCGGCGCCGTGGCGGCGTCCGGCGTCGACCTGATTTCCTGCGGCTGGATCACCCACAGCGCGCCGATCATCGACCTCGGCCTCGACGCTGCTTGAGGTCAAGGCCGTGTAAACCACGGCCAAGCCGCCACACTGTTGCCACGGAGTCACGACGCCGGGGCAAGTGTTGCTGCGGTGCGATTAGACCTTGGCTTTAGACGGTACGCGTTTACGTCTTGGCGAAACTCAATGCGTTAAGGTGCGCCGCTGCCACCTTTGAGTTCCCCAAGATTTTCGCCTGTATTCGAGAGGCCTTGATGCGTCGTTTCGCTACCGCCCTGACCGGGCTTGCCTGCATGACGGCTGGCTGGGCCATGCCCGCCGCCGCCTACGAGATCGACCCGCTCACTCGCCAGCCCCTCGACAACGCGCTGCTCGTCCGCGTTCGGCCGCAGAACGAGCCCATCGCGACGCCCATCCCGACCGCGAACGCCTCGCTCAGCCCATCAGATCCGCTCGCATCGGCCGTGCCGCAGATGTCGGCGATCCAGCGCGAGACCGTAGCCTATAATGGTCCCTACGGCGCAGGTACCATCGTGGTCTCCACCGCCGAGCGCCGCCTGTACTACGTGATGGGCAACGGCCAGGCCCTGCGCTACGGCGTCGGCGTCGGTCGTCCCGGCTTCACCTGGGGCGGGGTCCAGACCATCACGATGAAGCGGGAATGGCCGGATTGGCGTCCCCCGGCTCAAATGCTGCGCCGCCGTCCGGACCTGCCTCGCTTCATGAAGGGCGGGCTCGAGAACCCGCTCGGCGCCCGCGCCCTCTATCTCGGCAGCTCGATCTACCGCATCCACGGCTCCAACGAGCCGGAATCGATCGGCGGCGCCGTTTCGTCGGGCTGCATCCGCATGACCAACGACGACGTCGCCGACCTCTATACCCGCGCCAAGGTCGGCACGAAGGTCGTCGTCCTGCGCTGATCTTCGGACCGTTGCCACGATCGATCAGGACTTCGGCGATGACAACTCGTCGAAGTCCTTTTGCGTTAGCGATCAATCTATCCAATGCGCGCTGCCGGTTTACAGTAGCGAGATCCGTGTGTATTTTTCGGTCTAATTCTGTTCGCGCGTATTCTTTGATGACGGCAGGTATTGTTCGATAGTCGCTTGCGCGCCCGTATTTCTATCGTTCTCGCGCCGCTTCGACAGCATTGACCGTCCGCCCGTCGACTCAGTTCCGGGTTCGGTCAGCCTGCGGCGGATCGCAGGCGACGAGGCGTGAGGTCGCTGAAGCTCGTGCGAGTTCGAACAACGTCAGAGGCGACTCGCGCCATCTCGTTGATCGTCCGGGCTGCAGGATCCGGAACTGTCGCTTTATGAGGCATGCGTCGAGCGAGCGCCTATCTGGGCGCTCACTGAACCGGCTCTCATCATGGCCCGAATAATTCGGTCCGCCGGTGAACCGAAACCAGCTCTGCCGCGACCAACTGAAGTCAGAGCCTGCTGATGGCTCTAGAACTCAGGAGGCAGACATGTTCGGTTCTCGTAAGCTCATCCCGCTCCTCGTTGTCTTCGGCATGGGAGCGTTCGGCGCAACGGCGGCCCTGGCCCATGGGCCCGGCCACAAAGGCCACGGTCACGGGGGTCACGGTCATGGGGGGCATGGTCATGGGGGGCATGGTCATGGGGGGCATGGTCATGGTCATTGGGGGCATGGACACGGTCACTGGGGTCACGGGCACTACGGGTTCAGGCCTGTCTATTACGGCGGATATTGCCGTCTCCGTCGCGGCTACAATGCCTTCGGCGAATTCGTGGTCCGGAAGGTCTGCCACTGATCGGCAAGCTGCGCGTAGCCGAGCAATGATCCAGGCGATCGTGGGCAAGAGGGACCGCGTTTTGGCTCAGCTCGCCTGGAGCAGGCATCGATAGGTGACGCTATCGAAAGGCTGTTTTTTGAAACGCCCGTGCCCTCGAACCGGCACGGGCGTTTTACGTTCATAGACGGTCATGATCAGGGTAGAACGGCGCCTATGATGAAGCGGGCCTCGTAGTGCCATTCGAGCGTGTTCGCACCCGCGGCGATCGATGGGCGGGAAGACGGTCCCCTAAGACCGATATCGTCGAGGACCGCGCCCGGGCCGAACACCGGCACCGGCTCGAGACAGATATGAATCGGTGTGAAGCACCCATCGATACGACGGCCTTCCGGAGACTTCGGACGGCACCGCTCAGAGCCGCTTGGACGGAGGCTCGGTCGGTCGAATTTGCGATCCCTCCATCGAACGAACCGTAGGTGTCCTTTCACCCGCACAATGGGGATAGACAATCTTCATCCCTTCACTCTGCTACCGGGCGGGTGCCGTCTCCGGCACCGCCAGTTGAACCACTCCGGGCTGCGCGCGCAGCCGATCGAGCGTGGCGCTCAACGCTCCGGCATCCGCGGCGATCCGGACGCGGTAGAGGTTGCCCGCGCGGGGACCGTCGACGATGGACCCCTTCGCCTCGCGCAGCGTGTCGGCAATTCGCTCGGCGGTCGCCTGAGACGCGAAGGCGACGAGGATGACCGTGCCCCCGGGTTCGGTCTCGCGATGAGAGGCGGTCTCGTAGGATGGCGCCGGGGTACCGAGCCATGTGCTGGTCAGCAGACCTCCTTGAAGCAGGATCAGGAGGGAGGCCGCGAGCGCCGTTCCGGCCAGGACCGGAGGCGACAAGCCCGCCAGCATCGCACCGATCCGCGCCAGCCATCCTCCCGAGGTTCGCCGCCCAGCGAGATCGGCATCGATACGCTCGAACAGACCGTCGCGACTTCGCCGCGACGGCGCACCGAGAGCCTCGTTCAAGGCGACGGTCTCGCGCTGCTCGGTCTTCGCCAGATTGAGGCGGCGGGCGAGATCGGGCTCGCGTGCCAGTGCCGCATCGAGCCGGTCGGCCTCCCCTCGGTCGAGACGGCCGGTGGCGTGCCAGGGCAAGAGGAGGTCGTCCTCGGCGCGTTCGGGATCGGGCGTCGTCATCGCGGTCTCCTCACGGCCATCCGCGGTCTATGCCCGCCTTCGACAAGAGGGCAGACAGGCGCTTGCGCGCATGGAACAGGCGGGTCTTCACCGTACCCGCCGGGATGTCGAGCACCTGCGCGACTTCCTCGACCCCGAGTTCGTGATAGTAGACGAGATCGATCACCATGCGGTGCTCGTTCGATAGGGCTTCCAGGCAGCGGCGCATGGCGTCCGACTTGTCGGCTTTCTGCAGCGCCACTTCCGGAGTGTCGGCATCATCCTCGAGGGCGCCGACTTCGTCGTCTTCCAGGGTTTCGTGCGGACGCCGCCGCAGGGTCGAGAGCGCCTTGAAGCGGGCGATGGTCAGCATCCAGGTGGTGACGCTGGCACGCCCCTCGTAGCGGTCAGCCTGGCGCCACACGTCGAAGAATACGTCGCTCATCAGGTCCTCCGCCCGGGTCGGGTCGCGAACGATGCGGACGAGGAAGCGGTAAACGGCCGTGGAATGCCGGGTGTAGAGGCCCTGCATCGCCAGCCGGTCGCCTTCGGCGATGCGCCGGATCAGCTCCTCGTCCGCGAGCACGCTCATGCGCGCTCGCGGATTGGTCGCGCCAGCGGACAGAACGGTTCACTGCCATGAAGGATTTCTCGATGGTCGCAGCGCGCAACGCGACGTGGACCTCCCCTCATGGCTTGCTGATGGTGCTCGTGACGACGGATGTCGCATTTTCGCCTCCCGCGGATCGCGAGCCCGAACCGACACCGGCCAATGGCGTCGACAGGGCACGCACCGCCCCATCCGCATCGGCGAATCCTGCCCCATACTCGCCATCGGGGCCCGGAGCGCCGAGATCGCGTGCGCTCCCGGTCAGTGCTTCGCGCACCTCTTTCGGGCTGAGACCAGGCTTTTCCTGAAGCATCAGCGCGACGATCCCGCTCACCTGGGCGGCTGCCATCGATGTCCCGGAGGAGAGGCCGTAGCTCCCGTTCGGTGCGGCGACGAGGATGTCGACGCCCGGGGCCGCCACGCAGATGTAAGGCCCGCGATTGGCGGCGGAAAAGACCCTGTCCTGCGCGTCCGTGGCGGTGACGGCTATGACGTTGGGATCGGCCGCAGGGAACAAGGGAGGCGAATTCGGTCCGGCATTGCCTGCCGCCGCGACGTAGATCGCTCCGCGTCCGGTTCCGGCGGCAAGAAACTCGGAAAGCTTTGCGTCCGAGGGACCGGCAAAGCTCATGTTGACCACTCTGGCGTTCTGCTTTCCCGCCCAGTCCAGGCCCCGGAGGATGTGCACGGTCGTCCCTTGAGCTCCTGCGCGTGTCTCAGCCGAGAAAGCTCGCACCGGCAACAGCCGCGCCTCCGGTGCCGCACCAAGCAACTGGCTGCGGGCGCCGACGATGCTGGCCACAGCGGTGCCGTGAGAATGGGCCTTGCTCGCATCGCCGACGGCATCGAACCGGTCGGAGACGGCACCTTGGAGCGCCGGATGAGCCTCGTCGACGCCGGAATCGATCACGGCGACGACGACGTTCCGGCCTGTCGACGAAACGTGAGCTTCGGCGAGCTTGAGCTTTGCGACCGCGTATTGCGCGCCTGAGAGCGCAGGCGCAGGCGCAGGTCCGGCCGCGAGCGAGAAGATGTGATTTGCCTGGGCCGAGGCGACGCGGCCGTCGCGCGACAGGGCCGCGACCACGTCCGATACGGAGCGCCGGTCCCTGATGCGGGCGCGGTGCAGGGGCATCGGCACGAGGGTGAAGCTATCCGTCGAGATGAGTTCGAGGCGCTCGCGTCTCAGGATCGCGCGCAGGCTTGCGCCGTCGGCGTCGGTGCGCAGGGTGAAGAGCACCTCGCCTGGCACCTCGTCCGACGCCACGGCCGCCATCTGGGCTGCACCCCGTGGTGAGAGGGGTGCGGTCGCTGCCGGCGGGCGCGTCGGCGGAGAGGACTTCTTCGCGACAGCCTTCTGCGGCACGGACCTGGTCTGAGAGGTCGATACCGCCCTCGACGGCTTCGGTCGCTGCGCGGTCCTCGGCAAGTCTTCGCGGAGGCGAGGCTCGCGAGCCTGCCGGATGTCGGGTGCCGGTTCCGGCGTCACCCGTAGCACCGGCGGCGGGCGGCGCGGCCTGGGCCGGTACGGGGGCGGTGCGTCGTCGAAATCCGGATTTCTCGTTGGACGGCGCATCAGAGGCTCGTCGTCGTCGACGTCCTGGACCTCGGGACGAGGAGGACGCAACAGGCCTGGAAGCGCACCGATGCTGCCAAGGCCGATGATCGGGCCACCACCACCGCGGCCACCGCCGTATGGGCCGCCTCCGATCGGTCCTCTCCCGCCGGCCGCTCCGATGCCGGGCATGCGCGTCTGAGCGTCGGCCGGAACCGAAAGCGTCACGAGAACCAGGATGACCAGAATGATCGACATGAGCCGGCTCGTCGAGAACCGATCCGACATCATCTGCATGGCAGCGCGTGCTCCCGCAGCCGGCTCCTGTTTTACGAAAGGCTACGGCTAGCTGATCTTAGGGGAACTGATGTCGCAGGTCTACGCCGCCCAGCGACCCCGGACGGCGCAGTGTTCATCAACATGAAGACTGACGCTCATTCGCAAACGCGCACACGCCGCACATAGACGTTTCCGTAGTCGTCGACCACGCGCCGGCTCTCGAGGTAGCAGTCTCCTTGGGAGGCGGCGGCCGCGCCCGCCGCCATGGCGCCGAGGGCCAAGCCTCCAAGGACGATGCCGCCGTAGCCCACGCCGTGGGAGTGATTGCTCTTGAAGTACATCGGCTTCGCCGAGGCGCCGACGGACAGGCTGGTGCACAGGACGAGTGAGCTGAGGGCGGTGGCGACGATCATCTTGGGGGTCATAGCGGAGTCCTCCGAGTTGCGGGATGCCTCATGGCGCCCCTGACATCCGTTGGTCGCGCGAGCCGGCAAGTCGGTTCACCACCGTCTCGATATTTTTCGCATCGGGGCTCGGTCGGCCGCTCCGGCTGCTCGGCCAGCACCAGCCAGAAGGCGGCTATCGGGCGGCCGGGTTGGGTAAAGCTCCTGGCGCTGGCGAGGCGCGGGCGCATGCCAGGAACAGGCATGCGACCCCGAGCGCCACGAGAGCCGGGGCGATGGCCGAGGCGAGTGCACCGGCGAGCGCCGAGCCGACGACGTCACCGAGGTTCATTGCCGCCATGTAGATCTGGAACTGCGTCGCGGACGCCCGTCCGTCGCGGCTCGCCAGCAGCACCGTCGGCAGCAGGGCGACGTAGAGCAAGGCGGGCACGACGCTGGCTAGACCCAGGATGAACGGACCCGCCGCGGCCTCCAGCCCCGCGGCGATCAGCAGTCCCGCGAGACCGAACGCCCCCACGCAGGCGAGGAGCAGGATTCGCAGAGCCTGCTCCGGCCCGGTGCGGTCGACATAGGTGCCGATGCCCACCGCACCGAGAGTGCCGCCCAGAAGCGCGAGCAGCGCCTGCAAGCGCGAGAGCGCGCCTGCGTCCCAGCCATGAACCTGCACCAGCGCCACGGCGAAAGGCACCTGGAACAACGCCAGGCCAAGGTCGATGGCAAAGCACATCGTCAGCAGGACCAAAGCTTCGCGCGCTCGGAACCCTCCGAGGAGGTTACGTGCGAAGGAGAGAGTTCCCGGTGCCCGGCCTTGTGCCGAACTGGGCGAGCGGGCGCGCCATTGCAGGGAGACGAGGTGGTCGTCCGGTGCTTCGCGCACGAGGAAGACCGCAGCGGCGATCGGAGTGGTCAGGCCGAGGAGGGCGAGGGCCGCAGACGGAAAACCTTTCGTCTGAAGGATCCACGCGAAGATCGCAGTTCCGGCGGCGCTGCCGATCACGAAGCCCGCCCGCGTCGTGGCGCTGATGCGCCCCAGTTCCGAGGCCGGCACGCTGCCGGCGATCATACGGTCGGTGGCGGTGTCGGCGAGCGAGGCTGCGAAGCTGTGCAGCAAGAGGGCGACGCTGACGGCCATCAGGCTGGCATTCGCGCCCAGCAGGAGCAGGCCGGCGAGGCTGAGCTGTGCGCAGGCAAGAGAGACGACCAGCCAGAAGCGGCGCGGTCCCATCCGGCGGGGCGTCGCGCGATCGATCACCGGACCCCAGAGAAGCGGCTGCAGCACCCAGGGCAGGCCGACGATCGCAAGATGACCGCCGACATCGGCCGCCCAGACGCCCCGCGCGGCGAAGTGGTTGGCGAGGGCCGTCAGCGCGAAGCCGGCGACGACGCCCTGGTAGAGGTAGGCAAGTGTGAAGAAACCGAAGCGCCAGCCGGACGTCCGCAGGCTCGGTGGCCACTGGCTCATCGGTTCGGTCCTCGATCACTCCTGCGGCACCTTACGCAACCGACCCCGTCTGCCGGTCGCGACATGATGGGATCAGTCCCGACACCGGCTCCGAGTCCGCATGGGCGCAGCCCGCTTCGGCGCATGGTCCGGCGACGAAGTGGAAGCGGAGCGTGCGAAGCCGAGCTTGCCAGTCGTCCCGGGTACCGGCAATCTCAGCTTGGCCTTGCGCCCGGCGGCCTTAAACCACACCGGAGCGTCCTCCGATCAGGCCGCAGGACAGAGGAAGTCCGAAGATCATGAGCATGGACCACAGGACCTCCGACGGCAGCAAGAGGAACGAGGCCGCTTCTCTTCGGCACCGGGCGGGGATGATCGACCGCCGCTCGTTTCTGGTCGGTTCGGCCGCCGGTTTCGGCACACTCGGGCTTGCCGGGTGCGCGACGTCCGACGGCCTGATCCTCGCCGAGGCGGCGAAGGTCTACGGCCCGATGCCGGACGAGAAATTTCCGATCCCGGCAGCCGACATCAGCAAGGTCAATCCGAAGTACTTTCGCCGCACGGTGAGTTATGAGACCAAGGAAGCGCCCGGCACGATCATCGTCGATCCGGGCAACTTCTACGTCTACCGGGTCGAAGGCGACGGATCGGCCACCCGTTACGGCGCGAATGTCGGCCGCGACGGATTCTTGTGGAGCGGTGACGCCTATGTCGGCCGCAAGTCCGAATGGGCCACCTGGACACCCCCCAAGGAGATGATCCGGCGTCAGCCCGAAACGGCCAAATACGCCCGTGGCATGCCTGGCGGCCTCGACAACCCGCTCGGCGCCCGCACGCTCCATCTCTACCAGAACGGCGCCTACACGCTCTACACCATCTACGCCAGCAGCGAGCCGGACACGATCGGCAGCGGCATCACCAGCGGCTGCGTCGGACTCCTCAGCCAGGACATGATCCACCTCTATGCGCGAACGCCGGTCAAGACGAAGGTTGTCGTCCTGCGCGCGTAAGCTGTCGGCCGGCAGTGTTTTGAGAGCGGACCTCGCTTGAACGGCCTGGCGACGACTCCTGCGTCGAGGCGGGACCTCCGGACCGCGGCAATCTGTCTGCACGCGCGACGCAACCAGGCCGAGGCTCGGTTGTCGTCGTCTCCGGAGACGCGAATGAGGCGCGTTCGGGAGGAGGATTGATGATGCGCCTGCGCGAAGCGGCTTGTGCCACGGCCATTTTGCTTGCGGGCGTGCAGCCAAGCCAAGCCGAGGTGACGCGGTTCGAGGTCGCCTCCACGCAGCAGCAGGCGCTCGACGGGCGAACTTTCGGCGAGGCCGGTCAGGTCGAGAAGATCGTCGGCCGGGCGACGATCGCCGTGGACCCCGCCGACGCTCGGAATGCGATCATCGCCGACATTTCGCTCGCTCCTCGAAACCCGGACCATCGCGTGGAAGCGGTCGCGGACGTCGTCGTCCTGAGGCCCGCCCGCCCCAACGGCATTCTCCTGCTCGAGGCCCCCAATCGCGGGCGCAAGCTGATCGGCTCACTGTTCGAGGACAGTCCGGCGGAGGCGTTCAGCCGGCTCGAAAGGGCTGGCGACGCCGGTCGCGGCTTCCTCCTCTCGCGCGGCTACACCCTCGCCTGGGTCGGCTGGCAGGGCGATATCGCCCCAGGCGGCGCGATGCGGATCGACCTTCCGATCGTCTCCGGCGTTACCGGCCCCTCCAGGGAGGAGTGGGTCTTCGATCACAGGCGAAGTCCGGTCGAGGCGGCGCTGACGTGGCCTGCGGCCGATCTCGATCCGGCCAAAGCCCGTTTGACGGTACGGGCTCGTCCCAGCGATCCGAGAGCGGCACCGGCCGAGCTTCGCGTTCGATTCCTCGGCGCTCAGCGGATCGAGATCGTCAGGCCCCAGGAAGGTTTCGACGCCAGTGCCTTGTACGAGCTCGTCTATGAGGCCCGCGATCCGACGGTGACGGGACTGGGTTTCGCGGCGATCCGGGACGTCGCGACCTTCCTCAAGCATGAGGGCGGCCCGAACAACCCCCTGGCACTCCACGGCCGGACGGGAATCAGCCGTGCCGTCGGCTTCGGCGTCTCACAATCCGGCCGCGTGTTGCGCGACTTCCTGTATCTTGGGTTCAACGAGGACGAACGCGGCCGCATCGTCTTCGACGGCCTGATGCCTTACATCGCGGGAAGCCGGCGGAGCTTCACCAACGCCCGCTTCGCCCAGCCGGGCCGGAATCCGTCTCCGCATGTCGACCGCTACTACCCGGTCGACCAGTTCCCGTTCAGCTACACGCTGAGCACCGACGCGCTCACCGGTCGGCGCGACGGTCTCCTTGTCCGATGCAGGCTCACGAATACGTGCCCGAAGATCATGCACGTGGACAACGAATACGAGATGTGGGGGTCGCGAGGCGCCCTCATCACGACGGATACGCAAGGCGCGCAGCTCGAGCTCCCGCCTGACGTCCGCGCCTTCATGATCACCGGAGCCCCCCACGCTCCGGCCCCGAGCGGCACGACGACGCCGAACGCCGCCTGCGAGCTCCCCGCCAGCCCTGTTCACGGCGGCGCGCCCGCCAGGGCTCTCCTCACTGCGCTGACCTCATGGATCTCGGACGAGTTTCGCCCGCCAGAAAGCCGATACCCGAGCCGGGCCCACGGCACGCTCGCGCGCGCCGAGGGGCTGTATCCCCCGATTCCCGGGTTACCCTATTCGGGACTCTACAATCCCGCGGAGTGGGTCGAGCAGGCCTCGCCATATCCCGTGATCAGGGGGACCTATCCGCTCCTGCTGCCCAGGGTCGACGGCGACGGCAATACGCTGGGCGGCATCAGGATGCCCCTCATCGAAGCCTCGCGCGCCACCTACACGGCTTGGAACCCCATGCGCGGTCAAGCGGCGGCCACGCTCTGCAACCACCTCGGTGGCGTCCTCCCGTATGCCGCCACGAAGTCGGAGCGGATCGCGGCGGGGGACCCGCGGCTGTCACTGGAAGAGCGATACCCATCCCAGGGGGCGTATGTCGGTGCTGTTCGAGTTGCGGCTGATCGGCTGGTCTCCGAGCGCTTGCTGCTTCCGGAGGATGCCACCGAGATGGTCGAAGCCGCCGCCTCGGGGACGCTCGCGAGGTAGCCGAGCGAATGCCCTCGGCGTCTCCTAGGGGCGACCAGCGGCCGTCGGGCCGGTCATACCCCGAAAGCCTGACCGATGGCCGGTTTGGACCGACTTACTGGGCAGTCCGCGAGATGGCTTGGACCTTATCCGGGGTGTCGGTGTTTCTTCGGTAATTCGTTTTCGATGGACGGACATGCCCCGGACATCCCTCATGCACCAAGGCCGGAGACCAAGATGGGACGACCGGGAGACCTCGATCTCAGTAGACGCGAACTGGTCGCCTGCGCGACGGCCGCCGCAGCGATGACGACGCTCCCGGCGGCGGCCCAAGCTCGCACCGAACCGGCAGGCGAGCCGGTGATGGCGAAACTCTCGCTGTCCGTGAACGGCCGGCTGCAGGAGCTCGAACTCGACATCCGCACTTCGCTCCTCGACGCCGCGCGCGAGCACCTGCATCTGACGGGCTCCAAGAAGGGCTGCGACCACGGCCAGTGCGGCGCCTGCACGATGATCGTCGACGGGCGGCGCATCAATGCCTGCCTGACGCTGGCGGTCATGCACCAGGGCGCCGAGATCACCACGATCGAAGGCCTCGGGCAGCCGGACAACCTGCATCCGATGCAGGCCGCCTTCATCCGCCATGACGGCTATCAATGCGGCTACTGCACCCCGGGCCAGATCTGCTCGGGCGTCGCCATGCTGGCCGAGATCAAGGCCGGCATTCCGAGCCACGTCACCGCCGACCTCAACGCGCCGATGGAGGTGACCCCCTCGGAGATCCGCGAACGGATGAGCGGCAATCTCTGCCGCTGCGGCGCCTATTCCAACATCGTCGAGGCGATGACCGAGGTTGCAGGGATCCCGACTTCCCGGAGGCCGGCATGAAGTCCTTCACTTACGAGCGCCCGACGACGCCGGCCGAAGCGGCCGCAGCGGTCACGCGCACGCCGAACGCCAAGTTCATCGCCGGCGGCACCAACCTCCTCGACCTGATGAAGCTGCAGATCGAGACTCCGACCCATCTCGTGGACGTCAACGGCCTCGGCCTCGACACGATCGAGGCGACGCCGGAAGGCGGGTTGCGCGTCGGCGCGCTGGTGCGCAACACCGATCTCGCCGCCGATGCGCGGGTGCGCCGCGACTACGGCGTCCTCTCCCGGGCGCTCCTAGCCGGGGCCACGGGCCAGCTGCGCAACAAGGCCACGACGGCCGGCAATCTGCTTCAGCGCACCCGCTGTCCGTATTTCTACGACACGGCACAGGCCTGCAACAAACGCCAGCCCGGCTCTGGCTGCTCGGCGATCGATGGTTTCAGCCGCCAACTCGCGGTCATCGGCACGAGCGAGGCCTGCATCGCCACGCATCCGGGCGACATGGCGGTGGCCATGCGCGTCCTCGACGCCACGGTCGAGACGGTTGATGCCAAGGGCACGCAGCGGACGATCCCCATCGCCGACTTCCACCGCCTGCCCGGCGACAAGCCCGAGGTCGACACCACGCTGAGACGCGGCGAGCTCATCACGGCAGTGACGCTGCCGAAGCCCCTTGGCGGCGTGCAGATCTACCGCAAGGTCCGCGATCGCGCTTCTTACGCCTACGCGCTCGTCTCGGTCGCCGCAGTGGTGCAGCCGGACGGGACCGGCCGGGTGGCGCTCGGCGCGGTCGCGCACAAGCCGTGGCGCATGGAAGCGGCCGAGGCCGAACTCCCGCGCGGCGCGAAGGCCGTCACCGATCGGCTGCTCGCCGGCGCCAAGCCGACGCACGAGAACGCATTCAAAGTGACGCTGGCCGAGCGCACGCTCAGGGCGGCGCTCAATCAAGCGAGGGCCTGAGCCATGAAGTTCGACACCCCCGCAGGCCAGAACCCGATCGACCAGCTCAAGGTGGTGGGAAAACCCACGGACCGCATCGACGGCAAGTACAAGACCACCGGCACCGCGGCCTACGCCTACGAGCGCCACGACGTCGCGGCGAACCAGGCCTACGGCTACGTCCTCGGCGCCGGCATCGCCAAGGGCCGGATACGCGGCATCGACACCGCCTCGGCGAAGCGGGCTCCGGGCGTCCTCGCCATCGTCACGACCCTCGACACGCCCCGGCTCGGACGCGGCAGGATGAACGCCGCCTACCTCTTCGGGGGCGACGCGATCCAGCACTACCACCAGGCCATCGCCGTCGTGGTGGCCGAGACCTTCGAGCAGGCCAGGGCCGCCTCGTTCCTCGTCCGGGTCGATTACGCGCCCGAGGCCGGACGCTTCGACCTAGCCGCAGAGGCGCCCTCCGCGCCGCCAGCCCCTGGTGACAGCGGCGAGGGCAGCGGTCACGACGGCGTGGAGCGTGTCGGCGATTTCGAGGGTGCCTTCGCCAAGGCCCCGGTGACCCTCGACGAGACCTACACGACCGCCGACGAGACCCACGCCATGATGGAGCCGCACGCGACCGTCGCGGCCTGGGACGGCGACAAGCTCACGCTCTGGACCTCGAACCAGATGATTGCTTGGCACAAGGGCAGCATGGCCCAGATCCTCGGCATTCCAGCTGAGAATGTTCGGGTCGACTCGCCCTATGTCGGCGGCGGATTCGGCGGCAAGCTGTTCGTACGCTCGGACGCAGTGCTCGCAGCCCTCGCGGCGAAGGCGGCCCGGCGGCCGGTGAAGGTCGCGCTGACCCGTCCGCTGATCGCGAACAACACCACACATCGCCCCGCCACGATACAGCGCGTGCGCCTCGGCGCGACGAAGGACGCAATCATCACCGCCATCGCGCATGAGAGCACCTCGGGGAACCTGCCCGAGGGCAGGCCCGAGACGGCGGTGGACCAGACCAAGCTGTTCTACGCGGGCGCCAACCGCCTGACCGCGATGAAGCTCGCCCATCTCGACCTGCCGGAGGGCAACGCCATGCGCGCCCCCGGCGAGGCGCCGGGGCTGATGGCCCTCGAGATCGCCATGGACGAAATGGCAGAAAAGCTGGGGCTGGACCCCGTCGAGTTCAGAATCCGCAACGACACCCAGGTCGACCCGAACAAGCCGGAGCGCCCCTTCTCACACCGCAACCTCGTCGGCTGCCTCACGCTCGGCGCTGAGAAATTCGAATGGGCCAGGCGTAAGTCGATGCCAGGCCAGGTCCGGGACGGGCACTGGCTCGTCGGCCTTGGCATGGCCGCTGGCTTCCGCAACAACCTGCTGATGAAGTCGGGCGCACGGGTGAGGCTCGACCGGGCAGGTACGGTCACGGTCGAGACCGACATGACCGACATTGGAACCGGCAGTTACACTATCATCGCCCAGACCGCCGCTGAGATGATGGGCGTGCCCCTCGAGCGCGTCGTTGTCCGGCTCGGGGATTCCGACTTCCCGGCCTCGGCGGGCTCGGGCGGGCAGTGGGGTGCCAACAATGCGACGGCCGGCGTCTACGCGGCATGCGTGAAGATGCGCGAAGCCGTGGCGCAGCGGCTTGGCATCAACTCGGCCGACGCGGTCTTCGCGGAGGGCGAGGTCCGTTCGGGCAACCGCGCGGTGCCGCTCGGCGAAGCCGCGGCTCAAGGTCCCCTCAGCGCGGAGGACAGCATCGAGTATGGCGACCTCTCCAAGAAGCAGCAGCAATCGACCTTCGCGAGTCACTTCGTAGAGGTCGGTGTGGATGTCGACACGGCGGAGGTGCGGGTTCGGCGCATGCTGGCGGTCTGCGCTGCCGGGCGCATCCTCAACCCGAAATCGGCCCGCAGCCAGGTCATCGGCGCGATGACCATGGGGGTCGGCGCCGCCCTGATGGAAGGACTCTCTGTCGACAAGAAGCGCGGCTTCTTCGTCAACCACGACCTCGCCACCTACGAGGTGCCGGTCCATGCCGACATCCCGCATCAGGACGTGGTCTTCCTCGACGAGGTCGACGCCATGTCATCGCCGATGAAGGCGAAGGGCGTGGGCGAACTCGGCCTGTGCGGCGTCGGCGCGGCGATCGCGAACGCCGTCTACAACGCCACCGGCGTTCGGGTGCGGGACTATCCGATCACGCTCGACAAGCTCCTCGACCGCATGCCGGACGCGGCCTGATCGGACCGGAGGGGTCGACCTCCCCAAAGGTTCTTCGAGGCGATCCCTTGCAGCCCGGTTCAGGGGCATTCGCATCGGCCGTGCCCACAATCGAGCTGCGGTCACGTCGCAGCGAGGTCTTCAATATCCCATTGCGGTGCCGTCCTTTCTTGGATCGGAGCCGGCGAGAAGGGTTCCACTCTCGTCGATCCACACGATCTGGCCTCCGCCGATGGGAAGCGGGCTCCGGGTGACGGCGTGGCCGCGGGCGCGCAGGGCGGCGTCGAGATCCGGCGCGAATCCGGTTTCGATCTCGACCTCGCCGCCATACGCGAAGCTCCGCGGGGCATCGAGCGCCTCCTGCACGTCGAGGCCGCAATCGATGATGCCGCTGAGGAGCTGGACATGCCCCATGGCCTGGTAGTGGCCGCCCATCACTCCGAAGGGCGCCACTGTCCGGCCCTCCCGCATCAGCATCCCGGGAATGATCGTGTGCATTGGCCGCTTGTTCGGCGCGATGGTGTTGGGATGGCCCGGTTCGACCCGGAACGAGAGCCCGCGATTGTGCAAGAGCACGCCGCTCTCGGGGCCCATGATGCCGGTTCCAAATCCCTGGAACAGCGAATTGATGAAGGAGATCGCGTTGCCGTCCCGGTCGACCACGCAGAGATAGATCGTGTCCTTGTGCCGGCGCTCGGCCTCGATCTCCGGCCAGATCGCCGGGGCGGTCGCGCGGGTCATGTCGATGGCACCGCGGGCGCTCGCCCGCCAGGCATCGGAAAGAAGATGCTCAACCGGAACGGCGTTGAGGCTGGGGTCGGCAAAGAGCGCGTCGCGGTGGTGATACGCCTGCTTGCAGGACTCCGCATAGAGGTGCACCCGGTCGACCTCGCCCAATGCCCCGACATCGTGATGCGAGAGGACGTTGAGCATCATCAAGGCCGCGAGGCCTTGGCCGTTGGGCGGACACTCGTAGACGTCGAAGCCGCGGTACCTGGTGGTGATCGGCGCGACATATTCGGGCGCGGCGGCGGCGAAATCCTCAAGGGTGTGGAGGCCGCCGAGGCTTTGCAGCTTGGTCACGAGGTCCTGCGCCACCGGGCCCTCGTAGAAGCCGGCCCTGCCGTGCTCGGCGATGCGCCGGAGGGTCGCTGCGAGCTTCGGCAGCCGCATGATCGAGCCGATCGCGGGCGCGGCGCCGTCGATGAGGTAGCTCGCCGCGGCGTCCGGATCGTGCACGACACGGTCCCTCGACCGCGCCCAATCCCAGCCGACGCGGGGTTGAACCGGAAAGCCGTCCTCGGCGTAGCGGATCGCCGGCTGCAGGCACTCGCCGAGGTTGCGGGTGCCGTGGTCCTTGAGCAGGGTTTCCCAGGCCGCGATGGCGCCCGGCACGGTGACCGCATGGGGTGAGGTCGGCTCGATGGCGACGCCGTGCTCAAGGTACCAGGAATCCGTGGCCGCCGCGGGTGCCCGGCCCGAGCCGTTCAAAGCGATCGGCTTGTCTGCGCCCTTCGGCGTGTAGAGGGCGAAGCAATCCCCGCCGATGCCCGTCATGAGCGGGTCGACGACGCACTGGACGGCGCAGGCGGTGATCGCCGCATCGACGGCGTTGCCGCCGCTGCGCAGGGCCTCGATCGCCGCCAGTGTCGCCAGCGGATGCGACGTCGCCACGGCGGCGTTGGCTGAATAGACGGGCGAGCGCCCTGGCAGCGAAAAATTCCTCATGCCGTACTCTCCTGTCGTGCGACGATCGTTTCGACCGGTCCGCTCATCCGTCTGCATTCTGCGCGACCCAATGGCCGGGCGCGACTTCGGTCAAGACGTGCCCGGCTCCTTGGGGCGCCGGCTCGGCCAGACCGATCGTCGAGATGCGCCGCCGCTCTGCCGCCGGGTCGGGTACGGGCACTGCCGCCAGGAGGCGCCGCGTGTAGGGGTGGCGCGGGTCGCGGTAGAGCGTCTCGCTGTCGGCCAGTTCGACGATCCCGCCCCGCCACAGGACCGCGACCCGGTGGCAGAGGTATCTCACCATCCTGAGGTCGTGCGAGATGAAAAGGTAGGACAAGCCGAGCTCGTCCTGCAGATCCTGCAGCAGGTTCACGACCTGCGCCTGGATCGAGACGTCGAGGGCCGCGATCGGCTCGTCGGCGACGATGAAGCGTGGCTTCAACGCGATCGCCCGGGCGATGCAGATGCGCTGTCGCTGGCCGCCCGAGAACTGATGCGGGTATCGTCCCGCGAAGCGCGGATCGAGGCCGACCCGCTCGAACAGGCCCGCGACCTCCTCCCGGAGTTCGGCGCGGCTGCGATCGGCCGCGTGCAGCAGAAGCGGCTCCAGCACGTAGGCGCCGGCGCTCATGCGCGGGTTGAGGGCCGAATACGGGTCCTGGAAGACCATCTGGATGTGGCGGCGCATGCCGCGCATCTCGCGGGCCGTGAGCCGGGCGAGGTCGGCGCCCTGGAACACGACGTGGCCCGATGTCGGCGGGTTCAGCATCGTCACCGCGCGGCCGACCGTCGACTTGCCGGACCCGGATTCACCGACAAGTCCCAGGGTCTCGTTGGGCCGGATGTCGAAGCTGACATCATGGACCGCCTTGAAGACGGACGCCGTGCCGCCCCACCAGGAACGAAGCGGATAATGCTTGCTGAGGTTGCGCACCGATAGCAGCGGATATGGTGCGGCGGGTTCGGTCATGGCGTGGGCCGCTCCCGTGCGAGCTGCCCGGGCAAATCGTACCAGGCGGCCACAAGATGCCCCGGCGCGGCCCCTGGCGCCTGACTCAGCGGGGGCGCCTCGAGGAAGCAGCGCGGCGTCGCGTAGCGGTTGCGCGGCGCGAAGGGATCGCCCGCCGGCGGGAGCCGCATGTCGGGCGGCGTCCCCTCGATGGGCTGCAGCCGGAGCCGCCGGACATCACGGACGCCGAGGTCCGGAAGCGAGCGCAGCAGACCGAGGGTGTAGGCGCTTCGCGGATCGGAGAAGATGTCGTCGACGGGTCCACGCTCCAGGATCCGGCCGGCATACATCACCTGCACGGTGTCGGCGATGCCGGCGACGACGCCGAGATCGTGGGTGATCCAGATGATCGCCATCCCGATCTCGCGCTTGAGCTCGCGCACGAGAGCGATGATCTCGGCCTGGATGGTGACGTCGAGGGCCGTGGTCGCCTCGTCGGCGATGAGGAGCTTCGGCTTGCAGGCGATGGCGATGGCGATCATCACCCGCTGGCGCTGGCCGCCTGAGAACTCGTGAGGGTACTGGTCGAGCCGGGACCCGGCATCGGGGATGCGGACGAGATCGAGGAGTTCGCGGGCCCGGCGCCGCGCGGCAGCGCCGGCGAGGCCGAGATGGATGCGAAGCGGCTCGACGATCTGTGCCGCGACCGTCATTGCAGGGTTCAGCGAGCTCATCGGGTCTTGGAACACAAAGCCGATCTCGCCGCCGCGGACCTTGCGGAGCGCCTTGTCCGGGAGCGCGAGGAGGTCGCGCCCCTGGAACACGACCTCTCCGCGCGCGATGCGCCCCGGCGGCTTCGGGATGAGGCCGAGCATCGCCAGCACGTGAACGCTCTTGCCGGACCCGGATTCTCCGACGATCCCCAGCGTCTCCCCCGTTTCGAGCGCGTAGGACACGCCGTTGACGGCGTGGATCATGCCGCCGCGGGTCTCGAAGGCCACGGCGAGGTCGCGCACTTCCAGGAGCTTGGTCGTACCGGGCGCGCTCATCTCAATTCCTCTGACGCGGGTCGAGGGCGTCGCGCAGGCCGTCGCCGAGGAGGTTGAAGGACAGGACCGCGAGGAAGATCGAGACGCCCGGCCAGATCGCCATCCAGGGCGCCTGGTCGAGGAAGTTCTTGGCAACGTTGAGCATCGACCCCCAGGACGGGGCCGGGGGCTGCTGGCCGAGACCGAGGAATGACAGGCTCGCCTCTGCGATGATCGCGGCCGCGATGGTAAGCGTGGCCTGGACCAGGATCGCCGGCACGATGTTGGGCAGGATGTGCCGCAGCGCGATCCGCCAGGGAGGGTTGCCGACGGCGCGGGCGGCCTCGATGAATTCCTCCGCGGTGATCGCCTGCACCTGGGCCCGCGACAGACGTACGAAGATCGAGGTCGCCGAAAGTCCGATCGCTACCATCGCGTTGGTCAGGCTCGGTCCCAGGAAGGCGGCGAGGGCGATCGCCAAGATCAGGAACGGGATCGCCAGGAGAGCGTCCGTCAGGCGCATGATCGCTCCGTCGATCACCCCGCCGGCATAGCCAGCGAGCAGTCCCAGCGGCAGGCCGAGGGTCACGGCGAGGGCGACGGAGGTGAGGCCCGCCGCGAGGGAGGCCCGCGCGCCGTGGATGATTCGCGACAGGAGATCCCGCCCTACCTCGTCCGTCCCGAAGGGATGTGCCAGGCTGGGTGCCGTCCTGACAGCGCCCCAATTCGTAGCGGAGGGATCGTAGGGCGCGATCCAGTCGGCGAAGACCGCCATGCCCACGAGGGCGAGCACGATGACGAGGCCGACGACGGCGCTCGGACGCGCGCGCAGCCGAAACCAGATCTCCCGCAAGGGACCAGGCTCCGCCGCCACCGGCGCGGAACGGGCCGCCGTCACGGTTGCGGGTGCTGCCTCGGCCCCGCTCATGACCGGCGCAGCTTCGGGTTCACGAGGAAATAGGCGACGTCCGCCATCAGGTTGAGGACGATGTAGGTCGTCGCCGTACAGATCACGACGCCCTGGACGGTGGCGTAGTCGCGGTTGAACACGGCGTCGACCATTAGCTTGCCGAAGCCCGGCACCGAGAAGATCTGCTCGGTGAGGACCGCACCCGACAGGAGTTGGCCGAATTCCAGCGCGCCCAGCGTGATGATCGGCACGGCGGCATTGCGCAGGCAGTGCCTGAGGATGACGCCGAGGGGCGAGACACCCTTGGCCCTGGCGGTTCGGACGTAGTCGCTCTGGAGCACCTGCAGCATCGCCGCCCGGGTATGGCGCATCATCACCGCGGCGATGGCGTTGCCGAGCACGAAGGCGGGCATGATCATCGCCTTGAGGTTGTCGATGAGGCTCTCGCTGGGCGGTACGTAGCCGGAGGCCGGCAACCATCCGAGATAGACCGAGAAGAACAGGATCATCATGATCCCGAGCCAGAAATTCGGGATCGAGAGCCCCCAGAGGGCGATCCCGTTGGCGACGTAATCCGCGGTTGTGCCCTGCCGGACGGCCGAGACGATGCCCATCGGTACGCCGATGACCAGGGCGATCACCATGGCGAGACAGGCGAGCTGGAGAGTCACGGGTAGCTTCTCTGCCACGAGGTCGATGACCGGCTTCTGCAGCCTGATCGATTCGCCGAGATCGCCCTGGAGGACGCCCTTCGCCCAGAGCAGGTAGCGAACCGGCAGGGGCCGATCGAGGTGGTACTTCTCGCGGATGAAGGCGATCACCTCGGGGTCGCGCTCTTCGCCCGACAGGGCGGTCGCGGTATCGCCGGGCAGCAATTGCTGCAGGGCGAAGATGATCATCGAGGCGAGCACCAGGGTGGGCACCGCGATGGCGATCCGGCGGGCGAGGAAGCTCAGCATCGGGAAGCCTCCGGCCGTGGTGGCGTCTGGGCGGTCAATCGAGCTTCAGCCCGGTGTAGCGCACGAGGCCGTCCGGATAATCGCCGAAGCCGGTGAGCTTGGTGGTGTAGGCCCAGAGCAGCCGGCGGTGGAACAGGTACAGGAACGGCCTGTCGGCGAGGATCCGGTCCGCCAGCGACTTCCAGGCGGCCCTGCGCTTGGCGGGGTCCGTCGACAGGCGCGAGGCGGACATCGACGCATCGGCTTCGGGGTTGCAATAGCGGCTGTAGTTCAGCGGCGTCTTGCAGGCGAGGAAGCTGAAGGTGTTGCCGTCGGGGTCGGGCCTGCCGCTCCAATTGTAGAGATAGGCCTCGAAGTTACCCTTGTCGGCGAGATCCAGCGCCGTGGTGAAATCAGTGGCCTGCAGGCGCACGTCGAAGCCCGCCTCCTTGGTCATGGCCTGGATTACCTGCCCGACGAGCGGCGCCTCGCTGTTGGCGTAGACGACGAGGTTGACGACCGGATTCGTCACGCCGGCCTCGGCGAGGAGCGCCTTGGCCTTGGCCACGTCCCGCTTCGGCAGCGGAAACTCGGAGAGGTAGTTCGGGTTCTTCGGCTGGACCCATTGGTTGCCCGGCACGAACTCGCCATTGAAGACGACCTGATTGATCGCGTTGCGGTCGATCGAGGCCTCGAAGGCGGCCCTGACGCGCGCATCCTTTCCGATCGGCGTGTCCTTGGCCGTGTTGAAGACGATGCTCTGAAAGCCGAGCTCGACCGTGGATCCGACCTTCAGCTTGGGGTCGCGCTTCACCTGCGCGAGGTCGTTGGGGGCGAGGCGCTCGAGGAGATCGAGCTGACCGGAGCGGAGGTTGGTCAGGCGCACCGTGCCGTCGGGGATCGGGCGGAACTCGATGCGTTTGATCTGGATCTGGTCCTTGTTCCAGTAGCCGTCGAAACGCTCGACCACGATCCGGTCCTGCGGCACCCGCTCGACGAACTTGAACGGCCCGGCGCAGACCGGAGCGGTCGAGAACTTGTCGCCGAGCGCCGTCGCGGCTTTCGGTGAGACCATCATCCCGGCTCGGTCGGTGAACTGCGCGAGCAGGGGCGCGAACGGCGTCTTCAAGTTGATCCGGAAGGTCAGGTCGTCGACGACCTCGACGGTATCGATGGGGGAGATCTCGCCGCGCCGCTGCGAGCCCGGCATCTTGAGGTGGCGCTCGATGCTGAACTTCGCCGCCGCCGCATCGAGGGGCTCGCCGTCGTGGAACGTCACACCGGGCCGCAGGGCCATGGTCAGCACCTTCTCGTCGGCCGAAAGGCTCCACGACGTGGCGAGCTGGGGCACCGGCTTCAGGTCGGGGCCGATATCGACCAGCTTGTCGCAGAGCGCCGCGAAGACCATCCGACTCGTGAAGGTTCGAGCCAGGGTCGGGTCGAGGGCGTCCGGATCCTCCATCAGGCCGAAGCGCAGGGTCTGAGCCTGCAGCGGCGTCGAGACGAGCCCTACGGCGAGGAGGCAGGCGAGGACGGCGCGCATCATGGGCTCTTCCGATCGGAGGAATGGCGACAGGCTCGAAACGCCGGCCATCGTGCGGCTGGCGCGGGCAAACTCAAAGTGCGGCGAGGGCATCCTTGGGCAGGAGCATGTGGACGCCCTTGTTGCCGTCGACGGTCTGGGTGATGCGCAGGTTTCCGGCGAGCGAGCACAGCATGTAGGCTTGGTTCCGCGTGAGCTCGGTCCGGGCGCAGACGTGGCGGATCATCTCGCGCACGGCCTGCTTCATGGCGTCGTCGAGATCCTCGTCGAGGCCGATCGACATCAGGTGCGTCGCCGTCTCGGCGAAGGGCCAAGCGTAGCCGAGATCCTTGCGCAGGGTGAGCCGGAACGTGCCGGTGAGCCCCGTCTCGAGGGCGGTGATGCACACCTCGCCGTCGCCCTGCACCCCGTGGCCGTCGCCGGCATAGAATCCGCCGCCCTCGTTGAAGACCGGCAGGTAGAGGGTGGTGCCGACCTTCAGCTCCTTGTTGTCCATGTTGCCGCCAAAGCACCGCGGCACGGGAGAGCCGACCCTGCCCCAGGCGGCGGGCGGTGCCGTCCCCATGATGCCGAAGAACGGATCGAGGGGGATCTCGGCGCCCCAGGGCATCCGGCAGACGCCCTTGGCGAGGTCGATGTCGGGATGGATGGTCTCGTAATCGGTGAATTCGTCCGGGAGCGTGCCGAGCAGGGGTAGGATCGCGACGAAGCCCCAGTCCATGCGGAACTTCAGATCCAGGATGTCGACCTGCAGCACGTCGCCGGGCATCGCGCCGGCCACATGGACCGGGCCGGTGACGAAGTGCGGCCCCGGCCCGGGCGGCAGGGTATCGAGGGCGGCAAGATAATCGGCGGGTACCCGTGCCGGGTCGGGATGGACGCTTTCCCGCCCGCCCGCCGGGAACGAGTGCATCGTCACCGTGTCTCCCGATTCCACCGTGAGGAGTGGCGGAAGGGCGGCGTCGAAGAAGCCCAGCACCATGTTCTCGGGCGTGGCCGGAATCTCGTGATGCCTCGACATGATGTCCTCCGGTGTTGTCGGTCAGATCGCGATGTGACGGGACAGGGCGGCTTTCGCCTCGGCGCGGCTTTGCGGGTCCGAGGTGCCGTCCTGGATGAGGCCGTGTTCGACGACGCTGCCACGCGAAAGCACGAGGAAGGCGTCGGCGAGCCGAAGGGCGAAATCGAGGCATTGCTCGACGAGGAGCACGGTGATCCGGCCCTTGAGCCCGGCGATAACCCGCTCGATGGCATCGACGATCGAGGGCTGGATGCCTTCGGTCGGCTCGTCGAGAAGGAGGAGACGCGGGCGCGTCGCCAGGGCACGGGCGATGGCGAGCTGCTGCTGCTGGCCGCCCGAAAGATTGCCGCCGTTCCGGCTCCAGAGGTCGCGAAGCGCGGGGAAGAGGTCGACCGCCTCCTCGATCGCGCCGCTGCGCTCCTGGCCATGGGCGCGGGCGGCGGCGAGCATGTTCTCGCGCACCGTGAGGTCGGGGAAGATCTCGCGGCCCTGAGGCACGTAGGCGAGGCCCCGCCGGGCGCGGCGATGGGGCGGCTCACCCGCGATCGCGGCCTCGCCGAGGTCGATCCGGCCGCGGGTCGCCGGCAGCACGCCCGCGATGCAGCGCAGGAGCGTGGTCTTGCCCGCCCCGTTGCGCCCGAGCACCGCGAGGCAGGCGCCCGGCGCGACCGAGAGATCGATGCCGCGCAGGACCTGCGCGCTGCCGTAATGCTGGTCGAGGCCGGCGATCGTGAGGCTCAAGGGAGGGCGTGTCGTCATCGGCCGAGATAGACCTCAATGACCCGGGGTTCGGTGCGGGCGCCGGCCATGGCGCCCTCATAGAGGGTGCGGCCCTCGTGCAGGACCGTGACCCGGTCGGCCACCGCCTCGACGAAGGCCATGTCGTGCTCGACGACGACAATTGCCCGGTCGGGTCGGCGCAGAACGCGGATGAGCTCGACGGTGCGCTCCGTCTCCTCGTCCGAGAGCCCGGCCACGGGCTCGTCGAGGAGGATCACCCGCGGGTCCGAGGCCAGCACCATGGCGATCTCGAGCCATTGCTTCTCGCCATGGGCCAGGAGCCCGGCGAGACGGTCGGCTTGGCTTTCCAGGCCGGCGATCGTGAGAGCCTCGACGATCCGGCGCGGACGCTCGGCGGGCGGGCATCCGGCGCCGCAGCCGATCTCCAGGTTCTCGCGCACGCTGAGCGCCGGGAAGACGCTCGGCTTCTGGAATTTCCGGCGAACCCCGGCCCGGGCGATCTCTGCCTCGGACGACCGCGTCAGTTCGATCGCCTCGCCGAGCACGACCCGGCCAGAGCGCGCCCGCGTGATGCCCGAGATCACGTCGAGGAGGGTCGTCTTGCCCGCCCCGTTGGGGCCGATGATCCCTCGGATCTCGCCGGCATCGATGGCCAGCGACAGGTCGTCGAGGGCGCGAAAGCCGCCGAAGACGACGCTGAGGGACTCGACCACGAGGGCGCTCATCGCGGCATCCCGCGGCGCAGCCAAGTGGGTTTGAGGCGGCCGAGATCGAGGAGACCGTTGGGCAGGACGAGGACCACGAGCAGCACGAGGCCCGAGAGGATGAAGGGCCAGGCCTCGGGCATCGCCGAGGTCAGCCAGAACTTCAGCGCATTGACGAGGATGGCGCCGATGACGGCGCCGCTCAGGCGCCCGAGGCCGCCGATCGCGACCCAGACCGCGATCTCCAGCGAGAGGTCGGGTGAGAGGACGCGCGGGTTGATGATGCCGACCTGCGGCACGTAGAGGATGCCGGCCAAAGCCGCGATCGCGGCGGAGAGGCACCAGATCTTCAGCTTGAGCGCCGTGGTGCCGTAGCCGAGGGTGCGAAGCCTCGTCTCGTCGTCGCGGCAGGCCAGCATCTGCCGGCCGATCCCGCTCGCCACCAGCCGGCCGCAGCCGATGAGAACCGCCGCCAGGGCGAGGATCGTCACGATCGTCAGGGCCAGCACCGTGCCAGGCGCGCCCATGGGCTGTCCGAACAGCAGCGTGAAGCCGGTCATGCCGTTGTTGCCGCCGAAGCCCGTATCGTTGCGGAACATCAGCAGCATCGCGACGTAGACCAGCGCCTGGCTGATGATCGAGAAATAGACGCCGTTGACCCGCGAGCGGAACGAGGCCCAGCCGAAGACCAGCGCGACGAGGACGGCGAGCGCGATGCCGAGGACCAGCGCGTAGGGCGCGCTCGTCATGCCGGTCCAGTAGAACGGCAGGCTGGTCCAGCCCATGAACTGCATCACGTCCGGCGCCGCGCCCGTGACGGCGTAGGCATGGGCCGAGAGATGCATGGCGCAGACGTAGCCGCCGATGGCGAAGAACAGGCCGTGGCCGAGCGACAGGATGCCCAGATAGCCCCAGACGAGGTCGAGGGAGACGGCGAGGATCGCCAGGGCCGCGAGCTGCCCCACGGCGTTGACGAGGTAGCTTTCCGGCCGGGCGAGGCCGAGAACGAGCGCAGCGGCAACGAGGGCAGCGGCGAGGCCGAGGAGGCTCGGATCGTACCGCCGCCTTGCCGGCACGGGCGTGACGGCCGGAGTCGCGGCAAGGGAGCCGGTCACCGCGTTCATCGCCGCCGCCTCGCCGCGACGAGCCCTTCGGGCCGCCATTGCAGGAACAGGATGATGCCGACGAGGACGATGACCTTGGCCGCCACGGCGCCGTAGAACGGCTCGATCAGGACGTTGATCTGGCCGACGCCGAGGGCCGCCACGAGGGTGCCCATCACGGTGCCGACGCCGCCGAGCACCACCACCATGAAGCTGTCGATGATGAAGGTCGCGCCCATCTGCGGGTTGACGCTGTAGATCGGCGCCAGCGCTACGCCGGCGAGCCCCGCCAGGCCCGAGCCGAAGCCGAAGGCGAGGCGGTCGACCTGCCGCGTCGGAATGCCGAGGCAGCCGGCCATGTCGCGGTTCTGCGTCACCGCGCGGATGTTGAGCCCGAGCGGCGTCGCGCGCAGGATCAGGAGGGTGAGGACGAGGGTGCCGGCGGCGAAACCGATCGCGAAGAGCCGGTTCCAGGTCACGACGAAGTCGGCATAGAGCGCGACCCCGCCGCTGACGTAGGACGGCATCGTGAATTGCAGGTTGCGGGTGCCGAAGGCGACCCGCACGAGGTTGATCAGGAACAGGCTGACCGCCCAGGTGGCGAGCAGGCTCATCAGGGGCCGGCGGTAGAGGTGGCGCGGCACCAGCGCCTCGATCGTGATGCCGACCAGGGCGGTGGCCAGGAAGGCGACCGGAATCGCCAGGATCAGGTAGAGGTCGAGCCATGCCGGCGCGACGATCCGCAGGGCCTCCTGTACGCCGTAGGTGGCGTAGGCCCCGATCATGATGAACTCGCCCTGGGCGAGGTTGATCACGCCCATCAGCCCGAAGATGATCGCGAGGCCGGCCGCGGCCATGAACAGGATGCTGGCAAAGCTCAGCCCGTTATAGAGGATCGCGAGGCCGTTCCCGATTGCCACCGCCCGTTCCACCCTGGCGATCCCGGCATCGAGGGCGGTTCGGAAGGCCGGATCGGCGGCGTAGGCGGCATCCGCCTTGAGGGCGGAGAGGCGCGAGAGCGCGTTGCTCGACGGCGCCCCCGCCACGCGGGCGATGGCTGCGAGGCGACGCTGAGGATCGGGCGAGGTCAGGGCCGCAGCCTCCGCGACGCTGGCGATCGCAGCCTTGAGGCCGGCATCCGTCTCGGCCGCCTCCGCGCGGGCGAAGACCCCGTCCGGAACGGCAGCGATGCGCCGCTCGGCTGCGCGCAGGCCTGCGGCACGGACGTCCACCTGCGGCGCGGTGAGGAGCGCGAGCACGCCGTCGGCGGTTTCCACCAATGCCCGCTGGCGCAGCCCGAGCACCGAAGCGCGGGCGCCCGCGGCGGGCTGAGGGTCGCCGGAGACGACGGATCGGCCCTCGCCCGCGCCGGGCCGGTCGAGCAGAATCGCGCTGGTGCCGAGGCAGACCAGGCGGCGTTCGAGGATTCCGCGCAGGGGCTGAGCCGCCCAGGCGAGATCCTCCGCAGAAAGGTCCGCCGCCCGTCCGGTGACCGCTTCGGCAGCGTTGCCGAGGCTCGCCGCATCACCGCAGAGAGCGGCCGCGAAGGCGCCCCGGTCGAGAGCGTCCGCAGACGCGGCGCCCGTCCAAAGCAGGAGGGCCAGAAGCGCGCCGATGGCGACTTTCATATCGGTCCTGACAGTGCCACTGAACAATCCGCTCAGGCCTCGCGCCTCCGATCCGATGGGCTAGATCCCGAAGGGCACGGGCTTGGGCGCATCCGGCGATTGCCAGAGCACGTCGAAGCCCTGCTTCTCGTTGACCGAGCCGATGAAGACGCCGCGCGAGACGTAGTTGTTCTCCGCCGTCATCTTCAGCGTGTAGCCGGAGGGATCGTCGAAGCTCAGGCCGGCGAAGGCCTTGCGGACCTCGGGGACGTCGAAGGTGCCGGCCTTGGCGGCGGCGAGCGCCCAGAGATGGAC
This sequence comes from Methylobacterium sp., assembly GCF_019745455.1. GTDB lineage: Bacteria > Pseudomonadota > Alphaproteobacteria > Rhizobiales > Beijerinckiaceae > Methylobacterium. The sequence continues at coordinate 41,671 of NZ_JAIETD010000065.1, forward strand.
GCTGTCATAGGCCGAGACCATCGGATCGATGACGACGTCGCCCTTGAAGGGCACGTTCTTGGCCTTCACGTAATCGGCCCAGGCCTTGAGGAAGGTCTGGTTGCGCTCGCCCTTGGCGGCCTGGAGATAGGCCCAGCAATTGAGGTGGCCGACGAGCGGCGCCGTATCGAGGCCTTCGAGGTCGGCTTCCACCATGTCGAGGCCGAGGATCGGGATGTCGGTGGCGCGGATGCCCTGGTTGGCGAATTCGCGCAGGAAATCCGGGATCGACGAACCGACGACGGTGAGGACGACGATCGGCTGTCCGCCGGGCTGGGCCGCGAAGGCGCGGACCTGGTTCACCAGGGTCTGGAAGTTCGAGAATCCGAGCGGCACGTATTCCTCGCGCCAGGCGGTCTCGGCGATGCCCTTGCCCTTCCAGTAGGCCTTGAGCTGCTTGTTGATGGTCCGCGGCCAGACGTAATCCGAGCCGATCATGAAAAAGCGCTTGGCGCCGACGCCCTCGCCACCCATGAGGTAATCGACGGCCGGCAGCACCGAGCTCGTCGGCGGCGAGTTCACGTAGACGATGTTCTTCGAGTTCTCCTCGCCCTCGAAATGGAGAGGGTAGAACAACAGGCCGTCATTCTGCTCGACCACGGGCAGGACGGATTTGCGCGACACCGAGGTCCAGCACCCGAACAGGGCCGCGACCTTGTCCTGCTGCAGCATCTGGCGGCCGATCTGGGCATAGAGCGGCCAGTCCGAGGCGGGGTCCGAGGTCGAGACGGTGATCTGGCGGCCGTTGACGCCGCCCTTGGCGTTGATCTCGTCGGCGGCCATGCGCACGACGTAGTTGAGACGCCCCTCGATGTTGGCCATCGTTCCCGAGGAGGAGAACAGGCAGCCGAGCTTGACGCTGTCGGCGGCCCAGCCCGGCCGGATGATGGCGGGTGCGGCCACAGCCAGGGCGGCGCCGCCGGACGTGGTGAGGAATGAGCGCCTCGTGAACCTGTCCATGCGTTCCTCGCCGGATTCCTAAACTCGCCTCCATTGTCCGGCGGGTGCGGGGCATAGCAAAGCTCAAAGAGCCTGCAGACCTGCGGGACGGCTGCGGAAATCGTCGGCGGATCGCACGACGGATAGGCGGCACCCCTCCGAAAACAGCAAAATTCTCGCAAGCCCGCTGCGAGGGCTGGTTTGGACAGGCGTGGGTTTTGCTTTTGATCGAGGCCGTCGAACCAGAGAAGGCAGCGCTCATGCGCCGATCCCAGCACACGGACGACGAGATGGCCTTTCTGCTCAGGGAGGCGGAGCAGGGGATCCCGGTCGCCACGATCTGTGCCTCGGCGAAAATCTCCATCGGCACCTTCTATCGATGGCGCCGCCGTCTCGGTGGGTTGCCGCCCGTCGCGATTACGCGCCTGAGGCGGATCGAGGAGGAGAACAGCCGGCTGCGCGCGGAGCTCGCCAGACTGACCTTTGCCGGCCGCGACAGGCCCGAAGCCGAAGCCGCGCGACGCCGTGCCGTTAAGCCGGCGAATCGGGACGGCATGACGCGACACCCGAGTCCGGTCCATCGCGGCAGCGACATCGCCCTCGGCCGCTTCGCCTTCGTCCGCACCACGCGCTAGCCGAAGGCATCAGATCTGGAATGGTGCGGCTTGTGCCTCCGCGGTTCGATCCGTCACGGTGACCGACGCGACCCAAACCTGAAGTTTCGCTCCGGCTGAACCTCAACACCATGACCGCTGGTGTCAGGGAGCGTAGGATTCCGGGTCTAGCGTGGGGGAGCCGGCTCCGCGGACCGGCTCGCGCAGAGGGAGAGCACAATGCCCAAGGACATCCTCGTCGCCTTCAGCATCCATGTCGACGCCGTGGCGGGCTGGCTCGGGTCCTACCAGGGCGAGGACAGCCCGAGCGACATCTCGCGCGGCGTGTTCGCCGCGGAGGTCGGGGTGCCGCGCCTGCTGCGGCTGTTCGAGCGTCTCGGGCTCAAGCAATCGTTCTTCATTCCCGGCCATTCCGTGGATTCGTTCCCGGCCGAGATGGAGGCGGTGGTGCGTCACGGCCACGAGGTCGGGCTGCACGGCTACAGCCACGAGAACCCCTTGGCGATGTCGCGCCAGCAGGAGGAGGACGTCTTCGACAAATCGATCGAGGTTCTTCAGCGGCTGACCGGCCAGCGCCCGACGGGCTACGTCGCGCCCTGGTGGGAGGTCAGCACCAACAGCGTGGAGATCCTCCTGGACCGGGGCATCAAGTATGACCACAGCCTGATGCACCGGGACTTCACGCCCTACTACCTGCGCGTCGGCGACGGCTGGACGCCGATCGACTACTCCAAACCCGCCGCCGAGTGGATGACGCCCTTCACCCGCGGCACGGAGACGGGCCTGATCGAAATCCCGGCGAGCTGGTACCTGGACGACCTGCCGCCGATGATGTTCGTGAAGAAGTTCCCGAACAGCCACGGCTACGTCAATCCGCGCGATCTCGGGCAGACCTGGCGCGATACCTTCGACTGGGTCTACCGCGAGCACGACTACGCGGTGTTCCCGATGACGATCCACCCGGACGTGTCGGGCCGGCCGCAGGTGCTCCTGATGCTCGAGGATCTCATCGCCTACATGATCCGTCAGCCGGGCGTGCGCTTCGTGACGCTCAACGACATGGCGGACGATTTCGCCCGCCGACATCCAAGAAGCGCTTGAGGCAACCGGGAAGCTCGGCTCAGCCAAGAGCTTGTCCGATCATTGTCTGAGGCAGGGTTGAGGGGTCGGGAGGGCGGTGCTTCCAAGAGGATGCTGAAGCCTGGCCTGGGTCTGCCACCCGGACCGCATTCGCCCGGCAAAACCGTAGCCGCGCGGGTCTTCGCTATGAACCCGATCTGACCGATGTCGAATACGCGGCGATCGGTGCAAGGACGCCGACCACGAAGGAGGGTGTTTCGTGGGTAGAGGGCGTCGCCGATCGCAAGTTGTTACCAGCGCGACGAGGCCCTGCGACGGCAGACCATAGGGTCGACCCGGCAGGAAGCGGCATCAGTCGCGTTCTCTCGGCGATGAGGGGCGAGGGCCGTGGCGAACCTAAAACAGGTGGGCGGGGTCGAACCTGGACAATCGCGTCGAGCTAGATAACGAACCGGGATGAGGCCTATGGACTTCCACCAGCAATGCGGAGGCCATCACGAAAGGAGTACAGATGATACGTCGCGCCAGCCTGTCCTGCGCCGCAGTTTTTACGGCGGCCCTCGCGATGACCGGCCCGGGACGTTCGGAGACATCACCTTGGGCCGACTGCCTTCGCGGGATCAGCGCCGACGCGGAGGCCCGCGGGGTACCGCAAGGGATGGCGCACGGGCAGTTGCTTGGTGTGGCATCCAGCCCCGCTGTGCTTTCGGCGACCCAAAGCCAAGCCGAGTTTGCCAAGCCGATTTGGGCCTACCTCGACGCCACGATCACCGAGGCAACCATCGCTGAAGGGCAACGCAAACTCGCGGAATGGGCCGACACCTTCGAGGCGATCGAGCGGCGCTTCGGCATCGACCGCTTCACTCTCGCGGCCTTCTGGGGCGTCGAATCGGGCTACGGAAAAGTGCTCGACGATGCCGCGATCGTGCGTCCGGTGGTACAGTCGCTGGCGACGCTGGCTTGCGGCGATCCTGGCCGGTCGAGCTACTGGCGCAACGAACTCATCGAGGCTCTTCGCATCCTCGCGCAGGGGGATGTGTCGCCCGAGCGGCTCACTGGATCCTGGGCCGGTGCGATGGGCCATACTCAGTTCATGCCGAGCGTCTACCGGACCTACGCCTTGGACTTCGATGGTGATGGACGGCGCGACCTCTGGTCGACGCCAGATTCCCTCGCCTCAACGGCGAACTACCTCGCCGCGATGGGCTGGCGTCGTGGCGAGCGCTGGGGCAACGAGGCCATCCTGGGGGAGAGCTTCGATTACGCCTTGGCTGACGAGACCACACTGCGCAGTCACGACGAGTGGCGTGGCCTTGGCGCGGGCGCCATTTCACCGTCCGATACGGAAGGCGCGGCGACGGCGACCCTCGTCGTCCCTGCTGGTGCAGGTGGGCCGGCCTTCCTGCTGCGGCCGAACTTCTCGGTGATCCTGCGCTACAACACATCGCTGTCCTACGCGCTCACCGTCGCGCATCTGTCGGACCGCCTTCGCGGACAAGGGGCCTTCGCCCGCGACTGGCCACGTGGCGACCGGGCTCTTACCGACGCCGAGCGTCGCGACCTCCAAACCCGTCTTGGCGCACACGGCCATGCAGTCGGAGTCATCGACGGTCGGATCGGCCCGAAAACTCGTGCTGCAATCCGTGCCTATCAGGGCTCTGTCGGCCAAAGGCCGGACGGCTACGCTGATGTCGCGTTACTAGAGCGGCTGCGGGCCTCGCCATGACGCGTGTCGCCGAAGTTCTCTGAAAAGTCTTCAGCAGGCCGGGATCAGCATGTCGTCCATGGTCGACGCCAGAGAGGCTCCTTTGCGGCGACAGCGCACATCGACAGAGAAGCTGGGTCGCGACCAGCCTGTCCGCTTCCCGGGACGCAACCATCTTCCGCTCGCTGCACGAGGCGCAAGCTGGAAACGTCCGCCTCCCGGCAGTCTGAGGAAACACATACTTTTGAACTGGAGGGGATATTTACTGCGCAATTGCCTCCTAAAATTGCAGCAAAAATGTATTTTTACTTTCTGATGATCATTAATACTGCTTTCTCAGCATCCACTCACACGAGACGAATCAAAGTCCCAGACAGCCGTTCAGGGACGCTCCGGGCCGCGATCTGGAGCTAGCTAAAACTGCATCGAAGATAGACATCCTGCCCGCGGAGTGAGCGGGAACCGCCGTGTTTCACGGCGTATTAGACACAGGCGGTTGCGCGCCGAGCACCCGAATGGCGCAACGCGGCTGAGACGATGACGGGCCGTGCTGCGCGCGAAGACGAGGGTTGCGACGCTGCATAGACATGCCTTTCAGCGGTCTCGTCTCGCGATCGCAAAATGACGTTCGTGCAGAAGGTGGCGAGCATCGATGTGTGGAGTATGCGGCGAAATTAGCTTCGATGGGCCCGCCGATCCTGGCGCCGCCCAGGTCATGGCCGGCAAGCTCGATGACCGTGGCCCCGACGGAGCGGGCGTGTTCGCTCAAGGGCGCGTCGCCTTCGGCCACCGTCGGCTGAAGATCCTCGATCTGTCGGACGCCTCCCAGCAGCCGATGCTGGACCCGGAACTCGGTCTCGCCATCGTATTCAACGGCTGCATCTACAACTTCCGAGCCCTGCGGGAGGAGCTCACCGCCAAGGGCTACCGTTTCTTTTCCACCGGCGATACGGAGGTCATCCTCAAGGCCTATCACGCCTGGGGACCGCTTTGCGTCGAGCGCTTCTACGGGATGTTCGTCTTCGCGATCTGGGAACGCGACACGGGCCGCGTGGTCCTCGCGCGCGACCGGCTCGGCATCAAGCCGCTCTACTTTGCCGAGCCCCATGGCAAGTTCCGCTTCGCCTCGACGCTTCCGGCGCTGCTGGCTGGCGACGGCATCGACAAGACGATCGATCCCGTCGGCCTGCATAACTACATGAGCTTCCATGCGGTGGTGCCCGCGCCGCGCACGATCATCCGTGGGGTGCGCAAGCTCGCCCCGGCGACGATCCTGACCATCGAGCCCGACGGCGCGCGCAAGGAGACGCGCTACTGGAACGTCCAGATGGGCCCACGACCAGAGGATCGGAACGTCACGGAGTCGGATTGGCGGCAGGCGGTGCTCGATACCCTGGCAACGGCGGTGGAGCGCCGCCAGGTCGCCGACGTGCCGACAGGAGTCCTTCTTTCAGGCGGCCTCGACAGCTCGCTCCTCGTCGCCCTGCTGGCCCGCAAGGGCCAGTCCGGGCTGAAGACCTTCTCGGTCGGCTTCGATGCGGTGAACGGGATCGAGGGCGACGAATTCAAGTATTCCGACATCATCGCCCGGGAATTCGCGACCGACCACCTGAAGATCGCCGTGGATGCTTCAAGGACACTGGAGGCGCTGCCCGCCACGATCGCGGCGATGGCCGAGCCGCAGATGAGCCACGACGCCGTCGGCTTCTTCCTCCTCTCCCAGGAGGTCTCGAAACACGTGAAGGTCGTCCAGAGCGGCCAGGGTGCGGACGAGGTCTTCGCCGGCTACCACTGGTACCCCAAGATGATGGGATCGACCGACCCCGTGGCGGATTACGCCCGCGTCTATTTCGACCGCGACCACGCGGAGATGCAAGAAACGCTTCGCCCCGAGCTGATCGGGGCAAATTATAGCCGTGACTTCATCGCCGAGTTCTTCGCTCGGATGGGCGACGCCGACCCCGTGGACAAGACCCTTCTCCTCGATACGCAGGTCATGCTGGTGGACGACCCCGTCAAGCGGGTCGACAACATGACGATGGCCTTCGGGCTCGAGGCGCGAGTGCCGTTCCTCGATCACGAGCTCGTCGAGCTCGCCGCGCGCATCCCGTCGGAGCTGAAGGTCCGCGACGGCGGCAAGTACATCCTCAAGGAGGCGGCCCGCAAAGTCGTGCCGCGGGAGGTGATCGACCGGCCGAAGGGCTATTTCCCGGTCCCGGCCCTCAAGCATATCCGCGGCCCCTATCTCGATTTCGTGCGTGGCGTGCTCGATGCGCCGGCGGCCCGGGATCGCGGCCTGTTCAACCGTGCCTATGTCGATCGCCTGCTGGCCGATCCGGACGGCACCCTGACGCCGAAAGGGCATTCCAAGCTCTGGCAGGTCGCCCTGCTCGAGTCCTGGCTGCAATCCCATGGAATATGACCCGGATATCGTGAAGGGCGTCGGCCCTCACCAATGGCTTTTCGAGCGGTTGCTCGCCGGCCTCGCCGCCTCGGAAAAGCGCGCCAAGGGAGCCTATTCGATCGGAATCGAGGAAGAGTATTTCCTTTCCAACAGCCGAACGAAGCTTGCCGCCGTGACGACGCCCGACGTGCTCTTTGCCAACGCGAAGGCTGCCACCGAGGGCCGGGTCGACCGGGAATTCCTCCAGGCTCAGGTCGAAGCGGCGACGCCGCCCTATGCCTCGATGCGCGAGGCACGCGCCGAGCTGCAATATATCCGCCGCACCCTGGCGACGCTCGCCTCCGAGCACGACCTCTCGGTTCTGGCCTGTGGCACCCATCCGACGGCCAGATGGCAGGATGCGGCCCAGAGCGAGCACGAGCGCTACAGCCGGATCATGGACGATCTCCAGATGATCGGGACGCGTAACATGCTGTGCGGCATGCACGTCCATGTCGAACTCCCGGATCCCGACCGGCGCGTCGAGGTGATGTGCCGGATGATTCCCTACCTGCCGCTGTTCCTGGCGCTCTCGACGTCGTCGCCGTTCTGGCAGGGGCGCGCGACCGGGTTGCGCGGCTATCGGCTTGCCGCCTACGACGAGTTGCCGCGCACGGGCATTCCAGAACTCTTCTCCACGTCCGAGGCGTTCGACGCGTACGTGGCCGCGCTGGTCGCGTCGGGCGTGATGAGGGATTCGAGTTACATCTGGTGGATGATCCGGCCCTCGGTCAAATATCCCACCCTGGAATTGAGGGCGCCGGATTGCTGCACGCGCCTCGACGATACGATCGCGATCGCGGCGCTCTTCCGCGTGCTCGCCAGGCATCTCGACCAGAACCCTCGGGGCAATCAGGAACTGGATGCAGTCTCGCGCGCTATCGCCCAGGAGAACAAGTGGCGCGCGCAGCGCTACGGCGTCGGGGGTACGTTCGTCGGTCGAGAGGGTGCGATTCCGGTAGGGGAGTTTCTCGAGCAGGTCCTCGCAATGACGGCGGAGGATGCCGAAGCCCTCGGCTGCGTTGCCGATGTTGCACATTGCCGGACGATCGCCGCCAATGGGACGTCGGCGGACGCACAGCTCGCAGTCTTCGAGGCGAAGGAGGCGGAGGCCGGCACCGACGCGGCGCTACTCGCAGTCTCCGACTGGATCGCCGAGAACACTATCGCCACATGAGCGCGCCGTGCCGTCGGCGCCCCTTTCAAGGTGTCGCGTCCTCTCCCAATCTCGCCTTGCGGTCCTCGCGATGGCACTCGGCTCCGAAGAACGTTGAAGAGGTCGTTCATGTGCCGTTGGATCGCGTATCGTGGCTACACGACCGCGCTGGAACATTACGTCACCGAACCCGCCCACTCCCTCGTCTCGCAGAGCATCAACGCCCTGGAATCCACCGCCGGCACGAATGGCGACGGCTTCGGCCTTGGTTGGTACGGTGATCATCCCGAACCGGGGCTCTACCGCGAGATCCGGCCGGCCTGGTCGGACGAGAACCTTCGCTATCTCTGCCGGCACCTGCTCTCGCACCTGTTCTTTGCCCATGTGCGCGCAGCGACCGGCACCCCGGTCACCCGACAGAACTGTCATCCATTCGCCTGCGGGACGTGGCTGTTCATGCACAACGGCTACATCGGCGATTGGAGTCGCCTGCGCAGACAGGTCGAAGCGTTGATCCCGAACGAGCTCTATCCCTCGCGCGCGGGAACGACGGATTCGGAAGCCATTTTCCTCGCCATCCTCGGGGCCGGCCTTGTCGGGTCTGGTCCTCGACGGGACCCGGTCGCCGCGACGGTCAACACCCTGGCGGCGCTGATAGACCTCGTCGGCGGCACCGACGGCGGTCATCCGTTCCGGTTCACGGCGGCTTTGGCCGATGGCCGGGACCTGTACGCCTTCCGCTACGCTGCCAACGATGCTGCCAACAGCATGTATTACCGGACCTCGGAGGAGGAGGTCGTCGTGGTCTCCGAGCCGTTGGACCGGGAGCATGCGAATTGGATCGCCGTTCCCGACAACAGCGTCGTGATCGCGCGCAAGGACCAGAAGGTCGAGGTCGCTCCCCTGGATGAGTTCATCGCGGAATGCCGTGCGCGCGGTCCGGACACGCAGCCTCAGCCCTGAGTGGATGCCGCTGTAGGTTTGGCTGACTATCGGGGGTCCCGAGTCGTTCGAAATCACGGAAGGGCCAGAGATTTGAGCGCTGCCGGTCTCAGGAGGGAGAACTTCCTGCCAAGGCGGCACCCTGGATCTCATTGGCCTTCGACGCACCGGCGGTCGTCCTTTCAACCGAGTGCCGTGGCACTGCCGCGTCGATCCGTCGGAACGTCGCGAGAGCCTGCCCGACGATCTGGTCCATGTTGTAGTAGCGATAGGTTGCGAGGCGGCCCACGAACCACACGTCGGGCACCGCCGAGGCACGTTGTTCGTAGCGCTTGAACAGTTCCTGATGCTCAGGACAGGGGATCGGATAATAGGGGTCGCCTTCGCTCGCCGGATACTCATAGGTGAGCGCCGTCCTATCGTGCACCTGCCCCGTCAGGTGCTTGTACTCTGTGACGCGAGTATATTCCTCCGTCTGCGGATAGTTGATGACCGCAACGGGTTGGTGCCATTCCTCATTGCGCGTGACGTGCTCGAAGCGAAGGCTTCGATATGGAAGCGGGCCGTAGCAATGATCGAAATACGCATCGATTGGC
>NZ_JAIETD010000044.1 GCF_019745455.1 Methylobacterium sp.
GGGGTGGGTTCAGACACGGGTCACTTCTCGATGGAAACTTCGGGCTCCGCCGGGTCAACTCTCAACGGAAATCAACATCGCGGACGACCTCTGGACCGTGAACGTCGATTCGAACCAGCTCGAAGGCGTTCTGCTCAATCTGACCGTGAATGCCCGCGACGCGATCACGTCGGGCGGTGCCGTCACCATCCGCACCCGTAACGTCGCCGCCGCGGAGGCAGCCACACTTCCGGGTCTCAGGAGGTCGGACTACGTCGCGATCGAGGTTCAGGATACCGGCTGCGGCATGCCGGAGGCGGTCGTACAGCGCGCCTTCGAGCCTTTCTTCACGACGAAAGCGGTCGGGCAGGGAACAGGCCTCGGCCTCAGCCAGGTTTTCGGTTTCGTCAAGCAGTCCGAAGGGCATGCCGAGATCGAGAGTCATCTCGGTGTCGGAACCACGGTGCGCCTCTTCCTGCCGCGGCACGAGCCTGTCAGTCTGCCTGACCCACGACCAAGCTCGGAAGCGTCCGACGGATCTCCCGCGCTATCCTTTCCCGTGCCGAACTTCGCCTGAGGGGCATTCCATGAGCGACGCCGCCGCACTTCGGGTGCTGATGGTCGAGGACGAGACCCTCCTCCTGGAGGTGATCACCGCAGACCTGGAGGATGCCGGTTTCGACGTCACGCCCGCCGCCACCGCCGAAACCGCCTTAAGGCTCCTGAAGGAGGGGCTGAACGTCGACCTTCTGTTCACCGACATCCGCCTGCCCGGAACGATGGACGGCTGGCAGCTCGCAGAGTCGGTTCGCGGCCTGAGGCCCGGTCTGCCCGTCATCTACGCGACGGGGTTCACCACGACCCCGCCGCGGATCATCGAGGGCAGCTTGTTCTTCACCAAGCCCTATCGGGCCTCGGCGATCATCAACGCGATCCGGACGCTGGCCGGCGGTGAGGCCCCCTGAACGGACAGGGATTCCCCTCATCCGCACGGAGCCGGTCGACCGGAGGCGACGCTGATCGCCTCCTCTGGCCCTTTACCGAAACGCTTTCCCCGCCAGGGAAGGCCCCGGACGAACTCCGCGGCCTCAGGCCGTGAAGCGGCCGTGACAATGCTTGTACTTCTTGCCTGAGCCGCAGGGGCAAGGCTCGTTGCGCCCGACCCGGCCCCAGCTCTCCGCGTCGTCCGGATTGCGTTCCAGCAACGCGGTGTCGCCTGGAGCGGCGCGCAGCACGGAAGACCCGTCCGTCCGCGAATAATCCATCTCGTTCTCGCCGGTCACGGGATCGAGGTGCTGCGCGAACATCGGCGGCAACTCGGGGGAGGGGAAGAGGTTCTGCCCCTGCTCCTCGGGCTGCTCGTACATGATCTCGATGCGGGAGAGCTGGCTCGTCACCTGCTCGCGCAAAGCCGCGACGAGGCCGTTGAACAGCTCGAACGCCTCGGACTTGTACTCGTTGAGCGGATCGCGCTGGGCGAAGCCGCGCCAGCCGATCACCTGGCGCAGGTGGTCGAGGGTGACGAGGTGCTCGCGCCAGAGGTGGTCGAGGGTCTGCAGCAGGACCTGCTTCTCGACATAGGTCATGAGCTCGGGCGTGTTCTTCTCGACGCGGGCCGCATAGGCCTCGTCGGCGGCCTTGTGCAGGCGCTCGCGCATCTCCTCGTCGGCGATGCCCTCTTCCTTGGCCCAGTCCTCCACCGGCACGTCGAGGTTGAGGACCTCGGTGATGCGCAGCCGAAGGCCCTCGATATCCCACTGCTCCGCATAGGCATTCTCGGGGACGTGGACCGCGACGAGGTCGTCGACCACGCCGTGGCGCATCTCGTCGACGGTCTCGCGAACGCTCTCCTGGCCCATGAAGTCGCGGCGCTGCTCGAACACGACCTTGCGCTGGTCGTTCATGACGTTGTCGTATTTGAGCACGTTCTTGCGCATGTCGAAGTTGCGGGCCTCGACCTTCTGCTGCGCCTTCTCGATGGCCTTGTTGATCCAGGGGTGGATGATCGCCTCGCCCTGCTCCAGGCCGAGCCGGGTCAGCATCCCGTCCATGCGGTCGGACCCGAAGATCCGCATCAGATCGTCTTGAAGGGAGAGGTAGAACTTCGAGCGGCCGGGATCGCCCTGGCGGCCTGAGCGACCGCGCAGCTGGTTGTCGATGCGGCGTGATTCGTGGCGCTCGGTGCCGATGATGTAAAGGCCGCCGGGAAGTGCCGTCTTGCGACCGGCCTCCGAGTCGGCCGGCTCTCCGGAGGCCAGCACCTTGGCGCGGTACTCGTCGATCTCCGCCTTGATCGCCGCGATCCTTGCCTCGCGATCGGACCCCTCGGGAACGTCGGCGAGCTCCTTGGCGATGCGCATCTCGAGGTTGCCGCCGAGCTTGATGTCGGTGCCGCGCCCGGCCATGTTCGTTGCGATCGTGATCGCCCCCGGCACGCCGGCCTCGGCGACGATGTAGGCCTCCTGCTCGTGGAAGCGGGCATTGAGGACCGCGAAGGTCTTGGTCACCTTGCCCTCGCGGGCCGCCTTGTAGACGTCCGTGAGCGCGTTCAGGTCCGAATAATCCAGTGCCTTGAAGCCGGCCTTGCGCAGGAGGTCGGCGAGATGCTCCGACTTCTCGATCGAGCCGGTGCCGACGAGGATCGGCTGGTGGCGGGCATGCGCCTTCTCGATCTCGGCGATGATGCCGGCATATTTCTCGTCGACAGTCCGGTAGACCTCGTCGTCCTCGTCGACGCGCTCGACCTCCTTGTTGGTCGGGATGTCGACGACTTCGAGCTTGTAGATCTCGGCGAACTCGTCGGCTTCCGTCGAGGCGGTACCGGTCATGCCGGCGAGCTTCGAGTAGAGCCGAAAGTAGTTCTGGAAGGTGATCGAGGCCAGCGTCTGGTTCTCGGGCTGGATCGTCACCCGCTCCTTGGCCTCGAGTGCCTGGTGCAGGCCTTCGGAGTAGCGCCGGCCCTGCATCATGCGGCCGGTGAACTCGTCGATGATGACGACCTCGTCGTTCTTGACGATGTAGTCCTTGTCGAGCGTGAACAGGGTGTGGGCGCGCAAAGCTTGGTTCACGTGGTGGACGAGGGAGACGTTGTGCGCGTCGTAGAGGTCGCCTTCCTTCAGCAGGCCCGCTCCGCGCAAAAGGTCCTCGATGAACTCGTTGCCGCTCTCGGTGAGCGAGACCTGGCGCTGCTTCTCGTCGAGGTCGTAATGCTCCTTCTCGAGGTGGGGCATCAGGGCGTCGACCGAGACGTAGAGCTCCGAGCGGTCATCGACCGGGCCGGAGATGATGAGCGGCGTGCGCGCCTCGTCGATGAGGATCGAATCGACCTCGTCCACGATCGCGAAATTGTGGCCCCGCTGCGAGAGCTGGCCGAGCTCGTACTTCATGTTGTCGCGCAGGTAGTCGAAGCCGAACTCGTTGTTGGTGCCGTAGGTGATGTCGGAGGCGTAGGCTTCGCGGCGCTGCTCGTCGTCGAGCCCGTGCACGATGGTGCCGACGGTGAGACCGAGGAAGCGGTAGACCCGGCCCATCCATTCGGCGTCGCGGGAGGCGAGATAGTCGTTGACGGTGACGACGTGGACGCCCTTGCCCGAGAGGGCGTTGAGGTAGACCGGCAGCGTCGCCACAAGGGTCTTGCCTTCGCCGGTCTTCATCTCGGCGATGCCGCTCTCGTGCAGCACGATGCCGCCGATCATCTGCACGTCGAAATGGCGCTGGCCGAGCACACGCTTGGCCGCTTCGCGCACGGTGGCGAAGGCGGGAACGAGAATGTCGTCGAGGCTCTTGCCGCCGGCGAGCTCGGCCTTCAGCATGTCGGTGCGGGCACGAAGCGCCTCGTCCGAAAGGGCGGCGATCTCGGGTTCGAGGGCGTTGATCGCGGCGACGCGCGGACGATAGCCCTTGACCCGCCGGTCGTTGGACGAGCCGAAAATCTTCTTGGCGAGGGCACCGAGCATCGTGAACCTACGGTCGATCGAATAAGTCAGAACGGTCTGTTGGGCCGGGCTTATAGAGGTAAATATCGGGGCGCGCATCAGACAAGGGTCCGCGCCGATCCGCCCGGGTCATGTCACCGTGATCCGAAGGGATCCAGGCATGCGAAAGCGGCCCCTGGCCGGCAGGTGTGCCGCAGGAGCCGCTCGATCCGTTCCGGACTTAATCCGGGGTCAGTTGATCTCGCAGAAGCCCGAGCCCTGTCCGGTCAAGCGGCCGCTGCTGCAGCCCGCGGAGGCCGAACGGGTCGGCTCGGAGGCGGTCGCCTGGGCCGGCCCCCGCACCGGGAGGATCGGGCGGATGAAGGCCGGGTCGCTGGCGGGCGGAGACGCCTTCTCGGCACTCGCCCGGGCACGGCTGACCGGCACGGTGACGCCGACACCGACGCCCGCCCCGACACCGACGCTTCGTCCGCCGCCGCCGCTGCTACTGCTGGCGGCGGCGCCACGGCGCCCACGCGCTTCCGCATCGGAGCTGGCCGTTGCCGCCACAATCACCGCCGCGAGGATCAAAGCCGCACGCATCGCCGTCATCTCCACGATCGACCTTTCGTATCCGGTATTCTCCTGCGGAGATCTTAAAGTCCGGTCTCGCCGATCGCGCGCATTCTCCGCTCTTGCCCGGGCCGACCCGAGCCCGAACCAGGGCAGTCTTGCCATCCGAGCCTGCGCGCGCCACCTGTGTGGCGTCCAACGCGGCCGCCCTCGAGGCCGCCCTCCCACGCCCGTGCCGTTCGGCCACCAGAAGCCGAAGGCCCGGCGATGACGCTTCCAAGGATGCTCCCGCCATGATCACGCCTTCGCATCTCTGGCTCGCGAGCGCCCTCGCGCTCGGCGTGTCCCTGCCGGCTGCGACCCTCGCGCAGACGCCGTCAGCCCCGGCCGCTCCTACACCCGCGGCGAGCGCCTCGCCCGACACGGTGGTGGCCAAGGTCAACGGCGCCCCGATCACGGCGGGCGACCTCGCGGTCGCCGGCGACGATCCGGCCCTGTCGCTGCCCGGTGTCGACGACGAGCAGAAGAAGAACCTGCTCGTGGACTACATGGTCGATCTCAAGGTCGGCGCCCAGGCGGCCGCTGCCGCCAAGGTCGGCGAGTCTCCGGATTTCCAGCGCAAGCTCGCCTATTTCAAGGACAAGCTCCTCCTCGACGAGTATCTCGAGCGCGAGGCCAAGAAGGCGGCGACGCCGGAAGCCGCCAAGGCGCTCTACGACCAGACCGTCAAGGCGATGAAGCCCGAGGAGGAGGTCCACGCCCGCCACATCCTGGTCGAGGACGAGGCCACCGCCAAGGCGGTCGCCGCGCGGATCAAGGGCGGCGAGGATTTCGCCAAGGTGGCGGCGGAGGTCTCGAAGGATCCCGGCTCGAAGACCGAGGGCGGCGATCTCGGCTGGTTCACGAAGGAGCGGATGGTCGCCCGCTTCGCCGAAGCCGCGTTCAAGATGAATGGCGGCCAGATCTCGGACCCGGTCAAGACCCAGTTCGGCTGGCACGTGATCAAGGTCGAGGAGAAGCGGGTGAAGCCGGTCCCGACCTTCGTCGAGATGAAGGATCAGGTCGACCAGTACATCACCCGCAAGGCCCAGCAGGACGTCATCCTCAAGCTGCGCGAGAGCGCCAAGGTCGAGCGGATGGACGGGGGTGCGAAGCCCGAGGGGGTAAAGTAGGCCTCCTCTGTTTGCGGTCGACCGGCGCAGCTGTGCGCGTTTCTCCTCTCCCCGCTTATGGGGAGAGGAGGGGCGCATAACTCACTTGATGTGCGAATATCCGATCAGTTCTTCGGCGCTGCGGGCGCGGAAGGCTTTGCCTGTTTGGGCTTTACGTCGGCCTTTGCCGCCGGCTTGATCACCGCCGGCTCGACGGCGGCCGTCCTGACTGGCTTTGCCGCGGCTGTGGTCTCCGGAATCGTCGCCGCGTCGGTGGCCGGCGTCGCCGGAGCGGCGCTGCCATTGCTGAACAGCCCGCCGAGCAGCTTCTGGTAGGCACTCGGATCGCCGTCGGCATCCGCCACCATCACGCGCGGCGCGGGCGCCGGCTTGGTGGGCTCCGGCACGGGAGCGGCCGCGGCGGTGCGGGTGGCGCCCTTGCGGTCGGCTGATGCCTTCTCGGGGGATTTGGCGAGGGCCGCCGCGGCGGCCTTGGTGGGAATCGGTGCCTCGGCGGCAGCCATCAGGACCGGCCGGCCCTTGGCATCGACCTCGATCTCACGCCCGGCCGCGGCGAGCGTCTCGGGGCGGCTGACCTCGCCGAGGCGGCGCTGCGCGAATTCCTTCGGATCGTAAGGAAGTTCGGGCTCGTTCGTCTTCACCAGGCTGGCAAAGGCCGTCGTCGAGGCCGGGGTGCGGAAGACCGGATTCTGGCCGCCATCCTCGTAGACCACGCGGGTCGCCGGGGTACCCTTGGCGATGAGATCGGCCACGGCCTGGTTGTCGCGATCGCGCTTCTCCGCCACCAGGGTCTCGACCCTCGGCATGCATGAGCCCGTCGCCACGTCGGCGCCGCCGAAGACGTAGCGCGAGCCGCAGACGCCGACCCGCGGCTCTTCGCCAAGGGCCTCGAAATAGTCCGAGCCCTCCTTGAGGTTCTTCCAGAATGGGGTGTGCGGGTCGTTGCGGTACTTGGCGACGTTCTGCGCCGTCATCCGGAACGGATATGACTGGAACTGGAATCCGCGCTGGCCGCCGGCGAAGGAATCGCGGGCGAGAGCGTAGATCTCGGCCATCGACTCGTCGGTCATGGCAAAGCAGCCGGAGGACGAGCAGGTGCCGTGGACCATGATATAGTTGCCGGTCCGTCCTTGCGCCCTGTCGTAGGCGTTCGGGTACCCGGTGTCGAACGAGAGATAATACGACGAGTTCGGGTTCATCTGCCCCGGCGTCACCGTGTAGAAGCCCTCCGGCGCCTGACGGTCGCCCTGCTTCGTCTTCGGCCCGAGCTGGCCCGACCAGCGGCAGATCGGGAAGGTCTTGAGCAAGGCGTAGCGGCCGCTTCCGTCGCGCTTCCACACCTCCATCTCGGCTTCCTTCTTGAAGGCGCGGATGAGGATCGGATCGTTCTGGCTCATGCCCTTCTGGGACATCAGCGCGAGGGTCTTGGGGGGCACGGGAGCGAGGTGACGGGTCGAGGCAACGCCGCCGAGGCCGCCGTCCTGGCATGCACCGAGCGAGATCGCCAGTGCGATGACGCAGGCAGTTGCGAAAGGGCGCATCACCATGGGGAACCCCGTACTTCCGTCGTGCGCGGGATGTCGCCCTGGCGCTCGAACCTCCCCAAACCCATAGCGTCGTTAAACTTACCCGACCTTTACCGCAATCACGCCGGGGCTGTCCCACGGCCCGGCTGTGGATCGCGGTCATCGCCACGGCGATGCCGATGTCCTGCCGCAATTGCCGCGCTCAGGCCTTCAGGAGGCGTGCGATGAGGGCGTCGTCGGAGGGGTCCGAGAAGCGCAGGCCCACCGAGGCGGATCGCGCCGCGACGCGCAGCCAGTTCAGGTCCGGGCGACCGAGGTCGCGGCTCTCGATTGCGGCAGCTTGGCTGTTCTCGGCGATCTGCAGGAAGGTTAAATGGTTCCTCGACGGGTGCCGCGCTAAAACGTCGCATATGCTCTGGACGATGGCATCCTCAACTGGCACCGAGGCCATGAGGTAGAACCGGTTCTCTGTGCCAGCCATCGACAAAGCCCGGCGCAGACGCCCGACGCCGCGTTCGAGGAAAGCGTAATCCGCCGCGTCTCCCGCCGGATCGTGATGGTTGAAGACGAACGGGATCAGATGGCGCTCGGCATAGCCGCGGTGCCGGCCGCGGCATTCGTCCGGCCGCGGCCGCTCCTCAAGCTTGGTGCTCTCGAGCTCCGTCCGGTCGAGGAGGAGGGCGAAGTCGTCCTTCAGGCAATCGAGCACCATGCCGGGATTGGAGAAGATCCAGTCGAAGGGACCGGACCACGTCCGCAATCCGGTGCTCTTCAGGAGCTCGGCCATGTGGCAGTGGCTGCCCAGCGAGATGTGGTTGAGGGAACCCGGCTCGCGGTTGTCCTGCCAGCCGAGCACCCGCCGAAGGGCAGAGCCGAGGCGCGTCGTCATTCGCGCCCAGCGCTCACAGCTTGCGCCCGATTTCGAGGAACTTCGCTGCCCGCCGGTCGCGGATCTCGTCCGGCCCGAGCCCGTCGAACTCCGAGAGCGCCGTGGCGATGGCGTCGCCCGCCGCGGCGAGGGCCTGCTCCTTGCCGCGATGGGCGCCGCCCGTGGCTTCGGGCACGATGCGGTCGATGACGCCAAGCCGCAGCAGGTCCTGGGCGGTGATCTTCATGGCGGTGGCCGCGTCGCTCGCTCGCCCCTGGTCGCGCCACAGGATCGAGGCCGCGCCTTCGGGGGAGATGACCCCGTAGATGGCATGCTCCATCATCAGGACGCGGTTGGCGGTGGCCAACGCGATGGCGCCGCCCGAGCCGCCCTCACCGATGACCAGCGCCACGTTCGGGACGCCGAGGGCGAGGCAGGCCTGCGTCGAGCGGGCGATCGCCTCGGCCTGGCCGCGCTCCTCGGCCTCGATGCCAGGAAAGGCGCCCGCCGTATCGATGAAGGCCAGGACCGGCAGGCCGAAGCGGTCGGCGAGCTCCATCAGCCTCACCGCCTTGCGGTAGCCTTCGGGCCGAGCCATCCCGAAATTGTGGCGCAGGCGCGCTTCCGTGGTTGCGCCCTTCTCCTGCCCGATGACGCAGACCGAACGCCCCTGGAAGCGCCCGAATCCGGCGACCACCGCGGCGTCCTCCCCGAAGGTGCGATCGCCCGAGAGCGGAGTGAAGTCGGCGATCAGTCCGGCGCAGTAATCGACGAAATGAGGACGTTGGGGATGGCGCGCCACCTGAGCCTTCTGCCAGGGCGTCAGCGCCGCGTAGATATCCGAGAGCGCGGCCGCCGCCTTGGCTTCCAGGCGCCCGACCTCCTCGGAGATTGAGACGGCGCCGTCGCGGGCCGCCACCGCCCGCAATTCCTCGACCTTCGCCTCGAGCTCGGCCACCGGCTTCTCGAAGTCGAGGTAGGAGCGCATCACCGTCATCGATTCAGGATTCCTCTTCTTCGCCGGGGCGCCCTGATTGCCTGCGAGAGGCAACCGTGGCTGCAGGGTCTCACCGAGGTGGCGCGCATCACGAACGGGCGGGGTGTTGGCGATGGCAAGGCGCCTGTCAACCACACGCCCTGATCCGGCCGCCACATGGTGGTCGACTTCGCGCTGCCCTTCGGGCACCTCCTGCAGGACGATATCGCCCGTCCGCACGGAGGCTCCCATGATCCTGAAAGAGAAGACCGCCATCGTCACCGGCTCGACCAGCGGCATCGGCCTCGCAATGGCCCGTGCCTTTGCCAGAGAAGGGGCGAACGTCGTCATCAACGGCTTCGGCAAGGCGGAGGATATCGAGTCAGCGAGATCCGGCATCGAAGCCGAGTTCCGCGTGAAGGCGGTCTATTCTCCGGCCGACCTGACGAGGCCCGAGGAGATCGCCGGCCTGATCAAGCTTGGCGAGGACAGCTTCGGCTCCGTCGACGTCCTCGTGAACAATGCCGGCGTGCAATACGTCTCTCCGATCGAAGACTTCCCGGCGGCGAAGTGGGAGCAGATCATCGCGCTCAACCTGTCCTCGGCCTTCTACACCATGCAGGCGGCTATTCCCGGCATGAAGGTTCGCAAGTGGGGCCGTGTCATCAACACGGCCTCCGCCCATTCCTTCGTGGCCTCGCCCTTCAAGTCCGCCTACGTTGCCGCCAAGCACGGCATTGCGGGCCTGACGAAGGCCGCCGGCCTCGAACTCGCCACCCACGGCATCACGGTGAACTGCATCTCCCCGGGCTATGTCTGGACGCCCCTGGTGGAGAGCCAGATCCCCGACACCATGAAGGCGCGGGGCATGACCAAGGAGCAGGTCATGAACGACGTGCTCCTGGCGGCTCAGCCCACCAAACAGTTCGTCACCGTCGAGCAAGTCGCGGCGCTCGCCGTGTTCCTGTGCTCGGATGCGGCGAGCCAGATCACTGGCGCCAACCTCCCGATGGATGGCGGTTGGACCGCGCAATAAGCTTCGAAACCCGGCAATGTTTCACGGGAAACATCTGCCGGGCCTAAGGACAGGCGAGAGCCTGTCCCGCTGAATAGCTCAGCGGCGGCCGTGAAGCAGGAGCGCCAGGCCGTAGCCGACCGCGCCTGCGATGAGCAGAGCGACGAAGGGGTTCTCCCCGACATGGGTCTCGACGGCCCGGCTGCCGTCGCGCAGGTAGGTGCCGCCACGGTTCTGAACGCGGTCGTAGGTGTCGCCAGCATAGTCGGTGACGTTGTCGGCGACGTCGCGCAGCGTGTCCTTGGCCTGGCCGTAGACGTCCTGCGCACGGCCCTGGGCCTCGCGGAAGCGGCCTTCAGCCGAGTCGCGAGACGAGCCGGCAAAATCGCCCGCCGAGCCCTGAACCTTGCCGCCGAACTCCTTGGCGGTCCCGACGATCCGATCCGTATCAACCATGGTGCTGTCCTCGCATTGCAGTGCGTGATCGGCGCCCTCTCTGGGCCGGGCACCCGCACCCTACGGTCACAGAACGCCGCTGAGGCGAAAACGGCACCGCTCACGCCAAGATTTTCGCGTGTGTTCAAAATTCAACTGTGACTGCTCGGCAGGGCTCTCTGCTGGGGAGCGTGTGGATTTTGCCAGAATCGTGAAAAATGTTTCCGTCCGGTCGGCCTAGACCTTTCGGTGGAGAGAAATTGTTGATGGATTGTCGGTTTACCATACCGTCCGAAAGTGCCGCTCGTGACACGGTTGCCAAGAATGGGAACGTCGTCGCCTGTAGGCCTCTCGGAAGCGGATCGCTCGGTGGCTCAAGAAAGCTTCGTCCTCATCGTTTCGGATCGCCCCGATCTCGCCCGGGATCTGGCGCGCGGTCTGGTGCGCGTCATCCGTAGCCGCGTCCTCACCCCGCGTGTCGCCCTGCCGGTGGAGATTCCGCTGATCGTCCTCGTCGACGTCGACGACGAGGCGAATGCCGCCGATTGGCTCAGCCGGTATCACGCCTTTCGGGTTCCTTGCCTCTATGCGCCGCGCAAGGCCGCCGCCGATGCTGCGACCGCGCCCCATCTCGTCGGCGCGACCCGGACTCTGAGTGCCGGGGCGACGCGTCCGATCATGCTTGCGGCCCTGTTCGACCTCATCGACGCCGTTCGCCAGGCCCGCGTCCAGACTGCGCGCGCTTCGGTCCGCGCCTCCCTCGTCAACGGTCTGGCCGGCCAGGCCGGCCTCGTGATCCAGGGCGCCTTCGAGGCCGCCGAAACAGGCCAGCCGGTGAAGGCGGCCGAGATCGATTCCGGGACGGAGGTCATCCTCGAGGCGGTTTCGGATTGCGGTATCCGCGCCTGGCTCGACACGATCGCCAAGCACGATTCCCAACTCTACCAGCACTCCTTGAGCGTTGCCGGCTTCGCCGCCGCCTTTGCACTGGAGCTCAACTTCAACCGCGCCGATCAGATGCGCCTGGCCAAGGCCGCGCTGCTGCACGATCTCGGCAAGGCCCGCATTCCCGTCTCCATCCTCAACAAGCCGGGCAAACTCGACGCCGAGGAGATGGCGGTCATGCGCACCCATCCCGACATCGGCGCCGACATCCTCGCCGGGCAGGGCGAGTTCGACCGGACGATGCTGGACGTCGTGCGCCATCACCACGAGATGCTCGACGGCAGCGGTTACCCTGCGGGCTTGTCCGGCGACCGGATCCCCGACCTCGTCCGCCTCGTCACGATCTGCGACATCCACTCGGCGCTCACCGAGCGCCGCGCCTATCGCCAGCCTCTGCCGCACGATGAGGCCCACGGGATCATGTGCCGGATGTCGTCGAAGCTCGACCTTGTCCTGCTCAAGGCCTTCGCGCCCATCGTCCTGCGCTCGGCGGGCTACGCCCTGGTGGATTGAGGGATCGCCCTCTGAGCCGCGACCGGTCAGGCGAGGGCCGACGAGTCTTCGCCATATCCTGACTTGTGGTCTCGTAAGGCTCGATGCTCCTCTCGCGCTTGCGAAGGGTCGAGGCGCCCATTGTCGATCGGCTCGGGCAAGTCCGTGCGCCCCTCGCTTCACCCTGCATCTTGGAGGCGGTCGCGTGGCGGGAAGCACAAGCCCCATCTGGCTCGGCCAGCAACGAGGCGTCCCGGGCTCGGGCGGCCTCGCGGACCTCGTCGACACGGCGAAGATCGGGCGCCGGACGGACGCCGCCTGGTCCGAGCTGAAGCCGACCCTCGAACGGCTCGTCAATGGGTTGAACGCCCGCTCGGTCCTCGAGATCGGCGGCGGCCGCCATCCGTTCCTCGGGCTCGAGGAGGCCGAGCGGAACGGCTTCCGGCTAGCGGTCAACGACCTCGACGCCGAGGAGCTGAAATACGCCCCGAGCGGATACGACCGCGTCGTCTTCGACGTCGCCCGCGACATCGACCGCGACGTGATCGAGATGGGAGCCTACGATCTCGTCTTCTCGCGGATGGTGTTCGAACATGTCCGCGACGCGCGAAAGGCCTGGTCTAACGTGCGGGACCTGCTTGCCCCTGGCGGCGTCGGCCTCGCCTTCGTGCCGACCCTCTACTCGCCGCCCTTCGTCCTGAACCGGCTCATGCCCGAGGTCCTGACGAGCCGTCTCGTCAGCATGCTCGACAGGAGCAGAAACGCCGCCGAAATCCCGAAATTCCCGGCCTATTACCAGGCCTGCCGGGCCAGCGAGGAGAGCCTGCGCCCGTTCCTCATGGGATTGGGCTTCCGAGAGGTCTGCGTCGTGCCGTTCTTCGGAACCCCGTACTTCCCCCGCATCCCGGTTCTGGCCCAAGTGGCGAGGGCCTTCGACCGGCTGGCCGAGGCGCGCGATTGGCGCGTCTTTGCGAGCTACGCCTACATCGTCGCCCGCAAGTAGAGGACGTCACCGGAACAGAGCGATCGCCCGAAGGCTCCGTTGCCGTCTACCGGGCGCGAAGAGGGCCCCGCGCACTTCTCGGGCGTCAAGCGGAGTGCAAGCCAAGGCCGCGGAGGCGGCCGCCGGCGCTTGAGGCCAAGCAAGAACCAAGGGCGATCGCGTTCAAACGACTGTCCCGACCTCAGCGGTAGACGCGGACCCGATCGATCCAGAGGTCGTAATAGCCTGACGGCGGCACGACGATGGGCCAGTCGTGGCTCATCGCCAGGGTCAGCATGAGGAAGAAGGGCGAGACCGTATCCTTGCGGTAGAGCGGTGCCCGGAAGACCTCCTTACCGTCGAAATAGTAGATCGTGTCGTCATCGGTGATCTCGACGCCGTAATCGTGGAAACCGAGGGTCAGGTCGGGGAGGCCGGTGAGGTTCTTCTGCGCCCGGCGATAGCCCTTGCTGCCCGCCGAAGGAGGCGGCCAGTCGTGCTCCGTCGCCACGTAGGAGGTATTCGAGTGGCCGTAGGCTTCGATCACGTCGATCTCGACGGCGCCATTGGTGTTGCTCGTTCGGATACCGTGCTGGTCGAGCAGCCAGAACGACGACCAGCATCCAGGCCCAGCCGGCACCAGCATGCGCGCCTCGAAATACCCTTTTCGGAATGCGGCCCTGGCCGAGCCGTCAGGGAACCCGGTCGAGAGATGGCCGGTCACCCATTTGCGGTTCCAGCCCCGCTCGTCCTTGAAGTTCGGCTGGTGGCTCGCGCGGATGCGCAGGAAGCCGTCCATGGCGGTATAGGATCCGACATCGTTGTTCGTGGCGAAGGCGGCGGCGCCGTATTCCTGGCCATCGGGCTTGGGTCCCAGGTGCCAGGTCTCCTTGGCGAGGCCGTCGAATTCGTCGCTCCAGACGAGCCGCCGGCCGGAAGCCGGGTGGCCGGCCCGCCGCGCCTCGGCGGCGGCCGGCTGAGCGAGGCGCTCAACGAAAACATGAATCCTCAGGTTGATCGCGGCCTTGTAGTTGTGGTTGTCGGGCAGGGTGTCCCAGCCGTGGACGTCGATCACGAGAGGACCGCGCTCCGCGTTCGTGAGGTCGACCGTCGCCGAGAAGTGCCCTTCGGCATCCGGTACGACGACGTGCCACTTCCCGCCGACGACCACGGCCACGGTCCTGAGCCCCTTGGCGATCCCCACGATCGGCGTGGGTGCCGACCGCACCCTCATGGCGGCATCCGCGATCGAGACCGTGGAGGGCGCCGGCCCGCTGATCTGGTTGTGGACCGAGACGCCGGTCGGCCCCGGCGAGGTGAGTTGAAGACCGAATGCGGAATTGCCGAACGGATCAGGCCGCACCTGCGGCTGCGCTCCCGAGAGGGCCGCACCGGCCTGGATGAAGAGACCCATGGCGAGAAGCGCGACAATGATGGATCTCGGCCGCCGACGCGCAACACTCGTCGGACGTCGCTTCGTCGGGTTTGCGTGCATCAGGATCATCGACGTCTCCCAGGCTATCGGTCCCGGCCCCGTCAATGGCCGGCAAGCTTCCGTGTCAGGCCGGCACCTCGCTGGCCGTCAGCCGCGTCTCTGCCTCAGGCTCGGGCGCGCTCGGCAACCGCGCCGAAGCGGGCTCCGCGGCGGGGGTGGCGGCCAGCGCCGCGCAGATGAAGAAGGTGAGGCCGAGATCGATGGTGGTGCCGGCGAGAAGGCCGGCGAAGATCATGGCGATGCAGGCCGAAGCCGCCGCCTGGCGGATGCCGTGGAGGTGCGGAGCCGGATCGCGCGCTGGCATCGTCAGGGTGTTCACGAGGAACAGCCCGTAGGTGATCGTGCCGATGATGCCGAGATTGGCCAGGACCGCGACGGCGACGTTCGAGGCCCGTGCGCTGCCGATCCCGACGCCGAGGCCGTAGGTCTCGGCGAAGTTCGTCAGGGCCTGGGCGTTCCAGGTCGCGCGCTCCGCCGCCGACGCGGTCGCGCCCTTCAGGAAGACGAGCTGCTGCAAGGCGTCGCCGACGAACGTCGCGCTCCTGTCGTCGATGGCGACGATGCAGCCGAGTAGGGCGAAGGCGACGGGCGCGTAGATCAGGAAGGCGACCCTCATCCGCGTCACGGTCCCGAAGACGAGGCGCAGGACGCTCGCGGCGTAGACGAAGGCGAGATAGAGCGCGAGCCCGGCATAGGCCGTGGTCGATGTCGAGGCGACGAGCGCCAGCAGCAGCAAGGCCGCCAGGGGGGCGACCAGGCGCGAGCGGTAGCCTTCGAGCCACAGAGTGAGCGTGAACGCGAAAAGGCACAGGGTTGCGCCGGCGAAGGCCGAGGCCTCCGGGAAGGAGCCCACCAGCCGCTTGATGCCGATCACCTCCGCGGTGTCGAGGATCCGGTAGGGCGCGTTGCGCATGAAGGCGAGGTAATCGGCCGTGCCGGTGAAGAAGGTAAGATAGTCGAGGCCCGCGAAGGCCAGATTGGCAAAGCCGCAGACGATCAGGCCCTTGGCGACCCAGATCTTGCCGCGATCGTCGCAGGCGAGCGCGGTGACGACGCAATAGGCGAGAAGGTCGCCGACGAAGTAGATCGTCTGCGTGATGTTCCCGCTCACCGGCCCGAGGGGGACCAGCAGGAGCCCGGTTCCGTAATCGGTCCGTGCGAAGGTGTAGACATAGGTGGCATTGGCGAAGAGGCGCGGCATGAAGACCGCCGTCACGACGCCGTAGGCGACGGTGACGAACAGCCAGAAGCCAGGTCTCGGCCAGGCGATCGCCTCGGCCATTACTCCGCGCCACGGCGACGACAGCGCCAGCAGAAACAGGAAGCCGAGAAGGAGATGCGCGGGCGGGAGGTTTGCCCCGCCGATGACTGTCAGGATCGCCGCCGACGCCGCACCGAGCAGGGTCGAGACCAGGAACAGGACGAGGGAGAAGCCCCGACCCGCGGCGAGACCGACGCAGCCGAGGATGAAGGCCGCGAGGCCGATCCACTCGAAGGTCATCGGATCATCCGCGGCGCGGCCCCGGACTCGTCCACGTTCTCACGCCGCCGACGAGGGCACGACGCGCATGTAGACGTCCGGCCGGATGATTTCCGAGGCGGCGGTCGCGGTCTCACGTTCGAGGACGTAGTCGGTAAAGGCTTCGGAGTACTCGGCAACGGGATGCTTGACGACGAAGGCGCCCTCGCCGGAGCGATCGAGATAGGCCCGCACCAGGGTGGCGCCGATGCGGTAGTTGTTGGGAAGCGCGTAGACGGTGAAGCCCGCCTCCTCGAACCGCTTCAGCCGGTCGGCCGAGGAGGGCGACAGCTCGACCGCGATCGTCTTCAGCCCCGGGAATGCCGGGAGGTTCGCGAGGATGTCGTCGAGCACGGGCCCCTCGGACCCTTCGATGTCGATCTTGATGAGGGAGACCGATGCGTCTCCCTCGATGAGGATGGAGACGGGGGTCCCCGGCACCGTCATCCGCGCCTTGCCGGAGGCGATCCGGACCGTCCCCGACCCGATGTTGCGATCCGAGCCGTCGACGATCTCGACGAGGCAGCGTTCGCCAGTGGCGGCGGCGTTGACGGGCGAGACGTTCGCCGTCCCGTTGAGGCGCAGGTTCTCGCGCAGCTTGGCGAAGGTCGTGGGGGAAGCCTCGATCGCCGTCACCTTGCCCCCAGGGCCGACGAGTCGGGACGCCAGCAGGGTGACGTAGCCGATATTGGCGCCCACATCGACGACGTGGTCGCCGGGGGCGACGCGCTGGCCGATGTAGTGGCTGAGGTTCGGTTCGAAGATCCCGAAATAGTAGATCCGCCGCTGGATGAAGTCTTGGATGTCGCAATCGACCTCGGCGCCGAAGTAGGTCCGTCCGATCCGCTTCGGACGGAGCTTGCCGGAGAGACGCATGTAGATCCGTGCCGCGACGTCGATCGCGTCGACGATTCCATTGAACCACATGACGCTGTCCTCCTTGACGATCGTGAGGGCGAGGTCAGGCGCCGGCCGAGACGAGGGCCGGAGCCGGCGAGAGACGCGGGCGCGGGGTGCTCGAGCCGAGATGGGCGCGGATGACGGCGCCCATGCGCTGCTCGAAGACCGCCACCGAGAACCGCTCGGCATGCTGCCGAATCGTCGCCGGGTCGAAGCGAATGTCTGCCAGGCGCCGCTCGGCCTCGATGATCGCCTCGACGCTCTGCTCGTGGAAGAACAGGCCCGTGACGCCCTCGACCACGGTCTCGGTCGCCCCGCCCTTGCCATAGGCGAGGACCGGTCGGCCGCTCGCCATCGCCTCCACCGGAACGATCCCGAAATCCTCCTCTCCCGGGAAGACGAGGGCTCGGCAGCCGGAATAGAGATCGCGCAGGGCCGGGAAGGGCTGCGGCCCCAGCACCATCACCGTCGGCCCCGCGATGCGCCGGATCGCCGCCAGCATCTCCCCGCCGCCGACCACGACGAGCCGCCGTCCCATGGCGTTGTAGGCCTCGACCGCGAGCTCCGGCCGCTTGTAGCCGACGAGCTCGCCCGCCATCAGGTCGTAATCGCCGCCCGGCTCATCCGAGACGATGAAGTCGTCGACGCTGACCGGAGGAGGCACGACGTCCGCGTCACGGCGATAGTAGCGTGAGATCCGACGGGCGACGTTGTGCGAGTTCGCCACGAAATGGTCGACACGGTCAGCCGACACCGCGTCCCACTGCCGGATATAATGCGCCGCGGGCATCATCAGCGCCCGTTTCAGGACGCCGGCGCCGCTGCGGTACTCGTGGAACATGTTCCAGATGTACCGCATGGGCGAGTGGCAATAGCAGATGTGGACCGAGCCCGGCGGCGGAATGATTCCCTTTGCGGGTCCCGACTCGCTGCTGATGATGAGATCGTACCCACGCAGGTCCAGCTGCTCCAAGGCCATCGGCATCAAGGGCAGGTAGTTCTTGTAGAGCTTCGCCGCGTAGGGAAGTGAGCCGACGAAACTCTGCGTGACGCGCCGCCCACGGATCGTCTCGCTCATCGCCGCGGGCTGGTAGACGTGGGTGAAGATGTCCGCCTGTGGGTACATTCGGCACAGGGCCTCGACGACCTTCTCGCCGCCGCGCATTCCCACCAGCCAATAGTGAACGATCGCGACCCGCATCCCAACTCGCTTTCGTCCCGGTGATCAGCCTGGGGATGGTGCGGTGCGACGAGATTCGAGAAGTCCACGCGACCACGGTCGTCACACCCGATGATCGAAACACTACTGATGCCCGTTCGGGATGATCTATGCGTGAATACCCTTTGTCTTGTCAGACTTTTCCCGACAGACTTGGGTTAACACCGTCTTTGCACTGCGGCATCGATCCGCAAGGTTCCTCGTTGCGGCGCGCCAAACGGTCGAGCCGAGCGAGGAGCCGCAATGGTTCAATCCGAGGCCGGTGGATCGGCCCTCCTCTCATGCGACGTGTTCGATACGCTCCTTCACCGCGACCGCCGCGCGCAGACGAGCCGCTTCGAAGTCGTTGCGAAACGTGCGGGTCGGCGCCTTCGTGAGGAACTCGGCGTCGTCGTCGAGACCCGAGCGATCCTGCAAGCACGCCTTTCCGTTCACACTCTCGCCTATCGGGTCCTCGACATCGTCAACCCGCGCGGCGAGGTCCGTTTCGCCGATCTCGTCGACGGCGTCGCCGCGATCCTGGGCCTCCACGCGCATGGCGCCACGATCATCGCGGAGGCCGAGATCGCCGTCGAGCACGAGCAATTGGTACCGAACCGGCGCCTGCTGACGTGGCTCTCAGCCGAAGCGCAGGCCGGATCCCGCGTCATCGCGATCAGCGACACCTGGCATAGCGCACGGACGATCTCCGGACTTCTCGACGCGCTCGCCCCCGGCCATCCGGTGGCCGCGATCTACACGAGTGCCGATTGGGACGCGACGAAGCGATCGGGCAGCCTTTTCCAGACGGTGCTCGACGTCGAAGGAATCGCGCCCGACCGCGTCCTTCACATCGGCGACGATCCCGTCGCCGATCTCATCATGGCGCGCGGTGCCGGGCTGCGCTGTCGGCAGGTCGAGCGGCCGGCCTATCTCCGGCTCGGCCGCAAGGTGGATGCCCTGCGCTTCCGCTTGCGCCACCCTGCCGTCTTGCACTGACGGGGCGGCGCGATGGTCCCGCACCGGTCGTTCCCAGCCGCACTCGCCGGCAGCGTCCACGCCCAGAACGCCTATGCGTTCGGCTACGTCGCCCTCGGCGCCATCCTCGCCGAGTTCGCGTCTCGCCTCTGGCAGTTTCAGCGCTTCCTGCCCGATCCGGGGCAGGCGACGCTGCTGTTCTGCGCCCGTGGCGGCCTTCGCCTGCAACTCGTCTACGAACGCTTCCTCGTTCGTACGGCGCTTGCCTCGAGCGTGCAGTCCGATAATCTCATGATCTCGCGCCTCGTGGCGGCGCGGCTCTGCGCCCTCGCGCCGACGCCTGGTCTCCTCGACGAACTCGGCCGCGAGTTCCGCGACCGCCCGATGAGCGATGTCGCGGCGGCACTGACACAGCGCGACGATCTCGAACTCCCGGCGGTCTGGTACGATCTGTTCGAGCCTCAGCGCTTCACGCGACTGATGGCCGAGACCGAAATCGTGCGCGCCGCCGTCGCGGCACAGAATGCGCTGTTCCGATCGCATCTCGAGTCGCGCACACAAGGGCGGCCGACGGTGATCCTGTGCGATACCGGCCTTTACGGCAGCACGGTGAGGCTGATGCGCGAGGCGATGCCGGAGCGGCGCTGGCTCTGCGTGCAATTCGCAAGGAGCAATTACAAGGGCTACGCGGCCCCGCACTTCGACTGCACGGTCGGCCTCAGCGTCGAGCGCGACGTCTATGCGCCATGGGACAGGCGCACCGCGGCGCTCCGGTTCTGGCACCTGATCGAGTCCGTACTCGAGCCGGAATTGCCCAGCGTGAAGTCATTCACCGCCCTGCCGGCCGGGAGTCCGCCCCGCGCCAACCTCGAGATCGCCGGCTGGCGTCAACACATCGAGCCCAGTGAGAGAGGCCTCTTCTCCGGCGCCCTCGCTTATGTCGACGGCCTCGACCGCGCCGCCTTGCCCCGGATCGCAGCAGATGCCGAGGAAGCCTGGAGCCATCTGAAGCGGGCCGTCACCTGGCCGAACCAGGGCGATGTCGCCCTGTTGGCCCTGCAGGATCGCTCCCGTGATTTCGGCCGGGCGGATCACGTCGCGCAGTTCGCCGGTCAGGCTGGGAGGGGGCGGCTCCCGCGCATTCGCGACAGCCTCTGGCGGGAGGGTGCGATCGTCCAGGCTTTCCCGCGCGTCGGAAGGCTGGGCCTCGCCCTCGTCGAAGCCGCCCATACGGTGCGAGCGATCCGGGCTGAGATCAGTCCTGCGCGGTCGCCGCAAAGCAGCACCCGGAGGCCGGATCCCTCGGAGGAGCCTGCCGGCTCGGTGCTGTCCCCGACGCCAGCGGGGTCGCATCCGTGACGGACCTGCATTCTCCCGGAACCGGCCGTCTGCGGATTCTGCACCTCGCCAACCATTGCCACGAGATCGGCAACGGCATCATGAACGTCGCCGTCGACCTCGCCTGCGCCCAGGCCGAGCAGGGTCATACGGTGTCCTTCGCCAGCGGCGGTGGCTCCTATGTACCGCTCATCGAATCGGCCGGGGTCCGGCACCATCGGCTCGACCAGCATTGGCGCCGCCCCCTCGCCGTGCCGGGCGCGCTTCTGCGCCTGCGCGCGCTCCTCAAGCGAGAGCGGCCGGACATCGTCCATGCCCACATGATGACCGGCGCCGTCCTCGCCAGGATGCTGCGGCCAGGGGCGAAGTGGCGCCTCGTCACCACCGTCCACAATGAGTGGCAGCGGAGCGCCGTTGTCATGGGCGTCGGCGACAAGGTCATCGCGGTGAGCGACGCGGTCGCCCGGCAGATGGCGAAGCGCGGCATCGCATCCAGCCGGATCGAGGTGGTGCGAAACGGACCTCTCGGATCGCCCCGCCGTCGGTACGACGGCGCACGCGCCATCGATCTCGGCTCGCCATCGATCCTGACCGTGGCGGGTCTCTATGCGCGCAAGGGCATCGCGGATCTCATCGCCGCCTTCGCGATCGTCGCCGCGCGGCACCCGCTGGCGAGCCTTACCATCGTCGGCGACGGCCCGGACCGCACCGCGTTCGAGGTGCAGGCGCGTGCGAGCGGCTATTCCGAACGCATTCGATTTGCCGGCTTCGCACCTGATCCGATGCCGTATTTCCGCGGCACCGACATCTTCGTTCTTGCGTCGCATAGCGAGCCTTTCGGACTTGTCCTCGCAGAGGCGAGGGAGGCCGGCTGTGCTTGTATCGGCTGCACGGTGGGCGGCATTCCAGAAGTGCTGGAGGAAGGGCATGCGGGACTGCTGACGCCTCCCTACGATCCGCCGGCCCTCGCCCGCACGCTCCTCGCCCTCATCGAGGATCCGGTTTCGCTCGCGCATTGGCGCAGGGCTGCGAGGCAAAATCTCGACTGGCTCTCCACCCGCCGCATGGCCGCGGACACCGTAGCCGTCTACCGGCATGCCATGGGTGCCGCGGGGCAGGACCGGCACGCTCGGAATGGGCCTGATCGGGCAGGTGCGGCGTCTCCCGTCCCAGCCATGGTGGAACGGCGACGGAGCAACCCCTCCGCCGATCCGGCGATCCGCTAAGGTATCTCATGTCAGGACGCTTCGCCCGCAATTCCGCGTACGGCACCCTCGCAGGCCTTGGCACTGCGCTGGGAAGCTTCCTCAGCATGGTGATCGTCGCCCGCATGCTGGGACCTGCGGGCACCGGTACCGTCGCTTACGCGCTCTGGATCGTGACCCTCGCGGCGACCTTCGCCGATATCGGCCTGACGCAGACCCTTGCCCGCTACGTTCCGGAACTGACCGCAGCCGGTGACGGGGACGCCGCCGCGGCCATGGCCGCCACGCTCCTCAGGATCGGGGCACTCGCCGCAATCTTCGGTAGCGCCGCCTTCGTTCTGGGCGGATTCGCGGCCGTCCGGGAGGGGGCGATTCTCCAAGGCTCCGACTGGTGGTGGGTCGGTCTCCTGTTCCTGCTGCAGTTCGCCTCCGCTCTCGGCCTCGCGACGCTGCGCGGCTTCCAGCGCTTCGACATCGCCGCGAAACTCACCCTCGGCTCCCTCGCGCTCCAGCTCACGGCGGTCACCATAGGCGGGCTCCTCCATGGCGTTCCGGGCATCCTCGCCGGCTACTGCGCGGGAAGTCTGCTGCCGATAGGGGCTGCGTTGATCCATGCGGCGGGACGGCCAAGGATCGCCGCCGATCTCCGCAGGCGCATCCTGCGATTCGCGGTTTATTCCTGGGCCGGTGCGCTGACGCTCAGCCTCGTCTGGTCCAGGGTCGAGATCTATTTCCTGGAACGATACTGGGGCGGAGAGGCCGTCGCTCTCTTCACAATCGGCTTCACCTTCTCCAACCTCGCCTCGCAGGGGCCGCTCCTGCTCACGGGGGGACTGCTTCCCTATTTCGCCGCGTCGCGCGGACGAAGCGGTATCGGCCAGATGCACGAGGTCTACGCCACCGCGACGCGGGTGATGGCGTTCCTCCTGTTTCCGGCCTGCTTCGGCCTCGCCGCCATCCTGCCGGCGCTGCTGCCCCTGGTCTACGGCCCGTCCTTCGCGGAGGCGGTCCCGGTCGGTTGCATCCTCGTCGCGGGCGCGGCGATCGGGGCGAGCGGCGCGGTCGGCTCGCACTTGATCTACGCGCATGAACGCAGCGACTTCATCTTCCTGAGTGGCGCCGTCGGGGCGGCCCTCACCCTCGCCGCCGGCTTCCTGGTGACGCCCGTCTTCGGGATGATCGGCGCGGCGCTTGCCCGCGTGGCGATCCACGCCTTCATGGTGGCCTACGGCACCTGGTTCGTCAGCCGCCGCCTGAACTGCCCGACGCCGCTCGCCTCACTCGCCAAGCTGCTCCTCGCGGCGACCCTCGCCTCACTCGTCGCCTTCGCGATCGTGCGGACGGTGCACGCGCCGCTCGTCGCGCTGCCGCTGGCGATCGCCGCCGCCGCGATCGTGTACGCCGCGTCGGTCAGGACCCTGCAGGCCCTGCCGGCTCAGGACGTTGTTCGGCTGCGCACCCTCGCGGGGCGTCTTCCCCGCCCGGCTCGCGGACCGATCGACGGCCTTCTGGCGCTCTTAGCGCCCCGAACCGCCTGACGCTCCCATGCCCCCCTTTCGCCGCCCGAAGAGGATGTCGTCGATGCTCCAAGCGTTCAAACCCCAGATCAAGCAGGCGCTCGGCGGCCTCTCCCACGCGGCGGCGCGCAAGGGCTATGTCCGCCAGGTGCTGTTCAACGCCATGGCGCAGCGTTCGCCCGAGATCACTCGCCTTCACGAACTGGAGGAATTGCGGTTCCTCTCCCACTGCTTCCTCGATTTCGAGCGGTCGTGCTCGCAGATCCTGCAGGACCTGTGGGTGACCTTCGAGACGGAGGGGCTTCAGGAGGGCTTCTTCGTCGAGTTCGGCGCCACCAACGGCCGGGTCAACAGCAACACCTGGCTCCTCGAGAAGCAATATGGCTGGAGCGGCATCCTCGCGGAGCCGAACCCGGTCTGGCACGCCGATCTCAGCCGCAACCGTGTCTGCGAGATCGAGCATCGCTGCATCGCCGCGCGCAGCGGCGAACGGGTCGAGTTCGTGACCGCCACTGATCCGGAACTGAGCACCATCGCCACCTGCGCCGCCGGCGACCATTTCGCCTCGGTGCGCCTCGCGGCTCCGCGGATCTCCGTCGAGACCTTATCGCTCAACGACCTCCTCGCCGAGCGGCGCGCGCCGATGCGGATCGACTACATGTCGGTCGACACCGAAGGCAGCGAGTTCGAGATCCTCAGCGCCTTCGATTTCGACCGCTACGACGTGCGCCTGCTCTCCATCGAGCACAACAACACCGGCGCGGAGAACGAGATCGAGGCGCTGATGGAATCGAACGGCTATGTCCGCAAGTTCCCCGAATTCTCGCAATGGGATGCCTGGTTCGTGCGGGCCTGAGGCATCCTCGCGAGTTCGATATCCGCGGCGATCCTCTACTAGAACAGGCCGTACGTGAGGGTCCCGTTCGCCGCCATAACGGCCGCATGGGGATCGAGCCAGCCGTAGCCGATGGATGCGCCGTTCGAGATGATCGCGGATTGGCCGTAATCCGTGCCGTTGAACGTGATTCCGGAGACGAACAGGTTGCGATCATTGACGAATCCGCCGGCCGCCGGATCGTAATACGCGCCCGAGTTGGCGTCGTTGATGTAGCCGATCGCGACCTCGTGGGGCCCATCACCGAAATCGCCCGTGAGGGTGATGTCCTGGCTCTGGCCGAGCGCGTGGAGGGCCTCGACGTTGAAGATCTCGCCCACCCGCTTGCCGTCGACGCTGAGAGTGAATTGCGGTGCTCCGTTCCACTGATCGCCCGAGATCTGGATCGTCAGCGTGTCGTCGCCCGGCATCGAGGGCGCCGGTGTGGGCTGGGGAACCGGCGCTGGAATCGGGGTAGGGAGTTGGGATGCGCCGGCCGAGGTGGTGAAGGTCACGGTGCCGTTCGCCGCCATGACGACGGCCTGCGGATCGAGCCAGTCGAAGCCGGCGGCGGCACTGTTCGCGATGACGTCGTCGCGGTCATGGGTGACGCCATCGAGCGTGATCCCGGAGACGAACAGGTTGCGATCGTTGACGAATCCGCCGGCCGCTGGGTCGTAATACGCACCCGAATTGGCGTCGTTGATGTAGCTGATCGCGACCTCGTGGGGCCCATCACCGAAATCGCCCGTGAGGGTGATGTCCTGGCTCTGACCGAGCGCGTGGAGGGCATCCACGCTGAAGACGCCTTCGACGCGGTTGCCGTCGACACTGAGGGTGAATTGCGGCGACCCGCTCCAGCTGTCGCCGGAGATGTGGATCGTCAGCGTGTCGGCACCCGGCGTCGAGACGGGCGGCTGAGGAACCGGTGTCGGCACCGGCTCGGGCGTCGTGGGTGGCGAGGTGACGGCCGAGGTGGCGAAAGTCACGGTCCCGTTGGCGGCCATGACGGCAGCAGCCGGATCGAGCCATTCATAGCTCACGGCAGCACTGTTACCAGTGACGTCGTCGCGGTCATACCTCACGCCATCGAGCGTGATTCCGGAGACGAACAGGTTGCGATCGTTGACGAATCCGCCGGCCGCTGGGTCGTAATACGCGCCCGAGTTGGCGTCGTTGATGTAGCTGATCGCGACCTCGTGGGGCCCATCACCGAAATCGCCCGTGAGGGTGATGTCCTGGCTCTGGCCCAGCGCGTGGAGGGCCTCGACGTTGAAGATCTCGCCCACCCGCTTGCCGTCGACGCTGAGAGTGAATTGCGGTGCTCCGTTCCACTGATCGCCCGAGATGTGGATCGTCAGAGTGTCGAGGCCGGTCGCGGGGGGGGGCGGATCCGGCGGGGTGTAGCTTGCGGTGCTGGCGCCGTAGAGGCCCGACGTGTCGGCCCCATCGGGGGACGAGATCGTCTGAAGGTCGATCGCCGTCGCTTCCGGATTATCCGAATAGATCCGGATGTAGTCGACCTTGAGGTCGTTGGGGTTGCCGGTGATGCCGGCGACCCCGCGCTGCATCGCCAGCGCGATGACGGGGTACATCGCGCCATGCATATCGGCCGGCGTCGCGACCTGCCCCACCGCTTCGCCATCGTAGTAGAAGGTGATGGTTTCGGGCGTCCAGAGCGTGCCGAAGGTATGATAGCCGGCGGTCAGGGTCGGCTGACTGGAGAAGATCGTCTGATAGGTATGCTGACCGCCTTGGGCGGTGTGAATCGTGTTCGTCAGCGCCGTCGGATCGGAGCCGAACGTCTCGACGATGTCGAGTTCCGGGGGCCAGACACCATCTGCCGCCAGCAGCCAGAAGCCGGGCCAGGTTCCCGGCTCCTCCGGCAGATCCGCCCGCATCTCGAAATAGCCGTAGGCTTGCGAGAAGCTGTTCAGAGTGTGGATGAGGCCGGACGTGTAGAGCCCGGGATAGACGAGGTCGGCGGCGGCTCCCGTGGCAGGCGCGGCTTCGATCCGCAGGGCACCGTTCGCCAGAGAAAACGGCTGGATGCCGGTCGAGGGGTCGACAAAGGCCGATTGCCCGAACCCGATGTCGACACCCGGCCGAAGCAGCGAGCCGGGCCGCGTATCGGCCCAGGTCGTCCCCACTCCGTTCGCCGAGACGCTAAAGCCGTTGAACTCGTCGTCGAAGGTCAGCCGAAAGCCGTGCAGGTCGACCATGGGAGGGCCTCTCGCGGGGATGTGCGCATGCGTGGGGGAGCGAACGCCCGATGCCGCCACTATGCCAAGGAGACGCTACATTGCATACATTATTCAAAAAAGGGTGAACCGCAAGCGAGGGGCGTGCCGGAGGGAAGCATGGGTTTTCCGGGGCGCCTCGTGCGCCGTCGCTTCGGCAACACCCGAGCAGGCTCGTCCTTTATGCGGGATAGGTGCTGCCGGCGTTCGACAGGTTTATCCTGACAAGTTGCACGGAGGCGGGTTCAGGATGCCTGCGCGGCAGCGGCCACTGACCCAATCCGGCGCAGGACCGACCTCCGTCCCGAAACCGCGATCCTGTCGATGTAGAGCGCGATCAGGGCGTCGCACCAGACCTGCGGATCGGGGGCGAGGTCCCGGCCGCCCTCGAAACCGGCTCGGCTCATTTGGGAGATCGCCCGGTCGTCCGCCGCAAGCCTTCGAAGGATCGCAGCGAGGCCGGTGCGATCGTAGGGGTCGCAGGCCTCCGCGGCACCGAGGGCCACAACCTCCGGCGCGATCAGCGCATGCCGAGACACGACGACGGGTACGCCGCTCGTCAGCGCCTCCAGGGTGACGAGGCCGAAGGTCTCGCGCCAGCGGGTCGGAACGACGGCGAGCCGTGCCCGCGCCGAAAGGTCGGCGATCTCGGCCGGAGAGCGCCAGCCCATCACGATCGCTTCGGGATGGTCCCGTTCGAGCTCGGCCCGGAGCGGGCCGTCGCCGACGATTCGCAGGGTGGCGCCGGCATCCCGGGCGGCGGCGGCCACGACATCGACGCCCTTGTCCTTCTCCAGGCGGCCGACGAAGAGGATCTCTGCGTTCTCTTCCGCGATCACGCGGGCGGAGCGCCACGGCACCACGGGATTGCGGATCACCGCAATCCGGTCGGGCGCCACCCCGCCGCGCATGAGGTAGGGGACCATGCCGTCATGGACGGCGACGACCGTTGCCTCGCTGCGCGAGAGATCGATGGCGGCCTGGCGAACCACCTGCCGCCCGGCGCGCCAGAGTTTGTGACCGTAATGGCGCCGGTCGCATTGCGTTGCGAGACAGCCGATGGACAGCGGGACCCGCTCGCAGGCGGTCTCATGGGGAAAGTCGAACTGGCCGCCATTCGGGCAGACGAGGAAGTAGTCATGCGCCGTCATGACGAGGCGCTGGGAAACGGGCGCGAGCGCTCGGAACACGGCGGGCGACAGGACCTTGTGCCAGTTGTGGAGGTGGTAGACCGTGCCCGGCGTATCGTGCCGCGCGATCCAGTCCGCCACGAAACTCCGGACTTGGCCGTTGTAGATTCCTCGCATGGCTGCCCGTCCGCGCCAGCCCTGAAGCAGGTTGCGTGCGCCGAGGGAGTGCAGGTCGATCCCTTCGGGAAGCCCTTGTCCGCCTGGGGACCCGCTGCCGTTCAGCACCGTGACCGGGATGCCGCGCTCGGCCAGTAGCCGCACCGACCGTAGCGCGACTCCGGCCGCTCCACCGCTCTCAACGGCGTCGTCGCTGATGACACAGACCCGCTCGATCGTCATTCGTATCCTCCCGGCAATCCCACGGAGCCGCTCATGGGATGGAGCCGCTCATGACATAGCGGCGATGCGCGCCGGGTTCAGGCGCCCACGCAGGATGTCGGCGAAAGCTTCGATGTTGCCGGCTAACCGTCCGCGCCGGTCGATATGCGGCTCCGGCCTCGGCGCGTGGAACAGGTTCATCGCGATGTTGCGGCCCATCAACCAGGCCGCCCGGTGCCAATCGTAGCTGCCCTTGCGGACGAGATAGATCGGGTTGGCGACCTGCGAGTAGCCGAACCGCCGGCCCGACTGGCGGCCGCCCTTCACGCCGAGATGCACGCCGACGGCCGCGCGGATCTGAGCAAGGCTCCCGAACCTGGCGACACGCCGGCTGAAATCGACGTCCTCCAGCCAGCCATAGGCCGGGAGGCGCTCGTCGAACCGTAGGCGCTCGGCGCGGATCCTGTCGAGCCGGAACGCCATGTTGCAGCCATAGGCGCTGTAGACGGGTACGGGCTCCGCGAAGGCGACCTCACCGGGCGATTCCAGAAGGCGGTCCGCTTCGGCCGCGCTGTAGCCAGGGCCGATGATGCCGTCGGCGACGACGAGGCCCGTCCCCCCGACGAGGGTCGGATCGGCGAGGAAGGCCTCCTCGAGAGCTTTCAGGTAGTCGGTGTGGGGGATGAAATCGTCGTCGAAGAAGCAGATGACATCCGCGTCCGGCACGGCGTCGAGGATCGCGTTGCGCTGGGCCGTGAGGCCGCGGGCGCCGATGAGGAGGCGGATGTCGGTCTCGCCCTCGAAATCGCCGCGCGTTGGGATCGAGACTGCGATCTGGTCGGGTCTGCGGGATTGGCGGCTCAGCCTGTCGACGGTGGTCCTCGCCACCTGCGGCCGGCCGACGGTGGCGATTCCGACCGCGAGCCGCAGGACGCGGCGGGAGGGGTCGCCGTCATGGCCGTCGCCGGACATGTCTCGGCGCATGAGCGTCAGGGGCGATACGGCTGGATCCGCCGGATCGCGGCGCGTGGCGGGCCACTGGCCGCTGCCTGCGCGAGGAGCGGCACCGACACCGGTTCTGCCCGATGCGGCCGGCACATTCTTCCCCGACAGCCCCCACGCCTGCACCGCAGCGTCGAGAGGGTTGTCGTTGGCTGGATCGATGCGAAGCCACGATCCTAGATGTATTCTCGTCAGGACGACAGTCATCGATATAGCTCTCCGCTAATAAAGGCTATTTTATATGCAACTTTTGAAAGTAAAAGATGAAATTGTTCGAAATCTATATTGACATTCTTTGGTGCTTACCTGCATGAACTGAACCGATATCGGCGACGCCGAGAAACTAAATCGCTTGATAGGAAGTGAATTCCATGACGGGACGCATCGACGGGATCCTGCTCGCGGCCACCATTCTGGCGACGCTCGCCCTTCCGGCTCGGGGAGACGATGCGCCGTACCGCCTCGGTCCTCAGGACAAGGTCCGGGTGCGGGTCACCGAGTGGCGTTCGGATCGCGGAGAGGCCTTCGTCTGGGAGGCCCTGTCGGGCGAGTTCGCGGTCGATGCCGCCGGCCGGATCTCGCTGCCCCTCGTCGGCACCCTTGAGGTGGCAGGCCTCAGTGCCGAAGATGTCGGCACGCTCCTCGGCGATCGCCTGCAGCGTAAGGTCGGTCTCGTGCGCAAGCCCGATGCGTCGGTGGAGGTGGCCCAGTTCCGGCCGGTCTACGTCGTCGGCCAGGTGGACAAGCCCGGCGCCTATGCCTTCCGTCCCCAACTCACGGTCCTGCAGGCCGTCGGTCTCGCCGGCGGCCTCTACAGGCCTGGCGATCTCGGGCTGCAGCGGCTCTCGCGAGAGGGAATCAGCGCGCGGGGCGACCTGCGAGAGGTCGCCACGGAGCGGGCGGCACTGCTGGCGCGGCGCGCGCGGCTCGACGCCGAGCGGCGCGGAGACGGCGCCATCGCATTCCCGGAGGAGGTCGCCGACGGCCGATTCGCCGACGCCGTCGGCGAGGAGCGGGCCTTGTTCGACACGCGCCGCAACGCCCTGCGATCGCAGCTCGCTGCCCTCGCCCAGACCAAGGAACAGCTCAACGCCGAGATCGAGACCCTGCAGGCCAAGGCCGTCTCGCAGGATCGCCAGATCGCCCTCGCCAAGAAGGAACTCGGCAACATCAACGGCCTCGTCGAGCGTGGCTTGTCGATCAACCCGCGCCTGCTCGCCCTCGAGCAGAGCGTCGCACAGCTCGAGAGCGCGCGGCTCGACACCCAGCTCGCGATCTCCCGCGCCCGTCAGGATCTCAGCCGCACCGACCGGACCGCCCTCGATCTCAAGAACCAGCAGCAGAGCACGGTCCTCGTGGACCTGCGCGAGACGCAGATGCGACTCACCAAGCTCCAGCTCAAGGCGGATACGCTGCGCGGCCTCCTGACCGATACCGAGGTGGTCGCACCAAGGCTCATCGAGGACCGGCTCGAGACTCAGCGCAGGCCGACCGTCTTCACCGTGGTCAGAGCCGGCTTGCATGGGGCTGCGGAGGAGGTCGTCGGCGAGATGGCGCCCTTGCGGCCCGGCGACGTCCTCAAGGTATCGAACGCCCCGATCGAGGAGGGCGGCGCGCGCGCCGACGAGAGCAAGGCTCGCATCGAGGACGGCAAGTCGCGTCCCCCGGAAGGCAAGTCGCGTCCTCTCGACGGCAAGGCGGTCCCGAAGCCCTCCACCGCCCTGCCGCGGCGGGACGGGATCGTCGCCTCGGTCCAGTGAGGCCGTTACGGGCACGAGCGCTCTCCTTCGTTGGGCAACCCGCTCGCGGGAGAGCGGGTGCTCGGTCCTCGTTCCGCCGCGCGCCCTGCCCGAAGCGATATCCGCCTCGGTGCGGAGCGCCCTAGATCCGCCGGGACACCATCTCGGCGTCGCCGACCTTGTTCAGCACGACGCCGACGACCTGTGCCTGCGCGGCGTCGAGGGAGGTGGCGGCCTCCGCGAGCGCGCCGAGTTCGGTCTTGCCCCAGGCCGCGACGAGGACGATGCCGTCGAGCATCCGGCTGATGGCGCGCACGTCCGCGGCCGTCTCCATCGCCGTCAGATCGAAGACGATGAGGTCGTAGGCCTCGGCCAGAGACTTGATGAGCGCGTGCATCTGCTTCGATCTCAGGAAATCGTTCGATTGCGCCCAGCGCGAGCGGACCACGAGGGGCAGGACGAAGAGATCGGTGATCGCGGTCGGCCGGACCGCTTCGCGGCCGTCCGCCAGCATCTCGAGGAGTCCGTCCTCGGCCGTGGGCGCCAGACATTGCGAGAGCTTGTTGGACTGAAAATCCGCGTCGACGACGAGCGTGCGGTTGCCGGCCTGGGCGAACAGGCAGGCGAGGTTGAGGGCGACGCAGCTCTTGCCGTCGCCCGATGCGATCGAGGCGATGCCGATGGTCTCGATCCGGCGCTCCTCGCGGGCGACGTCGATCGAGACTTTCACGCCGCGCATCGCCTTGCTGAAGGCCGAGAACGGCGCCTCGACGACGTCCGGTCCTTCACCCGGTCCCTTGAGGGACCGTCCCCGTCCGATATCGGGGAGCAGGCCGAGCACCGGGAAGGGCACGGCACGGCGGATGTCGGCCTCGGTGCGGGCGGTCTGATCGAGCCGATGGCGGATCGTCCCGGCGGCGATGCCGAAGACGAGGCCGATCACTGTGCCGAGAGTGAGGGTGAGCTTCGTCTTGGGACTGCTCTTTCCGAGCGGTACGTTGGCGGGGGCGATGACGCGGGCGCCCGAGACCGGCAGCGTCTCCTTCTGAACCGTCTCGGCGAGCTTCTCGAGGAGGTTCTGGTACATCTTGCGGTAGCTCTGCGCCTGAGCGTCGAGCTCGGACAGGGTCACCTTGGCCTGGCGCAGTCTGTCGGCCTCGCCGATGAGCCGCTGGATCTCCTCGGAGAGGCCCCGCTCGCGCGAGACCGCGATCTCGTAGTCGCTGAGGTATGTCTGCCCGATTCGGCCGAGCTCGGCGGCGATGTCCTGCTCGGCGGCGGCGACCTCACGCTTTGCGCCGGCGACCGCCTCGCTGTCGGGGCCGTAGCGTTCGCGCAACTCGGCCTCGCGCTGGGCGGCGTCCTGCTGGCGTTGGCGCAGGTTGGTGATCGCCTGGTTGTTGAGGACCTCAGTGACGGATGCCTCGGTGATGCCTTTGGCGCTCACCTCCCGCACCCGCGCGAGGCGGGCCGCGGCCTGCGCCGTCTGGGAACGCGAGAGTATGAACTGGCTGTTCATCTCGCTTAATTGCTGCTCGATGAGGAGGCCGTTGCTCGTCGCGACCAGGCCGTTCTGGGTTCGGAAGTCCTCGACCGTCCGGGCGGCGGTGTTGAGGCTCTGGCGGACCTCGCGGAGGCGCAGCTGAAGCCATTCGACGCCGCCTCGGGCGGCCTGGGCCTTGGCCTCGTACTGATCCTGGAGGTAGGCCGCCATGTAGGCATTGGCGATCTCGGCGGCCCGCTTGGGCTTATAGGACCGTGCGGTCGTCTCGATGACGTAGGATTGGCCGACCCGCCGGCTGCCGACGCGGCCTGCCAGGACGGAGGCCGCGACACGCCTGCGCTCGGCAAGGCTTGCGGTGGCGCGATCCGCCGGCCGCTGCTCGCCCAGTGCCGCGATCCAGGTCTCGTCGTTGCCCTGGAATTCGGGGTCGAGGGCAAGATCGAGGGCGTCGACGACCGCCCCGGCGAGGCGTTCCGAGCGAAGGACCTCGACCTGGCTCTCGACCTGGGCGTTGTCGAGGGTGAGGTCGAGCATGCCGGGCTCGAACACGAGAAGCTGCTGCTGACGCTGCGCCTCGATCAGCAGCTGGGCACTCGCCACGTAGGTCGGAACGCTTGCCCAGACGATCAGGGCGGCGATCCCGGCGCCCAAGGCGGTGAACAGGAGGACGAGGAGGGCGTAGCGGCGAAGGACGGTGCGCAGCGTGCTCAGCGTCACCGTCGCCGACGGCTCGATCCTGGGTGCCGCCGCAGAGGGCCGGGCAGGGGTGGTCTGGAGCATGCTCTCCCCTTCGGATCGGCGCTACCGAACCCGTATGGTTGCCACTCGAGGGCAGCACCGTCCCGCACCCGCAAGGCGTTGGGACCCCGCAAGGCGTTGGGACGTCGAGTTTCAGCGAGGCCTCAATAGACGCCGCGGGCGCGCAGGACCGCCGGGATGGTCTTCGCGATGATCGCGAGATCCCGACTGATTGACCATGTGCGGACGTAATGGCTGTCGAGGAGGACCCGGCGGTCGTAGCCGACGTCGTTGCGGCCGCTGCATTGCCAGAGGCCGGTCAGGCCAGGACGGACAGCCTTGTACTCCGCGATGGCGGAGCCGTATTTCGGAACCTCGGCGATCACGATCGGTCGCGGTCCGACGAGGCTCATATCGCCACGAAGGATGTTGATGAGCTGGGGCAGTTCATCGATGCTCGTCTCCCGTAGGACACGCCCGATCGGAGTGACGCGGGGATCGTTCTTGAGTTTCCGGCTCGCCTGCCACTCGAGCATCGCGCCCGCATCGCTCGCAAGGTGCCGCACCAGCACGGCGTCGGCGTCGTTGACCATGGTCCGGAACTTCAGGCAGTCGAAATCGACGCCGTCCTTCCCGATGCGCCGGTGTCGGATCATGATCGGCCGCCCCTCCATGATCAGAATGGCCGCCGCGATCATCAGGAGCAGGACGCTGAGGAGGATCAGCGCCGAGATCGCCACGGTGACGTCGAGGCTTCGTTTGACCCGCAGGGCAGCGGCGGTCCGGCGAGGTTCCCCCACCGCCAAGGCCGCGACAGTCGTGGCGGATGACCCTTCAGCCGAACTATTCATCAGCATGAGAACCTCCAATCAAGGAAAACGCCATGCGGCGCGGGACTTTTCGCATTAATCCAATGCTGTGCAGTGCAGCGCAGCCGATTGAAGTCGCCGGCTCATGCCGAACGAATGGCCAAGTTTACGTGATATGGATTGCCGGCTTTGTCAGATCGCGGACACGCGTCTGCTTTCGTTAACTAAATATTAACTATCACTGGTCAGACTGAATGACGACGGTGCATTGCACAAAGCGCCGTCAGGACTCGTCGGTGCCGAGTCAGGATTTCCCTGACCGACATCCGGCCACACCACTACTGCGGACAGTGTAGGATAAAGACCGCGCCCCTCCTCGGCAGTCGCAGCCGGTGGGGGGAGCCGATCGGAGCGTGACCTCCCATTCGGGATGCCTCGATCTTCCGGATCGAATCTTCCGGGTTCGCCGACGGGGTCGAGCGGCGAATTACGATCAAAGGCACGCGATGCTCGTCTTCTCGGTATGCCTCGTCTGCGCCGGTGCCGTCCTCAGCGGATTCGCCAGACTGCCCTTGCTGGTCGCCGTCATCGTCCTGACAGCCGCCGCCGCTGCGCTGCCGTTCTTCCTGTCCCTCTACGGTTTTGCCGTTCCGGCGCCGATGCCCCTCGCCATCGTGGTGGCGGTGGTTGCCCTTCAGGGCGGCTATGGCATGGGCGTGATCGCCAAGGCGCTATGGCTGAGTTCCTTCCGCGATCCGGCGCGCCGCACGGACGTTCCCCCTCGGCCGGAGGAGGAAATCTCTTGAGCCTGGCCGGTCAGGCGGTCAGCACGGCAATTCGCGAAACCAGCCCTGCAGAACGGCGTATTGAACGATTTTCGTCCGCGTATGGAGTTCGAG
Organism: Methylobacterium sp.; assembly: GCF_019745455.1. GTDB lineage: Bacteria > Pseudomonadota > Alphaproteobacteria > Rhizobiales > Beijerinckiaceae > Methylobacterium. Next base: position 34,341 of record NZ_JAIETD010000044.1, read on the forward strand.
CTTCTCGCTCGCACGAAGCTTGTAGGTCTCGACCGATTTGGCCGTGACGCCGAGCTTGCCGGCGACCTCCTTGTTGGTGAACCCGAGGGCAATGAGCCGGATGACCTCGCGCTCGCGATCCGTGAGGGTCTGCGCCAGACCTCCGTTCCGGTCGCTTCGCCGCTTCGTCGAATCGGCCGGCGGCAGGAGCTGCTCGGTGATGGCCGGGTCGAGATAAAGCCCGCCCCCATAGGTCGACCGGATCGCCTGCAACAGGTTCTCGCCCGCCGAGCGCTTCAGCACGTAGCCGCGGGCGCCCGCATCGAGGGCTTCCCGCACGAAGGTGCGGTCGTCATGGAAACTCAGGATGACCACACGCGTGGGGGACCCTGCCGCGACCAACTGCTTCGTGACCGAAATGCCGTTGCTGCTCGGCATCGAGATGTCGAGAACCGCCACGTCGGGCTTCAAATCCGTGATCAGTCTCAAGGCCCGGGCGCCGGAATTGGCTTCGCCGACAATGTCGATATCTGAGGCGATCTCGAGAAGTGACCGTACACCCTCCAGGAACAAGGGGTGATCGTCGCTGAGGACGACTCGGATTGGCTTTTCGGAACGTGCGGTCATGTCGAGGAGCCCCCCATGGATACTCGCGCCCTGATTCTCGTGCCCGATCCGGGTTGGGATGTGACCTCCATGCTGCCTCCCACCGAGGCGAGGCGCTCGCGCATTCCGACGAGGCCCAGACCTCGCCGGCGAGTGCCGTCGCCCAATGGCGGCGTATCCTGCGGGTCGAAGCCTACGCCATCGTCTTCTATCGTCAACGTGACATCATCGTCGCTGCACTGCAAAGTTACAGTGACATGCGAGACGTGGCGGGCATGGTTTTTGATGTTGATCAACGCCTCTCTCGCAATGTGGAGTAAGGTGCGAGCAAGGCTGCATCTGATGTTTAGATCGGGTGGATCGATCTGAATATCAGCCGGTATACCATAATCTATACTCCACTCTCCAATAGAGGTTTTTAAATTATTTGCAAAATCTTGATCGTGTACTGAGGGGCTGCGTAGTTCATCGACAATATCGCGTAGACCATCGATCAATATATCGACATCTCTGATCGCCTTATTGATTTCTTCGAGAAAAATTGCCTCCGTGGAAGACGACATGACTCGCTGTAGCCGAAGCTTCAAGATCGTTGCGTATTGTGCCGTATGATCATGAAGGTCGCGGCTGATCCGGAGTCTTTCGTCGCAGATGGCACGATCGATCAGCGATCGGAGGGTGGGATTGTCTGGCGCGCTCGCGTCCCGGGGCGGGTGAGCGCCCTGATCTGGAAACATCATGAACCGATCCCATCAGCAACACAGAAGACAAGTGCACCGCAAACCTTGGTGCACTGGCTGACGATGTTTCTTCCCTATTTGACGTTTATCGTTGTTCTGAAGACGGGTTCGACGACAATCGCTATTGTTCTACCAAATCGTGCTTTGCTCACGCCCTTCGGAAAAAGGAATTTTCGCTGCGTTTCGCGGTGCAAAAGTTCTGAGCGGCCCCAAAACCTTTAACAACCGATTTCGGTTCCACTCTTTCACATACTTTATTCTCAATATGGACGTTGCATGCTCGCGCTCGGCTTGCCTCAATCAAAGCGGATCAACCAATCCAAGAAGCAAAGACTGAAAAAACTAAAGCACATGACCTTTAAAAGAGTGATGCTCAAGCAAGTCTGTAAGTGTCTGGTATCGAACATTCCTGTAATTCTCACCGACATCAAGCGTATTGTCAACAACAATGACGTCCATTACAATCTCCCTGCTTGGCATAGATCTGATGCGGATTGGGGATAGCCATCTGGATTATTGACAAGTTCAAATTTTTATCGATATGCTCAAAAGCTGTCTCTCTAAGTCATTCGGATGATACCGTTGTTTCGGTTGTTCTTTGAACGGATGCAGGCGGTCCGGACATCTCGACCATTGCGCTGAATGGCCAAGTCCCTCATTTCACAGCCCACGTCTTCAGTCTGATTTCGTCAAAAGGAACGATCGCTAAAGCTCTGCAGACGCTTCCCGGCAAGGTGTTGCAGCTACCATTGGCCTGTCATAACTCAGATCGTTCAGGCCGATCGCCAGGTTTTGCTTCTCTTATCTGGCAGTTGTCTTGTCTTAAGACGAGTCTCCTGCTCTCGGTCGGCGGAGAATCTACGGCATCCCGACTAGGAGATTTGCAATCTAAAGAAGTACCGTATGCCATTTCTGGCGCTCGAGTAGAAATGCCCGCCATCGTATGGCGTCTCGTCCTTCCGCGGTCACGGCAGACCTGAAAAGCTCGGCTCCGCAGTCTGCGGTCGTTTCTCAGGGCGCGATGTGCCAAGCCAAAACCGAATGCAAACAGCACATCCTGGATGCTTCCGACGCCGGTTTGTTGCCGAAGGAAACCTTTTTGGCCCGCTTCGGCAGTCCGGCATCAAGCGGTCCGCTGTCGGACCTCGGATCAAGGGACAAACGCGCTCGTTTCATCGTCCCCGTCAGAGCCGGCTCACCTCACCTTGCGGAATGGCTGCGGCCACCGCATCGTGCCCGCCAGTAAGCGGACGCGATCAGGAGAATCCGGACGATGGTCGTCAAAGACGTGACTACAGCCCCGTTCCTCGACCAGAAACCCGGTACGTCCGGCCTGCGCAAGAAGGTCCCGATCTTCCAGCAGCCGCATTACGTCGAAACCTTCGTCCAGGCCATCCTCGACACCGTTCCGGGGCACGAGGGGGCGACCCTGGTGCTCGGCGGCGACGGGCGCTTCCTCAACCGCGAGGTGGTCCAGACCACGCTCAAGATTGCCGCTGCCAATGATTTCGGGAGGGTGCTGGTGGGGCAGGGCGGGCTGCTCTCGACGCCCGCCGCGTCCTGCGTCATCCGCAAGCACGGCGCGGTCGGCGGCATCGTGCTGTCGGCGAGCCACAATCCCGGCGGTCCGAACGGCGATTTCGGCATCAAGTTCAACGCGGCCAATGGCGGCCCGGCGCCTGAAAGTGTCACGGAGGCGATCTACGCGCGCAGCAAGGCGCTCGACGGCTACCGCATCCTCGACGTGCCCGACCTCGACCTCGACACGATCGGCACGACCCAGCTCGGCGACATGTCCGTGACGGTGATCGACCCGGTCGCCGACTATCTCGACCTGATGCGGAGCCTCGTCGATTTCGACGCCATCGCCCGGCTGTTCGCCTCGGGTTTCCGCATGCGCTTCGACGCGATGAGCGCGGTGACCGGCCCCTACGCCAAGGCGATCCTCGAGGGCGCCCTCGGCGCACCGGCCGGGACCGTCGTGAATGCGGTGCCGCTGCCCGATTTCGGTGGTCACCATCCCGACCCGAACCCGGTCCACGCCGCCGACCTCTACGCGCTGATGCTCGGGCCCGATGCTCCCGATTTCGGAGCGGCCTCGGATGGTGACGGCGACCGCAACATGATCGTGGCGCCGGGCCTTTTCGTGACGCCGAGCGACAGCCTCGCGATTCTCGCCGCCCACGCCCACCGGGCGCCGGGCTACGCCCGCGGCCTCTCCGGAATCGCCCGCTCGATGCCGACCAGCCGGGCTGCCGACCGCGTCGCCGCCTCCCTCGAGATCCCGGCCTACGAGACCCCGACGGGCTGGAAGTTCTTCGGCAACCTGCTCGATGCCGGCCTCATCACCCTGTGCGGCGAGGAGAGCGCCGGCACCGGCTCGGACCATGTCCGCGAGAAGGACGGGCTCTGGGCGGTGCTGCTCTGGCTCAACGTCCTGGCCGCCACCGGCTCCCGTGCCGACGCCCTCGTGCGGGCGCATTGGGCCGAGTTTGGGCGCGACTTCTACACCCGCCACGATTACGAGGAGATCGATTCGGACGCCGCGCAGGCCCTCATGGCGGCACTGCGCGATAGGCTCCCCGCGCTGCCGGGCCAGCATTTTCGCGGCCTCACGGTCGAGAGCGCCGACGATTTCCGCTACGTCGACCCGGTCGACGGCTCGATCACCGAGCGGCAGGGTGTGCGGATCGTGTTCGCCGAGGATGCGCGGGTGGTCTACCGGCTCTCGGGCACCGGTACCGCCGGGGCGACGCTACGGGTCTATATCGAGCGCTACGAATCGGCGCCCGAGCGGCTCGAACTGCCGATCGCCGAGGTGCTTGCGCCCGTCGTCGCCGTCGCCGAAAGCCTCGCCGACATCGCGGCGATCACGGGCCGTACCGAGCCGAGCGTGATCACCTGAGCTCCAGTTCCCCTCCCCGGGTGCAGGGCGATCGCACATGACCAAGCCCCGTCATTCCGGGGCGCCGCAGGCGAGCCCGGACCCGGAGGGCCGCGCCGGAGGCGTGCAATCCATAGCCGCAGACGATGCAAAGCCTTGCACCACCTGTGTTTCTGGATCCCGGGCTCCGCTGCGCGGCCCCGGATGACGGGGTTACGGCTGGAGGTGTTCCGGCAAGTAATGCCTCAAATGCGATAGCTCTCCCCACGAGGGGGAGGGAAGCACTCGGCTCAAGCCGCCGAGGCAATGATCGTCGAGGCGCGGCGGACCTTGCGGTCGGCGCTTTCGAGGAAGGCCTGCGCATCCTCCTTGCGCTCGAAGACGTGGGGGGCGAGGCCGCGGCGGCTCAGCGCCTCCTCCATCTTGAGGCGCAGGAACGCGCTCGTCGCGTAGCGGGTGGTGGTCAGGTAGTAGTTCGCCGAGAGGTATTGGATCATGCTCGCGTAGTCGTCGTAGAGGTTCTCGTTGATCCGGAACCCGTCGTGGTTGACGACCGAATTGACCCGCTTGCCCGCCTTCTTGCAGGCATCGACCAGCACCTTGCGCAGATCGTCGATGTCGCTCTTCACGCGGCAATGCCAGCCCTCGAGATTGAGGAACAGGATGTTGCGCTCGGTGTCGTAGCTGACCCGCTCCGGCAGGTTGAGGTTGAGGAGATCCGAGAGCAGCTCCATCGGCTCGTCCCGGAAGATCCGCAGGTCCATGACCGCCGGCTGCTTGATGATCGGCGTGAAGCCCATATGGGGCAGGATGTCCCGCTCGATCTCGATGCCGGGCGCCACCTCGATGAGTTCCAGGCCCTCGTCCGTGAGCTGGAAGACGCAGCGCTCGGTCACGTAGATCACCGGCTGCGAGCGCTTCTGGGCATAGGGGCCGCTGAAGGTGATCTGCTCGACGGCCGGCAGGAACTTCTGTGAGCGGCCTTCCTGGATGATCTTGACCTGTCCGTCCTCGATCACGGTCTCGAGCCCGCCCACCGTGAAGGTGCCGGCGAAGACGACGGAGCGGGCGTTCTGGCTGATATTGATGAAGCCGCCGCAGCCGTTGAGGCGGCCGCCGAACATGCTGGTGTTGACGTTGCCGTGCTGGTCGCATTCGGCGAGGCCGAGGCAGGTCATGTCGAGCCCGCCGCCATCGTAGAAGTCGAACATCTGGTTCTGGTCGATGACGCAATCGGCGTTGGTCGCCGCGCCGAAGCTCGAACCGGAGGCGAGGACGCCGCCGACTGCGCCGGCCTCGGTGGTCAGCGTGATGTAGGGGGTGACCTTCTCCTCGTTGGCCACCGCCGAGATACCCTCGGGCGCGCCGACGCCGAGATTGACGACCCCGTTGGGCGGGAGCTCGAAGGCCGCGCGCCGGGCGATCACCTTGCGGGCGTCGAGCGACATCTTCTTCATGCCGGCGACAGGAACGCGGATCTGGCCGGCGAGCGCCGCATCGTGCTGCACGCCGTAATTCATCCGGTGCATCTCGGGCTCGGCGAGCACGACGCAATCGACGAGGATGCCCGGCACCCTGACGTCCTTGGGCAGCAGGAACCCGTCCTCGACGATGCGCTCGACCTGCGCGATGACGATGCCGCCGTTGTTGCGGGCCGCCATGGCCTGGGCGAGGCAGTCGAGGGTCAGCGCCTCCTTCTCGAAGGAGATGTTGCCCGAGGGGTCGGCCGAGGTGCCGCGGATGAAGGCGACGTCGATCTTGGTGGCGGTGTAGAACAGCCACTCCTCGCCATCGACCTCGACGAGCTTGACGATGTCGGCCTCGGTCACGGTGTTGACCTTGGCGCCGCCGTGGCGCGGGTCGACATAGGTCTGAAGGCCGACCTTGGAGAACAGCCCGGGCTGGCCGGCGGCGCAGGCGCGGTAAAGCTGCGAGATCACGCCCTGGGGCAGGTTGTAGCCGAGGATCTTGTTCTCCTGGGCGGCCTTGGCGACCTTCGGCATCCGGCCGAAATTGGCGGCGATGACCCGCTTCAGGAGACCGTCGTGATGCAGGCGGCCGGTGCCGAGGCCTTTGCTGTCGCCCGCGCCCGCGGTCATGATCAGGGTGAGGTCGCGCGGGGCGCCGGTCTCGACGAATCGCTTCTCGAGCGCGGCGTGCAGCGCCTCGGGAATGCAGCTCTGTACGAACCCGGTGGTGGTGACGACATCGTTCTGCCGAATCAGCGCGATCGCTTCCTCGGCGGAAATCACCTTGTTCTTCTTCATCGGCGAGAAGCCCTCGTCGCGTCGGCGCCGCTTCTGGCAGACGCCTCCAGGATCGCTGTCCAGCGTTTTGTCTTGCCGTAGGACGGGCCGAAGTCCAGTGAAATTTCTTCACCGCACCGTCAAAGACCAATACCAAGCCGGTCCTGAATGCATCATAGGACAGGAACGGTTCCGCTTCATCTTCCCGCAGCGCCGATTATGGATGGTGCGTTGCAATAAGTCTGAGCCAAGACTTGTGTTGGTATACCAGAAAGCCGGCGAATGCTGAAACGACCGTCGCTGCCCGCGCGGGTCGTCGTTCACGTCGCGCTTGCGACTTTGCACCCGGCGCACGCCCATGACAGATCTCACCCGGGATAGGAGAGGGCACCATTCCGGCGCTCTCGCTTGAGGAGATCACGATGCATCGTCCGGCATCCGCCGTTTCGTTCCGACACCTCGCCGCGGCGAGCCTCGTCACCATCGCCCTCGCGAGCCCGGCGCTCGCCCTACAGGGGCCCGAGCCGGCCAAGCCCGGCGCGACGGCAGCGGCAGCGCCTACCAAGCCCCGGATCGTCATCGTCGCCACCGGAGGCACCATCGCGGGGGCCGGCGCGGATGCCGCCAACAGCGCCACCTACCAGGCCGCCAAGGTGCCGGTGGACAAGCTCATTGCCGCCGTGCCGGCGATCTCCCAGGTGGCCGAAGTGCGCGGCGAGCAGGCATTCCAGATCGCCTCGGAAAGCTTTACGAACGTCCAGCTCGTCCAACTCGCCAAGCAGATCTCGGCGCTGGTCAAACGCGACGACGTCGACGGCGTGGTGATCACGCATGGCACCGACACGGTGGAGGAGACCGCCTACTTCCTCGACCTCGTCGTGAAGACCGACAAGCCCATCGTCGTGGTCGCCTCGATGCGGCCATCCACCGCGATCTCGGCCGACGGCGCTCTCAACCTCCTCGACGCCGTCGTCGTGGCCTCGGCCAAGGACTCGAAGGCCAAGGGCGTGCTCCTCACCATGAACGACGAGATCCAGGCGGGCCGCGATACGACGAAGCGCGTCAACATCAAGCCTTCCGCCTTCTTCAGCCAATGGGGACCCCTCGGCATGGTGGTCGAGGGCAAGACCTATTGGTTCCGCGCACCGGTCAAGCGCCACGGCACCAGTTCCGAATTCGATATCGACACGATCGAGACGCTTCCCGAGGTCGCCATCGTCTACGGCTCGGGCAACATGAGCCCTGCGCCCTACAAGATTGCGGTGGAGGGCGGCGCCAAGGCGATCATCCATGCCGGTACCGGCAACGGCTCGGTGGCCGGCTATCTGGTCGACACGCTCAAGGACATCCGCGGGAAGGGCGTGCAGATCATCCGCTCGTCCCGCGTCGGCGACGGCTTCGTGCTACGCAACGCCGAGCAGCCCGACGACAAGTACGATTGGGTCGTCGCCCACGACCTCAACCCGCAGAAGGCCAAGATCCTCGCCGCGGTCGCGCTGACGAAGACGCAGGACAGCAAGGAACTGCAGCGGATCTTCTGGGAATATTGAGGCCCAACTTCAACGGCGGGCTGAGCGAGGTGAGTGGCCCGAGCGGGTTCCGCTATGCCCCAAGACCCTCCCCATGGCGGGAGGGCGGAGGACTTCGAGCGGCCATTTCCACGGTTTTGACCAGCTCGGGCCAAGCTGTCGATCCGCTTCCGCTCGACGAAATTCTACCCCTGCATCTCGAAGCCCTAAACGGCGTTCGACCCAAGCTTTGTGCCTGGAACACAACCCAAAGTTTTCATAGAGCACAAGATATTTGGTATCGACTTGGGTCGGACGCAGCGTCTTGACCCAAAATTTACAGACGATTGTATAATATATTAAACAGATTTTAACTCAAATTGCCTACTTTAGCGTCAAACAAACATAAGTTTGTTAGGAGGCTACATCGTGCACGCGTTCAATAATCTTTCACTGATGGCGAAGCTCGCCATTCCGGCCTTCATCCTCGTCGCCGTGGCTGCCGGCCTCGTGTGGATGGCCAATGCCAGCCTCGGCATTCTCGAACAAACCACGGAAGCCGTCATCGACATCAAGGCGACCCGCGCCGTGACGGCGTTGCAGTTGAACGTCGCCGTCGATTCAGCGGTGATCAACGAGAAGAACATCATTATCGAGACTGATGCCGCGGCCATGCAGAAGCAGCTCGCGAGCTATAAGGAGCAACAGGCGAAGGCGATGGCCTCCATCGAGCGCTTGATCGCCATGGCCGATACGCCCCAGCGCCGCACCTCGAACGAGGGAATCAAGGCGGACCTGATCGCCTTCTTCGCTGCAGCCGACCGCTCGATCTCATTTGGTCTCAAGAACGAGACCGACGCCGCAGCCGCGATATCCAATGGCGAAGTTCGTCCGGCTCGCGCCAAGATCGCCGAGAGCGTTGCCAAGCGAGTCGAGATCAACATCGTAGATCTGCAGGCTGCCAAACTCGACGCCGCGCGTACTGCATCCTCCGCCAGGACCACACTCGTCGTAACGGCCGTGGTCGGTCTCGTTCTCGCGGTCGGCCTCCTCGCTTCCATCGCGCTCTACGGCGTCAGCCGGCCGCTCCATGCGATGACGGGCGCCATGGGGCGTCTGGCCGGTGGCGATCTGGACATCACCGTGGCCGGCACCGAGCGCAAGGACGAGGTCGGCCTTCTGGCGCGCGCGCTTCAGGTGTTCAAGGACAACGCCCTCACCGCCCGCCGGCTTGCTGCCGAACAGGAGGTGGAGAACGCCGCCAAGATGCGTCGCGCCGAGCGGCTCGACCAGATCACCAAGACCTTCGAGCACAATGTCTCTGCCCTGACGCAGGGCCTCGCCGGCGCCTCCACCGAGATGGAGGCCACGGCACAGTCCATGAGCAGCATCGCCGCCCAGACGACCGAACAGACCGTCATCGTGGCTGGCGCCGCCGAGGAGACCTCCGCCAACGTGCAGACCGTGGCGGCGGCGAGCGAGGAGATGTCGGCGTCGGTCCAGGAGATCGTGCATCAGGTTTCCCAGTCGGCCCAGATCGCGGGACGTGCCGTCGAGAATGCCAAGCGCACCGATGCCACCGTTCGCCGTCTGGCCACGACCGCTGAGCGGATCAGCGCCTTCGTGTCGGTCATCTCCGACATCGCCGGACAGACCAACTTGCTCGCGCTCAATGCCACCATCGAGGCGGCGCGTGCGGGGGAGGCGGGTCGCGGGTTCGCGGTGGTGGCCACCGAAGTGAAGGAACTTGCCGGACAGACCTCCAAGGCGACGAGTGAGATCGGCGAGCGTATCACCGAGATCCAGAACGCGACCCAGGAGGCGGTGAGCGACATCGGGGCGATCAGCCGGATCATCGACGAGATGTCGAGCTACGCCTCCTCGATCGCGGCTGCCATGGAGGAGCAGGGCGCCACGACGCAGGAGATCACCCGCAACGTCCAGGAAGCCGCGCGCGGCACCGAGCAGGTGACGACCAACATCTCGAGCGTTCGAGACGGTGCCGGTCAGACCGGCGCGGCCGCCTCGCAGGTGCTCAGCGCCGCCCAGGAGCTCTCTCGCCATTCCGAGAGCCTGACACGGGAAGTCGGCACCTTCCTCGCCAACGTCAAAGCGGCCTGAGGGCCGCCCCCCGACTCAAGCGCGCGGCCACCTCGTCGGCCGCGCGGCTGCCCTCCTCGTAGGCGCCGCCGGCGGTCCCCCATTGCAGGCGCGACAGCGCCTCGCCGGCGAACCAGATCCGGTCCTCGACAGGCCGGTGGAGAAGGGCCCGGGCTTCGGCATGGCCCGGAGGCACCACCGCCCAGGAGCCTCGCGACCACGGATCGTGCCGCCACTCGCTCACCGCCGGAATCGCCAGATCATGTAAAGCACGGCAGCCGAAATGCTCCGCGAGGACGCTGCGCACGAGGCGCCGCACACCATCGGGCCCGCTCCGCGCCGCATCGAGCTCGGCGGCCCCATGAACGTCGATCTCGAAGAAATGGAACGGCGTGCCGTCGATCCGGGTGAGCAGGCCCGGCGGCTTGCGACGGCCGCCGACGACGCTGGCGAGCCGGTCAGGCCCACGGAACGGGCAGGACGGCCAATGCAGAACCGCATGCTCGTAGATACCGGTCGAGAAGCCGTCGATCGCGTTCCGGTGCGCGGTGGGCAGGGCTTGGGCGAACAGGTTTTCGTCCCGCAGCACCATCATCGGCAGCGTGACGATCGCCGCCTTCGCCCGGGTCGTCCGGCCTCCCGAGGTCTCAACCGAGACGCCGGCTTCGCTCCAGCCGATTCGGCGCACCGGACTATCGAGGGCGATCGGCAGTCCCTGCGCCAGCCGGGCGAGGTAGCCGCCATAGCCTCCGGCGATGAAGCGGTTGTCTCCGTACTCCATGCTGGGGAAATCCTGCAGCGACACCTCGCTCAGCGCCCGACCCGACACCAGGCCGTGGACGAGGGCGACCCGCTCGCCCCAGGGTCCAAGCCCCGGCGGGATGACGCTGGCCGCCGGACGGTCCGGTCCATTCCGCGCCGCGTGCTCCGTCATGGCCCGGTCGGCGAGGGCGAAGGCGCGGCCGAGGGCCCGCTCCTCCTCCCGCCTCGCCCGGCGACGGCCGACCCAGAGATGGCTCTCCTGCGCCGCCACCCGCAGCGGCTCGCGGCGCGCCTCGGCGAGTCGGACGAGCGGATTGATCGGCCCGGCGTGGAGCCAGTGTCCGCCGAGATCGACCGCATGGCCGCGCAGCATCGTCGTGACGAGCCGCCCGCCGACGCGGTCGCGCGCCTCAAGCACAGCCACGGAGACGCCGCGCTCGACGAGCCGCCGCGCCGCCGCGATGCCTGCGGCTCCCGCCCCGATCACCACGACATCGGGATCGGGCAGGATGGGTGCGAGCCGCGGTGCTACGCTCGGCCGGAAATGGGAATGCGCGACCGGCGGAGGTGTTGGGGTCATGAATCAGCTCATGGAGGGCGGCTCTCGAACGGTCAACGCTCTGGCGGTGGCAATGGAAACCGGCTTCTCGTCTGAGGCGGCTTAGCGTCGTATGGGGTCGGACCGGCCTTGTTCCGGCCGGCGAGGGGCGCCAGATGGCACCCTAACGCGGGCATCCGTCCCCCCGCTCGAGGGTCCGCTTCATGCTGCTTCAGGCCTGCCTCGCTGCGCTCCGACAGGTGTTCTCACCGCCGCTGCGGGCGATCCTGTGGAAGTCGCTGGCGCTGACGATCGGCATCCTCGTCGTGATCTGGTTCGCGCTGACACGACTCATCGCCTGGTTCCTCGCCAACCACCACCTTTCGGCGGAGTACCCGTTCCTCGACACCCTCGCATTCTTCTTCGCCGGTGCCGGCCTGTTCGTGGCGCTGGCCTACCTGATGCCGGCGGTCTCGATCCTCGTGGCGGGCTATTTCCTCGACGATGCCGCCGCCATCGTCGAAGCGACGGACTTCCCGGGCGACCCGCCCGGCACTGCGATGCCGTTGGGGCGGGCGATGCTCTACACCCTGCGCTTTGCCGGCCTGGCGCTCCTCGTCAATTTCGTGGCGCTGATCCTGATCTTCGTGCCGGGCGTGAACCTCGTCGCCTTCTTCGGCGCCAATACCTACCTGCTCGGGCGCGAGTATTTCGAACTCGCAGCGGCCCGGTTCCGCGGCCTCGGCGAGGCGGGCGCGATGCGGCGCCACCATTCCTTCACCACCATGAGCGCGGGCGCCCTGCTGGCGGGCCTGATGGTGGTGCCGGTGCTCAACCTGCTCACGCCGCTCTTCGGCATCGCCCTCATGGTCCATGTCCACAAGGGCCTGAGCCGGAAGGCCCTTCTCGCGGGACCGGCGGCACAGGGGCGGCTTCGCTAGACCCCAGCAAGCCGCATCATTCTTATCCGCGAACCGCGGACCACTTCGCGGAATGATGCTTAGTCCCGCGTTCCCCAGCGCGTCCCCATCCGGCTCGGGCTTGCCGCGTCAGGGCCGATCGCCGGGCCGCTGGCTCGGCCAGGTCGGTGCTGCGAGCCGCTCGCCAGCGGTTCGTCCGCCAAGGTGTCGGGGATCTCTGCCTGAGCTTCACTGCCGCGGCCGGTGGTGAACTGGCCGGCCTTGCGGAATCGCCAAAGATAGCCCGGCACCACGGCTTCCACGGCGGTCGGCGTGATGCCGAGGGCCTCGATGGTGCGGCTCTCCGCCTTCGCCGCCTCGGACACGACGTTGTCGGTCTGGAGCAGAGTGACCTGGTCGCGAGTCAGTTTCAGCGAATCGGGCAGCAGCCCGAGGGTCAGGGTATCGACGGCTTCGAGCAGGCGCGCCTGGAGCCGGGCTGCCGGCAGCGGCAGCGACACCACCGCCCGGCGCCGCATCGTCGTCTCGAGCATGTAGCGCACGAGGCCCTCGAGGGTCTCGATCTCGGGGCCGCCGAGTTCGTAGACCTTGCCGCCGGACACCTGTCCGTCGACGGCGCGGGCGATCGCCTCGGCGACGTCACCGACGAAGACCGGCTGGAACTTGGTCTCCGCACCGGCCAGCGGCAGCACCGGAAGGGCGCGGGCGAGGCTCGCGAAGCGGTTGAAGAAGCTGTCGCCCGGCCCGAACACGATCGAGGGTCGGAACACCACGGCGTCGGGGCAAGCGGAAAAGACCTGCACTTCTCCCAAGGCCTTGGACTTGGCATAGAGCGATGTAGACGACGCGTCCGCGCCGAGCG
>NZ_JAIETD010000026.1 GCF_019745455.1 Methylobacterium sp.
ATCCTGCAGCGGAACGGCGACCTCGTCGGCAATCCCGAGCCTAACCGCCCCTCCTCCGAGCAGTACACCCTGTTCCGGCGTTACCTCGACGCGCGGCACGGCGATGGCGGCATGGTCGACATGACCGTGCTCGACTACGCCATGATGATCGAGGACAGCCACGTCGACACCCATCTCGTGGCCTATCGGCGGCGCGGGCCCGATACGGCGATCAACGGCCGCGGGACCGGCGCGCCCGTTGCGCTCTGCCTCACGGACGTGCTCTCGGACGGGCTGTCGATGGTCTATTCGTTTTACGATCCCGCCGAGGCCGCTCGCTCTCTCGGCACTTACATGATCCTCGACCATATCCGTCGCGCAGCGGCACTCGGCCTGCCGTATCTCTACCTTGGCTACTGGGTCGAGGGCTCGCGCAAGATGGACTACAAGGCCCGCTTCAAGCCGCAGGAGCGGCTGTTCGGGCCTGGCTGGCAGCGGGTCGAGTAGGCCTTACTCAGCCGGCTTCACCGCAGGCCGCGCAGCGCCGCGCTCGTACCAGCCCTGGCTCCGGTTCACGATCCACACCACGGTGAGCATCACCGGCACCTCGATCAGCACGCCGACCACCGTGGCCAAAGCCGCGCCCGAGTGGAAGCCGAACAGGCTGATGGCGGCGGCGACCGCGAGCTCGAAGAAGTTAGACGCCCCGATGAGGGCCGACGGCCCGGCGACGCAATGCTCCTCGCCGGCCATCCGGTTGAGGAGATAGGCAAGCCCCGCATTGAAGTAGACCTGGATCAGGATCGGGACCGCGAGGAGCGCGATGATCATCGGCTGAGCGATGATCTGCTCGCCCTGGAAGCCGAACAGCAGGACCAGGGTGGCGAGCAGCGCCACCAGCGAGACCGGGCCGAGGGTCTTCAGGAACCTGTCGAGGGCGGCGCTGCCGCCGGATGCGAGCAGCAGCGTCCTGACGACCTGCGCGATGATCACCGGGATGACGATGTAGAGCGCCACCGACAGCATCAGCGTCGCCCAGGGCACGGTGATCGCCGACAGGCCGAGAAGGAGCCCGACGATGGGCGCGAAGGCGACGATCATGATCGCGTCGTTGAGCGCGACCTGGCTCAGGGTGAAATGCGGCTCGCCGCGGGTGAGATTCGACCAGACGAACACCATCGCTGTGCAGGGCGCCGCCGCAAGGATGATCAGCCCGGCGATGTAGCTGTCGATCTGGTCGGCAGGCAGGTACGGCCGGAACAGCATGCCGATGAAGAGCCAGCCGAGCAGCGCCATCGAGAACGGTTTCACCGCCCAGTTGATGAACAGCGTCACACCGATGCCGCGCCAGTGCCGACCGACATGGCGCAGCGAGGCGAAGTCGATCTTGAGCAGCATCGGGATGACCATCAGCCAGATCAGCACCGCCACGGGCAGGTTGACCTTGGCGATCTCGGCCTCGCCGACAGCGTGGAAGAAACCCGGCATGACGTGGCCCAGCGCGATGCCGGCGACGATGCAGAGGGCGACCCAGAGGGTGAGGTAGCGTTCGAAGGTGGACATCGGATCTCCTCAGGCGTCCGTGACGCGCCGGCCGTGCTCGTCGACGACGCGCTCGCCGTCTTCCTTGGTGAAGGCCGCGCGCTGAGCCGGCAGAAGATCGAGAACCTGCTCGGAGGGCCGGCACAGGCGTACGCCTTCGGGCGATACCACCAGCGGCCGGTTCAACAGGACGGGATGAGCTTCGATCGCGTCGAGAAGGTCGTCGTCGGTGAGAGACGGGTCGGCGAGGCCGAGTTCCGCGTATGGCGTGCCCTTCTCCCGCAGCAGATCGCGAATCGTGAGACCCGCCCGCAGGGCCAGACCGCGCACCATGGCGCGGCTCGGCGGCGTCTTCAGGTATTCGACTACGTGCGGCTCGATGCCGGCGTTGCGGATCATTTCGAGCGTGTTGCGCGAGGTTCCGCAGGCCGGGTTGTGGTAGATGACGACATCCATCACGCGACCTCGGGGCGAGGTGAGGTGGCGCCGGCCATCTGGCCGATCTCGCGCACCTTGGCGGAGAGAGCGAAAGTGTCGAGGCTAGTGATCGGAAGCGAAACGAATGCTCCGATCCGGTTCTTGAGATAGCGTTGGGCCGTGACGAAGGCGCGCTTGCGCTCCATTTCCGATCCCTCCGCCGCGGCAGGGTCCTCGATGCCCCAGTGGGCGGTCACCGGCTGTCCGGGCCAGTACGGACAGGCTTCGCCTGCCGCGCTGTCACAGACCGTGAAGACGAAATCCATCACGGGCGCATCGGATGTTGCGAACTCGTCCCACGATTTCGAGCGCAGACCCTCTATCGGATGATCGCTCTCGCGCATGACCTGCAGGGCAAGCGGGTTCGGCTCGCCCTTGGGCTGGCTGCCGGCCGAGAAAGCCCGGAAGCGGCCCCTGCCCTCCTTGTTGAGCATGGCTTCCGCGAGAATCGAGCGGGCCGAGTTCCCAGTGCAGAGAAACAGGACGTTGTAGATGCGCTCAGACATGAATGATGTCTCCTGTAGGCGGGCAGCAGGGAGCGAGCGACGCCACCGCGGGAGCGCAGACCTCCGGATGCCCCTGGCAGCAATCGCGCATGAGGAACTGGATCAAGCCCGACAGGGCCGCGAAGTCGGCCTTGTAGATCACCGACTTGCCCTCCCGCCGTGACCGGATCAGGCCGGCATGGGAAAGCTCCTTCAGATGGAAGGACAGATTGTTGCCCGGCACGCCGACGGTCGTGCCGAGAACGCCGGCGGCGAGGCCATTCGGCCCTGCGGTGACGAGCGCGCGCACGATGCGCAGGCGATGCTCCTGGCCGAGGGCCGAAAAGGCGGAGAGGGCTTGCGATTCGTCCATCGTTCGATCAACATATCAACACTCGTTGAAACGTAGAGGAATGTAGCGTCTTGGACAAGCCCCAACCGCTGTTCACCGATGGATTGCCCAACCTCGTCGAACCAGTCTTCGCAGATCCGGAGATGGACCGCCTGCGGCCGTCACCGCCTGCTCACGCGCCTCGGTTTCTGATTCTTTACGGTTCGCTGCGCGAGCGCTCCTTCAGCCGGTTACTGGCCTTCGAGGCGGCCCGCCTGCTCGAGCGGATGGGCGGCGAGGTTCGTCTCTTTCACGCGCAGGGCCTGCCGCTGCCCGACGATGCCACGGCGGACCATCCCAAGGTTCAGGAGCTGCGCGCCCTCTCGCTCTGGTCGGAGGGGCATGTCTGGGTCAGCCCGGAGCGCCACGGCGCGATGACCGGCGTGATGAAGAGCCAGATCGACTGGCTGCCGCTCAGCGAGGGCTCGGTGCGGCCGACGCAGGGGCGGACGCTCGCGGTGATGCAGGTCTCGGGCGGCTCGCAGAGCTTCAACGCGGTGAACAACCTGCGCGTCCTCGGGCGCTGGATGCGGATGATCACCATCCCCAACCAATCCTCGGTGCCGATGGCCTTCAAGGAATTCGACGACGAGGGCCGGATGAAGCCGGGGCCGCTCTACGACCGGGTTGTCGACGTCTGCGAGGAGCTGATGAAGTTCACGCTCCTTACCCGCGGCTGCGCCGATTATCTCGTCGACCGCTACAGCGAGCGCAAGGAGCGGGAGCCCGAGATCTGGAAGGTGGTCGGCGAGCACCTGTGAGGCGGCGGGCTTTACGGGGCTCGCCGCTCCGTTGGATCAGAAGTTTGCCACGACCTGGAACCGGATCAGCCGCGGCGCGCCGGGCGTAATGTTGTTGTTGCCATTGGCGGTGGCGATGTATTTTCTGTCCAACAGGTTCTCGATGTTCACCTGCGCGCGCACCGTATCACTGACTCGGTAGAAAATCCCGAGATCGAAGCGTGAGAAGCCCGGCAGCCGCACGGCGTTGTCGGACGAGGCGTAGGTGTGCGTCTGGTTGATGAAGCCGACGCCGACCGAGAGTTCACTCGTGAGATCGAACTTGTTCCAGAGCGTAAAGGTGTTGAGTGGAACAAGCCCGACCGTATTTCCCGTCCGGACGGTGGTGGAGAGATTGTTGGCGATGCGCGCGTCCGTGAAGGCATAGCCGCCCGCGATCTGCCACCAGTCAGCGACATAGCCGTTGGCGCCGATTTCGGCTCCTTGGGTATTCGTCTGTCCCGACAGGATGAAGAAGCCTGGATTGTTCGGGTCGGCAAGGCGCTGGTTCGTCCTGTCGAGGTTGAACAGGGCGCCGGTCACCTGCAGAGTCGGTGTGACGTCGTATTTCACGCCGACCTCGGAGTTCACGAACTTCTCCGGCTCGGCGAGCGCGAGGCCTTGGCTCAATGTACTGAATTGATCGCCAGCGCTCGGAAGATGCGAAACGCTGTAGCTGCCATAGAGGGCGAGATTTTCCATCGGCTTCAGGACGAGGCCGGCGCGCGGCGAGATGAGGTCGTCGATCCGGCTCTGAACAATACCGGTCGTCCGGTTGCGAGCAGAGAAATCGAAACGGTCGTAGCGAAACCCGGCGATAATCTGGACATGCTCGCCGATTTCAATCTGGTCCTGGAGGTAGAGCGCAGCGAGACCAAGCCCGTAGGCGCTGTTAGCATCTGACGTTCGGTTATTTCGAAAGGTCACAGGCGCGCGGGAGACGGAGCCGAAAGGACTGATGGCAAGAGAGCCCGTCCGATTGGTGAATAACCCGGACTCGCGGAATGAGGTCCCATCCTGATACCCGAGCTCAACACCAGCAAGGAGTGTGTGCTTTAGAGGGCCGGTGGAAAATCTGTAATTGAAGTCATTCTGGCTGAAATAATTTCTTCGGTGTCCTTCCGTATTATAGGCGGACAGATTGAAGCTCGTTCCGCTGCTGTTTACTGCCCCGCCGGGAAAGACGTTCTGATAGAACTTTGTATAATCAGCAAATCTCAAAGTATTGCGCATCGTAACGCCTGATTCGAACGTATGGTCGAGCAAAGCGGTCGCGATATGTGCGTCGACTCGACTATAGCTTTCGAAGGGGTTTCCGAAATAAGTTGAAGTATTCTCGCGGTAGCGATAGGGACGACCGAACTGTGAGGGAATGCCGCGATCGGTGATGCGATCATCGTGGAAGTATTCATATGCCAGCTTCAAGGTCGTCGCTGGCCCAATCAGAAAGGACATCGTCGGATTGATGCCGTAGCGCCGAATATCGACGAAGTTGCGATAGGTGTCGGAATCTTCGAACATGCCGTTGAAGCGGAAGGCGGCACCATCACCGATCTTGTCGCCGACATCCATGGCGACTCGCTTGTTCCAGTACTGACCGCCCTGAAGGGTGAGTTCGCGGGTCGGGATTCCATCCGCTTCCTTGAGCACGCGGTTGATGATGCCGCCCCCGCCCCCGCGGCCGAAGATCATGGCGTTCGGGCCCTTCAATATTTCGATGCGCTGTACGTTGTAGAGATCCCGAAAATACTGGACGTCGTCGCGCACCCCATCGACGAAAAAATCGGCGTTCGAGCGCTGACCGCGGATGACAACCTCGTCGCGGTTGCCTTCGCCTTGGCTCGGGATCGCACCCGGGACGTAGCGGATTGCTTCACTGATGCTTTGAAATCCTTGATCGCGGATCTGCTGCTGTGTCACCACGGTGACAGCCTGCGGCACATCGATCAACGGCGTGTCGGTTCTCGTACCGGTGCGTGTCTTTTTCGTCAGGTACCCGACGGTCGCACCCCGAGTGCCTTCGACGCTGAGCTGGTTGAGGCTCACGGATTCAAGAGCCTCAGGCGACTGTATCGGCCGAGCCATGGCGTGACCGGCGCATAACACCACGGCGCTTGCAGCAAATATTGCATTCAGGTGATCTGACGAACCATAATTCATTTTCGTGCGCCTGCCATCATGGAATTGTGTGAAGCCGTCAGTCGACATTGAATTGCCGCGGCGTCAGAGCTCCTACTCCGGCAGAAAACATATTCAATACTGTTGCGCGTTTGATGAATAAAAACACATTCGAAATATTATAACTTTGATTAGAGATAGAGATTTAACTTGTGCTGTCGAAAGACGAATTGTGAATTGAATATTGACCGTAATTTTTCTGAACGGCTTCGGATGGCTGTGAATTGTTGCTGCAATGACACATCGAAGCCGTAGGCGTCGGGTTGAGTTTGAGCAGGATGGTGCTCCGTGCTAGGCGGCCGGACGAGATGTGGACTCAAGTCCTGCGCAGACCTTCGGCGCGACATCGGTTGGTTGCCACGATCGGGTTGTTCCGACTCGTCGGCGTCCACCTCATCCTCTCGCGAGCTGCTTACTGCGCGTGGTAGACGGCTTGGCCTCTGAACCGCTGACCCCGAGACACCGCATGATCCCTCGCTACAGCCGCCCGGAGATGACCGCGATCTGGTCTCCGGAGACCCGCTTCCGCATCTGGTTCGAGATCGAGGCGCACGCGACCTCGGCCCTGGCAGAGATCGGCGTCGTGCCGAAGGAAGCCGCCGACATCGTCTGGGAGAAAGGCCGGGAGGCGGTGTTCGACGTCGCGCGCATCGACGAGATCGAGGCGGTGACGAAGCACGACGTCATCGCGTTCCTCACCCATCTCGCCGAGATCGTCGGGCCCGAAGCGCGCTTCGTCCACCAGGGCATGACCTCGTCCGACGTCCTCGACACCTGCCTCAACGTGCAACTCGTGCGCGCCGCCGACATCCTCACCAAGGACGTCGACGCCCTGCTCGCCGCGATCAAGCGACGGGCCTTCGAGCACAAGCTGACGCCGACCATCGGGCGCTCGCACGGCATTCATGCCGAGCCCGTCACCTTCGGGCTCAAGCTCGCCCAGGCCTATGCCGAGTTCGAGCGCAACCGCGCCCGCCTCGTCGCGGCGCGCGAAGAGGTCGCCACCTGCGCGATCTCGGGCGCGGTCGGGACCTTCGCCAATATCGACCCGCGCGTGGAGGTCTACGTCGCCAAGGCGATGGGGCTCAGCCCGGAGCCGGTCTCGACCCAGGTCATCCCGCGCGACCGCCACGCGATGTTCTTCGCGACGCTCGGCGTGGTGGCGAGCTCCGTCGAGCGCCTCTCCATCGAGATACGCCACCTGCAGCGCACGGAGGTGCTGGAGGCGGAGGAGTTCTTCTCGGAGGGCCAGAAGGGCTCGTCCGCCATGCCCCACAAGCGCAATCCGGTGCTCACCGAGAACCTGACCGGCCTTGCTCGCATGGTGCGGTCCTTCGCGCTGCCCGCAATGGAGAACGTGGCGCTCTGGCACGAGCGCGACATCTCGCATTCCTCGGTGGAGCGCATGATCGGGCCCGACGCCACGATCACCCTCGACTTCGCCCTCGCCCGCCTCACCGGCGTCGTCGACAAGCTGCTGATCTATCCCGAGCAGATGCGACGCAACCTCGACAGGCTCGGCGGCCTCGTCCACTCGCAGAGGGTGCTGCTGGCGCTCACCCAGGGAGGCAGCTCGCGCGAGGACGCCTACCGTCTCGTCCAGCGCAACGCGATGCCGGTCTGGCGCGGCGAGGGCGAGTTCCTGGCGCTGCTCAAGGCCGATCCGGAGGTCAACGCCGTGCTGAAGCCGGAGGAGATCGAAGCCTGCTTCGATCTCGGCTATCATTTCAAGCATGTCGACACGATCTTCGAGCGGGTATTCGGCGCCGCCTGAGGGCGCGCGATTCCTGCTTCAGCTCCGTGTCCCGCCTATGAGGATCGCACCGTGTCCCAAGCCCGCATCGTCTACCTGAACGGCGAGTTCCTCCCCTTCGAAGCGGCCAAGGTCTCGGTGATGGACCGCGGCTTCCTGTTCGCGGACGGGATCTACGAGGTCTCGGCGGTCCTGAACAAGACGCTCGTCGACAACGAGGCCCATCTTGCCCGCCTCGACCGCTCGCTCGGCGAGATCGGCATCCGCAACCCGCATACGCAGGAGGAATGGGTCGGGCTGCAGGAAGGCCTTGTCCAGCGCAACGGGCTCACCGAGGGCCTCGTCTACATGCAGGTGACGCGCGGCGTCTTCGAGCGCGACTTCGCCTTCCCGCCGCAGGACACGGCGCCGACGGTGATGATGTTCACGCAGGCGAAGGCCATCGCGAACAATCCGCTCGCCGAGCGCGGCGCCAAGGTCGTCACCGTGCCGGACATCCGCTGGAAGCGGCGCGACATCAAGTCGGTGGCGTTGCTGGCGCAGGTCCTGGCGAAGCAGGAGGCGGCCAAGGCGGGCGTCGCCGAGGCCTGGATGGTCGAGGACGGCTACGTGACCGAGGGCTCGTCCTCGACGGCCTTCATCATCTCGGGCACGACGATCGTCACCCGACCGCTCTCGACGGCGCTCCTGCCAGGCATCACGCGGCTTTCGGTGATGCGCCTTGCCCGCGAGGAGGGGCTGAGGGTGGAGGAGCGGCTGTTCAGCGTTGCGGAAGCGACGGCCGCCGACGAAGCCTTCTACACCAGCGCCTCGTCCTTCGTGATGCCGGTCGTCGCCATCGACGGAAAGACCATCGGCGGCGGCGAGCCGGGGCGCCTGACGCGGCGCCTGCGGGGGCTCTATCTCGACATGGCGGGTGCGCCGGCCGCCTAGCGAGGCATTACGGAACAGGAACCTCGACGGGATCGGGCGGTTTCCTCCCCCGAGATCATCGAGGAGGCCCCATGTCGAGCTTGACCCGTGTCGCGACCCTGCTCCTCGCCGGTTTGATGAGCAGTGCCGCCTTGGCGCAATCGCCCGACGCGCCTCTCAGAGGCCGCGATACAGATCCGGCCTTGCCTCCACCGAACCAGACGATCCCGGACAAGATCCGCCCCGAATCCGGGGAAAGGTCAGATGCCACAGGCTCTACCCTGAGCGATCGCCTCGAGAAGAACGATGGCGTCATCAAGCCTCCCGGCAACGCGGCGCCCGGGATGGTCGTCACGCCGCCCGATCCGAATCCAGGCTCCATGCCGGTGATCAAGCCCAATCAGCTCCCTGGCAGTGGCGACGCCAAATAACCTTGGCGACACAAGGATCTGGGTCGGCTGTGAGGGTCGCCTGGGCGCCGGAGTGGCAACGACCCTCGCCCGCAGACCGGTCCGGGCTTCTCCCGCTCAGGTGCAGGAGACTGGCACCTCCGACCTCCGTGGGGCTTGCTTGCAATCCACGGTCAGATCGTCGAATAACCGCTTAACGAACCCCGGACCTGATCCGGGGTTTTTCGCGTGGGCTGCGTCAGGACAGGTTTGCAAGGGATGGCGAACGTCGTCGTCGTAGGCGCCCAGTGGGGCGACGAAGGCAAGGGTAAGATCGTCGACTGGCTCTCTGAGCAGGCCGATGTGGTGGTGCGATTCCAGGGCGGTCACAATGCCGGCCATACCTTGGTCATCGACGGGGTGACCTACAAGCTCGCTCTCCTGCCCTCGGGCGTCGTCAGGGGCGGCAAGCTCTCCGTCATCGGCAACGGCGTGGTCGTTGATCCCTGGCATCTGGTGGATGAGATCGCACGGCTCCAGGCGCAAGGCGTGGAGATCAGTCCGGCGACCTTACGCATCGCCGACAACGCGACGCTGATCCTGCCGCTCCACCGCGAGCTCGACCATTTCCGCGAAACCTCGGCGCCTGGCCTGAAGATCGGAACGACGAAGCGCGGCATCGGACCGGCCTACGAGGACAAGGTCGGACGCCGCGCCATTCGGGTCGTCGATCTTGCCGACGAGACGACGCTGCCGGCCAAGATCGAACGGGTGCTCGCTCACCACAATGCCCTGCGGCGCGGCCTCGGGATCGACGAGGTCGATGCGGACGGCCTCCTCACGGAGCTGAAGGCCATCGCGCCGACGATCTTGCCTTATGCCGACGCGGTTTGGGCTCTCCTCGACGAGCAGCGGCGCTCGGGCAAGCGGATCCTGTTCGAGGGTGCGCAGGGCGCCTTGCTCGACGTCGACCACGGCACCTATCCGTTCGTCACTTCGTCCAACATCGTCGCGGCCCAGGCGGCGACAGGCTCGGGCATGGGGCCGTCATCGATCGGCTACGTACTCGGCATCGCCAAGGCCTATACGACGCGGGTCGGCGAAGGCCCCTTCCCTACCGAGCTGCACGATGAAATCGGCGAGACGATCGGCCGAAAGGGTCGCGAGTTCGGCGTCAATACCGGCCGCAAGCGGCGTTGTGGTTGGTTCGACGCAGTCCTCGTCCGGCAGACCGTCAAGACGTCAGGGATCGACGGCATCGCTTTGACCAAGCTCGACATTCTCGACGGTTTCGAGACGATAAAGGTCTGTACCGGCTATCGCCTCGGCTCCGAGATCCTCGACCACCTGCCCGCCAACCAGGCGGCGCAGGGACAGGTGCAGCCGATCTACGAGGTGATCGAGGGCTGGTCGGGGACTACCGCCGAGGCTCGCTCCTGGGCAGACCTCCCTGCTCAGGCGATCAAGTATGTCCGCCGGATCGAGGAGCTGATCGGCGCGCCGGTGGCGCTGCTCTCGACCTCGCCCGAGCGCGACGACACCATTCTGATGCACAACCCATTCGAGGACTAGCCGGCCACTCGCCGCGCCGGCTCCCGAGCCAAGGCGGCGAGCGCGCCGGATGTAGGGCCGTGCAGGGATCCCCCGCCCGGTCGGAAGAAAGGCGGACACAAGGCAGATGGCCGATTACTATCCGTTGCTGGCCCGCGCCCTCGATGCGCTGCCCGAGCGCAGCGAAGAGCTGCGAAAGGCGGTCTACGACCGTGCCCGAGCCGCCCTCATGGGGCAGCTGCGCTCGATCTTGCCGGCGCTCTCCGAGGCCGACATCAATCGCGAGCGGGATGCCCTTGAGGCGGCAATCAACAGGTTGGAGGCCGATCAGGGCGGGTTGCCGCTGCCGGCGGGACTGGCTCCCGAGCCCGTGCCGCCAGCATCGACTGTGCCGCTCGAGGCGGTTCCCGAACCTGAACCTGTGCTGCCGCCGGCTCCGCCGCCCCCACCCATCCCCTTCGAGCAGGTCAAGCCGCCCGAGCCGTCGACTCCCGTAATTCCGCTCACGCCGCGAGTCGAGAGACCGAAAGCCGTTACCGAACCAGAGATCTTGGTAAAGCCAGCCGGAGATTCCGGATCGTCGGAGGACGCACCCGACGTTCAGGTCGACTCGGCGAACCAGCGCCAGCGCCCGCGTATCGACGTCGTGGCGCCGAGGCGCAGCAATGTCCGGCTCCTGCGCAACGTCTTCGTCGGCAGTGTGCTTGCCATCGTGATCGGCCTCATTGCGACGGCAGCCTACCTCCTGCGCGACAAGCCAGCGGATTTGCAGCCGGTGGCGGGGGCAAACCAGTCCGCCCCGACGGACGGCGCGGAGGCAAAGTACGCCAATCGCCTCGGCGGCGAGACGCCGGCGCCCGAGCGGACCACTCCGCCCGCCACCCCTCTGAACCCGCCTGCAGCAGTGCCGGCTCAGCCGGAGGTTGCCATCTCCCAACGCGCTGTGCTCATTGAGGAGACCCCAAACGGTGCACCCCGCGTAACCCAGGGTCGCGCCGTCTGGCGCCTTGACGCTGTGAGCGGAGAACGTGGTCAGCCGCTTGAGACGGCTGTCCACGCCACCGTCGAGTTCGCCGAAGCCGGGCTCACCCTCTCGCTGACCCTGCGCCGCAACCTCGATGCGACCCTTCCGGCTTCGCACACCATCGAGCTCGCCTTCTCCAACAATGCAGAGGCGGGCGCGGCCCGCGCCGTCCAGGACGTCGGCCTGCTGCAAGCCAAGGACGAGGAGAACGCGCGCGGTTCACCGCTTTCCGGCTTGCCGGTCCGCGTCCGAGAGAACCTGTTCCTGATCGGACTGTCGTCGCTGACCAACGATGTCGAGCGCAACACCGAGCTTCTGCTGCAGAAGAACTGGTTCGATCTCGCCTTGAAGTACGCAGCCGGGCCGCGGGCTGTCATCACCTTCGACAAGGGGTCGAGCGGATTACAGGTGATGCAGAACGCCTTCGCCCAATGGCGCTCCTGACGGCTCCGACGGGCTGATCCGCCAGATCAGTCCGTCGCTCTTCACCCGGCTCAGTTCACGAGGGCGCGCGGCGCTTCGCGGCTGGCGAGGTTGCGCTTGACGGCGTCCTGGATCTTCTCGAAGGCGCGCACCTCGATCTGGCGAACGCGCTCTCGCGATACCCCGAACTCTCCGGAAAGGTCTTCGAGGGTGATCGGATCGTCGGCGAGCCGGCGCGCCTCGAAGATGCGCCGCTCGCGGGGGTTCAGGACCGACAACGCATCGCGCAGCGCCGAAAGGCGATTCTGACCCTCTTCCTCGCGTGCCAGCACCGTCTCCTGGCTCGGGCTGTTGTCGACGAGCCAATCCTGCCACTCGCCCTCGCCCTCCTCGCGCAGAGGTGCGTTCAGCGACGTGTCGCCGGACAGCCGGCGGTTCATGTCGATCACGTCCTGCTCGGGCACGCCGAGCTTCGTCGCGATCTGCGCCACCTGGTCGGGCTTGAGATCGCCCTCATCGAGGGCCGAGATCTTGCCCTTCGCCTTTCGCAGGTTGAAGAACAGCTTCTTCTGGTTGGCGGTGGTGCCCATCTTCACGAGCGACCAGGAGCGTAGGATATATTCCTGGATCGCCGCCTTGATCCACCACATGGCATAGGTGGCGAGGCGGAAGCCTTTGTCGGGCTCGAACCTCTTCACCGCCTGCATCAGGCCGACATTGCCCTCGGAAACGACCTCTCCGATCGGCAGACCATAGCCGCGATAGCCCATGGCGATCTTCGCGACGAGGCGCAGGTGGGATGTCACGAGGCGATGGGCTGCCTCCCGGTCGCCGCTCTCGCGCCAATTCTTGGCGAGAACGAACTCCTCGTTCGGCTCCAGCATCGGAAATTTGCGGATCTCATCGAGATATCGCGAGAGGCCGCCTTCGTTGGCCAGCACGGGCAAAGCGCCTGCCATGGTCTCAACCCTCCATCACAGTCCCCCGGATCGGGCAGACTTCTAGGGAGCACGACACCGCTCCCATTGAGCCGGCAACGCGCGACCCCATCTCTAATGGGTAACCGAGCGCACCGGTAGCCGGTTCACGATAGGAACCGACCCATCAACGCGTCTGATCGCCTGATGGCCTTTGGTGACACGATTGGTCGCGGCGGTGAGTGCGGTTTCGCACTGAGGCGGATATCACTTGACCGCTGCTCGTCGGCAACAACCTGGCCTAGTCCTCGTCCTCCAGTGCCGTCAGAAGGGTCGCGAGTTCGGGCGGGAGCGGGCTCTCGAACTGCAGATGTTCGCCTGTCCGTGGATGCGCGAAGCCGAGTAGCGTCGCATGCAGGGCCTGACGGCCAAGCCCGTCGACGATCGTCCGCGCGCCGGGGCTCAACCGCGTCGCTTTCGTCTTGAAGGCACCGCCATAGACGGCATCACCGAGAAGCGGGTGCCCGCGATGGCTGAGATGCACCCGGATCTGGTGCGTCCGTCCGGTTTCCAACTCGCAGCGGACCAGCGAGACGGGCGTTGTCGAACCGATCACACGCTCGACCCGGTAATGCGTGATCGCCTCGCGTCCGAGCCCGGCCCTCACGACAGCGATCTTCTCGCGATTGCGTTGGCTGCGCGCGAGGGGCGCGTCGATCGTGCCGATCCGAGGCTCCGGCACGCCCCAGACGAAGGCGAGGTAAGCTCGCTCGAGCGGGCCGGTCCGCCCATGGTCGGCGAACTGGGCCGAAAGGCCCTGATGCGCCGTGTCGTTCTTTGCCACCACGAGCAGACCGCTCGTATCCTTGTCGAGGCGATGGACGATGCCGGGGCGGCGTACACCGCCGATACCTGAGAGGCTCTCGCCGCAATGTGCGATGAGCCCGTTGACCAGCGTTCCGGCATCGTGGCCGGGGGCGGGGTGGACCACGAGGCCGGCGGGCTTGTCGATGACGACGAGGTCGTCGTCCTCATGGACGATCGCCAGATCAACATCCTCTGCCAGTGGCTCGGCCGCGACTGCGGGAGGAATGTTCACATCGAGAACGGCTCCCGGCCCGACGCGGGCGGAGGGATCGGCGACCGCAAGTCCGTCGCGCCGGACCTGGCCGGCTCTGACAAGGTCCTGCAATCTGGACCGCGAGAACTCCGGCAAGGCCTGAGCCAGGACACGGTCGAGCCTATCCGTTTCCGCCTCGCCGTCCCTGACGACACGCCGGACATTCGCTTCGAGTTCGACCGCAGGCGTCGCCCCGTCGATCACGCCTGCACCGCGTTTTTCCACCCGTCAGCCCTTGCTCCACAACGCCGGTCTCGCTATAGCAACGCCCTCCGAAGGCAAGGCCATTGCTTTCGGAACAAGCGTCGGTGCCAAGAAGCTCGACCCCGCGCCCATCGTCTAGCGGTTAGGACAGGTCCCTCTCACGGATCAGACCGGGGTTCGATTCCCCGTGGGCGCGCCATCATCACGCTCAGTCTATGCTCGTGCGGAAACCGATCTCAATCGGCACCTTTTCGATTGCCGGAGATCCGCCTCGGTGGAACACGGCTCAGCGTGCTGACGAGCAACCTGATCCGCGGCCGACACGGCGCCTCCTATTTTTGCGCGGGCCTCGTCCAGGCCGATGCCGGCACCGTTCACCCCCAAGGCGGCGGGAGCGCGCAAGTTCGGCACGACGCTGCTGTAGTTTCAACGGGCGGACCTCATGGCACGTCCGCATCTTTGCCCCCTGAGGGAGGCGGGCAGGGTCGAGGACCACCACCCGTCTGGTTTCTGGACATCGGCACTGCCGGCAGTTGCAGCATCAGAGCGGCAGCTTCTGCCCGGAAGGTCCCGCCCCACTCTGTGCTGGCGGCAATAGGCTTCCTGCGTTGCCGGCAATGCCCGATTATGGGCGGCACTCAAAAGTTCGCGCCATCTTCAGAAGGTTTGCGCGGCAGCGCTGACCTGCACGACAGGAATCCTGATCCACTGAGCGGCTCCAGCGCTCGCGAAGCCGCCCTGGCGTTGGACCTGCGCCCCATTGGTGGCGCGGCCAAGCGTCTCCAGCGTCATGGCGCCCACGGTCTTGGCTCCATAAACGGCCACAGGCTCGGCGGCACGGACGGTCGCGGTTCCCAGCGTGGCGAACGCGAGGACAGCGGCAGCGGAAAGAGAGATCGAATACGTGGACATCGGCTCATCCTCGAAGGGTGCGGCGAGAATCTCGTCGCTTCGTGATGCTGAATGTGCTCAGTGAGGCGTCATGAATCAAATGGATTGGCTTCATAATGCGCATCGACCACGTGCATCTTTCCAAGCTCGACCTCAACCTCCTCGTCGCACTCGATGCCTTGCTGACGGAGCGGAGCGTGACGAGGGCCGCCGGTCGGATCGGCATCAGTCAGTCCGCGATGAGCCACGCGCTGGGACGGCTGCGCACGACCTTCTCCGACGAATTGCTGACGCGTGCTCCGGATGGCATGCGCCCGACGCCCCGCGCCCTCGCTCTCATCGAGCCGATGCAGGCGGCGCTGTCTCAGATCCAGGCCATCACGGCCCTACCGGCAGCGTTCGACCCCGCCACCGCCGACGTGACCTTCTCGCTCGGCATCCCGGATTCCACCGAAATCCTCCTGATGCCCAGCCTCGTCGCCCACCTGCGCTCGATCGCGCCGGGCGTGAAGCTGATCCTGCACACCGTCGATCGGCATCGCATCCTCGATGATCTCGACAGCGGACGGGTCGACCTCGGCATCGGCATCTTCGAGCAGGGGCAGACGCATCATAAGCGCCGCATCCTCAACAAGGAGACCTACCTCTGCGTCTTCAATGCGGAGCTGATCGGAGTGACCCCACCGATTTCGCTCGATGACTACGTGCGGTTGCCGCACGTGCTGACGAGCCTCGTCGAGAGCGCCCACGGCGTGGTCGACGATGCGCTCGCCAAGATCGGCAGGACGCGGGTCATCGCACTGACCTCGCCGAGGTTTACCATCATGCCCTTCGTCGTGCGTCAGGCTCCGGTGATCGCCACGATGCATTCTCGGCTCGCGCGCTTCTTCGGCGACGCGATGGGCCTTGCCGTGAGTCCCGCGCCGATCGCATTGCCCGATGTCTCGATCTCGATGATCTGGCATGCGTCCAACGACCAGGTGCCGGGTCAACGTTGGTTGCGAGACACGATCGTGGCCCTCCGCCACGCTGAGCATCGAGCGTCAGATCAGGCCGACCGACATCTTTGGGAACCGCATCAGAAAGGTTGAGCCCGTCCCCACGCCCGCGCTGTGAGCCTCGGCGCGACCACCGTGCAGTTCGACGATGCGTTTGACGATCGAGAGACCGAGACCGGTCGAGCTCTCGCCGCCGGTCGGCTTGGTCGAGAGGCGCTGATATCGTCCGAACAGCCGAGATGCGTCCTCGGGCGATAGACCTGGGCCTTGGTCGGTAATGGCACAGATGATGTCGGTCCCGTCGTCCGTCACGGACAAGGCAATGGCACCGCCGACTTGACTGTACTTCACCGCATTCGACACTAGGTTATCGATCGCCTCCCGCAACCGCTCATTGTCGCCGCAGATATAGACCGGTTCCGGCGCCCGTACTTCGAGGCTTTGTTCCTTGGTTTCGACGAGCGGCCGGTTCGCGTCGCAGACCTCGAGGGCCAGCGTGCTCAGATCGATGGGCTCCCGGCGCAAGGTGATATCGAGGGCATCGTTCATGGCATCGGCCATCAGGCTGTTGATCATGCCGATCAGCCGCTTGGTGGAGTTGCTGATGGCGTCGACCTGCGCACGCATCTGGGTTGTCGGCGCAACCTCGACGTTGATCATGTCCGTGAGCATCTCGGCTCGTCCAAGGATCACCGCGAGCGGGTTTTTGAGATCATGCGCGATAGTGCCCATGATCTCCGTCTTGAGGGTATTGGCTCGCCTAAGGTCCGAGCGCTGGATGTCGAGGCGGCGGTTGGCGCGGATCAACTCGGCCGTTCGCTCGACGACCCGCTGCTCGAGGGCGACATTGGCGCGCTGAAGCTTCTCGTAGAGGATGACGTTGTCGAACGCGATCGACAGGCGGCTCGTGAACAGGGCGATCAGCGACTGGTCGGTTTGCGAGAGAGACCGGTCGGCCTCGATCAGCGCTACGATTTCGCTACCGCTCGAGGTTCGGACGTACAGCGTCGAGCGATGCGAGCCGAAGCAATGCGTCCGATCCTTGAAGGTCTTCTCGACGAGCGGGTGGACATCGGCGTCGAGCGGCCAAGCCGGCGCCCGTTCGACGTAGTGGCCGTAACAGCCTGAGCCCGCGAGCACGCAGAAGCGGTCGTCGGACGCATCGGTCTCGCGCAGCACCAGGATGCCGGCGCATTCGACGTTCAGGAGCGACCCGACCTGTGTCAGCACCCCCTCAGCCAGCCGCTGCATCGACTTATGGTCGAGGAGCATGGGTGCTGCGTCGATGATGATCTCGAGGCCACGCCTCGTTTCGTCGAGGCGCTTGAGTTGCTGATAGGCGCGGAGCGCGGCCGTCAAGCTGGTGAAGAGCTTGTCGGCCGTCAGCTCGGTCTTCGCCTTGTAATCGTTGATGTCGTAATCGACGATCACGCGCCGCTCGGGTGCCTGGCCGGGCTGCCCGGTTCGAAGGATGATGCGGGTGGTTTCATTCTTCAGCGTTCTGCGGATGTAATCGACGAGTTCGAGCCCTGCATCGTCGGTCTCCATGACCACGTCGAGCAGGACGACGGCGACGTCGTGCCGGCTCGCCAGGAGCGTTCGCGCCTCGGCCGCCGAAAAGGCCGACAGGATCTCCAGATCACGCCCGCCGAGTTCGTAGCCCGAGAGTGCGTAGCGGGTGCCCTCGTGGACGGCCGGGTCGTCATCGATCACCGCAATGGTCAAGGTGCCGACCCGCTCGGCTGCGCTCGGCACATCGTCTGAGATCAGAATGATATCGTCGTCGATCATGTCCGACCCTGTCGGCTGCGCGAAGAGCCGCAAGGCATCCTGTCGTCGTGACGATGCCCCCAACGCGCGGCGGAATCCATCGGAGTTACAATGCGCTCGTCGTTAAAATTAATCTGTGCGAAGCTTCGGTGAAATCGAGGATGGGTAAGATTTTGAGGTGCCATCGACTTCCCCAGGTCTTCTGTTTCCGCCCCTTTCCGTATCCCGATGGAGCGGATACGTACAAGATGCCGAGAACGACAAAGCCGGCTCCAGCCGCCTCAGACAGAATAGTCATGAGATCAGTCTTCGATGTAGCACATGGCGGAGGGTCGCCGCTTTTTCGCCGTCCCGACTCGTGGATCGTCTCCATGAGCGAGATTTGCGCCCGTTCGTTGGCCGGGTGACGCGAATGAGTCCTGGAATGGCCCGCGTAGCCGTCGTCGACGACGAGGCCGATGCCCGCGAGATGGTTGGCGACTACCTGCGAATGCACGGGTTCGAGGTGGTCCTCTGCGACGGAGGACAGGCCCTCCGTGCTCAGATCGCTCATTCCATGCCGGACCTCGTCGTCCTAGACCTCAACATGCCCGCGGAGGACGGGCTCTCGATCGTCCGAGATCTCAAGGCGCGCTCGTCCATCCCCATCATCATGCTGACCGCGACGGCGAGCCCGATCGATCGGGTCGTCGGACTTGAACTCGGTGCGGACGATTATCTCCCCAAGCCTTGCGAACTTCGTGAACTCGTCGCCCGCGTGCGCTCGGTTCTCCGGCGCGCACAGGGGCTCGCCGCGCAGCCTCCGATTCGCGAGGGTCCTCAGGCAGCAGCGAATAACGCTCGATCGCATGGCGTGCGGATCGGGACGAAGTGGCTCGAATTCGACGCGCTGCGCCTCAGGAACGATGAGGGCGTCGAGCAGGCGCTCACGCGCTCCGAATTCGATCTGCTCAAGGCCTTTGCCGACCATCCCAATCGTGCCTTGTCGCGCGAGCGGCTGCTCGACCTCGCCGATGCCCGCGACCCCGAGGCTTTCGACCGCGCCATCGACGTGCGAATCAACCGAATTCGCAAGAAGATCGAGCCGGATCCCGCCAATCCCCGCTACATCCAAACCGTACGCGGCCTCGGTTATGTCTTCAGACCCGACGGAGATTGAAGCCCGGCACCGAAATGTTTCGTTCGATGTCGTTGCAAGAAACATTCGACCCGGTAACCGGCTATCCGATGACGGGCGAAGCAAAACCCAGGTTATGAGCACGCTCTACTCCAGGCCTCCGGAACGGCGCCAAGCGCCAGGGGAGGCAGCATGCGCAACCTCATCACTCTCGTGGCCGTCAGCGCCGCGCTTTCAGCGAGCATCCTGACGGGTCTCGCCTCGGCCGACGTGCCGACGGTTGCGGCGAGCCGTCCGGTAGGGCCTTTCGCTGAGACCGCGCCGGCGATCCTTCCGGGGACGGCCTCGAACCAACCCTTAGTAGAAACGGCGATCTCGTGTTCGCTCAGCGCCTGGTCCCAAGCGGACGGCTTCTGTGTCACGCATCGGATCGACGCCGGTCCGGTATCCGCTCGCCGCGTAAGGATCATCCGGCTCGACGCTGCCTTTTCGGCCGGAAGTGCCGCCCGCCCTCTGCAGCGCTGAGAGGAGAGCGGAATGCCCTATTTCGCAAAGGATGTCCTCTCGGGTGACCAAAGCGGTCTCGATCGCCTTCATCGGATCCTGCATGGCTGCACGGCTGAGGAACGACAGACCGGTGAGGCTAAGGCGCCCCTTCCGACCCTCAAGGAACGCTTCGGCAGCCAGCCGCAACCGCCATCTGAACCGTCCCGCGAAGCAACTGTGATGATGGAGAACCCACGCTCATGATTCACCTGGGATCGGCTTGTTCGGCTTTCGAAACGAGCTAAACAGGGAAGCGTCACAGCGGGACGCGAATGCGGGTCGGCCGTAAGATCGCCCTGGTCGGCGGCGTGCCGATCCTCATTGCCGCCGCGATCGCCGTCGCGGGGTGGTTTCTCCTCGCCCAGGAAGAACGCGCCCGCGCCGGGGCCGTGCTCGCAGGCCAAGTTCATCACGACCTCACATTGGCTCGGCTGATCCGGGACGAGTACGTCAGAGCCCGTCCCTCCGAGCGGGGCGGCTACGCGGATCGCTTCGCCAAGTTGACCGGACAGGCCCGCAACGGGCTCGGCACCCTGCGCGGCCTGACTCGCACCGCCGACCAGACTGCGAGCATCGCGTCCGCGCAAAGCGCCCTGACCAGTTACGTCACCCGCATGATCGATTTCACGAGGGTGACCCGTGAGAGCGATGGGCTGATCGCGGAAATGGCCCAACGGGCCGACACCCTGATCATGCTCGCCGACCGGGCACGCCTGCGCCAGCAGGCATCGAACGCCGACCTCGTCCGCTCCTTGAGCGACAAGGTGAACAAGCTGCGGGCCACCCGCGACGTCGTCGCCGGCATCTATGCGCTCCACGCAACCATGGCCGAGGTCGCGGTCGAGCGGAGGCGCGATGGGCAGGCCGGCACCGGTGGGGCGGCCTCCGTGCAGCTCCGGATCTCGAGCCGCAATCTTGCGGCCGCCTTGAGGGCCGACGGGAGGATCCGTGAGGCCGACCAGCTCGATGCGCTCGCGACGAACGTGATCGCCCTCGGCAGCGGGGTTGCAGACACGGAAGGCGTGCAGCCCGATCCAGCGACGGCGCTGGCCGAATGGGGAGAGCGTATTCTCAAGATCGACTCGTCCGGGCAACGGACCCTGCACGAGGAGGTGGCGCAGCTTCTGACATACTCGGTCGAGGCGAACGAAACCGAGCAGGCCACGCAGAACATCGCCATCAGCACGCTCAAGCTCGGACAGCGGACCTCCGCAGCATTGACGAGCCGAGACTCCGTCGCCGCCAGAGCCATGCTCGGCGAGGGCGAGCGCCTCTCTTCGAAGGCCGCCGCCCTTCCGATCTCGCCGCTGATCCAGGGCGAGATGATCGATGCCATCGACGGCTGGCGTACTCGTCTCGCCACGACCATTGCGGGATTGCGCCGCCAAGGTGAGATGCTCGCCGACATGGATGGCGCGGCCGAAGCGGTGAGCCAGAGCGCGCGGGCACTCAACGATGCCTTCATCGACGACGCCGACCGTTTTGGAACCACGGTCAGGCGGATCCTGCTTGTCGGTGCTGCGCTCGGCTTGCTCGCCGGCTCGCTCGTGGCGCTGGTCGTCGCCCGCTCGATAACGGTCCCGCTGCGGCGGCTGCAAGGCGACATGGTCGCTCTCGCGGCGAATCCTGCCGATCGGACCGTGACCGGGACACGTCGGCGTGATGAGCTCGGCGACATCGCACGTGCGACCGACTTCTTCGTCACCGAGATCGCGCGCCGCGAGCGGGCGCTGCGGCGCGCCAAGGATCAGGCCGATACGGCGCTTGTCGACCTGCGTCAGGCCCAGAACGATCTCATCCGGGCAGAGAAGCTCGCCTCCCTCGGCCAGCTCGTGGCCGGCGTCGCCCATGAGATCAACACGCCTCTCGGCATCGCTCTGACGACGGCGACGACGGTGCGCAACGAGACCCGGACCTTCCAGGACGTCGTCGCCGCGGGAACGCTTTCGCGATCGGGGCTGACACGCTTCGTCGACCGAATGGACGAGGGCGCGAATCTTCTCTGTGCCAACCTCTCTCGGGCCGCCGACCTCGTTCACGGCTTCAAGCAAGTCGCCGTCGACCGCACCAGCGACGAGTATCGGACCTTCGTGCTCGACGTCTGGCTCGACGAGCTCGTGGCGAGCCTTCAGCCGATGCTCCGGCAGGGCGGGCACACGATCGAGCGCGAATGTCCGCCCTCCCTGATCGTGGGGACGAATCCCGGTGCACTTGCCCAGGTGGTCACGAATCTGGTCGCGAATGCAGTCGTCCACGGCTTCGAGAAGGAGCGAAACGGTCTGATCACGGTCAGGGTCGAAACCGTTGCCACCGGCTTCGTTCGGCTGAACGTGTCCGACAATGGCTGTGGCATCGGATCGTCGGATCTGCCTCGGATCTTCGACCCTTTCTTCACGACCGCGCGCAGCCGCGGAAGCACTGGCCTCGGCATGCAGATCGTCCACAATCTGGTCACGGTGAAGCTCGGCGGCCGGATCGCTGTCGAGAGCGAGCCCGATCTCGGTACGGCGGTCAGCGTCGAGTTTCCGGTAAGCCTCAAACCCGCCGAAGCCGGCGGGCCGGCACATCTTCCCGCAGAGGCATCGAACGTATGATCTCAGGTCACCGTCGTTCCTCCCCGGGTGTGGGTCTCCTGCTTGCGGCTTTCCTGGCAGCAGGCCCGTCGCAGGCGCGCACCCTCGTCTTCTGCTCGGAAGGCAATCCAGAATCCCTGGACCCTGCCGTCGTCACCACGACGACGGCAATGAACGCCACATGGCAGGTCTTCAACAATCTCGTCGAGTTCGTCCCCGGCACGACCGAGATCCGGCCCGCGCTCGCGGAATCATGGACCATCACGGAGGACGGACGCACTTACGTCTTTGCCCTTCGCGAGGGGGTTCGTTTCCATGGCAATGCGCGGTTCGAGCCGAGCCGGGCGATGAACGCTGACGACGTGGTGTTTTCGTTCATGCGGCAGTGGAAGCCGGAACACCGGTTCCGACCCGCGGCCGGCAGCGCCTTCACGTATTTCCACGACCTCGGCCTTGCCGACCAGATCGTGGCGATCGACAAGGTCGGTGCGCGCCACGTCCGCTTTATTCTCAAGCAGCCCGACGCGACGTTCCTCGCCAACCTCGCCCAAGCCTTCGGCGGCATCCTCTCGGCGGAATATGCCGACATCCTCGCGACGGCCGGAATGCCCGAGGAACTGGCCCGGGCGCCGATCGGCACCGGACCGTTCGTCTTCACGAGCTATCGCCCGGACGTGGCGATCCGCTACCGGTCCTTTCCGGATTACTGGCGCAAAACCCAGGCAGGCGACCTGGACGGTGCCAAGCCGATCGACGGTCTCGTATTCTCGATCACATCCAACGCGGCCGTGCGCCTGACTAAGCTCAAGGCAGGGGAATGCCAGGTCATGGCCTTCCCGGCGCCGGCGGATCTCGAGGCCATCAGGACGGATGGAGCCCTGACCCTTCTAGCCCGCGCGGAGCTGAATGTCGGCTACCTCGCCCTCAATACCACGCGGCCGCCGCTCACCGACGTGAGGGTCCGGCGCGCAATCAATCTTGCCATCGACAAGAGCGCTATCGTGCAGGGCGTCTACGGCGCTGCCGGCACGATCGCCAAGAACCCCCTGCCGCCGGGCATGTGGGCCTACGACGACACGCTTCCCGATATCGCCTTCGACCGGGCCGAGGCCAAGCGACTTTTGATCGAGGCCGGATTTGCGGACGGGTTCGAGACGGATCTGTGGTTCCTGCCGGTCAGCCGGCCCTATAATCCCAATGGCCGCCGGGTCGGGGACATGATCCAGGCCGATCTCGCGCGCATCGGAATCCGCACGCGGCTGATGACGGATACCTGGAGCGCGTACCAGGCCGCGCTCTATCGCGGCGTCCCCACCATGATGCTCAACGGCTGGACGAGCGACAACGGCGATCCGGACAACTTCCTGAACGTGTTGCTCGGCTGCAAGGCCGCACAGATCGGAGGGGCTAACCTCGCGCGCTGGTGCGACGTGGACTACGAGGCGGCGATCCAGGAGGCCCGCAGGACCTTGGACCGCGAGGCGCGCACGAGACTCTACCGGCTGGCACAGGCGATCTTCCGGCGCGAGGCGCCCTGGGTGCCCTTGGCGCACACCCTCGTCCATATGGCCGTGCGCGGCGACGTCGTCGGCTTCCAGATGGATCCGCTGGGACGACACCTCTTCGAGGAGGTGAGGCTGAAGGATTAGGCCTTTCCCCTGGGCCGCGCATCCCCAGGCTGGAGCGAGCCCTCAGCAGCTATAGGCCGCGACCGAGAACGCGAGCGCGAGGATGAAGTTACCGGCAATGAGGAGCGTGGGGACGATCGAGGTCATGCGAGCCTCCTCACGCAATGCAGGCCCGGACGGTTGTCGCCCGCGGCGCGGGACATGTCCGGAACGCTTTGGCTTGATCGGACATCCGGGGTGATAGATCCGCTTCCCCGGTGGTGAGGCGCGGCAGGTAGGCCGTTCCGATCATCAAGCCGCCGGCGAGTACGAGGCGAAAAAGCATGTCGATCATGGTGCTTCCCCCTTCGCGGTCATTCGCGACCGTCTGGGGGACTCTGTAGAACCGCTGCTTTTCACCGATATTGCGAGGATTGTTGCGTGAGCGGGCGACCGGGCGTCACCGTGGCGGCTGCACCTTCTCGCCATAGCGCCGGGTCCATTCCTGCAGGATGCGCTCGCGATTCCGGGTCTTCCATTGAAGGTCGACCTTGATCATCCGGGCTTCCGCGTGGGCCGGATAATCGGGTGCAGCGTTCGCGACCCCCGGATGGGCCACGATGGCGAAGCTGCGGGCGTAGATGGCGTTGGCCTCCTTCGAGGCAGTCCAGTCCATGATACGACGGGAAAGATCCGGGTGCCGCGTCGTCTTCAGGATCGCCGAAGCCTCCTGCTCCCATCCAACGCCATCGACGGGGACGATGACCTCGATGGGCGCACCCTTCGCGCGCTCGGCGGCTCCGCGCATGTCGAAAGAAAGTCCCGCCACGTAGGTGCCGTTTCCCGCGCCGTAGCAGGGGTCCGAGCCCGTTGGGAGGTAGGCTGCGACATTCGCGTGCAGAGCGTCCATGAACTCCCATGCCGCCGTTTCGCCCATGCTCTGAAGCCAGCCGGCCACAAGGAGGAATCCCGTGCCCGAAAGCCTTGGATTCGGCATGGCGATGCGCCCCTTGAAGCCGGGTGCCAGCAACTCCCGCCAGAGCACCGGCCGCATCAAGGTGAGCGACCGTCCGAGATCGGTGTTGAAGCAGACGGCGCCGAGATACGCGTCCATGCCCGTCCAGGTATAAGGCGGCGCTGGGTCGAGGAAGAAGGATCGCAGCTCCGCCGCACCGGCCGGCTTGTACTCAGCCAGCATGCCGGCTTGTTCGAGCAGCATCAGGCTCGATGCGCCGATCCCCAGAGCGACGTCCGCCTGCGGCCGTTCCTTTTCGCCGAGCAACCGGTCGGTAATGGCGCCGGTCGATCCGCGGACCCAGACCGGCTTGACCTCGGGCAGCGCCTTAGCGAGTCCCTCGGTGATCCAGGCTATCTGCTCGCTCTCGATGGCGGTGTAGATGGTGATTTCCGTGCGACCGTCCGCCGACGCCATTCGGACCGGGACGATGGTCAGAAGATGCATCAGGACCAGCACCGAAACCACGTTACCGACCAATCGGCGACTTGTTTTCGGCTTGGCATCTCCGCAAATGCGCACGCTCATTCCCAGCCATCCAAAGTACTTTGCCTCAGCCACGGCAGTCGGACCGTGAGGAGCCGGCGCCCCGAAGGCCGGATCGCGGGTGGGAACTGTCAGGAACGATGGCCATCGGTCGCTTCAACGCTCCGCCGCGGGTACGGCCGCGGCGCCGACGCTGGCTGCCCAGGCGCCGAGATCCTGCTTGCGGATCGCCGCCGCCATGAGATCCGGGAACAGGTCCGGCGTGCAGGCGAAGGCGGGCACTCCCAGCGCGACGAGCCGTGCGGCGAGCGAACGGTCGTAAGATGGCGCGCCCTCATCCGAGAGAGCGAGGAGCGCCACCACCTGCACCCCAGCTGCCACGAGGCGCTGCGCCTGTGACAGCAGCCCAGCCTCAACCCCGCCCTCGTAGAGATCCGAGATGAGCACCAGGACCGTATCCTCGGGCCGGGTGATCCGGGAGGCGCAGTAGCCCATCGCCCGGTTGATGTCGGTGCCGCCGCCGAGCTGGACCGAGAACAGCACCTCGACCGGATCGTCCATATCGTCCGTAAGGTCGACCACCTCGGTGTCGAATACGACGAGCCGGGTCGAGACCGCAGGCAGCGAGGCCATCACGGCGCCGAAGATGCTCGAATAGACGACCGAATTCGCCATCGACCCGGACTGGTCGATGCAGAGGATCACGTCCTTCAGGGAGCCGCGGCTCCTGCGGCCGTGGCCGAGCCGGGTCTCCGGGATGATGGTCCGGTACTCGGCCTGGTAGTGGCGCAGGTTCGCCCGGATGGTGCGATTCCAGTCGATCTCGGCGTGCCGCGGGCGGCGGTTGATGCTCGCCCGGTCGATCGCACCGTTCACCGCCTGCCGCAGCGGTTCCTCCAGCCGCTTCATCAGTTGATCCACGACCTTGCGGACGACGAGGCGCGCGGTCTCCTTGGTGCGGCCGCCGAGCAGGCTGCGCATGGAGATCAGCGTCGCCACGAGGTTCACGTCCGGCTGGACTGCCTCCAGCATCTCGGGCTCGGTGAGCATGCGCTTGAGGTCGAGCCGCTGAAAGGCGTCGCGCTGCATCACCTGCACGACAGAGCTCGGAAAGTAGTCGCGGATGTCGCCGAGCCAGCGCGGCACGGAGGGAGACGAGGACCCGAGGCTGCCGGAACGATCCGAATCGTAGAGCGCGCCCAAGGTCCGGTCGAGGCGCAGGTCGTGCTCGGAGAGGTCTGCACCCGTTCCGTCGGCCGGGCCGCCGCCCAGAACGAGGCGCCAGCGGCGCAGGCGTTCGATCTCGCTCATGTGGCGTCTCCCTCGATCGCAGCTTCCGCTGCTCGCGCGGGCTCCGGCCCGAGCAACAAACGCAGGATCGGCAGCACCTTGGTGGCGCGCTCCGCATCGAAGAGACGGGTCCCGTCCTCGTCGCCGGGCGGCGCCCCGCCCGGCCGGGCCAAGGCCTCGCCGATCGCCCGGCGCTCGGGGGCGGAGATTGTCGAGAAGGTGCGACGCACGATCGGCAGCAACTCGACGAAGGTCTCGGGATCGAGGTCGCCGAGCCATTCGTCGACGACATCGAGAAGGCCGCGGCCATGGATCAGCACCGTGCCGCTATTCTCCAGGAACCCTTCTATCCAGGCCGCCGCCGCGATCGCGCCGGACGCGCGGGAGAGGGCGCGGCGCAACCGGTCGCCGGCCTCGCCCGCCGCGATCATTCCATCGTCGAACAGGAGCCGCACCGCCCGGCCGACCACCCGGCCGTGGACATGCTCCTGGTCGGCGAGCGCTCGTAGCGCCTCCTGCCAAGTCGCCTTGAGGTCCTGATCTTCGAGCAGCGAGACGGCACCCGAGACCGCGACGATGCGGTTCCTGGCATCGGCCGCGGCACCATCGTCGAGGCTCTGGCAAGCCGCGACGAGACCGGCCGCCGCGCGCGGTACCAGCCCCCGGACCACTGCGAGCACCGGGGCCGTGTCGGAGGAGCGCACCGAACCGTAGCGGGCGAGCTCGGCGAGCGGCGGCAGCGCCTCCATGAGGTCGAACACGTCGGCCGAGACGGCGGCACGATCGTTGATCGCCTGGATGACGTCGCCGGTCGCGTCCGCAAGATCCGCGTCGAGCAAGGTGGCGATCAAGCCGGAGAGTTCGGCGACGCGGGTGGCGTTGCGGGCGTGCTCCCGCACGCGTCCGGCGGCGGCTTCGGCCACGGTGCCGCCCTCGGCGGAGGCGGCGACCAGCTCCACCACCCATTCTGGTTTCCAGGAGAGGAACCAGGCCTCCTTGAAGGTGCCGCGCCCGCGGGCCTGTCGCCGCTCGCCCCAGGGAATGCCGAGGAGGCGCAGGCGGTTGAGGAAGTGGCTCTTCCCGAGGTCCGTCTCCTTACGCAGATCGAGGGTGATCTCGCCGGCATCCGCGCCCGGCTTCAGTCGCAGGCGCTTGCACTGTGCCGCGAAGTCGGCCTCGACTGGAGTGCCGGAGCTGTCAGGTGGCGTCGCGCCGAGGCGCTCGCCGATGACGAGCTTGCGCCGGATCAGCCGCATCGGCGCGTCGTCGGCAAAGCACAGGGTGGCCCGCGCGGCCTCGTCGAGGTCCTCCAGCGACGGACGGGCCCGCCCGCGAAAACCCGCGAGCGCCTCGGCGAGCCGCGCAGCCTCGATCACCGAGGCCGGAGAGGCGTCGAGATCCTCGGCCCGCAGCAGCGCCGCAGCGCGGGAGAGCCAACGGGCCGAGACCTGCCCGCCATGGTTCCAGAGGGTGTCGTACCATTCGGGCGAGAGCACCCCCGCGCGGTAGCCCGAGGCCGTCGCCAGCCGCTCGTAGGACCAGGGCGCCCAGGCGGCGGCGACCTTCGTCTTCGGCAGGCCCTTGAGGGTCGCCGCATCCGCGCCGGCCTGCCCGCGCGCGTCGTGGCGAAGGAGGGCCGGAACGTGCCAGGCGCCGCAGATCACGGCCACGCGCTCGAACGTCTTGCTGGCCGCGCGGATGGCCGCGCGCATATGCGCCTCGCGTGCCTCCTCGCGGAAGGCGTCGTCCGGATCGGGCTCGGCTTCCTCGCGCAGGGCCGTCATTGCCTCCGCAATCGCGGCGAAGACGTCGCCGTCCTCGCCCGCGCGGCTCTCGATGAATGCGTCCCACCAGCGCTCGCCATCCGGGAAGCCGGCGGCCTCAGCCAGCTCTCCGAGCGGATCGCGACGGATGGCGGCGGGGGCGACGGCCGTGACCTCCTCGGATGGGGCGTCGGCCGCCGAAGCGTGGGGTTCGATATCGGGCGGCGCGGACTCGCCGCGTGCGACCCCGAAGCCGTCGGCGAGCTGGATCGCGTGAGGCAGGTCGATGAAGCGCAGTGACGCGCCGGCCTCGATCCCGTACCGCATCGCCACCCATTCGGGCGAGAAGGCGGCGAAGGGAAAGAAGGCACAATCCCGCGGCCGGTCGGGGCGGTAGACGAGGAGCGCGACGGGCGGGACCATCCCCTCGTGGCTCGCCAGCCCGATCAGGTCGTCCGCATCCGGCGGCCCCTCGATCAGCAGGCAATCCGGCCGGAAGGCGTTGAGCGCCGCGCGCAGGGAGCGGGTCGAACCCGGCCCGTGATGGCGAATGCCGTAGATCTGGATCTCAGCCATGCCGGGGCTCCCTCACGCGCCGGCGCGTGCGGCCCTGTAGAACTCTTTCCAGTCGGCGCGCTCCTTGACGACCGTCTCCAGGTACTCGCGCCAGACGATGGCATCCTGCACCGGGTCCTTCACCACCGCCCCGGTGATTCCGGAGACGAGGTCCTCGGCCGAGAGGCGGCCGTTGCCGAAATGCGCGGCGAGCGCCAGGCCGCTGCCGACGACGCTGATCGCCTCGGCCGTCGAGAGAGTGCCGGAGGGCTGCTTCACCTTGCTCTTGCCGTCCGCGGTCACGCCCTCGCGCAGCTCGCGGAAGATCGTGACGACGCGGCGGATCTCGGCGGCGCCCGGAGGCTCCGCCGGAATCTCGAAGGTGCGGCCGAGCGAGGCGACGCGGCTCTCGACGATGGC
This sequence comes from Methylobacterium sp., assembly GCF_019745455.1. Taxonomy (GTDB): domain Bacteria; phylum Pseudomonadota; class Alphaproteobacteria; order Rhizobiales; family Beijerinckiaceae; genus Methylobacterium. The sequence goes on from NZ_JAIETD010000026.1 coordinate 29,156, forward strand.
GATCTCGGCTTCGATCGTGGCCGGCGGGGGCAGCACCACCGTATTGAAGCGGCGCTTGAGCGCGCTCGACAATTCGTTCACGCCCCGGTCGCGGTTGTTCGCCGTGGCGATCAGGTTGAAGCCCTTCTGCGCCGACACCTCTTCGTTCAGTTCCGGAATCGGCAGAGTCTTCTCGGAGAGGACGGTGATGAAGCTGTCCTGGGTCTCGGACGGAATGCGGGTCAGCTCCTCGACCCGTGCAATGCGGCCCTCGTTCATCGCCCGCATGATCGGCGAGCTCACCACCGCCTCGCGGCTCGGACCCTTGGCGAGCAGCAGCGCATAGTTCCAGCCGTAGCGGATCGCCTCCTCGCTGGTGCCCGCCGTGCCCTGCACGATGAGCCGCGAGGTGCCGCAGATCGCAGCCGCCAGATGCTCGCTGACCCAGCTCTTGGCCGTGCCGGGCACGCCGAGCAGCAGCAGCGCCCGGTCGGTGGCGAGCGTCGCCACCGCGATCTCCATGAGGCGCCGGTCGCCGATATATTTCGGACTGACCTCGAATCCGGAGGGAAGGCGCCCGCCCATCAGGTAGGTGACGACGGCCTGCGGCGACATCTGCCAGTTCGGCGGCCGAGGGCGGCCGTCGGACGTCCTCAGGGCCGCCAGTTCCTCGGCGAATGCGTCCTCGGCGGCCCGGCGCAGCTGCGCGGTTTTATCTCCGTTCGTGGTCATCGTGCGGCGATCTCCATCGATGGATATCCGTCATGCGAATTCACGGCGCATGGCGGTGCGCAGCTCGATCGTCTCGGCGAGCCGCGCGAACTTCGCGCTGAGGCGCGTATCGTCGGCATCCTCGGAAAGCCGCGCCAGGATCGCGGAGGCCGCCGCCGCGGCGTTCTCGCTCGGCCAGAGACGCTCGCCGAGCCGCTCGATGACCCAGGGCTTGGCGAGGTCGCGCCGCAGGGCGGCCGAGCCTCGGGTGACGAAGGCGAGCCAGTCGAGCAGCGCGTCACTGAACGACTGGGAGAAGGCCTCCGGCCCCTCGGCGATCATGGCGAGGACCAGCTCGATCTTGCGAGCCCGGATCAGGTCGCCGACCCGGTCCTCCCACTCGGCGGCCGGCAGGAACTCGACAGCCCGTACCCAAAGCCCGAGGAGTTGGTCGGTGCGCCGGATCCCCGATACCTTCTCCGCGTAGGCATCGGCCAGAAGGTCGGCCGTGGCCCGTGTCCAATCCGGGTCGAGCGTGCGCCGGGTAGCCGACAGGAGCCCGTCGAAGACCGGCTCAGCCCATTCGCTGCGCAGGGCCAGCTCGATCCAGAGCCGCGGCGGATGATCGGAGAAGGCGCTGAGCGGAGCGCGCGCCAGGATCGCGCACAGAAGTCCCGCCCGGGTGCCGCCGCCGCTTCTCTCCCAACTGTTCGGCGCCACGCCGTCACGGGCGAGGTCGGGACTCTCCTCCGGCAGGGTCACGACGAGCGAATGCGTCGCGCTGCGCAGGAATCGGCTCTTGCTCTCGATACTGAGCGCGGCGCGCGCCCGCTCCGCCATGCGGGCGGCGTAGCGGGAGCCCTGCAGCAGCGGTAGCAGGCGCTGCGCGGCCTCGCGCACGCCCCCTGCCCGGTCGTCGAGACAGGCTTCGAGGAAGGGCTCGTCGTTCTCCGAGAGCCCGACCTGCAGCGCGCGGACGAGGGCTTCGCGCATGGACGCCTTCTCGGCCTTGAACCCAGCCTCCAGAGCGGCGCGGGCGGCGCCCGGATCGCGCTGGCGGAAAGCCGTGAAGGCGGCTGCGCGTTCGTTCTCGCTGCCATCCATCCAATCCGCTGCTGGCGGAACCGTGTCCTCGGCCCCTCCGCAGGCGCGTGCCAGCCAATCGAGTTCGGGGCCGGCGATCGCCTCGACCGACGGCACATCCCGGCGAAAGGGAGCCAGCGCCGGCAGGAGCCAGACAGGCGCGCGCACGCCCGCCGCTGCGGCGAGATCGCACCATTCCTTCAACCGCGCCCGCTCCCCCGCGCCGGCGGCGAGCAGCAGGGTGAGCCGCGTCGCGGCAGCCGGTGGGCATTCCGGGCCGCTTCCGGCGCGCGGCGATAGAGGAACGAGCGCTTCGGCGGACCGCCCGGCACCGGCGAGGTGGTGAACCCCGTTCGCGGCAAGCTGCGAAAGCAGACGCGCACCTGTATCGTCATCGAAAGCAAAATCGGCGAGCGGGCCGCCGGGCGGCACTGGCGGGGCGCGCTCGGCCCCGATCAGGGCCGCGGCGATCGCGCTCTCCCAGGCCGAGCCGGGCACGGCCTCCGTCCCCAAACCCATCAGGCCGCCCGCATCAGGACGGGCCGCGGGTCCTGAGCCGGCACCGCGTAGAGGCGCCCATCCGCCACAAGGGCAAGGGGAGAGAGGCCGAAGCCGTCGTAAGTCCCGAACAGGTCGACCGGCGCCCCCGCCGCGACAGCGACGAGGGCGGGTAGGCGTGGGTCGGCCCGCAGAGCGAGGCATCCGGTGGCATCGCCGATTCCGAAGGCGGGCGCCTCCGGGGTCTCGCGCGGCAGATGCCCGAAACGCACATTGGTGAGGCGCAGCGGCCAGGATTCCGTCCAGGGCGCGCAGGCGAGCACTTCGGCGAAACCGTCGAGGGCCTGCGCCACGGAAGTTCCGCCCGGCAGAGATCCCGTGGCCGAGGCAACGGCCCGGCCGTCGCGGAAGACCGCCCGCAGCGGCGGTTCACCCGGTTGGAAGGCGAGCGCCCCGCAGAAATCCTGGCCCGCTGCCGGGACCGCCGGCAAGGGCGAACCCGGCGCGCCGTAATCCACGATCTGTGCCACCGCCCCCGTTCTCCGCCCGACAAGCCAGAGGGAGCGGGCGGTGAGCCGATCCTCGTCCTCGACAGCGTGAGCGAGCACCGCCCACTCGTCGGATCGGTCGGGCCGCGCCGCCATCTCGTCGGCGGTGACGGGATAGCCGATCGCGGCCCGAACGGCGGCCGCCTGTTCGGGCGCGAGCGCATCGAGCCGCCGGAACGCCTGGATCAGCAGCGCGAGCCGGCCGATCCCCAGCGCCAACGCTTCTTCGCGCCGAGGCGCGCCGGCCGCCGGTGCCGCCGCGGCGATGCCCGGCAAGGCGCGCACGCGCCGCGCGAGGCCGGGGGCCTGCCCGTCCACGAGACGACCCGCGATCCGGTCCCAGAAGGCGTAAGGTTCTGACCGCGCAGCGGCGAGGCCGCGCCGCATCAGGTCGCGCAGCCAGAGATCGAGCTCATCCAGCGCCGTTGCGACGCGCTCCTCGCGCGCCTGCCGGCGCTTGGCTTGCGCCTTCTCGTCCACCGGCTTCTGCGGCTCGCGCGCTTTGGTCTCTGCCGTTGCCGCGCGCGACTCGCGGCCGCTGGTCCAGGCCACGACCCAATCCGGCGGCGCAGCCGCGTCGATCGGCGCGGCGGCATCGGCGAGCATCAGGCCGAGCGCATGCTTGCAGGGAAACTTCCGGCTCGGGCAGGTGCATTTTGAGGCCGGACCGGCGAGATCCGCCACGGTGCGGTACGGGCTTGCGCCGCTGCCCTTGATCTCCCCTCAGATCACCGATCCGTCCCGGCCGACTGCGCTCCACTTGCCGGATTTGGCCTGATCCAGGCCCGACTTGCGGCTTCCCGCGTCAGGGGCGAGATCCAGGATCTGAGCGATGGTCAGGTTCATGCAGCGGAGCGGCTTAGTTTCCGGAACTCGAATCTGGGCCGACCGCAAGATAGGCCATTCAGCTTGACGGGCAAGCTCGACGGCACCGGGCTTTTTGCATCGATTGGGTATTTGCTCCTTTGGCGCAGGGATATGTTCGGCCCCCGCCGCGCCAACGCGCGTTCTGAGGGCGTGGCGGCCGAGCACCGAACCCCCACAGTTCGCGCCGCGCCTTCGGACCACCGTAAGAAGGCGTCTGGGCGTTCCACTGTATCGCCGAACCCAAAAGCGGTCTGGCAGACCGGACGGCACTCCGATCGAGAAGCCATTGCGAGCCGAAGGAAATCGTCGATGATCATCTGGTCTGGTTGAGGCATGCCGTCCGCCTTGATAGCGGGTGCCGCGCTGGTGGGCCGCGCCCTCCTCGCTCCTGCCCTGGCGCGAGCAGGCATTCGGACCCGGCTGCGGCGGGTGCTCCTGCGAGCCGTAGGCGAAGAGAGCCCGCGGGCTCCGTCCATCGTCGCCGATCAGCGTCAGGGTATGGCGATCGAGGCTGTAGCGACCGCCCTGTGACGCGCCGCGCCGGCTCACCGCAGTACCGGCTTCCGAGGTCGCACCGGAATTCAGCGCACCCGCCGATCCTCCGCGCGGATACCCGGTGGAGCGGTTGAACACGTCGGACGTGCGGTGGAGGCAGTATCGGCCCGAGTTGCGGCCATTGTAGTAGTCACCGCCATTGTCGCCATCGAGGCCGATGAATTCCTGTTTGCCGCGTTCGCCCGTGGCAGCCTCCCGCTCCTCCGAAAAGGCCGGAGCGGCGCTGACGAGCAGACCGACGACGGCGCGTATCGTGATCGTGCGCCTGTGACATCTCCCTGATCGGGAGGCGTCGGCCGCCTTCGCCAGGGGCATGGATAAGCCAGACCTGGTTTTGCGCGCGACCCCGTCTGCACCGTCAATTCTTCTGCACCGTCGGTGGTGAGGCGGAGGGCGCGAAGTGCCATTCGGTCTCGCCGCAAAGAAGGATCGCTTGACATATATTCAATCTGCATATTAGTTAGATGCAAGTTAGATATATGGTGGCGCCGTGAGCGAGGACGCCTTTCTCGAAGCCTACGATCCCGCTGCCTTCGAGCGGCCCGCGCTGACAGTCGACCTCGTTCTGCTAGGGCTTCTCGAGGGGCGCCCGGCCGTTCTCCTGATGAAACGCAGCTGGCATCCGCATGCGGGGCGCTGGGCGTTTCCCGGCAGCTTCGTCGGCCTCGACGAGACCCTCGACGCAGCGGCCGGCCGGGTTCTTCAAGAGAAGGCCGGCATCGCCGAGGGATCCGGCACGCGCCTCGAACAGCTCTACACCTTCGGTGCCGTCGACCGAGACCCGCGCATGCGCATCGTCACGGTCGCCTATCTCACGCTCATGCCGGAGGCAGCTTTCACTCAGTCGCTGGCGGGCGGGGCGGGGCTGTCGGCGGCGGTCATCGAGGTGCCCTGGACCGGCGAGGCGGGCGGCCCCGTCGCGGCGTACTTGGCCGGCGATTGGGACGAGCGCGCGCCCCTGTCGTTCGCCTTCGATCACGCCGACATCCTCGCCCTTGCGATCCTGCGGCTGCGGGGAAAGCTCGACTATTCCGATGTCGGCTTCGCGCTGCTGCCCGAGCAATTCACCCTGCGCCAGCTGCAGGACGTGCACGAGGCGATCCTCGGCACGCCGCTCAACAAGCCGGCCTTCCGCCGCCGGATGCTGGACCGGGGCTGGCTCGTGCCGACCGGCGCACGCGAAGCCGGCACGTCGTTCCGTCCGGCCGAACTCTACCGTTTCCAGAAGCCGCTCTGATCCCGGTCTCCACCCCCTAGAAGAGGGTTCCATGGCTACGATCCGCAACCTCGGCCCGATCGCTCAGCTCCGGAGCGAAGCGAGCAGCCACCTCATCCGCTACCGCAACGGCCGCGTCCGGCAGAGTGGCCGAGGGCTGGTCTTCTGGTTCCGGCCGGAGACCGCGAGCATCAGCGAGGTGCCCATGGACGACCGCGAGATGACGCTGTTCGTGCGCGGCCGCAGCCGGGACTTCCAGACGGTCGTCGTGCAGGGGACGATCGGATGGCGTGTCGTCGATCCGCAAGTGCTGGCGACCCGCATCGACTTCTCGATCGATTTGCGAACCGGCAAGTCGCAGGGCGAGCCGATCGAGCGCATAGAGGCACGCCTCAGCGGCATCGCCGGCCAGGCGGTGCTGCAGCAGATCGGCGCGAACCCGGTCGGCGCGCTGCTGGATGCCGGCCCCGAACCGTTGCGCGTCGCGCTCGAAACCGTCCTCGGGGCAGCCCCGGCCTTGGCCGAGATCGGCGTCGCCGTGGTCTCGGTTCGGCTCACCAACATCTCGCCGACCAGCGAGCTCGAACGCGCTTTGCAGACGCCGACCTTCGAGGCCCTCCAGCAGAAGGCCGACGCGGCGACCTTCTCCCGCCGCGCGCTCGCGGTCGAGAAGGAGCGGGCCATCGCCGAGAACGAGCTGGAGACGAGGACGGAGCTCGCCCGGCGCGAGACGCTGCTCATCGCGCGGGAAGCGGAGAATGCCCGCGACCGCGCCGCCGGCCTCGCCGAAGCGCAGGGATTGGAGGCCAGCGCCGAGGCGGAGCGCATCCGCCTCGTCGAGGGAGCCAGGGCCGAAGCCGAGCTGCAGCGGGTCGCGATCTACCGCGAGCTTTCGCCGGCCGTCCTCCTCGGGCTGGCCGCCCGCGAGCTCGCCGGAAAACTGGAGACGATCGAGCACGTCAACGTCACGCCCGACCTGCTCGCGGCCGCACTCGGCGAGTTCCGCAGGTCGGCCCTGCCGGCGGCGGCCTCGCGCTGAGGGCTCGTCATGCCGGTCGTCACACCGCGCGCCGTCTTCGTGATCCGGGACACCGACTACGAGGCGCTCCTCGCCCGGCATGCCACCCGCGGCCAGGCCCGGTTCTTCCTGGAGAGCCGCGGTCAGAGTCTCGCCGAGATCGAAGCGCGACACACGCGCTTCCAGGCGGTGCTCGGGGAGGCGCGGGCTTGCGTGCCCGCGGAGTGGCGGCAGGCTCTGGCGCGGCGGGCCGATCTCGACCGCTTCCTGTTCGCGCCGGAAGACGTCATCGTCGCGGTCGGCCAGGACGGGCTGGTCGCCAATGTCGCGAAGTACCTCCGCGATCAGCCGGTGATCGGCGTCAATCCCGCGCCCGACCTCTACGACGGCGTGCTGGCGCGTGTCGCTGTGGAGCGCCTCGGTCGCCTGCTCCCCGCCAGCGCCGCCGGGGCCGTCGACATCGAGCGGCGGACCATGGTGCAGGCGGTGCTCGACGACGGCCAGACGCTGCTGGCGCTGAACGAGATCTTCGTCGGCCATCGCAGCCACCAATCGGCGCGCTACAGGATCGAGGCCGGCGGCGTTGCCGAAGATCAGTCGTCGAGCGGCCTCATCGTCGCCTCGGGAACCGGCCTGACAGGCTGGGCCCGCTCGATCGGAGAGGCGACACATCTTACAATTCCGATCGGTGCCGAGGAGGCGGCGGTCGGCTACTGGGTGCGCGAGCCATTCCCGAGCCTAGCCACCGGCACGGTGTTGCGTGCCGGAAAGGTTTCGAGCGCGGCGGTCGCCGTCACATCGCGGATGAACGAGGGCGGCGTACTCTTCGCCGACGGGATGGAGCAGGACTTCATCGCCCTCGAATGGGGCCGCCGGGTCGAACTCGCACCCGCCACCCGTACCCTGAGCCTCGTGGTCGCGTAGTACCGTCATGCTCGCATTGAGGACACCAGCCCCTCGATCGCCTTTGGAACCCGCTCGGCTTGATCGAACGGTTGATCATCCGAGTCGAGACCGGCAATGCGCAGCATTTGATCAACCCGGTGCGCTTCGGCCTTCGCGATCAGGATGCTTGAAATGGCAGAAGTGTCCTCGTCTGCCTCGCCCATACCCCGCCTCCGCGTGATCTGGACATCAACCCTGACGCACTTCGATCTGTTCAGGACCAACAGTGAGGTAGGCGAGCCTCGCGCCCGCTCCGATGACGAAGTACTGACGCTCGTCACGCATCTCTGTTTGCCGGTTCAAACTGTTCGATAAAGCGTAGGCCCTCCCAGAGGTCGATGGCGTGGCTGTCAACCATGCTCTTGGCAATCACCAGCGCAGACTCGTCTCCGTGGGCTGAAAAGGTGACTTCATGCAGAATGCGGCCATCTTTATAGAGAGCAACAGCTCGATAGCAGCGCGGTCCGTCCTCAGAATTTACGCCCTGGATTAAGATTTCCGCAGTCATAGGCCCTGAGCTCGAGCGGTCGTGAGCACGCTAGGGGCTAAGCTGAACTCTTGAATTAACTTATGCGTGGCCGCCTGCTGATAGGAGGCGCGATAAAGCAGGTGCTGGAGCCGTCCGTATCAGACACCATGCGTCCCGCACCACGCGACCCGTCGCTTTGTCTATCGCCAGCGTACTCAGGGTCGAGCGGCTCGATGGCGTCAATACCGTGGCGGTGCGGGTTACCGCGCGGGACGGTCGTGCTCTTGCCTCGTCAACCGACTTCGATCTTACAGCCTCGACTTGCTGAGGTCATTGCCGCAACAACTCGCCTGGATCGTAACGAGCGCGAGGTCTCGATCTTCTTTGAAACTTACAAGCAGCGACGTGCGCAGATCGCGTCATGGCGCAGAGCGTGATTCGCCAGATTGCTGATCGACCTGACGGGCGCTTCGACCCAGTCGTGGTCCTGGGCTCAAAATCGGTCTATGCCCGGCGAGGGTTCATGACTCTTCAGGAAGCTGAGAACGAGTTGGAGCTATTGAAAATTATCATGGCTGCCTGTGGGACTTTTGTCGTTCATGATGAGGTCTCATGCCTTCCAAGATTCAGCCCTGGATAAGGACCGAAGTAGGTCAGGACTGCTTTCCCCAGCATGATCACCTCGAGAATCGCGTCGGCAGTGCGACTGCCACATTGTCATCACTACTCAATGAATTCAGTATCTGAGCTTTTTACAACAAAAAACAAAAATCTAAATTGCAGTTTTCGAAAACAGCTTCTCTCGCAACTTGGTGACAAGTTCTGCTGCACGATAGGGTTTTTGTAGAAGGTCAAAATCGCTCGCGTCCTGCTCCTCGCGTAAGTACCCTGAAGTGAGAACCACGTGAATATGTGGCCATCTCTCCCTCACGAGGCGACCTAACTCTAAACCCGTGAGAGAACCAGGCATGTTCACATCGGTGAACACGAGACTGATACCCGGCTCCTGCTCCAAGATTCCTAAGGCCTCATCTCCGTTACAGGCTTCCTGGACTGTAAATTCTAAGGCTTCAAAGGCCGCAATTGCAGTTCGGCGAACATCGGCGTCGTCTTCGACAATGAGAATGCTCTGGCCGCCACCCTGAAGTGCCGTAGAACGATCGGTGACGAGTGGTGTTACTCGGCTACGTTTTTCCTGGTCAGTGGCCGGCAATGACAGTGTGATGCTCGTCCCACGTCCAATCACACTCTCGGCCGCAATCGTGCCTCCGCTCTGCTGAACGAAGCCATGCACCATACTGAGGCCGAGCCCCGTGCCCTTCCCTGCCTCCTTGGTCGTGAAAAACGGCTCGAAGACTCGATCTAGGACTGAAGGCGGCATACCGGTGCCGGTGTCGGAAACAGTGATCGCGACGAATCTGCCCGCGGAATTCTCACCGACGAAATCGTCATCGCCTGTGGCGTCGTCGCGGAGCCGAACCGATATAGCGAGGCTGCCGCCTTCCGGCATGGCATCGCGGGCATTAACGGCGAGATTGATCAGGGCGGCCTCAAGCTGAGCATGATCGACGCAGATTGTCGGAAGTGCCTCATCCATCGCGAGGTTCAGGCTGACGCGCTCGCCCAAAGTGCGGTGCAAGAGCTTGACCAGCCCCGGCATGAAGGCGGCGAGATCCAAAGCCGACGGCTGCAGGGGTGACCGCCGCGAGAACGTCAGTAGTCGACTGGTGAGTTCGACACAGCGCTGAGCGCCCTCGATCGCGTTCTGGACGCGTTGATGCGCCTTCTCGTCTGCCCGGATCGAGCCTTGCAGCAGATCGAGGTTACCGATGACGATACTCAGCATGTTGTTGAAGTCGTGCGCGATGCCGCCAGTCAAGCGTCCGACAGCCTCCAGCTTCGAGGCGTGGAATAGGCTGAGCTCCAGATCCTTCCGTTCGGTTACATCAAACCACATTCCGAACAGTTCCGAGGGCCCCTCGTCGTCGCTACGGTTCACGACGATCTGGTCGAGGATGTGTCGTTCGGTCCCGTCGGCATGACGCCAGCGATATTCCAGCGCCACCGTGCCGGTCTCGGCGACGGATCGGAGTGCGTCGAGGACTTGGTCCCGGTCCTCTGCATTCAGGTGCGCCTGCCAGAATCCCGGCTCGCGGAATGCTTCGCTGGGAAAGCCGGTGATGCGCTTGATGCTGTCGCTCGTAAAGTGCAGGCTTCGGTCGGATTCCCCGAGTACGGTTGTGTAAAGCGCAATGGGGAGGCTGCGGAGCACTGCGGCCTGATGTTGTTCGCCCCGGCGCAGCGCCCGTTCGGCCTCGAGCTTCTCGCCGCGCACCCGAAGGTTGTCGAGAAGCAGTTGCTTTTCGGCGGCGGCCTTCTGCCGGATCTCTTCGGTCTTACGATACAGGTCGACGAAGACGCCGACCTTCGACTTCAGGATCAGGGGTTGGATCGGCTTGAAGACGTAATCCACGGCGCCCGCCGAGTAGCCGCGAAAGATGTGGATGTCGTCCTTGTTATGGGCGGTCAGGAACAGGATCGGAACTCCGGAGGTTCTCGGGCGGCTCCGGATCAGCGCAGCGACCTCGTAGCCGTCCATGCGGGGCATCTGCACGTCGAGGAGGATCAACGCGAAGTCCTCACGCAAAGTCCGCCTCAGCGCCTCTTCCGGCGTATCCACCAGGACGAGGTCGAGTCCGGTCTCGTTGAGCACCTCCGAGGCGGCGAGCAAGTTACGCCGATCGTCGTCGACGATCAGGATCTTGGCGGGGATAAGGTTCGGGGTTCCGTCGTCCGCCATCGCGTCCGAAATTTCCGGCTCCGATGACGGATGCATTGAAAACCCTGTCATTGGGACGGTCCCGCGACCGCCGCCCCATTCAGCCCGAGCCCGTCCCTGTTCGCCGCGGAAGCGCGCTGTTCAAGCTGAACGCGCAGCACGGCCAGGAGTTGATCCATGTCGATAGGCTTGGACACGTAGTCCGAGGCCCCGGCCTCCAAGCACTTCTCCCGATCACCCTTCATGGCCTTCGCGGTCACGGCGATCAGGGGTATGGCGCGGAAGGCATGGTGGCTGCGAACCTCGCGCATCGTCTCGTAGCCGTCCATTCCCGGCATCATGATGTCGACCAGCATCGCATCGACGTTGGGATTGGCCTTCAGGAGTTCGATTCCATCACGACCGTTCTCAGCGAACAGGACAGTCAGGCCATACTCTTCAAGCGCGCTGGTGAGTGAGAAGATGTTGCGCAGGTCGTCGTCGACGAGAATGACCCGGCAACCTTCCAATGACTGGGGATCGCGTCGGTCCACCAAAATCTGGTCATGACCGGGAAGGTTGCCGAGGGCGCGGTGCAGGAACAGAGCCGTCTCGTCCAAGAGTCTCTCGGACGATAGCGTGTCCTTGACGATGATGGTTGAGGCGGTCTGCTTCAGTTGGTGCTCCTCCGCGGAGGTCAGTTCCTGGCCCGTATAGACGATGATCGGTAGCTCCTCGCCTCCCTGCAACGCCCGGATCTGCTGGATGAGTTCCGAACCGTTCATGTCGGGCAGTCCGAGATCGACGATTGCGCAATCGAAGCGGCCGCCATTTACTGCCTCAAGGGCGGCCGCGGCGGTGCCGACGCCGAAGACCTTCACATCCTCCATGTCGAGCAGAGCCGTGATGCTGGCGCGCTGGTTTTCGTCGTCCTCGACGAGAAGGAGGTTCCGGACCGGGCGGGTGATGAACTCCTTCGACCGCTCGAGTGCCTTCAGCAGGCCTTCGCGATCCACCGGCTTCTCGAGGAACCCGAACGCACCCGCCTTGAGCCCTCGCTTCTTCTCGTCGTTGACCGAAATGACATGGATCGGAATGTGCCGCGTCCTGGGATCGTTTTTCAGGAGGTCGAGCAGGGCCCAGCCGTCCATGTCGGGCAATCCGATATCGAGGGTGATGGCATGGGGCTTGTAGCGGTGGGCCAGCGCTAGTGCTGCCGCCCCGTCCTGTGCGATCAGGCCTTTGAAGCCTCGCTCGCGTGCAAGTTCCAGGAGGACGGATGCGAACATCGCGTCGTCCTCCACGATCAGGACGATGTGATCCCGCTGGTGGATGACGTGCCGGTCGTCGGCCGAGGACGACAGCGCCATGGCGGTGGAGGGCTGGCGGCTATGTGGGGGCAGCGACCCGCTGACCTCGCCAACGTCAACCGAGCCATTCGTCCCGGCGTTCACCGGGGGTTCGAAGGGGAGGAAGAGCGTGAATGTGCTGCCCTGGCCAGGGCGGCTCTCCAGGACGATCTCGCCACCGAGAAGCCGGGCGATCTCGCGGCTGATCGCCAAGCCGAGACCTGTCCCGCCGTATTTCCGGCTGGTGGTACCGTCCGCCTGCTGGAACGCCTCGAAGACGATGCGCTGCTTCTCCTCCGGGATGCCGATCCCTGTGTCCCGCACCGAGAAGGCCATCCACTGGCTGCTGGTGCGCAGCGGCGATCCCTCGGCCGACCCGATCTTGAGGGTCACGCTGCCGCTCTCGGTGAACTTGAAGGCATTCGAGAGCAGGTTGCGCAGCACCTGCTGCAGGCGCTTGGAGTCGGTACGCACCCCCGCGGGCAGGCCGGGCGCGACCTGGATCGTGAAGCCGAGTGCGCGCTCTTCGGCGACTTGCCGGAAGGTGCGGTCGAGGTGATCGACGAGGTCCTGCACGGCGACGTTGCCAAGTTCGAGCGAAACGGTTCCGGACTCGATCTTGGAGAGGTCTAG
>NZ_JAIETD010000116.1 GCF_019745455.1 Methylobacterium sp.
CTGGGGCGGCCGCCCCGCCGCCATCCTCGGCGCGCTCGATTCCGACAAGCGCACGCCCGCGCAGAGCCTCGATCACCCCCGCATCCAGATCCACGATCTCGTAGCGCGCAAACGTCCCCTGCGCCGTCGCAACATCCGCACCCTCCACAACCGCGCTCGTCGTCGGACCCGCCGCAGGCAAGACAGACGAACAGCCCGACACCGCCAGGGCGGTGAGCAGGAGGGGGAAGAGGTTACGCATCCAGGACAGCCTGTCGATTTCGCCAGCCTGCTGCCTAGACCATCACGTCGACCATGTCCGTGGCGGGTCTGTCACAGTCGCAGCGTGACGGCCCCGCATTGGACGCCGTCCCCGCTGCCCACACCAGTCCACCTCCCGGCTGACGGGTTGGTCGGGCAGGTGGATGCGATTGCCAATCTCACCCGGACCCGTATAGCGTCCCGCGAAGGATGACAGTCATCGACGCCGCCCAGCCGAGGGTGCGCCGAACAGAGCGCCAGCCTTCGATGACCTTAAGCCTGTCCTACACGCCTCCCGACCTGCAGGAGCCTCGGCCGGGCCAGGTTCGGCGCCGCCACGTCTTCTTCATCCACGGCTACGATCCGGAAGCGCGCAGCCGCTATCGCATGCTGTTCGTGCGCGAGCTCAGCCGTTACGCACGGCGCTTCGGCGAACCCGCGCGTAGGATCTCGCGCGCCGAAATGAGTTCGGACGGCCTCGTCCAGAGCTGGGACGTGGCCGCCCTGCCGGAGGTCGAGGGAGCCGAGACCCGCTACGAAGTGCTCCTCTGGGACGACATCGTCGCGCGGGATTTCGCGCGCTGGCGCGTCGTCAGCGTCGCGCTCCTCCTCGTCGGCATCCTGCACTGGATCGCCACCGGCCTCCTGGTGCGTTTCTATCGGCTCAACTGGAAGATGGGCAACGTCATCGTCTACCCGTTCTGCCTGGCGCTGATCCTCGGTCTCGCCGTCGGTCTGATCGCACATCTGGTCCATGCCCATCTCGGCGACGCCTTCGCACACAGCCTCGGCCTTCCGGTCTGGATTTCGGCCCCGATCGGCATCGTCGCCGGACTGGCCGCCCTGCGCGCGGCCGAGAAACCTCTCGTCAGAGCCTATTTCTGGCAGCTTCTGAACGACTGGGTGTTCAACTGGCAACACGGCAATGGCTGGCGGTCCGATTTCGAGCAGCGTGTCGAGGGAATGGCCGACACCATCCTCGCGGCGCTGAAGACACGGTCCATGCAGGGCGTCGAGGCCGACGAGGTGATGATCGTCGGGCATTCGTCGGGCGCGCAGACCGCCGTCGAGGTGACTGCTCGGATCCTGGCACGCGACGGGAACCTCGGGTCAGGCGGATCGAGCCTCGCACTCGTCACCCTCGGCTCCGGCATCCCCCTGGTGGCGTTTCAGGCCCGAGCCCACGGCCTGCGCCGGGAGATCGCCGAGATCGTCACCTCGCGCCGGCTGGTCTGGACCGAATTCCAGGCGCCGCAGGACTGGATGAACTTTCCCGGCTTCAACCCGGTCCGGCACCTCGCCCTCGACCTCCACGGACGACGCATCACCAATCCGCTCCTGCGGTCGGCGAGATTCCGCGATCTCATCAACCCGGAGACCTACCTGAAGGTCCGCCGCAAGCCGTTCCGGATGCATTTCCAGTTCCTGATCGCCAACGACCGCCGCGGTGACTACGACTTCTTCGCGATGATCCTCGGGCCTCAGCGACTGCGCGAGCGCGTCCTGGCGCCGGTGGTCCCCGGCGCTCGGAGCGCCGGCGCGGTGAGTGCGACAGCGGAGTAGACGCCGATGCCCGCCGGCCTCCCAGCGGACCCACAGGTGCTAGTGGTGATGGGAGTCTCGGGCTCCGGCAAGAGCACCGTGGCGGCCAAGGTCGCCGAGCGGCTCGGTTGGATCTTCGCCGATGGCGACGACTTCCACAGCGCCGCCAATGTCGCCCGGATGCGCTCTGGCCTGGCTCTCGGCGAGACCGAGCGGTCGCCCTGGCTCGCCGCCATCGCCGCCTGGATCGACGCCAAACTCGCTGAGGGCCGCTCCGCGGTGATCGCGTGCTCGGCCCTGAAGCGTCCATATCGCGACGCTCTGGTCCGGGGGCGGCCCGAGGTTCGGATCGCCTATCTCGCCGGCGATCGTGGAGTGATCGCGGAGCGGCTCGCAGGGCGAAGCGGGCACTTCATGCCAGCCTCGCTCCTCGACAGCCAGCTCGACGCCCTCGAACCGCCCGGCATCGACGAGCATCCCATCGTCGTGCCGATCACCGAGACGCCGGATCATGCCGCAGGGCTCGTGATCGAGGGGCTGGCGGCGCCGCTCTGACCGCCGATGCCGCCTGTGTCGTGTGCGCCACAACACGTGGGGAAACGGCGACGTCTGGGCCTGCTGCGCTGTGGCGGGCCGCTTTCCGGCCTCAATTGGGATCGACCTAGACCGTAACGGCTCACGTCATCGTCAGGTCTGCCACATGAATCATCGCCTCCTGCTCATCGCCGTCGCCGCCGCGTGCGTCCCCGCGTCGGCTCTCGCGCAGCAGGCGAATGCGGCCCGCGACAACATCAACGCGCTGATCGAGAGCCAGGCGAAGGCGGCGGGCCTCCCGTCGAGCTTCGTCCATCAGGTGATCAAGCGCGAGAGCAACTACAATCCGAATGCCAAAGGCGGCTCGGCGCTCGGGCTGATGCAGATCAAGCACGCCACCGCGAAAGGCATGGGCTATAGCGGTGACGCGGCCGGGCTCTACGACCCCGCAACCAACCTGCGTTTCGGCATCGCCTATCTGGCGGGGGCCTACCGGGCGGCCAAGGGCGACCTGATCCAGGCCTACACCTACTATAACCGCGGCTATTATTACGCCGCCAAGCGCCTTGGCATCAGCACCAACGTCGCCAGCCTCGAAACAGCTCCGGCTGCCGTCCCGCAATCGGGCGCCGCCTTCGGCAGCCTGTTCGGCCAGCGGCCGGTCGCCGACCCCAATATCACGGCAGCCAATACCGCGCTCGCCTACGCCGCCGCCGATCTGGCGCCGAGCGAGATGGTCGAGGTGCCGCTGCCGCCGCGCCGGCCCGCTTTCGCGGGCGATATGATGATGGCGAGCGCCGCCGTCACCAGCAGCGCGGCCCTCTCGTCCCTCTCTGTGGCGCGTGCAGCAGCAAGTCCGGCATCGACGATGTTCAACGCCGTCGCAGCAAGCGAGCCGCCGGTCACGGAGTCGGTCGAGGTGCCGCTTCCGCCGCGCCGGCCATCGCCTCAGCAACTCGCCTCGGCCGGGCGACCGATCGTCGCGAAGAAGCCCGCATCGGCCGACACGATCCTCGAAGCGTCGGCGCTCCCCGCGAACCAATAACAGCGAGGAACCGTCGGCACGCACGGCCCAGAGCTTCAGTCGGGCCGATTTCCAGTAGAATAGCGCCGAGATCGAGCGCGACGCGCCGAACTTTCCGGCAGCGGGTTCGTTCCGGCGACAAGAGGCGGCCGTCGGGCCCAGACGTGAACGCAGTGGACCCGGTACATGCCGCATGTTGCAGTGCGATGTGGAACATTGCATGCAGGCTTGGCGCGTTGGGCAGGTCGTGATGGCCGCCCGCCATCGTCGATTTGGATCCATGTTGTACGTTCTGAGTTCGCACAGAGATCGTCGGCCAACCGTGCCCGGTGGCTGTTCTCCGAGAAGCGGGGGCGACGTCGCCGAAGCTGCCGCGTTTCCACTCGGCTTCGTCTGCGAAGGTCAGCCTGCGTCATGACCGGTACGCCAGAACAGGAATCGCTCTTCCTTGCCGAGCTCGGCAGGCGAGTCCGCCATGCGCGCACCATTCGTGGCCTATCGCGAAAAGTGTTGTCGCAGAGTTCGGGCCTTTCCGAACGCTACATTGCCCAGCTCGAGAGCGGCCAGGGCAACGTCTCGATCATCCTGCTGCGCCGGGTCGCAAACGCGATGGGCGTTCGGCTCGACGATCTCATCGCCGGCGAGGAACCCTCGTCGGACTGGTACGTGGTCCGTGACCTTCTGGCGACCGCCTCACCCGAGCAGATCGGTTTGGCGAAGGGCATCCTATCGGGCAAGACCGGCTCGGGCGGCGAGACTCTGCAGCCACGCGTCGCTGTGGTGGGACTGCGCGGGGCCGGCAAGTCGACCCTCGGCCGGCGGGTCGCAGACCGGCTCGGATGGTCCTTCGTCGAACTCAATGCCGAGATCGAGCGCGAGAACGCCCTCTCGGTCAAGGAAATCTTCGCGATCTATGGCCAGGAAGGCTATCGGCGCCTCGAACAGGCTGCCCTGCGGCGCCTCACGGAGCGCCCCGGCCCCTTCGTGCTCGCCACCAGTGGCGGCATCGTCGCCGAACCCCTGACCTACGACCTCCTGCTGCAGGCGTTCTTCACGATCTGGCTTCGGGCGAAACCCGAGGAGCACATGCAGCGAGTGCGCGACCAGGGTGAGTTGCCGATCACCGGCGATCACGCCTCGGCGATGCAGGAATTGCGGGCCGTTCTGTTGAGCCGCGAACCGCTCTACGCGCGGGCATCTGCGGTGGTCGACACCTCCGACGTCGGCATCGACGTGATGGTCGACCGCCTGGCGGATGCCATCGAGGCACGGTTCGGGCAGGTGGAGACGACCTCCTAAGGTGTCGAGGTCCGATGGCGACACAGGGGCGCCGGCTCGGATGCCCTTGATCGGCGCCGCGTTGCACACCACGCTACGGATCAAGGTCTGGGCGTGCGGGTGCGAAACGGCGTCCGCCCGCTAAGACGCGGGATGCGCCGAAGAGCCGACCGATGAATTCGCATCCTCCCCGAGGAGCCACGATGTCCGCCAGCCCGTCCTTCTTCCCCGCCGAACCGGCGGTCCTCGATCCCGTCTGGAGTCGCCTGCGCACCGAGGCGGAAACGGTCTTGCGCGACGAACCGCAGCTCGCATCCTTCATCGTGGCGACCATCCTCAACCACGCGACGCTGGAGGCAGCCGTCTCGCACCGGGTCGCGGCGCGGCTCGGTCATGCCTCGCTGTCGAGCGAACTCGTCGCCCATGGCTTCAGCGAGGCCATCGCCGACGATCCGCGCATCGGCCAGGGCTTCAGGGCCGACATCGTGGCGGTGCTCGACCGCGATCCGGCCGCGAGCCGGGCGATCGAACCGGTCCTGTACTTCAAGGGCTTCCACGCCATCCAGGCCCACCGCCTCGCGCACTGGTACTGGAATCACGGCCGGCGCGACCTCGCACTCTACCTCCAGAGCCGCTCCTCCGAGGTCTTCCAGACCGACATCCATCCAGCCGCTCGGGTTGGGCGCGGCATCTTCCTCGACCATGCCACCGGCCTTGTGGTCGGCTCGACGGCGGTGATCGAGGACGACGTCTCGATGCTGCACGCGGTGACCCTCGGCGGTACCGGGAAGCAGGGCAGCGACCGCCACCCGAAGATCCGCCGCGGCGTGATGATCGGGGCCGGGGCCAAGATCCTTGGCAATATCGAAGTCGGCGCCTGCGCCCGCGTCGCCGCGGGATCCGTGGTGCTTCGCCCGGTCCCGCCCAACACCACCGTGGTCGGCGTGCCCGCCCGCGTCGTCGGCGCGGCCGGCTGCGCCGAACCGGCCCGCACGATGGACCAGTTCGTTAATATCGACCAGTTCATCCACATGGCCGAGGGCATCTGAACGCGGCGCTCATGGGTTGCCCGCTTGGGGCCAGCATGGCAATCGATCCCCGACAGCGCGCGAGGAATGCCGCGCGCAGAAGCGGCGCATGCGCCGCATGACGCGACAAAGAGGTTGAGCGTGAACAAGACCGATATCGCGAAGGTCCAGGATTATCTGCGCCGCACCTTCGCCAACACCAATATCCGCCTCGTGGCACGTCCCAAGAAGGACGATTCGGCAGAGGTCTATGTTGGCGAGGAGTTCCTCGGAGTCGTCTCCGTCGACGACGAGGACGGCGACCGATCGTTCAACTTCGCCATGGCGATCCTCGACATCGACCTCGAGGACTGACGCAACAGCCTTCGATGACCTGTGGGCCGCGTTTACCGTGCCGCAGGGAAATCCTTAACACTTCGTAAACATTCGGGCAGAGTGCGCTTCACCAATCGTACCCGGTGGAGCGCGCTCATCCATGGTCATCAGCCCTTCGGCCGTCGAATCGCTTCAGACACTCTTCCTCGGCCTTGCTTTGTCGGGCCTTCTGGCTACGGCCTTCGAACTGTTCACCGAGCGGCGCGCCAGCTTCAGCCTGCTCGAGCGCGGCGGTGTCTCAGCTGCCGCGGCCCTGCCGGTCCTTGCCTTCACTGCCCCATTCATCATCCTGCGCAACACCGTGCGCGGACGCCGCATCGAGGGACGGCCGATCCCCTTCGTGATGATCGCGACGATGATCGCCTGCGGTTGGAGCCTGCTCTCGGGCCGGGTCGTCCTCGACCTCGCCCATTCCATCGCCGGCACCTGAGACGACAGGCAGGGAGGCAGACCACCGGCTTCCTCACTCGGCCTCACGCTCCGCGCGGGGCGAAAAGGATCACGCCGCTACCGGCCAGGCAGATGCATGCGCCGACAATGTCCCACCGATCCGGAGGGTGACCCTCGACGCCCCATAGCCAGGCTATCGCGCCAACGATGTAGATGCCGCCATAGGCCGCGTAGGCCCGGCCTGCGGCGTCGCTCTCTGTCGCCGTCAGCAGGTAGGCGAACAGGACGAGAGCCGCGATGCCGGGCAGCAGCCACAGAGCAGACTTGTCGAGGCGAAGCCAGGCCCAGAAAGCGAAGCACCCGGCGATCTCGGCAAGGGCGGCACCGGCGAAAACGACGTAGGTTTTCATAGGATCGAGCTCATGCGTCCTCGATCCCACGCGGTCAAACCGCTTGGGGTCGCCGCCACGCGGACTGAAGCGGCCTGGACTGCGAGGCGGTTCGCCCCTTAGCGGTTGGCGGTGGTGACCGGCGAGGCGCCGCCGTTCAGGGCGACCCAGGCCATGCCGTGCTGGCCCTCGCGCTTCACGAAGGTGTATCCGGTTCGGGGACCCGAGAGGATCGCGTTGGTCTTGTTATCGAGGATGAGGTCGCCGCGATTGGTGCGGACCATCAGGACCGCATGACCTTCGCCGATATCGTCGATGACCACCGTCATCCGCAGGGCCCTACGGGGAATCCCGCGTTCGATCAGCATGCGGCGCTTGAGGAGCTGGAAGTCCTCGCAATCGCCGAAGCCGTCATCCGGGAAGTCCCAGCGGTCGACGATTCCCCAATGGGCGATGTCGGTGATCGGTTTGATTCGGGCGTTGACGCGGCGGTTGACGCTCGTCAGCGTCCGCCATACCGCCGGGTTGAGGGCGATCGTCACCGGCTGGCTGAGGTCGACGCCGCATTCAGCAGGATAGCGCCCGCACATCACGGTCCAGGCGGCGACAGGTTTGGCGCTGCCGTTCTCCTCGATCACGCTGGCTTCGGGGGGTGCGACGGAGGGCTCCTGCTGCGCGCTGGCGCCACCGAGCAGTAGGATCGAGCCGACGAGCGAGATTTGGATGGCACGGGCGAGGCGCTGGACGACTGGAGCGCCGCAGGCCTCGACATTCTGCAGACCCGCGTGCCGCATGACGCTCGCCTCGCCCTTCGTTGGCTGAGGCATGAGGTTTGCACGGTATGGGTCGAGGCTCAATCGAAAAAACTAAGGAGGAGTTAACTTCTCCCAGAAGGATTGGTTCCAAAAAAGATGCGATGCAATCCTGCAACTTCGAGGGAGGGGTTCCCTGGGGGGTTCGAATCGCGTCCGCACTTATTCGAGCCCAGCCGATCTCGTCCGTCCAGCCTGCCGGCTCAGCGGTTGGCGGTGGTCACCGGCGAGGTGACGCCGCCGAGCGAGACCCAGGCGAGGTTCCCCTGGCTCTCTCGTTTGATGAAGGTGTAGCCGGTCCGGTACCAGGGGAGGACATCGCCGGTCTTGTTGTCGAGGATATAGTCGCCGCGATCCGTCATCAGCGTCAGCACGGCGTGGCCTTCTCCCTTCTCGTCGATCACCACGGTCATCCGCATCGCCCGACGCGGCAGCCCGGCGGCCACGAGCATCTTGCGCTTGAGAAGTTGGTAATCCTCGCAATCGCCGGCGCCGTCCTCGGCGAGGTCCCAGCGATCGGGCACGCTCCAATGATCCATATCGGTCATGGCCCGGACCGACTTGTTGACCCGCTTGTTCACCGACACGACCACGCTCCACAAAGCCGGGGTGAGTGCAACGAGCGACGATTCGCCTGGGTCGAGGGCACATTCGGCCGCGTAAGTCTGGCAGAAGGTTACCCAGGCCGCGATCGGGCGGGCATCGCCGACCGGGACCGCCGCGGCGGAAGCCTGTGGAAGGGCCGCATAGCTCTGGGCGGAAGCGGCCGAAGGCCAGAGAGCGAGGAGCGCGGCACATGCCAGGGCGGAAGCCGCGGCGAATGGCTTGAGATCGGTCCTTGTGCGGCTGCGCATGATCGTTACCCCGTCGATGGAGGTGACGATGCCGCCGAGGCTCCTGTGCCGCGCTGAAACCGATCCGCGCAATTTTATGGAATTGGGCCTCGAGTGGCGGCGCTTTCGGACAGACCGAATTCCAGCCTGTGGCGACCACTCGAACCCGGCGGTTTTCGGTAGCGGTCCGGCAACCATGACGAGGGCGGACGTGGTCCTCGACAACGCCACGGGGCGATAGCCCCGCACCCCCGGTTCGGTCCTCTCCCTGCCAAGCGGTGAGTAAAGCACGTGGAGCTCGGAGGATGACCAGGTTCCGATGAGCTTCGACGGCTTTACAGCAACAGGCCTTCGTGGAAGCGGTCGGGCGAGATGGGCAGCATGAACTGCACGCCGAGACCCCCCTCGAAGTGGCGAACCACTCGGGCGGGCGTCTTCCCGATCATGACGCTCGTTCCGATCGACGGAATCGAGATCGTCGAGAGCGCGGCGCCCGACATCGACATGTCGATGACGCGGACCGGAACCTCTCGGCCGCTTTCGAGCCGCATCATCATGCCAGGCTGGAGCGGAACCAGGCGCTCGTGCGTGCGGCCTTCGGGCAGGCCCAGTATTTCGCGGTTGGTGAGCCAAGTGAGCTGCGAGGCGATCTTGTCGCGCTTGCGCAAGGTGGCCGAGAGCTTCACCGCGAGGCCATTGCTCGTCATCCGCGCGATCGTTCCCTCGATCCGGCCGATCTGCTCGAGATAGAGAACGATCCGCTCGCCGACCTGGCCGAGGACCGCGCAGGTGAGGCGCACTCCGCCCGGCGACATGTCCACCGTCTGGCACGGATATTCCTGCCGGTCCGGAAGCATGTAGCGGCCGAGCAACGTCACCTTGACGCGCTGGTGCCTGCGCATGTCCGAGGGGTTGGCAAGACGCAGCGCCGGCGCGTCGGAAAGGGTGCTGGCCTCGATCATGGCGATGGTGCGTCGGCTCCATCCCGGTCGGCCCGTCGCGACGGGCCTTCCTGGGAAACACGGGTTCACCGCCGGTCAGACGACGAAACGCCGGACTCACCAAGCTGTCCCGCCAACCTATCCTGATCTGGTTACGAAAGGATTTGCTGGTCCTTCCTTAAGAGCAGGGCACCGGCTTCCCTCTGGTCAGGCCCGGCCGCCGGGATGGACGAGGAGGTGGCCGTAGCGGCGCGGCGAGCTGTCGTTGGCCGGCTCGGGCAGACCCTGGAGGACGTCGATCCGCTCCTCAGCCCCAAAATCCTCCGTCCTCAGAACGCGCAGCGAGGTCGTGTCGAGCCGCACCAGCGGATGCAGGCCGAGCCAGTGCGGGACGACATGCGGGCTCAAGGAGCCGAGCACCCGCGATTGCGTCTGGCCGCGATGGCGGAGCGGAAGAAGCAGGAGTTCGAGGTCGACGGTCTCACCCATGGCGGTCTCGCCACGCAATCCCGCCACCATCCCGGCGGTATCGAGGGCGACGGTCTCGACGAGGCGCCACGGGTCGGCGCTCGGCATCGCCCAGAGGGAGGCTAAGTCGCGCCCCCTCAACTCGCGGCTGAACAGGGCGCAGACGCGGGTTCCCGCCAGCCGGAACGCGGCCTGCTCGGCAGCCACGTCGACGGAGAGGATCAGGGCGTCGGCGAGAAGGTTGCGGATCGCGCCGGGGTCGATCTCGCTGCGCTCGGGGGCGGCGCGCGCGCCACGAACACGGTCCCAATAGGCATGCAGCAGGCGGCTGGTCGGATGCTTCATGGTGTCCCGCAGATGGATAGCCCGAACCTGGGCTGTGCGATTACGGATCAGAAACGGATGCGTGACGGTCGCATCCGGGATTGTCCGGGTCGCTGGCGCACACCCTATGCCCGTCAGGTTCGAGCCGCCGCATTAAGCTCTCGGCAAGGTTAACGGCGCGGAGCTTCGGCGCGGGCGGGCAGGTCGGTTTTTCCTGCCGCAGGGGGTTGCGGCCTCCGCTCGTGCGACGACATGGTGCCGGGATGGATGCCATGCCCGATCTGCCGCGACAGAGCCGCGTTCCCGTCTTCAACCTCCCGGGCGTGGTCTCGGCCTCCATCGGCCTGATGGTGGCGATCCATGCGCTCAGGGTGTTCGTCCTCCCCGATACCTGGGACATCACCCTGCTTCTCGACCTCGCTCTGGTTCCCGGGCGTTGAACCGTTGCGCTCGATCCCTCGCGGGCGGATGCACTGCTGGCCGCCGCCTCGGCCCGCATCACCGACCCGAACGTCCTCGACGCCTATCTCGCCTTCGCCCGCTACATCGTCGCCGAACCGACGGCGATGCCCTGGACCTTCGCGACCTACGCGCTTCTCCACGGCTCGTGGATGCACGTCATCTTCAACAGCGTCTGGCTCGCCGCCTTCGGGTCACCGGTGGCCCGGCGCTGCGGGGCGATGCGCTACGGCATCCTCGCGCTGGCCGGCGCGATCGCGGGGGCCGCGCTCCACCTCCTCATCGATCCCTTGAGCCTCGCGCCCTTGGTCGGGGCCTCGGCCGGCGTCTCGGCCCTGATGGCGGCGGCGGCGCGGTTCGTGTTCCAACCGCCGGTCCCCCGCGGCGCGGCGCCGCCCTGGCAGATCCCGGCGCCACAGCCGCTCCAGACGATCCCGGAATTGCTGCGCAATCGCACGGCCGTGGTCTTCCTCGCCGTCTGGCTCGTCACCAATTTCCTGTTCGGAGTCATCGCCCTGCCGCTTGGGGCGGATTCGGGCGCGATCGCCTGGGATGCGCATCTCGGGGGCTTCGCGGTCGGCTTCTTCCTGCTGCCGCTGATCGACCGGCGTGGCCGGCGCGGATCTTAAGGAAACCCTTCCAAGCCGGCGCTTAAGCCACGGCACACGCTTGCCAGATCGCCGCAGCGGCGACACACTCTCCCCATGCAGAGCCGGGAGCCAACCCGTGCCGCCCCGTTCGCGCGATCACTGAACCGCGCTTCATCGACATCTCAGAGGGAGGGAGATCCATGACCGTCGCACGTATCCTGGCCGAGAAGGGCCGCTCGGTCGTCACCATCCAGCCGCATCGCAGCATCGACGAGGCGATCCACCTGCTGGCGGAGAAGCGCATCGGAGCCGTGGTGGTGGCCGAGGCCGATGGCGTGGTGCTCGGCATCCTGTCGGAGCGCGACATCATGCGGGCGCTCGCAGCCAGCGGAGCCGCCGCCTTCGACGCCCCGGTGGCGAACCACATGACCGCCGACGTGGTCACCTGCCAGCGCAGCGCCAGCGTCGAGGAGCTGATGCAGCTCATGACCGATGGCCGCTTCCGCCACGTGCCGGTGGTCGAGGATGGCAAGCTCGCCGGGCTTATCTCCATCGGCGACGTGGTCAAGCGCCGGATTGCGGCCGTCGAGGCCGAGCACCAGGCGATGCGCGACTACATCACCATGGCCTGAGCCGCAGCACCTGGCCGCTCACACCCTCGCGGCGGCGGAGGCCATCATGGCGCGGAGCTCGGGCAAGGCCGCCTTCGCCGCCTCGCGCCCGAGCCGGATCGCGTCCTCGGCCTTGTGGAACTCGAACAGCCCCATTGCGGCAAGCTGGGGATGCACCGAGACATCGGGCGGATCGGTGGCCAGGCGCGCGCGCGAGATCCGGTCCTGGGTGATGTTGAAGGCATCGAGCATGACCCGCGCCATGCCGGGCGCTCCGGGCTCGCGGGCCGGAGGGCGCCGGCCGGAGAGGCGGCGTCTCGCGCCGCGCAGGATCGCCCAACCGCGCCGCGCCGCGATGACCTCGCCGATCTCGCCGGAGACGGTCTCGACCTCTGGCGGATCCTCCGGCGCGGGCAAGCCCGGCCGGGACTCGCAATTCAGGTTCACGCAGACGACGAGGTCGGCGCCGAGGGCGCGCGCGACCTTGACCGGCACCGGGTTCACCAGCGTCCCGTCCATCAGGAGCTTCGCGTCGAGCCGCACGGGCGGGAAGATGCCCGGCAGCGCGTAGGAGGCGCGCATCGCCTCGACCAGCGGTCCGCTTCTCAGCCAGACCTCCTCTCCGCTGCCCAGCGCCGTGGCGACGCTGGCGAAACGTATGGGGAGATGCTCGATGCGGCGGTCGCCGAGGTCCCGCTGCAGCCGCCGCTTCAGGCGGTCGCCGGCGATCAGCCCCGAGCCGAGCCGCACGTCGATCAGGCCCATCACGCTGCGCCGGGTGAGCGACAGTGCGAAATCCTTGAGGATGCCGAGCTTGCCGGCAGCATAGCAGCCCCCGACCACGGCGCCGATCGAGCAGCCCGCCACCACGTCAGGGTGGATGCCGGCTTCCTCCAGAACCTCGATGACGCCGATATGCGACCAACCCCGCGCGGAGCCGCCGCCGAGCGCCAGCCCGATCCGCGGCACGCGCGGTGCCGGAATCGCAACCGGCTCCACCATCCCGGGCGCGAAACCCTCGCGATAAAGCGCGGGGCCGCGATAGGGCAGGCCGTCCCAACTCACGAAGCGGTTCCGAGGCTCGCCCTACCGGTGGCGGGATCGAACGCGACGATGCGGTAGAAGCAGTCGCGCCTCCCCGTGTGGCAGCACCCGCCGTCGCCTCCGACCTCCACGGTGATCAGGAGCGTGTCCTGGTCGCAATCGACCCGCATCTCGACGACCCGCTGGATCTGCCCGCTGGTGGCGCCCTTGTGCCAGAGTTCCGCCCGCGAGCGCGACCAGTACCAGGCCTCGCCCGTCTCCAGGGTCCGCGCCAGGGATTCGGCGTTCATGTACGCCATCATCAGGACGCGGCCGTCCTGCGCATCGACCGCGATGCAGGCGATCAAGCCTTGCGCGTCGAAACGGGGCGTGAAGGCCGTGCCCTCCTCGACCTCGGGGCGCGAACCGGGGCCTGCGAAGCGGGAGGTCCGATCGGTCATCGTGCTCGGCCCGGCCACACCCGTCGCGTCAGGACTTGCTGCGCACGAGAGTGAGGAAGCGGACCTGCTCGCTGGAATCATCCTTGAACACGCCGCGGAACTGCGTGGTCAGGGTCGAGACGCCAGCCTTTTGGACACCGCGCATGGCCATGCAGAGGTGCTCGGCCTCCACCATGATGGCGACGCCGCGGGGCTTCAGGATGCTCTCGATCACGTCGGCGATCTGCGCCGTCATGGTCTCCTGCGTCTGCAGCCGCTTGGCAAAGGTGTCGACCACGCGGGCGAGTTTCGACAGGCCGACGACGCCTTTGCTCGGATAGTAGGCGATGTGCGCGAGACCCATGAACGGCACCATGTGGTGCTCGCAATGCGAATAGAACGGAATGTCGCGAACGAGCACGATGTCCGAATAGCCCTCGACCTCCTCGAACACCCGCTCGAGCAGGGAATCGGCGTCCTGGCGGTAGCCGGAGAAGATCTGCTCGTAGGCCTTGGCGACGCGGGCGGGCGTATCGAGCAGGCCTTCGCGGTTCGGGTCGTCGCCGGCCCAGCGCAGGAGCACGCGAACGGCGGCCTCGGCCTCCTCGCGGCTCGGGCGGCCGAGGGCGATCTCGGTCGGCACCCGCTCTGCGGAAGCCGGCAGCGGCGCCACCTCGACGGGGGCGTTGTCGTTGCGCCGGTCGGCGGGATCGACCACGGCGGGAAGGAGTTCGGGACGGTCCTGGCTCTCGTTCAAGCGATACGAGAGGGACTTGAGCGCGGCATCCATGGCATCTCCCGCCCGCGCGACACGGGACTTCATCGTAGTCGAGTCGGGCTTTACGTACATCGTCGAACCGTCTCAGAGACCGGCAAGCGCCCGAACGATGCGGTCTTCAGAGCCGTGGGCGCGGCACTGTTCGACGAGCCGGATCCTCGCGAAACGGCAGAGTGGCGCTTATATCGTCGTTCTGAGGCCAACGTGCAATGCGCTCGGCGCGGAACCGGCGCCCACGAAGGCGAGCCGGGGCGACCAAGATGATGCGCGTGGTGTGTGGGAGACGTTCGACCAATGCTCGATGACATCTACAACCGCCGCATCCTCGAACTGGCCGCCGACATCCCGCGCCTCGGGCGGCTCGATATGCCCCAGGCCAGAGCCAGCGCCCACTCCAAGCTCTGCGGCTCCACCGTGACAGTCGACATCGCCCTCGATGAGGACGGCCGGGTGAGCGATTTCGCCCACGAGGTGAAGGCCTGCGCCCTCGGCCAAGCCTCGTCCTCGATCATGGCCCGCCACGTGGTCGGCGCCTCGGCCGAGAGCCTGCGCGAGATCCGCGAGATCATGCGGCGGATGCTCAAGGAGAACGGCCCGGCACCGGACGGCGACTGGGCGGATCTCGCCGTCCTCGAACCGGTGCGCGACTTCAAGGCACGCCATGCCTCAACGCTCCTCACCTTCGACGCCGTGGTCGACGCCCTCGATCAGGTCGCCGCGCGGCGTCAGGCCGCAGAGTAGAATGACGCGCCGCGCCGCGCATTGGGCCATCCGGGGCTATCAGCTCACCCTGTCGAGCCTCATCGGGCGCCAATGCCGGCACTGGCCGTCCTGTTCGACCTATACCGACGAGGCGATCCAGCGGCACGGCCTCTGGGCGGGAAGCTGGATCGGCGTCGCCCGGATCTGCCGGTGCGGTCCATGGGGTACCGACGGCATCGACCTCGTCCCGGAAACTCTTTCGCCTCGCGCAGCCTGGCACCGCCCCTGGGCCTATGGCCGCTGGCGGGGGGTCGAGGCACCGCCTTCATCATTCTCGTGCGAGACCGTGGCGGAGGAGGGGTGATCGTTCACCCACCCCGTCATCGCCCTCAGCACCGGCAGCGATCTCGTATCGCCAGTGCCCCGCCGACCTGCCTGTCGAACGAGGAGAAGGGGATCTGAGCCGTTCGGTTGCCTGCCACCATGTCTTCGGCCTGGATCGCCTCAAAGGCGTGGCCGGTGCAAGCTGAGGAGTCGCGGCTAGACCGCCGCCCTGTTCGTGGTCCCACACGGCGGATCGGCCGTCCTTGGCGCCAGCCGGAATGCGAGCCGGCCTGCGGCAGGTCGAGGACACGATCGAACGGACCGACCCGGTTATGGTTCTGTTGCAAGCCGACGTCCGGTCTTTGTCCCAATGAGAAATCACGCCAGCTTGCGGGCGACCTGAGTCATCGTGCTGACCGATGAGCCCACCTCCTGGGTCGCCGCGGCGATCGCACTCGTATTCTGGCGGACGCGCTCGACACCGTTCGCCGCGGTCTGCATGTTCAGGGACATGTCACGTGTGACCGCCGCCTGTTGGGTCACCGCGGATGAGACGCTGAGCGAGATCTCGCTCAAGTGCCGGATCACGGCCGTGACGGTTCGGATCGCCGCCACCGCCTGATCGGTCGAACCTTGGACGTCGGCGATCAGGGCGCCGATCTCTTCCGTCGTCTTCGAAGATTGACTGGCGAGCGCTTTCACCTCGGTGGCGACCACGGCGAAGCCGCGGCCGGCCTCGCCAGCGCGCGCCGCCTCGATGGTGGCGTTGAGGGCCAGAAGGTTGGTCTGGTCGGCAACGGCGCGAATGGCCGTGACGGCGTGCCCGATACGCTCGGCCGCTTGGGTCAATCCTCCGATGATCACGCCGGCTTCTTCGGCTTGCAGGACCGCATGATCGCTGGCCGCCCTGGCCTCGACCGCATGGCGGCTCAGTTCCTCGATGGACGCCGCGAATTCTTCGGCGCCAGCCGCCACGGCCTGGACGTTCGAGGAGGTCTCGGCAGCAGCGTCGGCCGTGCTCGAAACCTGGCTCGCCACGCTCGCGATGCTCCGGTCGATGTCGTCAAGACTGGACTGGATAGAGGCCTGAGCCTCGGCCCGTTCGCGCCGCTCCCGGACCACCTTGGTTGCATCGGTCGCGTAGGTCACGATTTTGACCGGGCGGCCGCCTTCGTCGAAAATCGGATTGTAGATCGCCTGGAGCCAGAGTTCGCGACCGTCCTTGCCGAGCCGCTTGGCCTCAACCGCCTGATAGTCACCACGCAGGAGCGACGTCCAGAAGGCCTCGTCGTCCCTGCGGTCCGGTTCGGCCTCGTCCAGGAAGATGCGATGGTGCTTGCCCCGGATCTCCTCCAGCCGATAGCCGATCAGGTCGAGAAACTTTGCGTTGGCATCGAGGATGTTGCCCGAGGGATCGAACTCGATGGAGGCGCGCGAATGGTCGATGGCTCTGAGTTTGCGCTTGGCATCGGTAGAGACGGCGTGCTGCTCCGTCACGTCGGCGGCGATCTTGATGATCTTCCGGGTTCTGCCGTTCCGGTCGAGGATCGGATTGTAAGTCGCCTGAAGCCAGATCGGCTTCCCGCTTTTTGAAAGTCGCCGATACTCGCCAGATTTGAAGGCGCCGGTCGCGAGTTCCGACCAGAACACCTGATAGTCCAGACTGTGGTGTTCGCTCGGATCGACGAAGGTGCGATGGTGACGGCCCTTGATCTCATCGAGGCCGTAGCCGACCACCTTCAGAAAATTCGGATTGGCCGTCAGGACGGTTCCATTAGGCGCAAATTCGATCAATGCCTGGGAGCGTCCGATAGCCTCAACGAATTCATCATAGTGGCCGAATAGATTCATGTAATATCCTCCGATATTTCAACGGATATTATTCAAACCATCTATAAATTTCTCTAAATTATTACCTATATTATAGGTAGTTCATTCGATAATACTTATGATGATTTTTCTTTGGCGATATGCTGATAACGCTTAAATAAGATATCATGCGGCCAGTAAAACAATTCATAATTGCACAAACGAACTTCTTTCATTTGATGACCTAGCTAGATCGGTTGATGGTACTCGGGGGCGGGGGTCCCCCCGCAGCACCTCAACCGCCGATTCCGTCCCGTCCGGTTTCGGTCTAAAGGGCTACGCCTGTTCCATCGGTTGGACAGAGACATGCCCGCTTACCTGCCTCGTTCGCAGGAGTGAGCGAAGGAGACGAGACGCGATGCCCATCCTGACATTTCCCGACGGCAATTCACGCAGCGTCGAGGCGGCAACGACCGGACGCGCGGTAGTCGAGGGCATCGCCAAGT
Source organism: Methylobacterium sp. (assembly GCF_019745455.1). Taxonomy (GTDB): domain Bacteria; phylum Pseudomonadota; class Alphaproteobacteria; order Rhizobiales; family Beijerinckiaceae; genus Methylobacterium. Next base: position 17,421 of record NZ_JAIETD010000116.1, read on the forward strand.
CGCTCGCCAAGCGCACCGTGGCGATGGCCCTCGACGGCGTGGTTCACGATCTCGACGATCCGATCGACCGCGACGCCGCCATCGAATTCCTCGACCGCGCGGACCCGCGCGCCCTCGAACTCATCCGCCACGACTGCGCTCACGTGCTCGCGGAGGCCGTGCAGGCCCTGTGGCCGGGGACGCAGGTGACGATCGGCCCGGTGATCGAGAACGGTTTCTACTACGACTTCGCGCGCGACGAGCCGTTCACGCCCGACGACCTGCCCAAGATCGAGGCGAAGATGCGCGAGATCATCGCGCGCGATGCGCCCTTCACCAAGGAGATCTGGTCGCGAGACGAGGTGCGAAGCCTCTTCGCGGAGAAGGGCGAGGCCTACAAGGTCGAGCTCGTCGACACGATCCCCGCCGGTGAGGACCTCAAGATCTACCGCCAGGGCGATTGGTTCGACCTCTGCCGCGGGCCGCACATGACCTCGACGGGCAAGGTCGGTACCGCCTTCAAGCTGATGCGGGTTGCCGGCGCCTATTGGCGCGGCGATTCCAACAACCCGATGCTGACCCGCATCTACGGCACCGCCTGGGCGACGAAGGAGGACCTCGACGCCTACCTCCACCGCCTCGAGGAGGCCGAGCGCCGCGACCACCGGCGCTTAGGGAGAGAGATGGACCTGTTCCACTTCCAGGAGGAGGGGCCCGGCGTCGTGTTCTGGCACGCCAAGGGATGGAGCGTCTTCCAGGAGCTGATCGGCTACATGCGCCGGCGCCTTCGCGGCGACTATGCCGAGGTCAACGCGCCGCAGATCCTGGACAAGGCCCTGTGGGAGACCTCCGGCCACTGGGACTGGTACCGCGAGAACATGTTCGTCACGCAGACCGAGGACGACCGTGTCTTCGCGATCAAGCCGATGAACTGCCCCGGCCATGTCCAGATCTTCAAGCATGGTCTGAAGTCCTACCGCGATCTGCCTCTGCGGATGGCGGAATTTGGCGCCGTCTCACGCTACGAGCCCTCGGGCGCCCTTCATGGGCTGATGCGGGTGCGCGCCTTCACGCAGGACGATGCCCATGTCTTCTGCACCGAGGACCAGCTCGCCGCGGAATGCCTCAAGATCAACGACCTCATCCTCTCGACCTATGCCGATTTCGGCTTCGAGGAGATCGTCGTGAAGCTCTCGACCCGGCCCGAGAAGCGGGTCGGCTCGGACGCGCTCTGGGATCATGCCGAGGAGGTGATGACCCGCGTGCTGGCACAGATCGAGGAGCAGTCGGGCGGCCGGATCAGGACGTCGATCAATCCGGGCGAGGGCGCCTTCTACGGGCCGAAATTCGAGTACGTGCTGCGCGACGCCATCGGCCGCGACTGGCAATGCGGCACGACGCAGGTCGATTTCAACCTGCCCGAACGCTTCGGCGCGTTCTACGTCGACGCCGACAGCCAGAAGAAAGCGCCCGTGATGGTCCACCGGGCGATCTGCGGCTCGCTCGAGCGCTTCACCGGCATCCTGATCGAGCATTTCGCCGGGCATTTCCCGCTCTGGCTGGCGCCGGTCCAAGTCGTGGTCGCCACGATCACGCAGGATGCGGACCCCTATGCCCGCGAGGTCATCGCCACCCTCGACCGGGCGGGCCTCAGGGTCGAGGGCGACCTGCGCAACGAGAAGATCAACTACAAGGTCCGCGAGCATTCGCTCGCCAAGGTGCCGGTGATGCTCGTCGTTGGCCGCAAGGAGGGCGAGGAGCGCACCGTCTCGATCCGCCGGCTCGGCAGCCAGCAGACGCGCACCGTCGCCCTCGATCAGGCTCTGGCCGGCCTCCTCACCGAGGCGACCTCGCCGGATCGCAGGCGGGCGGATGCCGTTGCCGCGACGGTGCCGAGCGAGGGGGTGAGCTTGGACGGACAGCACGAGCGAAGCCCTGCCCCCTAAACAGGGGGCTCCCCACCACCCCACCCCCGGAGACGGTTTCGGGCCCTGACGAACGAACCCGATCCGGCCGTCGCCTAGGCCTTGGAATGGTGCGTCCTGGCAGGCGCCCGAGCGTCAAGAGGAATGGCGATGACCGGCTTGCTCGATACGCCGCAGCGATATGGCGCCGTCAGCCGTGGCTTCCACTGGTTGATGGCTGTGCTCTTCGCTTGGCAGTTTGCCGGAGCTTTGCTGTACGTGAGCATCGGCGACACGGCTCTCACGCGTTTGGTCGGCGGGTCCCACTTCACCTTGGGCTTCACGCTCTTCACCCTGGTGCTGCTCCGGGGGGCCTGGGGTCTGGCCAATCTGAGACGGCGCACGCCCCATCCCGGTCGCCTCGGCCGCGCCGCGACGGCCGGCCATGCCGTCATCTACGCCCTGATGGTCGTCGTGCCGGGAATCTCCCTGATGCGCCAGTACGGGTCGGGTAAGGCCTTCGCACCGTACGGCATCCCGCTCATGCCGGGACGTGACGACAAGATCGCCTGGATGATGGTCCCGGGGGACCTGCTCCACTACTGGCTGGGCTTTCTCCTCCTTGCCGTGGTGCTCGGTCACGCGGCGATGGCCATTCTCCACCACGCGCTGTGGAAAGAGGACGTGCTGACCCGGATCACATGACGCGCCCGGGACTGAGTCGTGGCGGATCTTGTTCGCCGTGGCGTTCGCGGATGCCGAACTCTCGGCCCCGCTTTGGCTCGCGACCTCTCTACGCGAACGAAGGCCGCTCGAGCCGACCGATCGGACGGGGGGGGCAGCTCTACCCCGCCTTGGCGATCACCTCGATGTCCCGGTCGAGCCCGCTGTCGACCTTGAACTCGCGGGTGTAGACCTGCCCGTCGTGGCGGGCGATCAGCACGTAGTCGCCCTCAGCCAGGGTCACCGTCGGAAAGGCGCCGATCGCCTCGCGGATGGTGTCGCCGCCCGGCGTCAGCACGCTGAAGGCGGTGCCGGCGAAGGCTTCCGCGCCGGGGGCGGCCACGAGCTTCAGGGTCAAGGTGGCGGCGCGATGGTTGAGGGTCGCCTCGGTGACCTTGCCGACATCGACCTTGAGGTCGGCCCGCTGGATCGCATTCGATCCGCCATAGGTCGAGACCACGTGGTAGGTGCCCTCGGGCAGGCGGATCAGCTCTCCGGCCTTGACGCCGCTTCGGACGAGGCGCCCCTCTGAGTTGGCGCCGATCGGCACGAAAATCGAGAAGGCGAGGTCGCTGCCCGCGATCTTCATGTCGCCGATCGCTCCCGAAAGACTGAGCGCGCCGGCATTGATCCTGATCTGGTCGGCCATGGCCGGGCCCGACAGGACGACACGCTTCGAGGCGCTGGCGAACCCGTAGGTGACCGTGGCCACGTAGGCACCGGGCGCCAGGGTGAAGCTCGGATCGGCCAAGTCCGAACGCGCGACGATCGCCGGGCGTACGCCCTCTGCCGGGTCTTCGTAGATGCGCCAGGCGAGGCCCGAGCGCAGGGTTCGGTCGCTGCCGGCGAGCATCGCCGAGAGGTTCAGCGTCGTCGCGCCTTCCGCGGCAGGGGGAGGCAGCTGCGGGCCTGTGATCGACGGCGAGGGCAGGCCGCTGCCACGGTTGGGAATGCCGTTGTCCTGTGCCTTCGCCGCCGCAATGGCCGCCACAATCGCGAGAGCGGTGAAACCGAAGGGCCGGCCGAGTTTCAGCACAAGCGCGGACATCGAGCCTTCACCGCATGAGGGACCATAAGCGAACCGCCATGCCGCGCGACCATGGCGGCTCCGTGACGAAGATGGGAGTCTGTGCGGGCGACAGGCGCTCCGCAGGAGGATAAAGCGGTAGCAATCCCCTGCACCCTCTCTCGAAGCGACCCGATGACAGCGACCCTCGACCTTCTGCGCGCTCGCCGCTCCGTGCCGCCCCTCAACCTCAACGAGCCCGGCCCGAGCCGGACCGAGCTCGACGCGATCCTGACGATCGCCTCCCGCGTGCCGGACCACGGCAAGCTGGCGCCCTGGCGCTTCATCGTCATCGAGGGCGAGGCGCGCACCCGTATCGGCGCAGTCATCGCCAAGGCCTACGCCGCCGACCATCCCGAAGCCGACGCGGCCCGGCTCGACATCGAGCAACGCCGCCTCGCCCATGCGCCCTGCGTCGTGGCGGTTGTGTCGCGGGCGGGGCCTCACATCAAGATTCCGGAATGGGAGCAGGTGCTCTCGGCCGGAGCCGCGACCATGAACCTCGTCGTCGCCGCCAACGCCGCGGGCTTCTCGACCGCCTGGCTGACCGAATGGTTCGCCTACGACCGGAGGGTGCTCGACGCGCTCGGCCTCGAACCGCGCGAGCGGATGGCGGGCTTCGTCCATATCGGGCGCGCCAAAGAGGTCCCGCCCGACCGGCCGAGGCCGGAGCTCGACGCCATCGTCACCCGGATCTGAGCCGATGCATTACGATGCCGCCGACCGGACCCTGCCGCACAATCCGCTCAAAGCCCTGGTGGCGCCGCGGCCGATCGGCTGGATCAGCGCGATGAACAGGCAAGGTGCGGTGAACCTCGCTCCCTATTCCTACTTCAACGCCGTCGCCAGCGACCCCGACATGGTGATGTTCTCCTCCGCCGGGCGGAAGGACGCCATGACCTTCGCGGAGGAGGGGGGCGAGTTCGTCTGCAGCCTCGCCACCTTCGGCCTGAGGGAAGCCATGAACGCGACCTCGGCGCCGCTGCCGCGTGGCGAGAGCGAATTCCCCTTTGCCGGCCTGACGCCGGCCCCATCGCGAAAGGTCCGCCCGCCTCGTGTCGCCGAGGCGCCGGCGGCGATCGAGTGCCGCTGGGTCCAGACCGTACCGCTCAGCCCCCTGAATGGCGGCAGGGCGAACCACTTCATGGTGATCGGACAGGTGGTCTCGATCTATATCGACGACGCCTTCATCAAGGATGGCCGGGTCGAGACCGGCGCGATGCGGCCGATCCTGCGCGGCGGCTATTTCGACTATTTCGCCGTCTCGGAAGAGAACCGCTTCGAGCTGAAGCGGCCGCCGGGAGCGGGGCAGTAGGGCAAGACAGCTTTCGAACCTTCGGCCGACCGCAATCATCGGCGCTCGAACCCATCGCAGGCAGCCGCCTCGACATCAGCGAGGGGCGCCTCGTCCGAACCCGCGGCTACGAGCGCCTCGACACCGGCCGCCGCAGCCACCAGCAGCACCTGGCTGCGAACCAGCGCCAGCGGCGGGATCAGCGTACCATTCGCGTCTCGCCCCCCCCGTGTACCGATATCGCGGGCCAAAGCCTCGGCGTCCCAGGCGATGCCGCATAGGCGCGGGCTCGACCTGACGAGACTCGGCAGCGCCAGCACGGCCGCAGCGCACTCGACCAGCGCCAGGATACGGGTCGATCCATCGGGTAGTCCGGCCTCGGCCTCGTGGACGGCGAGGTGGCAGCCAAGGCGGGCGACGTCCCGACCGCCGCCGGGAACGGACATCGCGAAGCCGGCCGCGTGCGGCGCCAAAGCGGCGGGAAGGCCATTGTCCGCCACGCGGACATAGACCTCGCTGCCAGGGATGGCCGGCTCATCCGGCCCGACGATCAGGATCGCGCGCATGGACCGATCAAGACTTTCACCACCCAAGACTTGCAATGAATGAACGGCTTAGCAGCGCCTTCAGTCTTCCTTTACCATAAGCAACACAACATCGCGCGATCGAGGGGCGGCCTGCCGCGCCTCGCGCGCATCGCCGAAACCGGCCGCGCTCTCGTTCGGACGGCGCATGTACCTTTTCACCACGCCCCCCGCGACCACCAGGGAGACCAGCGCCAGCCGCGACACGGTCGCCCGGGGTGCGGCCAATGCGGGCGTAGTCGATGCCATCCGCGAGGGTGCGCAGACCTCCGGCGCCGGCTTCGACTATCTCCTCGCCACCGCAAAGCGGGAATCCGGTCTCGACCCGAGCGCCAAGGCCGGCACGTCCTCGGCCACCGGGCTGTTCCAGTTCATCGAGCAGACCTGGCTCGGCGTCATGAAGAATGCCGGGCCGAAGCTCGGCCTCTCGACCTATGCCGACGCGATCACCGCCAGATCGGACGGGACCTACACGGTCCAGGACCCGGCGGCGCGCCAGTCAATCCTGGACCTGCGACGCGATCCCACCATCGCGGCGACGATGGCGGGCGCCTTGACCCAGGCGAACCGCGATAGCCTCGGGGCCGCCCTCGGCCGCGAACCCACCAGCGGCGACCTCTATGCCGCCCACGTTCTCGGCGCCCGCGGCGCCGCTTCCCTCATCAACACCGCCCAGGTGAGCCCGGCCCGTGCCGCCGCCCTCGACATGCCGGAGGCGGCAGCCGCCAATCGAAGCCTGTTCTACGACAAAGCCGGCCGGCCGCGCGGTGCGGCCGAACTCTACGCCCTTCTGAGCACGAGCCAGAAGACCGGGCCGGTCAGCGCGTCCCCGGCCGCCTCCAGCGTCACCGACCTGCCATCGGGCGCCACCGCCTACGCGTCGCTCGACGGAGGCGGATTGCGCTCGATGTTCCAGACAGACCGGCGCCAGGGCGCCGTCTCCGACGGCGTCGCCAGGCTGTGGCAGGGCCGTGGCGCGGCCGAGGCCGCCCGCAGCGCTCCGAGCTACTTCCCGCGCTCCGATCAGGCGGCGACGCGAAGCGAGCCCGCCGAGGCCGCTGCTGTCCCTGCGGCGCCCGAAACCGCCATGGTTTCCGTCGCCCTCGTCGGCTCGCCCCTGCCGCCGCGCAGGCCGGCCGAGTTCGCGGCGCCCGTCAGCAGGCAGGCGGGTGCCCTCGTTCCTTCTCTCTACACGACCCGGAGCGGTCCATGATCATCCGCCAGTTCCTCGCCTGGACCCAGCACGATTCGGCGGCCCACCGGGCGGAGGCGGCGACGCAACTGGCGCGAGCCCTCCTCTACGGCGCCCTCGGACCCGACGAGGCCCTGGACGCCAAGACCGCCCTGATCGGCCTCCTCGACGATCCCTCGCATCAGGTCAGGAGGGCGCTCGCCACGGCTTGCGCCAGTTGCGCCACCGCCCCGCGGTCCCTCATCGTCGCCCTCGCCTCCGACCAGCCCGACATCGCCGCCTTGGTCCTGAACCGCTCGCCGGTGCTCAGCGACGCCGACCTCGTCGATGGCGTGGCGATCGGCTGCGAGACCGTCCGCGCTGCCATCGCCGGCCGCGATCGCCTCAGCTACGCCGTGGCCGGAGCATTGGCCGAACTCGGCGGCGTGCAATCGCTCGTCGCGCTGGCCGGCAACCACGAGGCCGAAGTCACCACCGGAAGCCTTCTGCGGATGGTCGCCCGGCACGGCGATGCCGCCGCCTTGCGCGAAGCTCTGCTCGCCCGTCCCGGCCTGCCGCTCGAAGTCCGCCAGGCGGTCACCGCCCGGCTCGCCGAGACCCTGGCTTCCTTCGCGGTCTCGTCGGGCTGGCTCACGCCTGTTCGCAGCGAGCGCGCCAGCCGGGAAGCGCGCGAGCGCGCCACCCTCGCCTTCAGCGTCGACGCTCACCCGATCGAGCTTGCCCGCCTTGTCACGCATCTGCGCCGCACCGGCGAGCTCAATTCCGGCCTGCTGCTCAGGGCTATCCTGTCCTGCCGGATGGCCTTCGTCGAAGCGGCCCTAGCCGACCTCACGGGCTTGAGCATCAATCGCGTCGCCGGCCTGATGCTGGACGGGTCGGGCGCCGGGTTCGTCGCCCTGCACCGCCGTGCCGGCCTGCCCGAGGCGCTGCTTCCAGCTTTCTCCGGTGCCCTCTCGGCGTGGCGCGAAACGGTTCGCGGTCGCACCGACCTCTCGGAGCTTGCCCTCTCCCGTCGTATGATCGAGCGGGCGCTGACCGCCTGCGAGACGATGCCCTTCGCCGAAGCCGCCAGCGTGCTGGCCCTGCTGGCGCGCTACGAGGCGGAAGCCGCCCGCCACGAGGCCCGCACCGTCGCCAAGTCCCTTGGCGAGGTTGCGCAGGCCGAGGAGAAGACCCGGCTCGAAGCCGAGGTCGTCGATGCGGAGTGGCGAGACGCCCAGGCCAGGATTACCAAGGCGCCGGATGCCGAGATCCCGGGTGCGGACGCCCCGGATCTGAAGGCACCGAAGGCGAAGGCTCTTGAATACGCCGACCTCGAAGCGACGCCGGCCGGCAAGGCCGCCATGATCGGCTTTGACGCCGTGGCCGCGGCCCTCGACGGGTTCAACGTGACAGTCCTGGGCAATCCTGTCTCGCCGGCGGATCAGGACAAAGCCGAGACTGCCCGAGATCTTGCCGTCGAAGATCTTGCCGTCGAAGATCTTGCCGTCGAAGTTCGCCTGATCGAAGAGCAAGCCGTCGAAGACATCGCCGCGCTTGCTGCCATCGATGACACCATCTCGGACGCCCTGGTGGCGAGCTACCGCGGCGACCGGGAGCGGCTCGCGGCCTGAACCGGCCTCACGTCACCCGAACTGCTCGCGAAGGATGCGCTCGTCGAGGCTGTGGTCGGGGTCGTGCAGAAGGACGAGGTCGGTCTCCTGATCGAGCCAAGTCTCGACGGTGGAGACGCGGCGGAACTCGGTATGGTCGGCAACTGCCGCCACCGGCCGGTGCTGGGGCTCGATCACCTCGACGCGGATGCGGGCGTAATCGGGCAGAAGCGCCCCTCGCCAGCGCCGGGGCCGGAAGGCCGAGATCGGGGTCAGAGCGAGGAGTTGCGCGTTGAGCGGCAGGATCGGACCGCCGACCGAGAGGTTGTAGGCTGTGGATCCGGCCGGGGTGGCCACGAGCACGCCGTCTGCGATCAACTCGGGAAGGCGGACATGGCCGTCCACCGAGATTGTGAGCTTCGCCGTCTGGTGGGTCTGGCGAAGCATGTAGACCTCGTTAAGCGCGCGCGCGACGTGCTTGCGCCCCTCGATGTCGACGGTCTCCATCACGAGCGGGTGGATGATGCTGAGCTGCGCGTTCTCCAGGCGCTCGATCAGTCCGTCTTCGCGGAACTCGTTCATTAAGAAGCCGACGGTACCGCGATTCATGCCGTAGATCGGTGTACCGGCCTCCATGAAACGGTGCAGCGCCTGGAGCATCAGGCCATCGCCGCCGAGCGCCACGACAATATCCGCCTCCTCCGGCGCCACGTGGTCGTAGCGCCGCATCAGCGCCGCTGCGGCCTGGCGTGCATCCGGCGTCGGGCTCGCGATGAAGGCGATCCGATGGAAGCGCCGCGGCTGGGCCATGCATCCGCCTTCTTGACGCGGGGGCCGCCCGCGAGATCTCAATCCGGGCGCACCGCACCCGTCATGGAGTCTCATAGCATGGAGCGTCCGCTCCTCGTCTACACCACCTTTCCGGACCGCGAGACGGCGCTGGTCGTCGGTGAGGAGCTGGTGCGCGCCAGGCTTGCGGCCTGCGTCAACGTTCTCCACGCCATGAGTTCGGTCTATGCCTGGAAGGGCGCAGTAGAGCGGGGGGAGGAGGTCGCCGCCATCGTCAAGACCCGCGAGAGCCTGGGGCCGGCGCTAGCTGCCGCCCTCAAGGCGCGCCATCCCTACGAGACGCCGATCATCCTGCATCTGCCGGTGGTCGAGGCCGACCCGGACACGATGGCCTGGATCGTCGCCGAGACCGGAAAGTCTCACGCGCCGCCAACGGGGTAGCTGCGCCCCTTCCAGACCGCCGCTCCGGCCTTGCGCGGGCGCAGGAGCACGTTCCACTGGATGGCGAGCGCCACCGCCACGCCGATCGGATGAAACGGGATCGTCGCTGCCGGCTCGGCGGTGACGAGGGTGATCGCCGCCCGGGTCGCCAGAGAGAGGACGAGGGCCGCCACCGCGACGAAGGCCGCCGCACCTGTGACGATTCCGACGATCGCCGCCAGCACGAGCAGCGCAGGAAGGATCTGACCGCCGAAGAGCAGCAGGGTCCAGATTGGCAAAGCGCGAGGCGTCGCCATGCCCTCATGGGCGTTCTTCGAAAACCCGGCCCAGGCCTCGCGCAGGTTCCGATACATCCTGCAGGTCGCCAGGGCGTGGCCGGCGACGAGGTCGGTGCGGTGTCCGGCGCTTCTGAGGACGCGCGGCAGGAATACGCCGTCATGGAGCCTTGCCCGGATGGCGCCGTGTCCCCCGATCTCGGCATAGACGGCCCGATTTATCAGGACGAGCTGGCCGCAGGCCGCCCCCAGCGACGGGCGCAAGGACGCACGCATCATGGCGATGGGCAGGAAGCCGACGAGGAGGAAGTTGATCATCGGCACGGTCAGGCGCTCGCCGAGGCTTTCCATGCGCTGTCGCGGCACGCCGCTCACCAGGGCGGCGTCGACGCGGGCGGCATGGGACGCGAGGCCGGAAGCGGCACCCGATTCGAGGGCGACGTCGGCGTCGATGAAAAGCAGGTGCTCGCCCCTTGCCTCGGCCGCCAGCGCCCAGCAGGCATGGTTCTTCCCCGTCCATCCCTCGGGAAGGGCCGGGACCGGGACGAGGCGCACACGTGGGTCGCGCGCCGCGAAGGCGGTCACGATGGCGGCGGTCGCGTCGCCAGAATGGTCGTCGCCGACCAGGACCTCGACGGCGATCCCGGTGCTGCGCAGGGCCGCCTCGACGGTCGCCGCGATGATCTCCGCCTCGTTGCGGGCCGGGATCAAGATCGAGACGAGGCCCTGAACGGCCGGGTCGGGTTCAGGCGTGCGCAGCAGTGTCAGGTTGACCGCGGCGAGGAGCGCGGGGAGGAGCGCCAGGGCGAGAGCGAGGAGCGCGAGCACGAGCGTCACGGGGCAGGGTTCCGAGGCGCGTCTGACGCGCGGTGGGCCGGGTCGAAGCGGCGGCCTGCGGCGAGAGCCTTGAGCCGACGCCAGCCATCATAGATGCCGCCGACGCCCTTGGCGCCCGCCACGAGATCGGTGAAGGGGGCGGGGTCGCGGGCGATCACATCGGCGCTGAGGCGGTCGAGGGTCGCGGTCAGGTCGTCATCAAGCCTCGCGAGGCGCTGTGGCCTCGACAAGCCGAGGAGGTCTCTGGCGGGAATCGGCTTGCCGAACGCGGCGAAAGCCTCGGCGCCTCGTTCGTCCCAGAAGGCGTATTCCAGGGCGAGCGGCACCAGAACCGCATCGGGCGCGAGCTCCGGGAGATGCGCGATCCCGGCCTTCAGGCCGAGGGGCCGCACGCGGATGTCGACGAAGCGGCCTTGCGCGGTGACCCACATCATCGTGCCGGGACGGGAGAGGAGCGAGCGAGCGGCGCGCAGGAACTGGGCCGCACCACGAGCCGACTCGAGGTCGACGGCGAAGGCGCCGATGCGGGAGAAGACGCCGTAGCGCTCCAGCATCCTGGCATCGAAGGGCGCGTAGCTGACGCGGTTCGGGAAGAGCCTGTCAGCCAGCAGGATGATGATCGCCGCATCCCACCAGGACGGGTGGTTGGAATAGACGACGACCGGGCCGGGATGGCCGGCGATCGCCGGCCTTCCCCATTCGGCGAGCCGCAGGGCGTTCAGGTGCCGGCGCACGAAACGGCCGAAATACGCGACCATGAACGCCCAGGCGATGCCGGACACCGCCGCGCCGGGATCCTTCGCTGGCTCCCGGCTCAAATCGACACCCTGGTTGCGACAGCCCTCACGCAGCGCTGCGGCCGGTCTTGATGCCGCCGCGCGCATCGGCGTCGAGGGCGTCGGCCGCGATCCAGCCGGACATCATCACCATCGGCATTCCGGGGCCGGGATGGGCGGCGCCACCGGCGAGATACAGGCCGCGCACCTGCCGCGAGCGGTTGCCCGGCTTGAAGGCGCCCATGAACTTGCCGTGTGAGGCAAGCCCGTAGATCGCTCCGTTGAGCACCTTGTAGCGCTCGTGGATGTCCTGCGGCGTGAGGTGACGCTCGACCACGATGCGTTCTTCGAGATCCGGCATGTTCGCCGTGCGCTTGAGCTTATCGAGGATCACCTGGCGGTAGGCCGGGAACATCTTCGACCAGTCGTGATGCGGCCGCAGGTAGGGTGTGTGGACGAGGACGTAGAGCGCCTCGCCGCCCTCGGGTGCCACCGACGGATCGGTGGAGGAGGGGGCTGCGAGATAGGCGGTCGGGTCCGGCGCCGGCTCACCCTTGCGGTAGATGTAGTCGAACTCCTCCTCCGGATCGCGGGAGAAGACGAAGTCGTGGTGGTTGAGGTGCTCGTAGCGCTTGTTGAGGCCGAGATAGAGCACGACCCCCGAGCAGGCCGGCTCGAAGCTCTTCTTCTCGTAGGCCTTGCCGACATCGCCGCCGACGAGCTCGCGGTAGGTACGAACGGAATCCATGTTGGATATCACCGCGTCGAAGGGGGTTGTTCCCTCCTTCGTACGAACGCCGGTGACGGCGCCCTTCTCGATGGCGAGGCCCGTGACCTCGTCGCCCGGTCGCAGGGTGGCGCCGAGTTCCCCGGCGAGCTTGGCCAGCGCCTCGGCCACGGCACGGGTACCGCCCATCGGATACCAGACGCCCTCGGCCGTCTGCATATGCGCGATCGCGCAGAGCACCGCGGGCGCGCCGTAGGGCGAGGAGCCGACATATTGCACGAAATGGTCGAGCATCTGCGCGAGGCGCGCATCCTTGACCTTGCCGCGGATGGTGCTGGCGACGGTGGCGTGCATGCGCAGAGAGAGCACGTCGCGCAGGGTGCCGGGGTTCATGTTGGCGCGGATGTCGATCGTATCGAACAGATCCTCCACCGGCTTCCAGAAGAAGAACTTTTCGGACACGCCGTGGAGGTGCTGGGAGATCTCGATGAACTTCTTGTAGCCCTCGCCGGCCCCGGCGCCGGGGGCGAAACGGTCCATCTCCGCCGCCATGGTGGCGACATCGGCCATCAGGTCGACACGGCTTCCGTCATCGAAGAAGCAGCGCCATTGCGGATCGAGGCGGCGCAGATCCAGGTAATCGTTGATGTCGCGCCCGGCCTCCTGGAAGATCCGCTCCAGAACCTTGGGCACGGTCAGGATGGTCGGCCCCATGTCGAAGCGGAAGCCGCCCTCGTGCAGCACCGCCGCCTTGCCGCCGAGCCAGCCGTTCTTGTCGTAGAGCGTGACCTTGTGCCCGCGAGCGGCGCTGACGCAAGCCGCAGCGAGCCCGCCGAGACCGGACCCGATGACGGCGACTGAAGACTCGAGACTCATGTTTGTGTCGCTCCCGAGCGCGCCTCGACAGCCGCGCCTTTGATTAAGCTAGACCGGATAGTGACGTGGTCAACGCGCTACCCGGTCGCGTCAACTTGAATATCCTTCCCGACAGCGGATGGAAGCCGAAGCCCCGCCATTCCCCTCACACCACCCGCCGCGACACAGCCGCCACGGCCGCCACCAGCCCGAAGGCCGCCACCGTGATCATCACGCCCCAGGCGGGGAGCGCCGCGGCGAAGCCCTCGCCGAGCGCCATCTGGTAGGCCTCGATCGCCCAGGCGTTGGGGGTGAGCCAGCCGGCCTGCTGCAGCCAGGGCGGCATCAGGAAGCGCGGCACCATGCTGCCGCCCACCGCCGAGAGCAGGAGCACGCCGAAGGTCGAGGCGAGATGGGCCTGCTGGCGGGTCGCCGCGGCGGCGCAGGCCGCCAGCGCCAGGGCGGCGGCCATGGCGGAGACGAGGAATGAGGTCGCGAGCCAGGCCACCCAATGCGGCGCCACGTCGACGCCGTAGAAGATGGCCGCCGCGGTGAAGATCAGCGTCGCCTGGACCACGCCCTGGAGGACGAGGAAGCAGAACTTCCCGAGCACGATCACGGCGAGTCCGCCGGGGCCGGCGACCAGCCGGTCGGCAAGGCCGCTCTGGCGCTCGTCCACCAGGGACATCGCCCCCTGCATCGCCGCGAACAGGAGGAACACCGCCGTGATGGCACCCGCATAATAACCGACCCGCTCGTTGGCCCGGCCCGAGGCAGTGCTGCGGCGCTCCACCAGGGTGGCGAAGGAAAACGGCTCCTTGCGGGCGCGCTGCTCGGCGAAGGCCTGATTCAGGAAGGCACGTTCGTCCGGCCCGATCTTGCCCGAACGCTCGACGTCGGCGACGATCCGCGCCAGCACCACGTCCGGCAGGGACTCGTTGAGGACGCGCTGGAGCTGGCCGAGCGCGATCGGCGTCGCCAGGGCACGGGCCGGGTTCTCGATGAGCACCACCGGCTGGTCGGAGCCGGAGGCGGCGTCGAGATCGCCGCGCAGGACGAGGGCTGCATCGACCTCGCCGCGGCGGACCGCTCGAGCCGCGGCCTCGATGCTCGTCGCCGGCAGGGTTTCTATGCGGAGAGACGGGTCCTGCGCCAGGGCAGCCACCAGACGCTGCGTGGTCTCGGTTCGGGCAAGGTCCATCAGCCCGAGATGGATGCGGATGCGGTCGCCGATCGCGCCGGAGAAGATCGCCGCGAAGATGAGGAAGATCACCGTCGGCAGCACGAAGGCCATGACCAGGGCGGCGCGGTCGCGCAGCAGGCTCAGCCACATCACCCGGAAGGCGGCGCCGATCATCGCCCAGGCCTCGTCTCGGTGCGGGACGCGAGAGCGGCTCGGTAGAGGGTCTCGATTCCGGCGGCGCGGATCCGCACCTCGCTCACCGGCACGCCATGCTCGCGAAGGACATCGAGGAGAGCAGCTCCATCCGGGCCATCCAGATGGCTCGCCCGCCAGGTGAGGCCGGTATCGACCGGCCGGAACCCGGCGTGGTGCAGGGCCGACGCGGCGGCCGTATCGGGGGGGGAGGCGAGGGCGACCTCGTGCTCCGGCGCCGCCTTGCGAAGGTGCGTCAAGAGGGTGTCGAGGCGGCCCTCCTGGACGAGTCGTCCCTCCGACAGGATGGCGACGCGGTCGGCCAGCCGTTCGACCTCGGCGAAATCGTGCGTGGCCACCAGGATCGCGGCTCCGTCCGCCCTGAGGCGCGAGAGGACCGCGTGGATCGCCGCACGGGCGGCGAGGTCGACGCCCTGCGTCGGCTCGTCGAGGAGGACGAGGCGCGGCCGGCCGATCAGGCTCGCGGCGATGTTCACCCGGCGCTGATACCCGCCGGAGAGGAGCCCGACCGGCCGACGGGCCATGTCGTCGATCTCGGCGAGATCGAGAGCCGCCCGTACGAGGGCCGGCCGTTCATGCCCGCCGATGCCGGAGAGCCGGGCGAAGACGTCGAGATTCTCGGCGACGCTGAGGCGCGGATAGAGCGCGATGTCCTGAGGCACCCAGCCGATGCCGGCGCGGACGGATCGGGTTCGGAACGGGTCCTCTCCGCCGATCCGCACGGTGCCGGCCTCCGGCGCGAGCCGGCCGGCCACGAGCCGCATCAGCGAGCTCTTGCCCGCACCGTTCGGCCCGAGCAGCGCCAGGGTCTCGCCGGCAGCCAGGTCGAGATCGATCGAATCGACGACCCGTCGGCCACGGAACGAGAGGGAAGCCCCCTCGATCCGTATCAGGGGCTGCTCGGCGGCTGTCATCGGGAATTCGATCAGCGCGGCGGGAGGGCGCGGGAGAGGCGGACGCGCAGGGAAGCGCCCGGCTCGCGCAACGCGAAGGCCGCGCTCTCGAATTCAGGCCGCGCCCGGCGGGCGACCTCGCCCGAGAAGCCGTAGGGTTCGAGCGGCAGGCCGAGGCCGGTCCGGTCGAGCTTGCCGTTGCCGTTGACGTCCTGGAACGCCGCCACGGCGTAGACGCCCGGCTGTACGCCCCTGAAGACGACGCGCTGGCCGGTGCCGCGGACGGGATCGTCCTGTCCGATCCGGCATTCCGTCTCGGTCAGCCCGCCCTGGCACAGGGCGACGTAGAGCCGGCTCGTCACCGGTTCGATACCCTCGACGTCGACCTCCACGGTGGCGGCTTGTCCGGACGCGATCGCGCCGGGCAGCGCGATCGCCGAACCGAATACGACGAGGAGGGCGGCCGTCCGGCGCAGGCTCAAGTGGCCTCGCCGGAGGTGGCGAGCGGCGAGGTCGCGGGCAGCCCGGAGGTCTCCACCGGCACGCGGCCGGCAGCGAGTTCCTCCATGAGGAGGCGCGCGGTGATGCGGGCGCCTTCGTAGATCACCGGCAGGCCCGAGCCCGGATGGGTGCCGCCGCCGACGAGGTACAGGCCCGGCCCGAACCGGTTGTGCGGCCGGAAGTACAGCATCTGCATCAGGTCGTGGGCGAGGTTGAAGGTGGCGCCCTCGTGAACGAAGAATTCGTCGCGCCACTGCGTCGGGTCGACGATGCGCTCGTAGCGTATGCGGTCCTCGATATCGCCGAGGCCCAGGAGCTTCAGGCGGTCGAGCACCAGCCGCCGATATCCCTCCCGTACGCTCGGCCAGTCGATGCCCGCCTTGAGGTTCGGCACCGGCACCAGGACGTAGAGGCTGGTTTGCCCGCGAGGTGCCATGCCCCCATCGGTGTAGCCCGCATGCTGGACGTAGAGCGATGGTTCCTGCGACAGCGTCCCATCGGTGATTTCGCGGATGTTGCGGGCGTAATCCTCGGCGAGCAGGATCGTGTGATGGCCGAGCGCCTCCGGCACGGTGCCGTCGATCCCGAGATACATCATGAAGGTCGAGCAGGAGAGCCGGGCCTTGGCGACCTTGGCGTCGCGCCAGCGAGGCCGGTGCGTCTCCGGAACCAAGTCCTGGATGACCTTGGCGAAGTCGCCGTTGATCACCACCGCGTCGGCGGCAATGCGCTCGCCGCCGACGACGACGCCGTCGGCTTTCTTGCCGGTGAACGTGACGCGCTCGACGGCGCTGTTGAGGCGGATATCGACCCCCATGCGACGCGCCAGCCCTGCCATCGCCTCCGACACCGCGCCGCAGCCGCCGACCGGGTGGTAGACCCCGTGCTCGTATTCGAGGAACGAAAGGATCGTGAACAGGCTCGGGCAGCGGAACGGCGACATGCCGAGGTATTTGGTCTGGAATGCGAAGGCGAGGCGCACCCGCGGGTCGGCGAAATAGCGCCGAAGATCCTTGTCGACGCTGCGACCAGGATGGAGATGGGGGAGGGCGGTCAGCATCGCCGGCGATGCCATGGACCGCAGGGTGTGGAAGGCCTGCTGCAAGATCGGCTTGAAGAACTTCAGCTTGACCCGGTTGTCGGAGAAGAACTTGCGGACGTTCTTGGCGTCTTCCGGAGCGATCCGGGCGACCTCGGCCTTGAGTCGGTCCATGTCGTTGGTGGCTCGGATCTCGCCGCCGGATTCGAAGACGAGGTGATATTGCGGGTCGAGCCGTTCGAGCTTGATGTGATCCTCGAGCCGTTCGCCACAGGATTCGAAGATGTCGGCGAGGATCTGGGGGTAGAGGAAGAAGGTCGGCCCGATATCGAACCGGAACCCGCCGGGCGCCTCCACGGTCTTGGTCCGGCCGCCGACCGCCTCGTCCTTCTCCAGGATCGTGACGTGGACGCCCGCCTTCGCGAGGAGCAATGCGGTCGCCAAGCCGCCAGGACCGGCGCCGACGATGATCACCCGGCGTCCGGACAGGGTCCGCAAGCCGTCCCGTGACTGAAGCAACGCGCCCAACTCCCGTTCTAGATCAGGACTTCCAAGGATAGCGCACCGGCTCGTGAAAACGAGCCGTCCCGCTTCGAGGCATCCCCAGCCCACCCGCCGGGGAACATCGGCTACGCTTGGGTATGCGACAATTGCCACTCATTGTCGCGCACCGCACTGCGATAACCGGCGAGATGGTGAAGCGCGATGGCGCCGGCGGTGCCGACGTTGAGGGAATCGAAGCCAGCCGCCATCGTGATTCGTAGCGTCCGGGCGCGTGCGATCACCGAATCCGGCAGGCCCGGCCCCTCCGCGCCGAGGAGGAGGAGACTTCGGGCAAGGGGCTCCAGGCGCGAGATGTCGGTCGTTCCCCGCGGCGTCATGGCCAGCGGCGTGAGGCCCTGGCGGTCGGCCAGCGCAAGGAGGTCGCCTGCCTGACCGAGGCGCGCGAAGGGCATGGTCAGCGCCGCCCCGGCCGAGACCCGGATCGCCTTGCGGTAGAGCGGGTCGCAGGTCTCGCCGTCGAGGATCACCGCGTCGGCCCCGAAGGCGGCGGCGTTGCGGAAGACGGCACCGACGTTGTCGTGGTTGGTCAGCCCGACGAGGCCGACGACGAGGGCCTTGCCCTCGGGAATCAGCGCGGAAGCCTCAGGATCGATACCGCGAAGACCCACCGCCAGCACGCCGCGATGGATCGGGAATCCGGCGATGGCGCTCATGACAGGCCGCGCCGCGACGTAGACCGGCGGAGGATCAGGCAGGGCGGCGATGCTTGCCTCGAGTCCGGCGACCCGCTCGGGCAGAAGCAGGATCGATTCGAGGGTAAATCGCGAGCGCGGCGACAGCGCGATCCGCAGCGTCACCTCGCCCTCGACGATGAAGCGCCCGCCCCGCCCGATCAGGTCGCGCTCGCGCATGGCCCGGTAGGCGGCGATGCGCGGGTCGGCGGGGTCGTCGATCGGAGTGGGCGTGGTCAACCGGGGATCAGGCGGTCGGGTCGGCCGCCCGGCCGCCCATCCGCACCGCCAGCGGGTCGGCCTCTTCCTTGGTCGGCACCTTCACCAGGGCCTCGCCGTCCAAGACGACCTCGCCGGCCACCGAACAGGTGCATTTCAGGCGCGCCCGACGGCGCTCGGGGACGAGTTCGGCGACCTCCACGGTGACGTCCACGGTATCGCCGATGCGCACCGGCGCACGGAAGTTCAGGGTCTGCGAAATGTAGATCGCGCCCGGGCCCGGAAGTCGAGTGCCGAGCACCGCCGAGATCAGCCCGGCGGTGTAGAGGCCGTGGGCGATGCGGGTGCCGAAGGGCGTGCGCGCCGCGAAATGCTCCGACAGATGGATCGGGTTGCGGTCGCCGGTGATCTCGGCGAAGCCGATCACGTCGGACGAGGCGATCGTCTTGTGCAGCGTCTCGGACAGGCCGACTTCGAGGTCCTCGAAATAGAGGACGCGCAGTTCGGGCATCATCGTCGGGTCTCCGTCTCAAAGCGTCGCAGGCGGTTCCGAGGCCGTCGCACAGGCGGCGAGCCGAATCCAGTGCGCAGACCACCGAAAGTCGTCCCTCGACAGGCGTGCCCGACTCGCGCCAAGAGGCGGCACCCTCAAAGCCAGGCCGCCGCATGCCCAGCCATTCACCGCCCGATCCGGCCCTTCGCCCGGTGGTCGCCCGCGTCGCCGGGCTGAATCTCGGGTATTTCGGGATCGAGATCGCCGTGGCGCTCGCCATCGGCTCGGTCGCGCTCATCGCCGACAGCCTCGACTTTCTGGAAGATGCGGCGATCAACCTGCTGATCTTCGCGGGCATCGGCTGGAGCGTGCGCAACCGCGCACGGCTCGGCATGGCTCTGGCCGGCATCCTGCTCTTGCCTGCCCTCGCCACGGCCTATGCCGCGTGGGAGAAGTTCGCCACCCTCGCCCCGCCCGATCCGTTGCCCCTCACGCTCACCGGCCTCGGCGCGCTCGCCGTCAACATGACCTGCGCGGCGATGCTCAGCGCCCATCGCGACGGCAGCGGCAGCCTGACTCGCGCGGCCTTCCTCTCGGCCCGAAACGACGCCTACGCCAACCTCGCGATCATCGCCGCCGGCCTCGTCACGGCACTGACCCTGTCGCCCTGGCCCGATCTCGTTGCCGCCGCCGGGATCGCGGTACTCAACGCCGATTCGGCCGGCGACATCATCCGCGCCGCGCGGGCGGAATGGCGGGCTGCGACGACCGCCGACGGCACCTGACCATGCGCCTGTTCCCGATCTCCGACCTCCACCTCGAACGCCGCCGGCCCGAGACGATCCAGCCTCCGACGGCGGCCTTCGATATCCTGGTCTGCGCCGGCGACCTCCACGAGGGCCGTCCCGAAAGCGGGCTCGCCGCCCTCCTCGCCCTGGCCAGCGGGCGCCCAATCGTCCTGGTACCGGGCAACCACGAGCGTTACTCGCCGACAGGCGATCCCCGCACGGCACCGGAACTCATCGCCTCCCTGACGGCCGAGGTAGCGCGGATCAACCGATCCGGGGCAGGCACCATCCACCTCCTCGCCCACGGCGCCGGCGTCATCCTCGACGGGGTGCGCTTCGTCGGCACCACCCTATGGAGCGACTGGTCGCTCGCCGGCCGCTGGCTCACCGCCGACACCCTGGACCGGCCTGCCGACCCGGTCGCCTACGCCGCCGCGCGGATGACCGATCCCGTCACCGGCTCGCGCGAGTATCGCGGCTCGATCCGCAACGGCGACGGCTCGGTCTGGACTCCGGCCGACGCCATGGCGGCGCATCTCGCCGAGAAGGCAGAGCTCACGGCCTCCCTCGCCCTGCATTATCCGGGCCCGACGGTCGTCGTCACCCATCACCCCGCGAGTCCGCTCGCCGCCGACGCCTTCCGGAACGCTCCCGGCGTGCCCTGGTGGATGCCGGCATTCTACGCCTCCACCACCCTCGACGACCTGCCAGAGGCGAACCGCCCCGACCTCTGGGTCTCCGGCCATTTCCACGCCGCCCACGACATGCAGCTCGGCCGCACCCGCTGGGTTGCGAACCCCGTGGAGGGGGCGAGCTATTCGGCGGAGCGGGTAGTGGAGGTCGGGTAGGGATGCCCCTTGG
This sequence comes from Methylobacterium sp., assembly GCF_019745455.1. Lineage (GTDB taxonomy): Bacteria > Pseudomonadota > Alphaproteobacteria > Rhizobiales > Beijerinckiaceae > Methylobacterium. The sequence goes on from NZ_JAIETD010000116.1 coordinate 37,880, forward strand.
CAAACGTTCGATCACACCCCGAGCCCGATGCGATGCAGGCCATCCACGGCCGCAGCCTCAGGCGGCGGCCTGGTCGCCGAGGTGAAGGTAGTTGGGCTTGAACTCGGCGGCCGCCTTCAGGCCGGGAAGGTTGAGGATCCTGAGGCTCCTCGATTTCAGCTCGATCAGGCGTTGGCGCCGCAGCTCCTGAAGCGTGCGGTTGACGTGCACGTTCGACAAGCCCGTCGTGTCGGCCAGATCCTGCTGCGTCAGCGGCAGGTCGAAGCCGTCGCCGGTGGCCCGGCCCACCACCTGCAGCCGCAGGAGCAATTCGCAGAACAGGTGCGCGATGCGCTCCAGGGCCGTGCGTGCTCCGACATTGACCAGCCACTCGCGCAGGGTCGCCTCGTCGACGAGGGTGCTCTTGCGCAAGGCCCTGGCGATCCCCTCATGCGCGAGGAGCGCTTCGACCTGGCCGGGCTCGATCTGGACAACGCGGCAGGGTGCGAGCGTGCCGATGCTGTGGTCCATGCGGTCGAGGAGGGCGACGTCGAGGTCGCAGATATCGCCGGGCAGGAGATAGGCCGCGATGTGGCGGGCGCCGCCCGCGCGGATCTTGTAGCGGCAGGCGAAGCCATCGAGGATCAGGAACACGCCGCCCGGCGGCTCGCCCTCGCGAATGATGTCGGTCCGGGCTTCGACAAGGCGCGACCTCCCGCTGACCTGGCTCAACAGCGCCTTCTCGGCGCGGCTCAGCGTCACGAAGCCACAGAGTTTGCGGATCAGCGGATTGGAGGCGTCGAAGGGCTGGTCGCCGGCCTCGGACGTGGTTTGCGGCATCCCGCTCCATGTGTCCCGAATCGAAGTGTCCCGCATCAACTCGCCGCCGCGGGTACGAGTTCGTCGAGCGACGCGATGACGTCTGTGGGCAGGGCTGGCTTCGACAGCCATGGGACGCCCTGGAAGTCGACGGTGAGGCGCTGGTCGCGCCGGCAGCCCGAATGGACGAGAAATGGGACGCCGCGAGCCCGCAGCCCGCGGGCGAGGGCGGAGCAGCGGCCGTCCTTCAGGAGCACGTCGATGACGGCGAGGGTCGGCTGCTCCTCCTCCAGACGCCGCAGTGCCTGCGCCGCCGTGGCAACCGGCCCGATCACCCGGTAGCCCGCCCTGGCAAGGGCATCGCTCAGGTCCAGGCCGACCAGCGGATCGGCTTCCGTGAGCAGCACCATAGGCTGCGCGTCCTCGCGTTCCATGTTAGAGCTCCCGGATGATGAGCCGAGCACTGCGCAAGCACTCCGAGGCTCAATGGCGAGCGCCATAACCAAGAACTGACGGCATTGGAAGTTATATACCGATTAGGTCTGCTACCGGACACTCTCCTATGTTAGAAACCACACGAAACTGACGCTATCGTTGGATTTTCACGGCAGATGATCTAGACTTGAATCGTCGCTTGCAGGCTATCTGGGCGCAGGCGCTTGAGAGACCGCGCGTGCTCTTGCCCCTATTGGGAGCAGAGCAATGTCTCAGGTCCAGCAATCTGAGATCCGCAATCGTCTGCTGAAGGCGCTTTCGGCCGAGGATTTCGCGCTGCTGCAGCCGCACCTGCAGCCATTGGCGACGCCGTTGCGCCATACCCTCATCGTGCCGAACGCGCCGATCAAGCAGCTCTTCTTTCCGGAGATCGGTTTCAGCTCGACGACGACCTCGGGCGCCGGTGGCCGGGCTGAGGTCGGCCTCATCGGCCGGGAGGGCCTCGTCGGCGCCTCGCCGGTGCTGCTCGGCACCGACCGCACGCCTCACGATCACTTCGTCCAGAGCGCGGGCGAGATGCTGTCGATCGAGACGGGCGCCCTTTGCGATGCCGTCCACCAGAGCCGAAGCCTGCGAAGGCTGCTGCTGCGCTCCGTCCAGGTACAGATCATCCAGACCGCCCAGACCGCCTTCATCAACGCCACCTACACTATCGAGATACGCCTCGCGCGTTGGCTGCTGATGTGCCGGGACCGGCTCGACGAGGACGAGCTCCACATCACTCACGAGTTCCTGTCGCTGATGCTGGGCACCCAGCGGTCCAGCGCGACCCTGGCGGTTCAGTCCCTGGAGGGGCACCGGCTGATCAAGGCGCGGCGCGGGCGCATCACCCTCCTAAACCGCAGGGCCTTGGAGGAGGTGGCCGACGACGGCTACGGCCTCCCGGAGGCCGAATATGCCCGGCTGATCGAGGGCGCCTGATGCCGCGCTACTACTTCAATCTTCGGCACCGGCCCGGACCTGGGGGCCTCGCCGTCGACGAGGAAGGCGACGAGTTGGCCGATCCGGAGGCCGCCCGCGCGCACGCCCTGCTGCTGGCACGCGACATGATCGCCCGGACCCGCACCGAGATCGTGCGCGACTGGATGGCCTGCGCCTTCGAGATCACGGACGAGGCGGGCGCACTCGCGACGACGGTGCGGTTCGGCGAAATCGTTCCGGAGATCGAAGGCTGAGGCGTCACGCTTCCTTGATCGAGAGCGAACGGACCCGACATTGGCCGGCAACGGGTCAGAGCCTGGATCACGATGTCTGAGCGAGGCGCCGCTCGATCCAGGCCTGCGCCTTGTCGAGATTCGCGAAGGTCGGCGGATTCGGATGGTCGACACGCCCGAAACCTGCCTCCAGGAACCACATCCCGGCTTCGTCATCATGCTCGTCCGAGAGCTGGACCAGCACGGCGACAAGGTAGCCGTCGGCAAAGACGAGGTGGCTCTCGATGTCGTGGCTGCCCGTGCCGACATGCACAGGCTGTAGGTGAAGGCTCATCCCGCGGCCCGCTTCTCCAGATGCAGATACGTCTCGTCAAACTCCGCAAACCGCAGAAGTTCATCCCAGGCCTCGATGACGAGCGTATGGCCACGCAAGGTGATCAGGCTTTTGCCGCGCATCTCCTGGAGGACGCGGTTGACGTGCACGTTGGAAAGCCCGAGCGCATCGCCGAGATCCGCTTGGGTGACCGGCAGCGAGCAGCGATAGCTTTGCGCCAGCCCCACCGCCTGCAGCTTCAGGTACAGCTCGCAGAAGAGATGCGCGATCTGCTCGAAAGCCGAGCGCCGGCCCATGCCGACCATCCACTCGCGGAAGACCGCCGCGTCGACCAGCGTGTCGCGCCAG
>NZ_JAIETD010000007.1 GCF_019745455.1 Methylobacterium sp.
CCTTGCAGCTGGTGCCAAGATGCGTCGGCAGACGTGGACGAACAATGGTGCAGCCGACACCATGCGGGCCAATATCATCGTCATGCGCCGGACCTGCGCCCAAGCGCTCAACCTCTCGACAGGCTTGGCAGATTTCACCCGCTAACCCTTCGTCCAGTCTGCATTGGACGATCGCTACCAAGTTGCGCGATCTTCAGATGTGCAATCACCCAGCTGGTTGCTACATTTCATTATCCCCCTGAGACACCCCCCTGGAATACCCCTAGGATACCGACCGCGGCCACCGGCCGGCACCCTACCCCTACCCCTACCCTGCATACGGCTGCTGCGGTGTACCCCCACCTACCGGCATGACTCGATCCTCCCTACCATCGTCTAGTCCGTGCACGATCGCTTTTGCTTGGGCCTCCGGAACGAGCAGCTCCACCTGCTCCACCGTGGCAGCCATAGGCGGCGACCACCGCTCGCAACTCCACCCCCGCAGCCGTGAATCTTCAGCTCCCGTTCGGCCTCATCCGACCGCCACCTCTGGAGCTTCATCGTGACCCAAGCTCTTCATCTGAACCCGGCCATCCTCGACCGTGCCCGTGGCGCCTTGCTCGGTCTCGCGGTCGGTGACGCGCTCGGCACCACCCTCGAGTTCAGCCGCCGCGACACCTTCCATCACCACATCGAAATGACCGGCGGTGGCCCCTTCAAACTCGCTCCTGGCGACTGGACCGACGACACCTCGATGGCCCTGGCCCTCGCGGAGAGCCTCCTTCATGCCCCCGGCTTCGATCCAGGCGACCTCATGACCCGCTTCGTCGCCTGGTACCGCGATGGCACCAACTCCTGCACCGGCACCTGCTTCGACATCGGCATCACTACGTGCGAGGCGCTCGCCCGCTTCATACGCACGGGTGCCCCCTACGCTGGCTCCACCGATCCCGACACCGCCGGCAACGGTTCCCTCATGCGGCTCGCCCCCGTCGCCCTCGCCACCCTTCATGATCCTGGCGAAGCCGAACGGATCGCTGAGGCACAAAGCCGAACCACCCACGGCGCGCCTCAAGCCGTCGAGGCCTGTGCCTTCTTGGTCCAGCTCCTCCGCGAAGGCATTCTCGGCCAACCCCACGTCCTACGCCCGCGCCCCTGGATCGGAGCCGATACAGACGGCCTACGCCCCCGGCACTTCATCAGCGGCATGGACGACGACCTCACCCCCGTAGAGCGGACCGGCGACGCCGCCCTTCATGAAATCGCCCAGGGCTCCTGGCGCGGCAAAACGCGAGTCCAAATCCGCTCCTCCGGCTATGTCATTCATACGCTCGAAGCCGCGCTCTGGGCCGTCGGCACCACTACCACCTTTGAGGAGGCCCTCACCCTGGCCGTCAACCTCGGTGATGACGCTGATACGGTCGGGGCAGTCACCGGCCAACTCGCCGGTGCCCTCTACGGCGCCTCGGCCATTCCCGAGCGCTGGCTTCAGCTCCTCGCCTGGCGCGACCGGATTACCGACCTCGCCGATCGCCTCTCCTTCCCTGAATGATCGGTCTGACAATTCAGCCCGGATGACGAGCATCGCACTTGGCCAGACCGGACTACGGCCAGCAAGTGGTTCTCTGTAGAGAGAAAATCCTGTGCCGCATCTAGCTTGAGACGTATACGCGGGTTCGGCGAGACCGAACTCTGCTACTGCTTCGCGCCCATAATAGTCGTTCCTCCGAATGATGAAAATTTCCAGAAGCGGACGCTCACTGGATCGTCCGAACTATTTTTCTGTGAATGCGCCGCTCGTAGGCGGACATCAGCACCAAAGAGCGCCGCCGTTTGACTGGCTTCAACGGATGGGTTTCCGCAGGGACGTTGGGCGCGGATCAGGCCACCCAAGGAAATACGGTATCTTCACCGAACGAGAGGACCACTTCGGTCGGTCCGAACATCTGACGCCAACGAGCGGCGGTCCATCGAGATCGACCACGGAGAGGATCATGAACCCGGCATGAGCGCAGACTTCCATCAGCCAGTTTGACCAATTTGAATAGAGAATTTTTCCAGAAGCCAATAAGGTCATACCTCGAGTCTTGCCTCCCCTGTTCAACGACGTAGGGTTAAGTCTGCCTAGGGGAAGACACGCTTATGCCGACACATATCACCGCGCGATTGGCGTGGCACGCCGACGGATGGGACGGCAGCGTCTGTTCGTCTCCGGAGCAGAACAGCTATTGCGTTGGGTGGAAATCTTTCCCGGGTGACGTAATCGCACGCGAACGAGATCTCGAAGTGGAGGGCGCGCTCGCCGGCTGTCGTGGCTCAGCGCTCAAGGGGTACGTGCCGCCTTGTAGCTACAGCTACAACGCATTTGGCCTCGACCCAGCCAAGGCCGCTTCGAATCCGCCAGACTTCTTCCATGGTGGCGCGGCACGACGGGAATGGGAGATGGATCCCGCGACGGTCAGCGTTTGGCCCTACGAAGCAATGTACGGAGAGGATATTACCGCCTCAGGTCGTACGGACAACGACCTTCGGAGGCGTCGCGTCCTAGAATTCTTCAGACCGATCCGAGACGATTGTGGCAGCAACCTAATTTTCTACTACGCGAACTATTCAAACCCGATTTCTAACGAGGAGACGCCACGGTATGTTCTCGTAGGTGTATCGAGGATTACCAAAGTCGGGGCGGAGTTCTTTTACGAGGATGTGACGCCGGAAATCGCCAGCCGCTATGCCGGAGGCATGATCTGGGCTCGTGACATCACGTCGGCCTACCCAGACGAAGGCCTCCGACTGCCACTGCACTCCTATGCGGATGATCCGGAGCGGCTCGCCCAAGTCGCGGTCATACCGGACAACCCCGTGCTGTTCAAATACGGGTCAAAGCACCTGACCGACGACCAGGCAATTGGCCTGCTGGAGCAGTTGCTCGACAAGGTCAGGATGTTGCGGGCTTGGGGCGATACCAGTGAGAATTGGGAAGCCCGCGAAGGTTGGCTTCTCTCAACGATTGCGGAGCTATGGCGGACTCGCGGGCTATATCCAGGCCTGTTGCGAGCTCTGGACGCTGCTGGCGCTGCGGATCTTATCGACACGACCAAGGCGTATGAGACACGGCGAGGCGGCCAAGCGGCGGTTCAGGCCGCGTTCGACTGGTTGGATGGAGCATCGTCCGGAGACTTTTCGCCGCCTCTGACTCCGAAGGCGGAGCAACAGATCCGGCGGGCGTGGAGCCTTCTTCCGCCCGGAGCTGCAGATCTGTTGCGCGCAGTGCTGTCACGCTTCGACCTACCGGCGGAGACGATGAGGTCGGTCATAAGCGATGGAAGAGCATCAAGCGGCCTCCCGTTCGAACTCAAGGCCATTTCGGACAATCCGTACCTCTTGTCGGAATGCTATCGCGGCGACAGCGCAGATGACCGAATCCCATGGGGCCTGGTCGATCGCGGTGTGATCCCAGAACCGCACCTTGGCGGCGGTCATCTGGCTGAAATGACGCTCGATGACCCGCGACGATTTCGGTCACTGTGCGTCGATCATCTAAATCGAGAGCCAAGCCACACCTTCCGGCAGGGCGAGGAGCTCATCGCTGAGATCCGCGAGCGTGTCGCGCGATTTCCGGATTGGAAACAGGCCGCCTTCAGCGATCGGTATTTCGACGCAGACAAAGCGTTTTTGGAGCCCGTCATCCACATGGAGGCCGACGAGCAAGGCCGTCGCGTCTATCTTGGCGCAGTCCATGAAGACGAGAGGCTGGTCGAGGCCACCCTCAGAGGGCTGACTCGCAGGCCCGATATCAGCCTGCGCCGACCCATCGGTGATGAGGTCTGGAAGGGGTGGACCTATAAGTCGGACAGCTCCTTGGCCGAGCTTTGTGGCGAGTTGTATAGAAAGGCGGCGTTTGAGCAGGCCGAGATTTGCGCCCGTCTATTCCGTCAGCCGATCTGCGTGGTTACCGGACCAGCGGGCACGGGCAAGACGTCGGTCATCGAGGCTCTTGTTCGAGCAGTCCGTCACACCGAGGGCGAGGGCGCAAATGTCACAGTCCTTGCACCGACCGGAAAGGCCACGGATCGGGCGCGGGAGATCTTCCAGGACGCCGGACTTTCCGGCGTTTCGACGAATACGATCCATTCCTTGCTTGCGTCCAAGGGATGGCTGAATGACAACTTCACCCTCAAACGCAAAGGTGGGCAGAAGGCGGCGATCTCGACCCTGATCGTGGACGAGGCGTCAATGCTGGACCTTGTGCTGGCCGCCGCGCTCTTTCGCTGCATCGAGTGGAATGCGGTTCGAAGGCTGATCCTGGTAGGCGACGCTGGGCAGCTGCCGCCGATCGGTCGCGGGCGCGTCTTCGCCGATATTATCGCGTGGCTAAATAAGGAAGCGCCGGCCGCCCTTGGACGTCTGAGCCGAAACCTGCGCCAGCTCCGCAACGAGGCTTCCAGCGCCGGTACCGCCATCGTCCGCCTCGCGGAGCTGTTCGTCGTCGATAATGAAGACAAGCTGTCTGAGCACGCAACCGAGCGTCCCACGCGACCCGACCAGGAAGCGCTGATCGAGCGGCTCCATGGGGGCGGCAAAATAGATGCGGACCTCGACGTCATCTTCTGGGACGAAGAGTCCGAGCTCCCGTCTATTCTGATCGAGACTGTCGAACGCCGCATGCGTGGCATGGGCGCGGAGGGCGACGATGCCGACGCGCTTTGGCGATCGGCTCTCGAGGCGGATCCCACCCGGTTTCAGATCCTGACGCCACACAGGGGGGAGTCGCATGGCGTCGAGGCATTGAACGACGCGTGTCAAAGTCACCGGTGCAAAAAATACATCGACACCGTCGGATTGGAGGGCGGCGTTACCCTTACCGACAAAGTGATCCAGATTCGAAATCGGCCGGTGTCCGACATGATATGGGCGTACGACTATAATGCTCGAGGCCAAAAGCAGGTCCAAGTCTTCAATGGCGAGATCGGTAACGTCCGCGCGATCGGGTTCGATGCCAGGAAGCTGTGGTCGAAGGTGAACGGCAACGCATACGGCATGCGCCTCAGCCGGTTCGCGGTTCACTTCAAACGCAACCCGCAGCTTGGCGTCGGGTATGGGCGAAAAGTGCCGACGCCACGCTACGAGCGAACGGAGAAGGTCGAAGACAACCTCGAACTCGCCTACGCCGTGTCAGTCCACAAGGCTCAGGGTAGCGAATTTGAGCACACGTTTGTCATTGTGCCGTCGAGCGCAAGGCGGCTGGTATCGACGGAACTGACCTATACGGCGTTAACGCGAGCCACCCGCCATTGCACTCTTCTGGTCGAGGGCGGGGTGAAAAGCCTGCTAGACTCCCGGCGGCGCGAGAACGCTCAGACGCCTCAGATCAACTCATCCCTGTTCACCATACATGTGGCTCGGCGAGAACTGACCCAACGCCGCGGCTGGTATGAGGCGGGCAAGATTCACGAGGCGCTTACTGGCGACATGCTTCGCTCAAAGTCCGAGGTGATCATCGCCAATCTGCTGCATGAACGTCAGGCGCCGTTCCTCTATGAGAACCCGTTGGTTGCACAAGATGGGACTATGCGACTACCGGATTTCACCATCACCTGGCAGGGACAAAGTTATTATTGGGAACATCTTGGGCTCCTCGAGCTATCCACCTATGCTGATGCTTGGAAGGCTAAGCAGGCTTGGTACGAAAAGTGGTTTCCGGGGCAGTTGGTCACCACCCAGGAGGGGCCGTACCTCAGCCGTGAGGTGGACGACCTTTTGGGACGCCTGATGCGCGGAGAGCTGACGGCGGCCGACGCCTGACGCAGGCACGTGGCCGGGCTCGCTCTCAATCCGCCATCCCCCGAAACGCATCCGGCCAGCCGCCGTGCTGGTCGATGACGCGGTCGATCTCGGCCATGACCTTGCCGGTCTCTTCGAGGGCCTCGATCATGCGGCGGTAGTGGAGAATGTCCTCATCGGTCAGCAGGCGGCCAGGCTTCAGCTTGTCCTTGGAGCCGGTCTGGGCGCGGTCCTTTAGCCATTTCTGGGCCGGCTGGTAGCCGCCGATCCAGTGCTCCCAGGCGGCCTGCTGTACGGTGGTGAACCAGTTCTGATCGTTTAGATAGACGCGGCCTGAGGGTTCGCGGCGCACCTCCTTGTTGAAGCGGCCGAGGCGCGCCTCGCCGTCGTTGGAGACGAAGCGCACCCGGGGGTCCTTCAGCAAGTCCGGCAGGGCGTCGGCGTCCAGCAGGTGCAGGGCCACCAGCTTCGTGCCCAGCGGGATCAGGGTGGCGAACAGGCCGCGATCCTTGGGCAGGGGCACGTGGACGAAGTCGGACTTCAGGAAATCGGCATAGCGCTCGCGATAGGCAGGCGAGTGCAGCACCGTATAGATCCAATCGAACACGTCGCGCGCGCCGAAGGTCATCTTCAGGTCGCCCCGCTCGCGACGCAGCGGCGGCGAGCTCTGAGTCGACGGGGAGGACTCGCCGCCCTGCAGCGTCCCGCGCGCTGGCTCAACGAAGCCGTCGTCGAAGCTGAGGTCGGTCAGTTTGGCTAGGCGTGTGAGCATCCCGCTAGCAAGATTGACCTGTCCGCCTACCCCCAACCCGTCTGCAAAGATCCAAAGCGGCGCAACGTAGGAATTGGTCGAGGTCTTGTTCGACAAGAAGATTTTGTCCGAAGGGGCGTTGGCTATAAAGGCATGCGCCCACTTCGGGTCTGTTACTGCTCGCGGAAATAGAAGGGCAAGATTTTTCCCTCCATTCATTTGGCTAGTAATGCGATCCCTGACGATCGTAACGACGTTCCGGTTTAGGATAGTCAGGCGCGGATCGAAAGGCCGATAGGACACCTCTGTCGTTCGGCGATTGGACGGCTCTGAAACGTATTTCTTCGCTCGGTCGTAATTCCATTGATTGGTTGTGCAAACGCGTAAAGATTTTCTAAGCTCATCAAAAGAACTTGAAGTTGCGAGAGCGTCCAGTTTTAGGTCTAGATCGGCCGGATCAAATGCGATCGCCAAATCATCTTGTTGAGAAGTAAAGCCGGTAGCCCAGCGAACCTCCATATCGGCTTGTCGATCGCCAGTGCCAAGCCAAGCGGTGAGTGGAGCGAAAGATTGATACGCATCCTCTTCTTCGACGTTGCCTGATTCTCGAAACCAGAAGTTCGGCGCTGTGGTTGTGTGGTAGCTGCGCGCGCTGTATCGACGAAGCGTGCGCTTCGCCAATGCATCCATCTTAGCTTCGTACGTGCCCGTCAAGTCGTGCAAGCGGGCAACCGATTCGGTGTCATTCAGCACGGATCGAGCGGCGACAGTGATCGCCACACCCGCGGTGATCTCGAAAATCGGCTGATCTAAATCTGCCCCAGCCTTGCCGCGTCGGATGCTTCCATGCAGATCCAGATAGTCCGACTTTGAGAAGGATTGGAGGAGACTATGGCGCATGTCTCTTGCCTGAGTTCCATGTGTGAAGCCGTGACCGGTTATAAGTCCAATCACTCCAAATATCGATCGGCCGATCACGTGCTCAGCCAGCCTCATAAATTTTATATAATCATTGGACAGGGCTTGAATTTGACTTTCCTCGTCGCGCACCGTGGTCTTGTAGACCTCGACTAAGCGATTGATCCAAGGCTTGTTATTCCACGACTTAATCGCATACGGCGGATTCCCCACCACCACCGTGAACCGCGCCCGCGCCTTGGCGTCGTTGGCTGCCTTCGCCTCGTGCGCCAAGGCTTCGTTCATGAAGGCCAGCTGCAGGTTGAAGTCCTGTGCCGGCTCCAGCGCATTGGTCAGGAACACCCGCGCCCGAATTGGCTGAGCTTCTCCGTCCGGGCCTGCCTCGACCCCAGAGAAATCATAGCCGGTGTCCGCCAGCTTGAGGCCGATCTTCATGTGCGCAACGGCGTAGGGCGCCATCATCAGCTCATAGCCGTACAGCCGCGGCAGCAGCTGCTCGGCCACATATGCGTTCCACAGCCGACGCTTCTCCTCCGCCGGCTTGCCCTTCCACACCTCCTCCGTCATGCGGCGCCAGATTAGGTCGATGACCTCAACCAGGAAGGTGCCGGTGCCGGTGGCCGGGTCGAGGATCTTCACGAACGGCTCGTCTAGCTTCACACCGTCGGGGATCTTCGCGTTCGGATGCGCGGCGACGAACTCGCCCCAGGTGGTCGTGTCTGCCAAGCCCAGCGGCAGGCTGAACTCGGTTCGCAGGACCTCGTCCACCGAGCGGACGATGAAGGAGACGACTGGCCTCGGCGTATAGAAGACGCCGCGCTGGACCTTCATCGCTTTGTCGTAGGCGGCCAGGAAGCCTTCGTAGAAGTGTATGACCGGGTCGTCGCCCTGCTTAGCCTTGTCGAAGTCGTCGAGAACCGCTTCCATGTTGGCGGTGTTCAGCAGGTCGACCAGGTCGCCCAGGCCCAGCTCATCGAAATCCAGCGCCGAACCGCCCGCGTCACGACCGACCGCGCCCATGAAGCTGGTCAACAACTCCGACAGGAACGGGTTGGTTGGGATTGCCGTCTCCAGCGCGTCCGTCGTAATCGGCGGCAGTGGCAGGTCGCTATTCAGGTTCCGCGCCTTATCAACCCGCCAGCGCTGCACTTGGTCAATGCGTTTGGACAGAAGCCCGTAGGCAATGGTTTGGGCGTAAGTGTCGGCAAACTTCGGAACGTCGAGGTCCTTGTTCAGCGTCGACTTCACCGCCTCGAACAGCTGGGTCAGCGGCTGACCCGGCTTCTCCTTGGGCAGGATCTCCTGGATCGCCACGCGGATCTGCTTTGCGTTGTCGGCTAGCGCCTGAGCCATTTCCTTGGCGGTACGGATCGCCTCGCGTGGCCGGTCGACAAAGGCGTTGGCCCAGCGCGCCTTCCAGACCTCGTCCTGCTCGTGCCCATACGGCCAACGCAGGCGCCTCAGCCGCTCGGCCACGGTCGTCATGTGGCGTGGGGTGTCAAGCTGATCCCAGCTTAGCACCCGCAGGGTGGGCAGGGAGTTGACGTCCGGCTCCTGATGGAAGTGGGCCAGAGCCAGACGACGATCCTCGGCCTTGCCGAAGGCCGAGACGAACAGCAGGTCGTTCTTGTCGAACAGCGCACGGTCGCCCGCATTAGCTGAGGCACGCTTCCGGCGGCTGACGCTGGACAGTATGCGACGCAGCAAGGTAACGGGCAGCTCGGCCTTGTCGAAGTCGACGAAGAACACGCCCCAGGCGTTTTCTCGTCCCACAATCGGCCGCAGCTGAGTGATCTCGACCTGGGCGTTCAGCTTCAAGCCAAGCTCGTCGGCCGTGTAGCTGTAGGTCAGGTCGCCGAGCGGCAAATCCTCAGGGATCTCCCACTCCAGCTCGTCGCGCAGGTAGGTCACCAGGCTGGAGAAATCGGAGAGCTCCTTCAGGGCTTCGTAGTGGGTCATCGGCTCAGTTCAACTCCATCCACGTCTTAAGCACCGGGCGCACACCCGCCGGCGCCTGGACCCGGCGCAGATAGCTCGTCTCGATGTGCTTCTCGACCGCGATGCGGGCTGCAACCAAGGCGGCTCGGTCCAGCTGGATGCGGCGCCCAATCTCCGGAGCGGAGCGGACGTGGGCGGCGATCGTGGGCGCCCCCTCCAGCACTGGTCCGCCAGCCAGATCGCGGAAGTACCAGCGCACCTGCCGCCCCTCATCGAAGTCCCATCGCTCCTCGCCTTCGGGCCCCTTGGCCCGCCCGGGCAGGGCATAGCAAAAGAAGACACCCTGGGCGCTGGAGGCCTCCCGGCCGCTGAAGACGCGGTTGGGGAAGTCCGACAGCCGCTCTTCCAGCTCCGGGTGCTCAATCAGCAGCTGTCGCAGTTCGTTACGTAGCAGCTCTTCCTCCGATGGCTTCTGGTCCAAGCTCTCGTTAAGGTTCCTGAGGTCCTCGTAGTCATCCAGCTCAGTCAAAAGCCGCCTTCCTTCGATGCCGAACAACTTCGAGATGCGCAATGTTTTGCCAGCCACGCGGTGGTAAAGGCCAAGCAGTCTCTCCAAGGCCTTGTTCGGCAGGAAATTCCAGTAGGCGACCTTGCCCCGCAGCGGTGCCGTGTTGGGATGATCAGCGACCATCGCCGTCTCGATGTCCGGGTTCATGCGCCGATCCACACGGCCAATACGCTGCATCAGCCGCACGGGGTTCCAGTGCAGGTCGTAGTTGATGAGGCGCGTAGCGTCCTGGAGGTTGAGCCCTTCGGACAAGACATCAGTCGCAATAAGTACCCGGATCTCCCTCTTGCCTTCCTCGTAAACTGCAGACGACGACCAGCCGTTGTAGTAGGGAGCGAAGCAACGGATAACACTTTCGCGATCACGGCCCTTGTGCGATCCAGAGTCGATCTCCTCTACCCCTTCGATACCCGCCCGGATCAGCTCGCGTTTCAAATAGCGGGCGGTGCCCTGATACTCGGTGAAGATTAGCACCTTCTGCTGGCTCAGCGCAGAATCTTCGGTCAGCATCCGGCACAGTGCCTTAAGCTTACCGTCGTGATCCGCATTAAAGCCCTTCAGCGCTTCGAGGAATTTGATCAGCTGTTGAAGATCTTCACGGGTCTCGGCGATCAGCTCGGGAATTTTGTACTTATCACGCGGAAGACGCTCGACTCGATCCTGCATGTCGCCAGTGATCAGTGGGTCGGCGTCATCCTCGCTGTCGCTGTCGGGCTCCGCGCCCGCATGCCGGCTCAGACCAACCCTGACCTGGTCGATCTGTTGCCTATGCCGGTCCTTCCAGACTGCAAGGTCGGCCTGCTCGGCTTCACTCTCGGCATGGGCCTCCCAGAAGGCCAACAGCTTAATTAGCAAGCGGTAGCACGAGAGCTCGAACGCGGCCGTCGAACTCTCCAGGCGCTTCAGGAAACCAATGCGGATCAGCCGCACGACCTGCGCTCGGCGACCAATGGCGAGGTCGTCCTCCTCTCTCGGATCGATCAGCCACTCAGTCGGGTCATACAAGGCCAACCGGAACATCGGATTCTTATGCTGGAAGGCCTCCTCGACCAGATCAAGCAGCCGCTGCTGAACGGGCAGCAGTTCGTACTCTGCGACCTTCGGATCCTCCCGCACGGGGAAGACCGCTTCGCCCTTGGACTCGGTCTTCTGGCTCGCCTTCACATAGGCCCGACTGCGCTGGACCACGAGGCTCTGGACTAGCACGTCTGCGGCGAACGCCGCGCGCGCCGGCCCCAGCTCAATCGTCTGATCGACGTCGTCCTCCGGCGTCGCAGTTTCGTCAGCTTCGTTCAGCTTTCGAATCGTTTTCTCAAGTGTCCGAAAATGCCCTTTAAGGGAATGCACGCCGAGGCTGGCGAACGTGTCGCCGTCAGAGGCGAACAGTTCAATCAAATGCATCAGGTCGAAGACACCGTTGTTCACCGGGGTGGCGGTGAGCAGAAACATCTGCTTTCCGCGCGCGATCCGCTGCAGGATTCGGTAACGTGACTCCCTCTTTCGGCCGGTGCCGGCCAGACCCGGGTTCCGGAAGTTGTGCGCCTCGTCGATAATGATCGCGTCGAAATGCTTTCCGATGGCCTCAACCGCTTTAGCCGTATCGTTGCTGCGGTTCAGATCGGTGTGATTGAGGATCATGACGTTATCCCATGGACCCCGGCCGAGATCTTTCAGATGGCGATCGAGATTGGCCTCCCACACTGATACCCGACCGGACTTCGGCACAATCAGCGCCACGCGCTTCTTCTCATGAATGGCTAAGCGCTCCAGCAGCATCAGACCGACGAAGGTCTTGCCCAGCCCGACCCCGTCGCAGAGGAAGGCGCCGCCGTGCTCGCCAGCAATTTTCATCAACTGGCCATAGCCCTCGCGCTGATAGCCATCGAGCAAAGGCCAGATCTTGGACTGGTTCCTCTCCCACTCCCCTGCAGAGATCTCGCGGCGCCGAAAGTATTCCCGCAGTGACTGCGCCCAGACCTCGAAGGGCGTGAACGACTGGATATGCCGTTCGACGACCCGGAGCATCTCGAGTGTGACGTCTTCGGCCTCTTCCCAGTGCTCCTCGTACCATTCCTGAAGCACAGAGACCGGCTGGCCTGTGATTTGTACATTCAACTCGATGTTTTGAGTCAGTCCGGGGCCAGTAAAGTTGGAGGACCCTACCAGCGCTGCGGCGCCGATGACCTCACTGCGGGCATGGGTAATGTAGGCCTTCGCGTGGAAGCGTGTCTTCCTGTAAACGCGAAACTGGATCTTACCGGAGCGGATCGCCTCCGCAATGGCGGGCACACCGTCTAAGAAATCGTTCTTTTCTTTCTCGACCTCGATACTCTGGTCTAGTCGCCCCCGTCGGACCTTGAGCGCCTGTTCGAAGGCTTGGCGAGTGCGAGCCGCCACCTCGTCCCCCATGAGGACGCGCAGCCCTTCGGTCTTCTGCCACTGACCATCAAGACCCAGCAGGGCGCTGATCTCAAAATAGGCTGTCGCGACGTCGATCGACTGGGCGTAGTCGCACCAGTCATGTAGATACCGCAGCGCCTTCCATTCATCATTGCTGTTGTCGACGATGAACAACTCGCCGCCCGTTCCCGAGTGCCTTCGTGCTGGCATGCATTCCCCCTGGCTGGCTCACCATACGGATGGGCGCCAGGCACGCAACGTGTCATTCAGTTGGTCAACGGATCGTCAGCTTTCTCGTTGTTGCATCCGCAAGCTGCCCTTCCGGTCTCGGCCCGACTCGGTCATTCGAGGCCGCCCATCGTATTGCCAGTAAGTGGATAAGCGTTCGAAATTTCTCTCTTCTTCATCTGCGGTAATTCCCTCTCCGCCGCAAAATCTCGCAGCGTCTAGTGAACCTTCGCCCGTCAGCCGCAAAGCGGCTCAGCTCGGGCGATGACCATGGCCGATCCCCACACTCGCGTCACCGCCACCATCCTCCAGCACCTCGCCACCGCTGACCCCGCCGCCTGGGTCTGCCCATGGCACTGTGTTCAGGGTGGTCTACCCCACAACGCCCTGACCGGGCGTTCGTACCGCGGCATCAACACCTTCGCGCTCTGGTGCTCGGCGCAAGGCAACAGCTACGCGGAAGCCCGCTGGGCCACCTGTCGACAATGGGCCAAACTCGGCGCTCAAGTCCGCCTTGGCGAGAAGGGCAGCCCCGTTCTGTTCTAGCGCGATCTGCGTCCCGAGATCTCCGAACTCGCTGGCAGCGACGATGCGGATACACCCCGGCTTGTCGCTCGCGCCTCGACCGTGTTCAACGCCGCTCAGGTCGACGGGGCGCCCGAGCTAAACGCGTCTCCGCCCACACCGCTCGACCCGACGCCGACCTTCGATCGGTTCGTCGCCGCCACCGGCGCGGTAGTCCGCATGGGCGACGCCGCGTACTACCTTCCGTCCCGCGACGAAATTCGCATGCCGAACCGGACGGTGTTTCGCTCAACCGAGGGCTACTGCGGCACGCTCAGCCACGAGTTGATCCACTGGACTAGTGCCTCCCACCGTCTCGATCGCCAGCTCACTACCTGCTTCGGCACGCGCGCCTACGCCGCCGAGGAGTTGGTGGCCGAACTCGGGGCCGCCTTCGTCCTGGCCGGTCTCGGTATCGCCCCCGAGCCCCATCCCAACCACGCGGCCTACATGGCCGGCTGGATGCCCCTGCTACGCGACGACGCTAGAGCCCTCGTCACCGCTGCCTCGCTCGCCTCCAGGGCCGCACAGTTTCTCGAGGCCTTCTCGCAGCCCGCGACCGACACCGAGATCGCGGCATGACCCGCGATCCTCGCGCCGACGACACCCCGCGCTCCGGCGGCGAGGACAGGCAACGCGCGCGCAGCCCGTCGCGCCGGCGGCTCCTGGCGTTGCTCGCCTTGGCGCCGGTGCCGCCGGCAAGCATGGTGACGGCAGCGCGTCTCGGGCTGTGCCACGATCCAATCCCGCAGTTGTTCGGGCAGTTCGAAGCGCTGGTGGCTGCCTACGAGCGGGCGCTCGCCCGGGTCGACCGGCTCGAGGCGGCACTGGTGGCGCGCCTCGGCCATTCGCGGGTGCGTCTGCCGACCCCGCCCGGGGACCCCGGGTTGTATGCAGCCGAGGCGTACACGATCGAGCGGCACCTGCCGCCGGGTCCGCGGGCACGTCGGCTGAAGCGGCGTCTGTGCCAGCGCAGGCGTTCGTGGGAGGCAGCCGCCGAGGCCTGCGGCCTGATCGAGGCTCAGTGGCACGAGGCGACGGTTGCCCGCGCCGTCCGGGCGGTGGGCGCGGTGCTGATGGCGCAGACGGCGACTAGCCTTGCCGGTGTGCGCCTCAAGCTCGTCGTGCTGCTCGCCCTGTACGCCCCGGGCGGTGCCGGTGATGCGGCCGAGCCGTGGCGGGGGCTGCACGGCCTGCTCGCGGACCTCGCCGGCCCAATCGCGGACCACGAGCGGGATTGAGGGCGGCAGACCGGCGGGGCGGGGCGGTCACCGCTGCCGCATGAAGAGACCCCTGGCCATAACCCGCATCAGGGCATCACCGTGAACGCAGCTCACCTCGACGCGGTAGTTCTCCGCCAGGATCGCGAGCCGTTCGCTCAGACGTGTGCTTGGGTGCGCCTTGGTTGCGGCGAGGATCACCGCGACGAGCGCCCCGGTCCCGCGGCGACCGTCGAGCCGGGCGGTGATGGCCTGCTCGATCTGATCGGCTGCGGACTCATGGATCTCGCCCTCGTAGTCCTTGAGCTGGACGGCCACGACCCACGGGCTCTCGGGCGCGAACGGGTTCGGGACGTGGATCTCGATGTCGGCGCCCTCCTCGCCCGCCCCGCCGGTGTGGATCACCTCGACGTCGCGCATCAGCGGCACGAGGGCGGCTGTCAGCACCGGCTCCCACTCGGCGGACTTCAAGACGGCACGCAGCGGCTCGGTGATGGTGGTAGCCAGCTCGGTGACGCTCGCCTGCACCTTGTCGGCGGTGGCACGCTGTGCCCGTGCGAGGTGATCCGTGCCTTGTGCGAAGCTGCGGGCGACGTCGCCAGACGCCACCGCGGCGGCGATCGCCTCAACGTTATCGGTATACGCGTCCACGCTCCACAGACGCGACCGGCAGCTCAGCGAGCGGCGCAGTGGGGCGAGGACGAGGTCTGAGGTGTAGGCGACGCCGCCCGGCGTCAGCACCTCGACGGGGCGGATGTGCCCGAGGTCGCCGATCGCGACCGGGATGTCGTAGCGGTAGGGGCCGGTGACGCGGCACAGCGTGAAGGTGCCGTTCTCCGGCACGTTCGGCACGAGCACCGTATCGCCTGTGCGGATGGCGTCCTCTGGGGCGTGCGAGCCCTCGCCCAGGAGCCGCCAATGGCCCCACGCCATCTTCTCCTCATTGCTCAGGCCCGCGTAGCCGACGGCAGGATCGCTGCAGCGGGTCGACACCGTCGCGAGGTCCTGCTCAGGCAGCCAGCCCCAGCCCTGACGCAGCCGCCCCTCAAGCAGCTCGCCGAAAATGAAATCGCGGTGGGCGCGGCTGTCGCGCGACGTGCGCATGGCCCAGGCTTTGGTGGTCATGATCGATCCTCTGTTCCAGTGGTTGCTCGCATCGAGCGGCTGGGGGCTTGGTCCGGCGGGCTTAGTCGAGCACCCAGCCGGCGGCGAGCAGGTCCTCGAGGGTGTCGAACCGCGTGCTCATCGGCGCGTTGCGATCGACCACGCGCAGGATGCCAGCGTCGAGGTCGTAGCCGTCCATCGCGCCGAAGCGACCGTCGCGGTTCTTCAGGCAGACGCGCCCCGTCAGCTCAAGACCGGCCAGGATGGAGAAATCGTCGATCATGCCGAGATCGGGCCAACACTGACCCAGGAACTGACGCGTGCGCTCCACCGGATCCTCCGATAGGGTGAAGTCCCAGCCGGCGTCCGGCGCGTCCACCACCGGTGGCTCCCCCGGATTCTCGCCCCCGTCGTCTGGCACCGAACCGACCCCGGCTTGCAACGGTGGCAGCTCCTCCTCCTCGTAGCCGGCGGCGCCGAGCGCCGTGGCGAGGATGGCCACGTCAACCAGGGCGATCGGCCGGGTCTGCCCCCGGCCTGAGCAGTCGAAGAACCGGTGCCGCAGCCAGACGGCGTGTCGCGCGCTGTCGGCCCTCGGCGGTTCGTCGCTGAGATCCTCATCGATGATCGACCAGCCCGGTCCGCAACCGAGCTGTCCGAGGAAGCGCATCGCGTCCTCGACCGACCCGGTGATGTCGAGCCCCGTGCCGATGGCCGCCGGCTTACCCTCGGATCGCGCGAGCCATGCCCTGGCCGACGCGGCGGCGATCGTGCCCGGCAGCAGCAACGCGATGATCGCGCAGCCGAGGGTGGGATCGGGGTCACGCGCGTGACGCAGCCGCAGACGCAGGTCGGCGAGGTGATCGAGGTCGAGATCGTTGTCTGGGTTCGTCATGGCACACTTCCACTGTGAGGACGCGCCAGAACCCTTCGTGACCTGTCAGTTCAGCTGGGACACGCGAAAAAATTTGGAAGACAAAGTCGCCCTCCAAACTTGCTGGCGCTGGGGCCCGGGCGCTCAGGCCAGACCGCCGCGTCCGCGCATCGCGTTGGCGGTAGACAGCTTTTTAAGGAGGTTATCTACTTTGGCGACGAGTCGAAGTTTCGATCGCCGCAACACGTGATGGGCGGCCATCGACGCTCTGCCTCGCCCGAGCGACCTGCGCCTGCACCGATGCTGGCACGCAGGTCATCTCACCATATCCGGGACACGCCAGGCCCCCCACGGGCTCCGAGCCTCCACCGCTACTCAGGCGGGATGGGGACCGCCGGATCAAGCGCCGAAGGGCATCGGTACCAAGGACGCGCGCAGTAACGTGTGCGTCCAGGAGAGGGGTACAAGGCTTGGCAGCCAAACCCCTTGGACGCGTCGCACTCCAGCGGATCGGAGGGTGCGTCGCCGTTCGCGCTGGCCGCCGGGATGGCGGGAAGCGGTGCGTAAAGGCCGACAGCCCAACCCCGGCCTGCCTGTCGCAAGGTTGCACCTCCGATCCGACGGTCGACGACGGCGCGGCTCCGAGGTTCGGGCCCATCCAGTCAGGCTGGCTTCGCCGCTGCCCAGGCGAAGCCTTGCTCTTCGGCAAGAACGATCTCCTCAAGCGCTCACCAAGGTTCGATCCCTCAATACAGAGGGGGCGAGGCACCTGGATGCGACGGCAAGACGGAGCCGGGAGTGAGGGAAGCCCGCGGTCGCTATGGAGGGCTACGCCAACGCGCGCCTCGAGTTGACGATCGAGGACCGGTTCAGCCAGCCGGTGCGGGCGCGCGAGTGGTTCCTCGTACCCTGCCTGATCGGCCCAGCAGGAGCCCACGACGCAAGCCGGCCGTTAATCGTCCTCGGGGGCTCGTTGCAGGCAGGCGAGAAATCGGGAACTGCTCGCTCGCATCAGGAGGTCACGCAGCTCGGTGTCGATCGGACCGAGGCGTTCGAGCACGATCGCGGCAGCCAGTTCTGCCGCGATCTTCTCGGCTTCGTTCCGCGCCAGATACGCCTGATGTTCGGCGTGGTGCCGCTTCCGCTCCCGCTCCGCTCTTGCCTTCTTTTGGGCGCGCGCCTCCGGCGACAGCGCGGCTTCGGCCTTCACCTGAGCCTTCGCTTCAGCCGCGACCTTGCGGGCTCGCGCCACCTCATTCTTGATATCCTCGAGGCTCGGCCGCGCGCCGGTCTCGAGTTGCGCGATCACCCCGTCGCGGACGTGTTGGGGCGTGGCTGGCGCGGACAAGCTATAGACCGCCGTCATCTCCAGAACCGACACCGTGTCGGATTTGCCGGCGAACGCCTCCGCCGCATTCATCAGGCGTTGCGCCGTCCGTTCGCTCAAGCCGAACTCAAGGGCGAGCCACGCGCCGAATCGGCCGTGCGTGATCAGGGCCTTCACCCGCGCCAGTTCGGCGCCGGCCTCCAACGCTTCCACTACGGAGCGGCGCAAGCGCGACCGGATTCGGCTCGCATCCGCCCGCAAGGCCTCCGCTAAGTCCGGTGCGAGCGCGCCGTAATCGAAGGTGGCGTCCGCTGAGGTGACCGGTGTCGCCGATGCGATGACCGCCACAGGCCCACCTGTCATCGCTGTCCTCCTACCCGATGTCCCGCCACATTCGTCCGCGGGCGTCCGTATCGGCCAGACGCGCCCACCGCGCCATGTAACTCGCTGGAAAGCCGAGTTGGCGCCGAGCGTCTTTCTTTGATCACCGAAATTCAACCCGCCCGTCCGGACCCGCCCCCCTACGCCGCATCCACGACGGGCTCGGTTGCGTGCGCGTCCGGCTCCGGCGGGTCGCCGAGCCCGGACCAGCTCAGCCGGATCGGCGGCAGCGACCGCGGTCCACGAAACAGTGCGTAGTCGCGGTCGCGACGCAGGGCATCCGCGGCGTCGAGCGCGTAAAGTATGCTCAACGCGTTCGGGTGCTCGCCCGGCGACCGCCGATGGGGATCAAGCACCGGTACCGCGGGGCTATCGACGAGCCCCTGGCCCGGCCGAGGCACGTAGACGCGCACGCGCGCATCGACGTGTGGGTGGCGTGCGAGCCGGTTCAGCCACTCGTGCATGTTGGCCCATTCCTGAGTTCGTGCCGAGAACTCGTCGAGTTCCCAACCGGTCGCTATCTGGTGCCAAGCCCCGCGCCGGGCGGCCGAGAAGAAGCCGCGCCGGGTGAGGCGCCGTGCCGCGACGTCGATCTCGGGCGCGACGCCGATCGGCTCGACGTCGCCGAGGTGGCGCGTGCCGGCCAACGCGCGCAACCCAAGGAGCCGGGCGAGCTGGACCCGCTCCCCGTCCAAGACGGTCCGGATCACACGCGCATCGAGCGTGGCGAGCATCAGGCGTACCGCCGACCACGCGAAGGCGACCCGCCCCGCCCGTTCGCGACGACGTGGCATGTAAATCTTCAGCGCCTCGCCCGGCGGCTTGCGGAGGATGCGGCGCAAGTGTCGATCGAGCGCCAAGCGGAACGCCCCCCGCAGCCACCCGGGGACGTGGGCAAGGACGCGGGTGCGCAGGCCCGGTTCCGCGGCCGCGTCGTGGACGAGCACGAAGGTGTCCGGATGATCGGCCGCGAATTCCCGCCGCACGAAGTCGCCCATCGCGGCGGCGAGTTCGGCCGCAAGCCGCGCGGCGCGGGAGGCGTCGCGCACGCCGATCGCCTCCCAGTGGACGGTGACCAGGGCGTTCGGCACGATCCCGTGCTCCTGCATCAGGAACGAGACGGCATCGACGAGTTCGATCGCCATCTCGGCGGGTATGACACCCGTCTCCCACGGCGCGAGGCGGAACGGCACCAGCGGCTCGAGGAGTGCGATCGACGACGTGACGGCGCTCTTATTCTTGGGCGCGGGCAAGTCCTCCGTCACATCGGCGTCGTCACGCGTGTCCGCGATGTCGAGCCCGGAAGCCGGCATCTCGATCGTGGGCGGCCCGGGGTAGAGATTCCGCGGGACGGGGCGGTAGCACAGCAGTACCTGGGGAAGGTCGGCCACGAGCGCCGCGATCTCAGGGTCGGGCGCAGGTACGGCGATTCCCCCGGGGTCGGCGGTGCGCAACGCGGCGAGCAGGCGCGACTGTGGGCCGTCGAACGCGACGGGCTGGATACGGGCGATCGCCTCGGGGTGGTCGAGGCCCCACAGGCGGGCAGTGCGCGCCCGCAGCTCTGGGTCCGCGATCTCGGCCACGAGGCGGAGCGGGTCGATCTCGGTGCGGTCGTTCATGCGAGGGTCGGGGATAGGAATGTGGGCATGGCAAAGGCGGCGGCCTGATCCTCGGCGCGGGCGCGATCGCGGCGGTGCTGGCAGAGACGTTCCTCCCAACCGTCGTAAAGCTGTGCAAACGCGCCGAGCCGTAGCGCCGAGATGTGGCCGCTGCGGGTGCGGGCTGTCGTGCTAAGCGCGATGGCGCCGCCGAGGCGTGACTTGTCGCCGATCGGCCCGGAAGCCTGCCACTTCTCAAGCTGGAGGAGTGCGCCAAGTGGGTAAATCCGGCCGTCGGCCGCGCGTATCCGCGCGTCTGGGTCGAGGCTCTTGGCAACGTAACGCACGTAACGCCATTGCGAAGCGAGCATTCGCTGGTCCTGGCGTTGCTGAACATCGACGGTGTGCGGCGGGGGCGCTATCCCTGTGAGCTGTGCAACGCTGCGCTCGACCTGCGCGAGTAGCGCCGGCCGCGCGCCGTTTGGCAGATTGATTAGGACGTGGCTGTGCAGGCGCCCGAGCGCGTTCTCGTGGACGAGGACGTAGAGCAGCGGCGTGTCGGGGAAGGCGCTGGCGCGCGCCTTCCCGATTCGGTTCATCATGAGTGTCGTCAGCCGAGAGACTGCGCCGGGGTCGACTACCCCGCAC
Source organism: Methylobacterium sp. (assembly GCF_019745455.1). Taxonomy (GTDB): domain Bacteria; phylum Pseudomonadota; class Alphaproteobacteria; order Rhizobiales; family Beijerinckiaceae; genus Methylobacterium. The sequence continues at coordinate 20,280 of NZ_JAIETD010000007.1, forward strand.
CACGACCAGTTCACGGTGAGGAACCCATTGAGAGCGATGCCGTAGTACTGGTTAGCGAAGGAGACCGCCTCTATCAGTTCGATGACCTTCTCGGCGGGGAGGTAGACAGCTTCCGGATCGTCCACGGCCTTCCGGTCCTTGGCGATCGCGGCCTCGGTGGCGCGCTGGAGATGTGCATCTAGGCGGGCCGGCATTGAGCCCGGCATCGGCGCGTATAGGCGGTCCTCCCGTTGGACGCCGGGACGGAAGTCGTAACCGTCCTCGTCGGCGCCGAAATCGAAGGGGTTGAGGGTCATTGCCGCTCGCCCTCCCTATGGTCATTGCGGGTCTCCTCCGTAACGGTGACCGCAAGGTCGTCGAATAGTGACATGACGGGCGGGGCAAGGAGCTTGCACCGTCTCGGCTGTGCGCGACGCGGTGGCGGTGATCCGCGTCCCGGCCAGCGCACCCTTTGAGCACGGTCGAAGTAGTCCCGCCGGCCTGCAAGCGCACCGCCGTAGACGGTCACCTTCGTGCAAAGGTCGACGAGGCGGCGGACCAAGTCACAGCCGTAGTAGGGATCCGTGTCCCAGAGCGCCGTGGCTAGCGCGAACGGCGTGTTGCTATCGCCGAAGGCTTGGACCGGCGTGTAGTTCCGCGGCGTCGGCTTGACGCGTATTGCCACGGTGGGGGTAACGGGCGCGGCACAACAAGTAGTGCAAAAGCACAGTGCGGATGTGATGCGCATAAGTGAACGCTGGAACGCGTCCGTAAGCTCGGTGTCGGGTGGGACGGACGTTGACGTGGGCGGCGATGTCTTGTGATCGCTTTCGCGCGGCGTCGGCGATGCAGTGTCGAAGAGGGAGGCGGGCATGGGTGTCCTTTGGGCATGGGGGTGCGTTCGCCGCGGCACCGAGGCCGCGTGCGTGATTAGGCAAGATCGAGGTTGATTGGCCCCGGTGGGCGCGACACGCTGCAGCCGTGCACGCCGGATTGAATTAGAGAAGGAAAGGCCCGCGACCTCGGGGAGCGCGAGCGGGGAAGGCTACTGGAGCCGGGGCGGTGCGCTCTTCCGGATCGAGAGGAGCGTCGTGCGCACGAAGATCGCCTTCTGACGGCGGGCAACGTCGCGCAGGATCGAAGATATCGGCGAGCCGGTAATGCGCGAGCGGCACCGAACGAGGTTGCGTCGTGTTTTCGGGTTCGACTGGGCGGGTTTCATGGGGGCCTGAGATTTGAGGCAGGGGGGATTGATCGCTGCCGGTGCGAGACCGGCGGCGTCGAGGCACTGGCGATTTGTGCAGGATGCGCGGTCTAGGACGCGGGCTTGTCGGCGAGCGCCAGGATCACGCTCGTGGCCCAAACTGTCGTTCCGGGCGTCAGGCGGACGCCGGGCGGGAACTTGCCGGCGGCGACCTGAGCATAGAATGTAGAGCGTGAGATCGGCAGAACCCCGTGAGGGGCCACGATCTGTCGAACGCGCAAGTAACGTGGGAGGGGATCAGGGATTGGCTGCGGCAATGGCGGGCTCCGTGTTCGTTGCGGTGCCCACGGTCATACGGCGCGAGAATACGCCGTAGGGGACGTCGCCCTCGCTCTATCGGACGTCCGTTCCGGGTGGCTCGTCGTCCGCAGCGTCGTCTTCAGGAATGGCGATCCGATTGGGCTTTAATAAGCAACTGACGGCTCTGACAAGGTGATGCCGCACCCGTTTTGGTCCAAGTTCAATTCCGTTTAGAAGTAGAGCATCGCTCAAGTTCCGCGGAACTCTACTCCTCTTCTTCGCAAGCTCGCTCCTGTATGGACCGATGGCCATAACTGCCAGCAGTCCGTAGAGTGTGCCTTCCGACAGGGACGGCTTTTCGTGCAATTTTTTCTTCAGAGAGTCGACCTCGGCTCTCAGAAGCATCAGTTCGCTATTTGATGCACGCAGGGCGGATGCCAGTTCATCATTCGAACTCGGAGATTCATCACCAAAACTTCTTATTACGCTAGGAACTCCAAAGCTTTTGCTCGACAGCCATTCGAGAAATGCGCGCGGCGGGACTGTTTGGCTTAAGATACCGACATCGATCGCGCGGGAAATGTACCAGAACCGATCAGCGACTTGCTGCGCGCCCGAGTGAATGCGCCGGTTGCGCTGGACCCAGGTCAGCAGATTGTCGTTGATGCGAGGAGCAATGCCGAACGAAAGGGCGACGGCCTCCGCCACACTCCAGCCGTCGGCGTCCATCCAACGCGCCGCGTCCTCGGGGCGAAGCGGTTTCGAGATCTTCAACCAGTCGTCTTCGAGGATCGTGCGCTCGCGCTCGTAGGCGGTGGTCAGGTCTGCATTGGAGAGCGCGGCCAGTTCGTCCCAGCGTGCGTTTCGCGCGCCTGCGACGTCCTCTACGTCCTCGGCGTAGAACTCATCACTCGTCTGGTTCTCGAAGTAGGCTTCCCCTGGAAGCCCGAGTTCGCGCTCAATGAGGAACTCGATCTGCCGCCGGCGTACCTCGCTGACCTCGTTCTCATCCATGCCGTTGATCTCCTGTCGATTGCGTGGTCACGAAGGCGGCCCACTCCTGCATCAGCGGACGCCGCTTATCGAGCAGGTCCCCCCGCCGGTAGGCCGCCTCGACCTTGCCCTTGATCTTGTGCGCGATCGCCATCTCGACGACCTCGTTCGGGAACGCCGTCGTCTCCGCCGCCCAGTCGCGGAACGACGAGCGGAAGCCGTGCGCCGTCACCGGGACCTTCATCCGCCGTAGAAGCATCAGGAACGCCATCTCGGAGAGCGGCTTGCCCGTCCGGCGCCCCGGGAACACGAGATCGGAGCCATCGCCGAACTCCCGCGCCCGCTCCAAGATCGCTAGCACGGGCGTGCTCAGCGGCACTCGGTGCTCGCGCTTGCCCTTCATGCGCTCGGCCGGCACTGTCCAAAGACCCTGATCGAGGGCGAACTCCGGCCACCGCGCTCCCATGATCTCCTCGGTGCGCCCGGCCGTGAGGATCAGGAACTCGAAGGCAAGGCGGACCATCTCACCCCTCGTCTGGCGAAGTCGCGCGATGAAGACCGGCACCTCGGCCCAAGGCAGGGCCTCGTGGTGCTTGACCATGGTCGTCTGCCTCGGCAGCCCCTTCGTCACGCCGGCCACGGGGTTCTCGCCCTGCCGGAAGCCCGAGGCCTTGGCCCAGTCGAGCACCGTGCCGATGCGCTGGCGCACCCGGCGCGCGGTCTCGGGTTTCTCGAGCCAGATCGGGGTAAGCACCCGCAGGATGTCGGGGGTCTCGATCCGGTCCACCGTGCGTTCGCCGAGATCGGGGCAGACGTACTGCTGGAGCGTGTTGCGCCACTGAGCGGCGTGCTTGGCATTGCGCCAGGTGCCCGCGTTCTCAGCATGGACGCGCTCGACGGCTTCCGCGAAGGTCGGCACTGCGACCTTGGCGACGCGGCGTTCGGCGAGCGGGTCGCCACCCTCACGGGCGAGCTTGCGGTAGGAGAGCGCCTTTTCGCGCGCCTCGGCGAGCGACACGAGGGTGAGGCCGCCCAACCCGATGTCGCGGCGCCGCTCCTTGACGACCGTGCGCAGGAGCCAGCGCTTGGCCCCGCTCGGATCCACAACGAGATAGAGGCCGTTGCCATCAGCGTAGCGGCCGGGCACCTTGAGCGCGCGGACCTGAACCGCCGTCAGCGCCTTCTCTGGGTGTCGCCCTAGCCGTTTCGTCACACGGTCTTCCGAACTCAGTACCCCACATTCGCGCCCACATCGTACGCCGGATGGGGCCGGATGACAACGGATCAGGCTGGACGGTCACATGAGCCTAAGGACCTCTGTTTACAGCGAAACACCCGACGCCTCGGACTCCTTTGGACGGGCTCGGATTGGGCGGAGGCGGACACCCCTTCCGCCAAAGTCACAAAGTCAGTGAATCTTTTGATGAGTGATTTCTTTAGATTCTGGATCCTTTACCCCAACATGGTGTCAGGCTCTGCTCTGTGGCGCTCAAATTCGGCCTAGGCGATGTCGTGCAGCCGCTGAGCCTCCAGCCGAAGGCGTTCATGGATCGCGACGAAGCACTCAGGTCGGATGGCCGGATGAGCCACGAAGCTGGTCGGCGCACTCATACGGGCCGCCTCGCGGCTTGCGATGCTGGAGGCGGGTAGCCGGCGCCCTGAGAGCTGTGAGCCTCTCCTGCGGTGGCGGCTTACGCACGCCGCTACTGCAGGCGCAGGTGCAGGAATCCTTCGTCAGGTATCTCTGTGGGCATGTGGGCAAGCGGTCCGGCCTGCATGGCCGCCGGCAGGCATGTGGTTGAAGGTCTAAGTGAGCGATGCAAGGCCGATGGCGATCATTCCGCCGATGATCAGGACCAGAACACCCATGACCTCACCGGCATGCGATAATGTGCGCCTGACCGGCGCGACCCCCTGGCGGGACGGCTTCTCGCGCGGGAAGTCGAGGTTGAGGTAGAGCGCCATGCCGAAAGCTCGCACCAGCACAGCCGCGTCCGTGATGTCACCGGCGCGATGTGCCAGCGCAGGTGCCGGAGTATGGCGAGTGCGCTGAAATGCGTGGAAGGGCATCGCCACAAGGCGGGCCAGGGCCTCGCACATTCAGGCGTGACGCTGGATCACCAGGGCATCGGGCGCTACCTGCCGGACGCTCGAGGCCGGTACATGGGTATCGATCGCCGCGAAAGCGGGATCGAGGTGAAAAGGGGCCTGTTCGATCGTTGCCGTGATCGGTGTCCTCCGGGGCTAAAGGACGTCGGGAGAATGGAAGGCGCGGCGGGCTGGCTCAGGCGCCGAGAAGATCGGGCGCTGGGTCCACCGCCGTGATCGGATAGCTCGGGTTTGCGGGCTCGCAGGCTTGCAGGCGATTTATCTTGTGGGCCTGTGGGCAAATGGGATTGACGGCAGTGTGAAGCGTTAAGGCTTGCGGCCTTGGCGAGCTGCCACGTGCCTTCGAGCGCCGCTGACTGGCAGACCCCCATCCTCACTAGTGGCCTGACCACGGTCCTTGGTGGGCAAGGGCTACGCGATTGATCTCCTCGCTGCAGTGTCGGCCAGCCAGTTCGCGCCCGGCATTGTCAAAGACCCTGAGATCAAGGAAGCTTCAGAGCGTAGCGCGGTCCCTACCGCGATCCTGCTGGCGATGCCGGTGAAGGCATGACTTCGATCTTCGACGCGCATAGCCTCGCGATCCGCGCGCATGCGGGGCAGGTCGACAAGGGCGGGCAACCCTACATCCGGCACCTGGAACGGGTTGCCAACGCCGCCGCGGCGCGAGCGGGGCACGCAAGGTCCGTAAACCGGATAGACGTCGACCCGATGATGGTCATGCAGGCGGCGCTCCTTCACGATGTTCTCGAGGATACCGCAACGACAGCTGGCGACCTGACGGCCGCTGGTTTCGGCGACGAGGTACTGGCGATGGTCCTCCTGTTGACCAAGCCGAAGCAGAAGATCCCCTATTCCGAGGCGATTGATCGGATCATTGAGAGCAACAACCTCGGCGCCATCCTGATCAAGATGTCGGATAACGAGGACAACCTCAGCCCGCATCGGACCCTGCCGAATGGTGAGGCACTCGCCGCGCGCTACCGCACCGCATTTGGCCGTCTGACGGATGCAGCCGGCGCGCTGGGCTACACGGGTGGATGACGGCGTAAGGCGGCGCTTCTCCAATCTCCACCCGAGGCCGGGAATCGGAAGCACCTTCGTCCCGGCTGCTCCGTTGACGGCGGCGTCGAACGCCTGGGATCGGCTCCAGCGGTTCTGTTCCAGGCGGTCTCTGCGGCCCTCTGTATCCATATCGGAGGGGCAATCGGCGCGCGGTTGGGGTGGTGGCGAGGGGAGGCTGTCGGCACCTCGCCCAGCGAGACCGTGCACCGGCGGTCTGCCCATCTCAAATGTAATCGCCCGTCCTTGCACGACGGCCCTGGTTCTGGGGTTCCGCGCTCGGTGTACGAACTGACGCTTCCTGCCAGAGGCCAGCGAAGTTTGTCAGCCGAAGCTGGACTCATCCGATCTCAGGCCTCAGTGCCTTCCCTGCCATGAATCGCTCGGCAGAACCCGAGGGAACGGTAGGAAGCTTGATCGATGCAGGACGCCCACACGACGCGAGAGGCCATCGGGCCACAGCCCGGAAGATGGTCGCTGGCGGTCTCAGGTATTGCCATCGTATGCTTCGTCGCGCTCCTGGCCCTGGCCTGGCTATCGGCCTCGACCCTCTTCCTGATCTTCGCCGGCATCCTGCTTGCGGTGTTCCTCGACGGTCTGACCCGCATCCTCGGGTCGGTGCTCGCGCTTCGTCGGGGCCTGCGGCTCGGCGTCGTCACCCTGGGTCTTGGTGGGCTTTGTGTAGGCCTCGTAGGCTATGGCGGCGCCATGGTGGTGCAGCAGACCCGTGATCTGGGGCAAACGGTCCAGGAGCAGTCCGGCACAGTGCGTGACTGGCTCAAGAGCTACGGCATCGACTCGCCGGCCTTGGAGGGGCTCGGGACCCAGAAGCCCGACACCACTCCCAAGGAGCCGCCCAAACCGCAAGCCGACGAGGATGCGACATCGCAGAACGCGCCGGCGGCCGAAGGCCCTGCCTCAAACGAAGGCAAGCCCTCAGGCGATCGCAAGCCGCAGAGTGAGACAGCGGCGGGCGCATCGATCCCAAGTGCAAGCAGCATCCTCGGGCCGGCATCGAACGTGATCCTTGCCTTGTTCAATGCCCTCGGCAACGTCCTCGTCATCGTCTTCCTGGGCATCGCCTGCGCTGCCGATCCCGGCACCTATCGCGACGGCTTGTTGCGGTTCATACCGCCCCAGCATCGCCCGCGCGGCACCATGGTGCTCGATGGCATGGGCGAGACCCTGCGCCGTTGGCTGTTCGGCCAGCTCATCACGATGGTGGCCATCTTCCTATGCACCTGGGCTGGCCTCGCGGTGCTCGGAATTGGAGGAGCGCTGATTCTCGGCCTTCAAGCCGGGCTGCTGGCCTTCATCCCGACGATCGGCCCGCTCGTCGCCGGCGTCGTGATCGTTCTGGCAAGCCTTGCCTCGGGCACGAGCGCCGCGCTGGGTGCGATCGGCGTCTACGTGGCGGTGCAGACGCTGGAGACCTATGGGCTGACACCCTTCATCCAGAAGCGGGCGCTCGACATCCCGGAGGCGACGATCTTTGCGGGCCAGCTGCTCCTTGGCGTCCTGTTCGGGCTCTGGGGTGTCGCTCTTGCCCTGCCCCTGATCGCGGTCATCAAGGTGCTCCTCGATCAGCTCTACATCGAGGAGACACTGCACGAGGACGTGAAGACCTGAGATGCTGGTGCCGGCGGCGCTCGTTTTCGTTTGGGCATCCTTCTCATGAGCTCATCCCCGGGCACGGTATCGCGGCTGCGCTGGGCACCGTCATGGCGGACTCGACGCCGACGACTTTCCGTACGGGCGAGGGCTACGCGACCGATCTCCGCGCCGCTGCGTCCGACAGCCCGTTCGCTTTCGGCATGATGGTGAACCCGCATTCGAAGCGCTCGGCGCTTCGGTCGGCGATCCTGCTGGCCAGGCAAACCGACGTGAGCCGGCGTATCGTTGCTTCGCGCTTGCAACGATACGCAGGTGGTGCCGCTACTCAGATAAGCAGGACGCCCTCGTAGGTGTCGTGGTGATCGAACGGATTGAGACTGGCAGGTGGGCCGGCCTCGTATACGCCGTCCTCGTGCACAGCCTCCGCCGGGCGACCATCGCTGCCGATCTGGGCCACGATGAAGCTCGGGCCTTCCAACACCCATCCAGGGCCGGCTTTACCCGCCAGGATGCCAATGGATTCGCTGCCGTTCGAGTAGTGGTGCATTTTGGATTGCGTATTGAAGAACCGATCGAGTACCAGCGCGTCCGGGGTTCCAGCCGCCGATGCGAAAGCTTGGAAAGCCACCCCTTCGTACTGGTAGGTCGGCAGCGTGCGGATTACCTGGTCGCGCTCAGCCTCGCTCGACGTGAAAAAGTGGGCCTGCGTCGCGGTATTGTAGAACCGGAAGACGTCGATCGTACCGGCCCCGTCGTCCGGAACTTCGAAGGCGACACCCTCGTAGGCGTAATGGGGGATCGTTCGCATGATCTGGTCGCGCTCGACAGCACTCGCCGTGTAAAAATGGTCTTGCGTGTTTGTGTCGTAGAAGCGGAAGACCGGATCAGTCAGGTCCTCCAGAGGTGGGCTTACGGCGGTCGGAACGACGGGCGTGCTCGGTATGGAGGCGCCCGTCGGTGGCGAGATCGGGATCGCCGCTGGTGTGGGGCTCGCGCTAAACCCGGTTGCGGCATCGAAGGCCGGGGCGCCCATCCGAGAACCGTAGACGGCTTGTGCCGCCTGGATATCATGTTGCGTCAAGCCATAGAGGTTGGTGTTGATCGTCGGGTTCATGACCATCTTGGCGGCCGTCGAATGATCGATACCGATCGCGTGGCCGATCTCGTGCAGGGCGACGAGGTAGAAGTCCACGCCGCGGGCGGATTGGACATCATTGCCGCTGACGCGCCAGCCCTCGTCGGCATCGAACCGCACGGAGCCCCGCACGTATTCGGGGTCGCGGCCAAGGGTGTAGGACGTGCTCGCCCAGGCGAGCACGTTTGAGGCGCCATCAATCGAGGCGTTGCTGAAAGTGATCTCCGCACCCGCGCCCGGAGCGACCCGCTGGAAGCTGATGTTGGCGTAGGTGGACCAACTCAAGAAGGCGTTCGCGATGTCGGACGTGAAGAAGCTTGGTATGGTCGAGTCGACCGCCCAGGTTACGTTGGCGATGGCATCGCCATAATCCCAGCGCTGTCCGAAAAGGGTGTAAGCAGGCATGTTCCCGACCGCTGACGCTTGGTTTGATAAACGTCATCTCCGGGGCGAATCTGCTAATGAGTTCTTAAAGCCAGATCACGCTTACTGATTGAGGTTATCAATAGATTTGGCGCATCCAAGATACCTGTCGTTCTTGAGGGAACCAAAATTGCTGGGTTTGGATTAGGCGACGGCTGTCGGCAGCTCCCTGATTTGCGTCGTGTAGCGCGGGGAGCGCATCTCGAACTTCGTCGACCATGTCCGCTTCGCCTGCAGCCCGGCCCGCGCCGGCACCACGCTGCCGCGGCCGAAGCGAGCGTTGCAGGCATCCATCGCGGCCATCAACGGTCCACTGCGCTCGCGGTCGAGCTGACCGATCAGCGCCCGCGGACTGTCGTCGAGTAGCTTCAGATCGGTGGTGATGACTCCCGCCTTCGAGTAGCGCCACGGCCGCTCGCCCTGGTCGCGCCAGGTCCTGGCGATGCCGTGCCGGGCCGCAGCGATAAGGGCCAGCGTGTCGTTGGTCGCTTCCGGCAGCGTCACAGTGGTAGAGACAGAGCGCATCGGCGCACCGTGGTCGTGGGTGCTGGTGTGGTAGAAGACGGAGACATGGGTCGTGCAGAGGCCGCCGCGCCGCAGCTTCTCGCCGAGCCGGGTGGCGTGCGTGGCCACCGCCTGCTCCAGGACCTCGCGCTCTGTGACGCGGGCAGAGAACGAGCGCGTGACCGCACAGCCCTTGCGCTGTGCCGGCATCAGCTCGAGCGGCAGGCATGACAGCCCGCGCAACTCGTGGATGATGCGCTCGCCCACCACTGTCATGGCCTTGCGCACCGGGCGGGGGTCGAGGTCGCGCAGGTCCGCCACCGTGTCGACGCCCATGGCTTCGAGCTTGCCCAGGGAGGCCCTGCCGATGCCCCAGACTTCTTCGACCGAGATGCGGCATAGCCAATGATCGTAGGCCACCGGATCGGTCAGGTCGCAGACGCCGTCGAGGTCCGGCACCTTCTTGGCGATGTGGTTGGCGAGCTTGGCCAGCGTCTTCGTCGGGCCGATGCCAATGCAGGTCGGGATACCCGTCCAGGCTCGCACCGTCGCACGTAGATCGCGGGCGAGTTCGAGACGCCGAGCCGGTTGGACGTCCGAGAGGTCGAGGAAGCTCTCGTCGATGGAGTAGATCTCCACCCTGGGTGCAAAGTCGCGATAGACCGCGTTCGTGCGAGCGCTCATGTCGCCGTAGAGGGTGTAGTTCGAGGAGAACACCCGCACGCCTTGCTGCTTGCACAGGTCCCGGATCTTGAACCAGGGCTCGCCCATGCGGATGCCGAGCGCCTTGGCCTCGCTGGTGCGGGCGATGGCGCAGCCATCGTTGTTGGACAGGACGATCACGGGCACGCGCGCAAGCTTCGGGTCGAACACCCGCTCACAGGAGCAGTAGAAGCTGTTTCCGTCGATGAGCGCGATCGCGCGGCTCATCGCACCAGCCCGGCCCTGGCGATGTGCCAGCGGATCGAGAAGCGCACCACGCCCCAGATCTCGCCCTCGACCATCTCCTCGACGGCAAAGGCAGGCATGTCCGAGTTGTCGAAGGTGAGACGCGGCCGCCCGTCCTCGAACACCAGGCGCTTGAGGCTCATCGTGCCATCGACGATCGCCACGACGACGCTGCGATGGATGGGGGTCAGGCTGCGGTCGGTCACGGCAAGATCGCGATCGAAGATGCCGGCCCCGCGCATCGAGTCACCTGCGATGTTCCAGGCGAAGGTGGCGGGCGGGTTCGGCGCCAGCCAGCGCGGCAGCTCCAGCGCGCCTTCGAGGAAGTCGTCGGCCGGAGACGGGAAGCCTGCGCACAGCGCCGGGCCCATGATCGGGATGGAGATCAGGTCATCGGACCTCAGGTCCTCGATCCGATAAAGGCCCGCCATGCGCTCCGATCCATGCTAGAACGGACCAAGAACAAGCAGGCGTGTCGGTTCCGGTCAAGCGTGCCGTCGGGCTTGTGGATAGCGGGGACAGCGCTGGGCTGTCTCGAACGAGAGAGCGGCCATGACGATCAAGACGACGTTCCTCGTCCAGACCTTCACGGTCCAGCGCAAGCGCCTGGTGCCGGGAGACCGCGAGGTCTCGCCGACTGAGAGTGGCGCGCTCAAGAAGGCCGAGGCCATGGCCGGCCGCGTGCCCGGCACCGCAGCGCTGCGGGTGATGGCAGACGACGAGACCGGCGAACTCGAAGGTGTCATTATCCTCGGCCAGTTCGGCGAAGTGCCGGAGGATTTTGCCGAAAGCTTGCAGGGTAGCTGAGCAGCACATTCGCACACCAGGAAACCGGCATGGCATTCAAGACAAAATCAGCTTCAGAGACGAAGGCCATGGATTTGGCCTCCGCACTCATCCGGATCGCCGACCGGGAGGGCGCGCCGCTTCACGTCGGCGTCGACCAGCTCCGGCAGAGCAATCCGCGCCTGACGCCGCTCGCGATCGGCCAGACGTTCCGAAAACACCGTGACAGCCTCGACGCTGCCTTGGCGACGCGCGGTTACGTCCTCGTCGACTATGCCGACCAGGGACCGGGCCGGGGGATGGAATTTGAGATCGCGGCGGACGAGTAGCGTGCGTCGAGGACATCCACATCGAGTTCCTGAGAGATCAAGCCGCTCGCTCGAATTCCCTGTCGCTTGGCAGCCTGGGATGGTGCGATTTCTTCGAAGACCATCGTGAGCCCAACGAGGCTGCACGCGAGGCTAGCCGGATCGCCACGGGTTCACCGTTCTCGCCTGACAGCCTTGGCTCCTACCGGGCTCGTCACGCTGCTGCTCCCGGTTCAACCCAAACTCGGCGAGTTCGAAGTAGGCGATCGGGTGCTCGTCGATCCGGAAACTCAAACCCTGCACCGCCGGTCCGGGTCAGGAGCGGCTCCAGGAGACCGGCGGCATTCGCGAGCACGACGCCAAAGGACGCCACACCACGACATCGCGGTCCCTGCACGCCATTGCCGGCGGCGGCTGGGTCATCGACACGCCGGGGATGCGCACGCTGCACGTGAGCGACGCCGCGGAGGGGATCGAGACCTTGTTCGCTGAGGTCACCGAGCTTGCGCCCTCGTGCCGGTTTCGCGACTGCACGCACGCCCACGAGCCCGGCTGCGCGGTGCAGGCCGCCGTCGCCGAAGGATCGCTGGACCCTGAGCGCCTGACACGCTGGCGCAAACTCCTCAAAGAGAACCGCGACAACACTCCGGTCGTCAGCGGGCCACGCAATGGCAAGAAACGATGACCGACCCGGCGATCCGACGAGACTGACCACCGGCAAACCCGCTCCGGCTGTCATCATGGTAGAGCCGCCACATGCGCTCCCTGCCCTTCTCGCTTTCCTGCTCCTGACGACGCCCCATCTCGCCGAGCCGATCGTCGGTCGCGCCTCGGTCTGCGGCCGCTTTACTCCCTGGATCATCATGGTCAGCGTCACAGATGCGGCGATGTACCGGGCCATGCGCTACCACAGTCGGAGGACCTGACTCATAACTCCGCCATCGCCGCCTTCAGCGATGGCGTTACGCTTGCCGCCTCCCCTCCCTCCGATCTCGATCCTTCCTGAAGCATGCCCACAAGCAGTCAAGCCTGCGTCCCCTCTCGTGGGCCTGTCTGCTTGCCTTCCGAGATCCAGTAATTCATCGATAGCGGGCGTCTCCCTCCACACCATCGCGACCCGCCGAATGACAAGCGGTTTGCATGAGGCCGGGATTGCGGAATGGACACCTTGGGCTTAGGGATGCCAACCTGTGGGCAGGCGGGCTAGCCATCATGCGGGAAAGCTGACGTGCGGACGATTGCGGTCATCAGTCAGAAAGGCGGGGCTGGGAAATCCACCCTCGCCGTACACCTCGCGGTTGCGGCGCATCTCGGCGGGCACCGCTGCGCGATCGTCGATCTCGATCCACAGGCTACGGCAAGGAAATGGGGCGACAAGCGCCAGGCTGACGGGCCGGAAGTCGTGGGCGACCATGCCGAGCGCCTGCCTCAGCTCGTCGACGCAGCCCGGTCCAACGGCGCAGACCTTCTCGTCATTGACACGGCGCCGAACGCAGACCGCGCGTCATTGACCGCCGCAAGGGCGGCCGACCTCATCCTCATCCCCTGCCGACCGGCGGCTTTCGACCTCGAGGCCATCGAGGCAACGCGCGATCTGGCGGTCATTGCCAAAAAGCCGGCTTGGGTTGTGCTCTCATCGGCCCCGGTCCGAAGCGCCATTGTGGAAGAGGCCAGGCGTGGGCTCGAGGCGAGTGGCGCCCAGGTGGCGCCCCAGACGATCCATCAGCGTGTGGCCTACTCCTATGCCGTCATCGATGGACGGTCCGCCTCCGAATACGAACCGGAGGGAAAGGCCGCGGAGGAAGTCGCGGCCCTGTTTAGATGGGCAAGCCAACAGGTGGGCCTGCCCACAGGCGGGAAGTCCCGCAGGAAAGCAAAGGTTTGAGATGACGAAGCGCCCGAGCCTGTTCAGCAGCAAGCCGGCGGCTTCCCCGGCTGACGTGCCAAGCCAATCCGATGAGGCGCGGGCAGCCATGACGGCGATGTCCGTGGCTTCGACGGCTCCTGGGATCCGAGAAGCCATGACGGGCAAGTATCCCAAGGCCAGCACCCGAGAGGGCAAGCGCGTGGTGACCGCCTACGTCTCGCCCGAAGCGTTTCGACAGCTCAAGCGCATCGCGGCCGACGAGGACCTGCAGCAGCAGGATTTGCTCATCGAGGGCATCAATGCCGTGTTCGAAAGACGCGGGTTGTCCAGGATCGCGTAGGGATCAGCAGCGAAGGCTTTCAGACGCGGCATGGGTCCGGCTTCTTAAGAAGCGTGCCGGCGGAAGTTGGGCAAAGGTAGCTTTCCGTTGCTTTATCCCGGACACTCAGATGTCCTCTGCCGTTCGGCAAGCGCCAACACCTCGCCTCGTATGGGCGCCAAGTCGCGGTTGCCGCCGTTGGGACTACCTCATGTGCGGCGTCGGGCAGGCCTTGAGGCAGGCCTTTCAGCCGATCTACGGTGAGCCTTCGGATCGGATGATGACAGCGCTCGCAATGCCGAAGAATTCGAGCGTAAGCAGCGCTAAGACCCAGGTTCAAGTAGTGCCGATGCCGGACGCCAGGTGAGCGTTGGGCTGGGCGCTGAATGATCACTCGGTAGATCGAGCGGTCAGCCGCTGATTGGGACTGAACCTCGAGAACCGGGCTGAAGCTTGATGCTGCCTACATGTGCTCGCCCGGATCGGAACTTGCTACCAACTGCTCGGCCTCGAGGGTCGTGTAGCCCTCCAGCCAGTCGGCGCTCTCCTGCGATCCTGCCGGATAGGGGTTGGCGGAAACGGGTTGCCCGTCCTCTCTGGCGGCACTTCCTTCCAGCCAGATCTTGTTTGAAACGACCACGGTCATGGGTGCACCTCCTGTTGCCATGAAACGGTCCATCTGGATGATTGTTCGCCAGTGTCCGGATGGCTTGCGCCTGATCCAGGAGCGCTGGCTGCATCTCAGATGAGAGTGCGACGCGGTTTCCGTGACGTCGTGCCGTTAGTGCGCGCGAAAGCAGCGGTGGATCAGCCCTTGTATTGCAACTCGTAGATTCCCCGTCCGGGCAATAGAGTCGCTAGCTGTCGTGAACAGCCGAAGAATCAGGCTATGCCGCTGAATTCGATTGGGTTCCAGGCGCAGGGTCTGTGTTCCATTCATCATGACGGCGAGGCGTGCGGTGATCCAGCCGGCCGGCTCGATCTGTATTTGCAGCGCGTCTCCGGCAGCAAAGGTGTGGGGCGGAGCATCTAGACGAAGCCGGGCTGTCTCCATGCCGAGGCTCGTCAGGACGGCGTCATAGCAGATGCCGCCCGAACGCACGCGAACCGACTCCTCCGCGACAAACTCTTCTGCCGTCCGCGGGCGCTCAAAACAGACGAGAAAGGCGACGAAGGTGAACAGCATGGCGACGCCCGCCCAGACAAGATTGAAGTAGTCGAGCGGCGAAATCTCATTCGCTACGTATGGCGACACGAACGACCACAGGATCGAGGCGCCGGAAAGCAGTGCGATTCCGCCGAACCCGGCCGCCATCTGCCAGCGGACCTGGGAAACAGAGCGGTCTCCGCCCTTGTCGGTCACCTTGAACGGTCTGCCGAACGGTCTCATCGCCGCCGAGATGAGGGTGACGGTGATCGGCAGGGCCGTCATGATGTGGGTCACTTCCATGAACAGTGGAAGCGTGCGTTTGCCCGAAACCCAGCCGCTATAGGTCCATAGGGCGAGAAGCGCAGGCAGGCCGTAGCGCAGGAACGACAGATAGTCGGCATAGAAGGCCGGCATGTCGAGAAACCAATAGATCGATGGCGCAACCAGCATCAGGACGATGAAAGGCTTGCACAGCCAGTTCAGCACGCCGTGCAGGTAATGCAGCCGCTCGATCATCGTATAACCACGACCTCGGAACGGACCTCCCTTGAGGAGTGCCACCTGCATGGTGCCGAGGCACCAGCGCGTCCGCTGCGTGATGTATTCCGGCAGACCTTCGGCAGAGAGGCCGGCGCTGAGGCGCTCGTTGAGCCAATGCGTTTTATATCCGTGGCGCATCAGCGAATAGGACAGGTTGATGTCTTCGCAGATCGCATCGTCGGGAAAACCGCCCATTGCGGTCACACGGTCGCGGCGGACGAGGAAAGATGTTCCGACGCAGAAGGCGCAGCCCCAGGCGTCCTTCGCCGGCTGGAACACATCGAAGAAGATGCGTTGGTCGTCGACCCAAGCCTCGGAGGCCATGAGGTTGTGCTGGATGGGGTCGGCGTTGAAGAAGAATTGCGGCGTCTGGACTACGGCGGCGCGTTCGTCGTGGAACAGGCCGACGGCGCGTCGCAGGATGTTCGGGGCGATCGCAAAATCGGCGTCGAGGACCAGGATGATCGGTGCGTTGGTAAATCCCGCCGTCTGGGTCAGGGCATTGTTGAGGTTGCCCGCCTTTGCTCCCTTGTTATCCGGCCGCGTCACATAGCGGGCGCCGACCTCGTTGCAGAAATCCTTGAGCCAGCCGCGCCTTGTATCGTCGCAGACCCACACGGTGGCGTTGGGATAATCCACCGCAAGGGCAGGAATGATCGACTTCTCGACCACGTCCAGGGGCTCGTTGTAGGTGCAGATGAAGATGTCGACCGCGGGCCAGTCGCCGCTCGCCGTCAGCTTGGCCTCTTCGCGGTCGGCCTCCGCCGAGCGATCCTTGAACCGGATCAGGATCACGATCGACATCAGTGTGTAGACGATCGCGATCATTTCGAAGGCGAAGAACAGATAGGGCCAGAGCTTGCCGAGTTCGGGTTCCAGGCGCGGCAGGGTGTCGTGCCAACGCCAAGCGGCGTAGCAGAGGATGAACACCGCCGTCGTCGCGCCGAACAGGAGGCGCGCGGCCGCGCTGGCACGATCGAGCAGCCCCGCCATCACGAGGAGGCCGATGAAGATGCCGAGATCAGTCGTGAGAACGGAAAAGACGTCCTGTGGCGCTTCGAACATCGCGTCGGCTACTCCACGACTTTCCCGGTGAATGGATTCCGGCCCGTGGCCGCCAGAACACCCCAGGCCGTAGCCCCGAGATGCGGCCGCCGGAAGTAGAAGAAGTCCGCGCCGACGCTCGCAGGGCCGATGGCGATGCCCGTGGTCAGCCGCTCGACGCTCGACGCAAACAGGAAGCCGGAGGGCGAGATCTGGCCCATGAGCCCATCGAGCAGCCGTTTCGCATCGTCCTGCTGGCCACTCGCCCGGAGGGTGAGGGCCGCCTGCGCCGTGCCTTCGATCCAAAGACCGTCGCGATCCTCGTTGAAGTCGAACCCGCCGGGCACGCCGAGCCTGCGCTCGGCAAAGTCGAGCGCCCGCGTCCAGGCGGCGGGAGCTCCGGCAACTCCCAGGAGGGGCCAGAGCTGGGTATCGAGGGCCACGTGCTCCGTCCCCTGGAATGCACCCTCGGGTGTGGTGCCGAGACGAAACATGCCGCGGTCGGCGTCGAAGACGGCTCTGAGAAAGTCCGCCGCGAGCGCCGCGGTTCTGGCGTTCTCCGGCTTGCCTTCCAGGCGGTGGAGCCAGGCAGCGACCGCATGGACATCGAGATTGTGCTCGGTGGATTTCCAGCGAAGAGCCGTCTGTGACGGATCGAAGCCATCGACCCCTCCGGAGAATCCGGCGGGGTCGCGCCGATCGGTCGCGTTCGCGGTGATCCACGCGAGCATCCGGCGCGCGCCGATGCGATATCCCGCCTCTGGGATTGCGCCATCGAGGTTGAGCAGCGCCAGCGCCGCCCAGGCGACGTTGCCGGTCGCGGTCCCGTCCTGATAGGGATCCTCAGCCCAGATCTTCTTCTCGGCATCCCACCAGCCTGGCAGAGCGAGGGCGCCCTCCTCGACCGGACCGGCACGGTAGGCGTTGCGCACCCGCCCATCGTGGAACGTGCGGTCGCGTTCGAGCGCCGCCACAAGAGCGTCGCCGATCCGCCGCGCACGATGGAGGTCGCCACAGGCGATCAAGGCGATGGCAGCGAGAGCATTGTCGTAGGTGAAGGCTGATTGGCGCAAAGGCGGCGGCAATTCGGTCTCGCTCGGACCGGGCCGATAGCTCGCGACGAAGAGCGGCCCGCTGCGGCCGCCTCCCCTCCCCGCGGCGCTGGCCTCGACTGTTTCGGCGAGGGCCGAGCAGAGGGGGCCTGCCAGGGCATGGCGCTCTGCCGCCTGCGCGGGCGACAGAATGGCCCCCATGACCGCCGCCAGTGCGAGCCTGACGCTCCTCAATGGGTGTTCTCCGCACGGCGTTCCCTGGGATAGGCTGCTCGAGCCGCCTGATCCTCACGATCGGGGGCTGCCTTGGACACAAGGGCTTTGAGACCGTTCGAGAGGGTATCGGCTGCCTGGGAGGCGCCGTTCGACAACGAGCGCCAGACTTGCCTGGCCTCCTGCGAACTCGCCCCCCGCACCAGCGCGTCCGAGACCGACCGAACGGCATCGCGAGTTCCGGTCGCGACCCGGGTCCAGCCTTCCTTCGCCTCCGGACCGGTGAAGCCCGACGCAATCGCCTTCCAGGCTACGGATGCCGAGGGAATCCAGCCGTTCTCGCGGGTGATCGTCACCCATTGACCCACGGAACATGGGCTCGTGCGGCTCGCTGCCTTAAACCGATCCTGAAGTGCGGGCGCTTCGCGTGCCTCCAAGCTAACGAGGACATACATCTCTCGCCGCTCGGTCTGCGGGAAGGGCACGGCGTATTGCTGATCAGTCTTTTCGCTGGTCTTCGGGAGAATTTCGCTGACTCGGCCTTGTTGCGGCGCTTCGTTCCCGCCCATCGAGATCGTCACGGGTGTGCCGACCGCCAGGTCCTGAGCCTGGCGATACGAGAAGATTCCCACCGCAAAAGCCTGGTCGCAATCGACCAGCGTCGCGACCGAATCGCCGGCGCTGACGTGACGACCTTGCGCCACGCCAAGACTCAAAACGACGCCGCCGTTCATGGCACGCATTCTCGCGTCGGTCAGGCTATCGAGCCGCTTCTTCTCGGCGAGAAACAACGATTCCTGGGTTTTCAAGCTCGAGGAGAGTTGCTCCTCCTCGATGGCCAGACGCTGAGCGTCGAAAGCGATGTCGCGGCGTTTCTGGGTGAGCACGGCGAGACTGTTGGATTGGTTGCCGACGAAGATCCCCTTCTTCACCGCGCCGAGTTCGGCGAGCTTCTGGTTGAGCTTTGCCGTCTCCGCATCCTTGTCGAAACCGGCCGCTTCCAACTTGTGCTGGGTCGGGCGCAGCAGATCGACGCTGGCGGTGTTGCGATTGACCATGGCCTGTTGCCGTTCGACCACCGCTCTGGTCGAACGGCCTTCGGCATCGGCTGACGCGACTCGCGCGCGGGCCTCTGAGACTTCCCCCTCAAGCTTTGCGACCGTCTGTTCCGCCTGCCTGCGAATTTCCGTATCGAGAGCCGCCACATAGGCGTTGTCAGAATCCTTCTTCTGCCGAGTGGCCGCCAGCGCACCGCGTAGCTCCTGAGCCTTGCTGTCGAGGGCAATCAGGGTCGTCCGGTCGACACGGCCATTATGGATCTCCGCCACGGCCTCGCCCGGCTGCAGGCGATCGCCGATCGCGGAGGAGATCTCCCTCACTTCTCCGGATATCGGAGCAGTCAGCAGGTTGATGGGCGCATTAATCACCGCCCGGTCGGATTGGTCCGCCAGCAGAGGGGGCAATGTGGCCGTCGTCATCAGGAGCGCGAGAACCGTCGCGACGGAATAAGCCGACAGGCGGATGATCCGCGTATGATATGCCTTCTGTCCGTGCTGCGCTGCGGTAAGACCGGCGTGAGGAGGCTGATTAGAGAGCATATGGCTTATTCCTGGCAGATAGGACGGAGCGTACTCGTGTCGCTATGGTATAGTATGTATTTGATTTTAGTAAATTGATCTATTTATATTGGCTTCTACATATTTATATTTAGCCATTAGAGATATGAAAAATACATAAATAGATAATATTTGCAAATAAAAATATATGGCAATGCTATCTTAATACGCTTACAACGCACGTGTTGCATAGATTTATCATGGTTCTATCGCTGTCTGGCTTACGCTCGGACGTCGGCTGTTTAACGAAGCTGCCTCAACGGCACTGCAATAAAATCGGTTCCAAAAAAGATCCGTCGCTTGGCCTGGGCTTCGCCATGATCGGGTCAGATCGGATATCGAAAAGGCTTCACGATGGAGCGGTGATGAGCGCGTGAACCCATCGTCACGCCATGCGCTCGTCAGCAGTCGGCACCCTCGCGTGCTTGTCATGGCCAACCGATCAAACGGCCCTTGATCGCCATACAGGTATCGTCTAATATGAATTCACTGTATAGTGGCGCCTCATGGCTCAGGGCACGGAGATCGAGTTCGACATCACGGAGAAGCTGACCTGACGTGCGGCCTCCTGAACGTCAGTGGTTGGAAGTGGACGAGAGTACCGCCAATCTGTTTCGGCCTCGTTCCGGAGACTTGCCGCGAGATTATCTGAAGGGATCGCCTCAAGCGCATGATGCATCGATCATCGACGACCCGATAATATCGTCGCCGACGCATCCAGATTAATGGTTTTGCGCGCGATGAGGTGGGAAGATGCACGAGCCTTAAGGTCCTGTTGTGAATTCCCGAGACGTTTTCGTTGGGCGTCCTGCTCAATCCTTAGTACGCACTTTCGAGTCCCACTTCCTGTGCTGATCGGAGTGTTTCAGAGAGCCGTGAAAGCATTCGTTAGCTGGCGTTCATCACACATCTGCCAAAACGTCCCCTGCGGGTTGCCGAATCCCCCTGGAGGTGGCTGACGCGGGAGGTGGCAGGAGAGACGCATGGAAACCGACGACAACTGCTCTGCGACAACACCACTTCCGGCTGAGATCCTCGCCTCCCTCGAAGCACTACCTGCCGAGGCCGAGTTGCCACCGACGGTCCGCGAGCACCTGGGCGCGGAGATGCGAGACTTCTACGCGTCCGTGCTGGCCGAGGAGCCGCCG
>NZ_JAIETD010000094.1 GCF_019745455.1 Methylobacterium sp.
AACCGTTAAGGCCGTTTCTTAGTGCTTCGTTAAACGGACGTTCGGATGCCATTCAGGCTGGGCGCGGCAAAAAGGCGTCCATCACCGGGGTTGGAACGACTGCGGTCTGTCCCAGGTTAAGGGTTGTCAATCGGGTGGCCCATCGTCTCAAGCCCTTGCCACCGCCGCGTTTTAGCTAAGGAAGCGTCTTCCCTATGAGCATGCAGACCGGGCGCCGCGTCGGCGTGGCTTTCGTTGGCATGGGTGGCGCCGTCGCCACCACGGCCATCGCGGGCATCGAGATGATCAAGTCAGGCTCGAACCGCCTCGACGGCCTGCCACTGGCCGGCCTCTCGGTCGCAGGCCTCGCCGATTACAAGGACCTTGTGTTCGGCGGCTGGGATCTCAACGATGACGACCTCGCCAACGCCGCGGCAGAGCATGGCGTTCTGACGAAGCAGGATATCGAGAATGGCGCCCAGGTCCTGAAAGGCATCAAGCCTTGGCCGGCCGTGGGCAGCGCGAAGTTCTGCAAGAACATCGACGGTGCGAACCGCATCGTCGCCGCAGACCATCGCGAAGCGGTGTCAGTGATCGCGAACGATCTTCGCCGCTTCCGGCTCGAGAGCAACCTCGACGAGGTCGTGGTGGTCAACTTGGCCTCGACAGAGCGCTGGCCGGACCTCACCGCACCTGTGCTGAACTCTTCGGCAGCCTTCGAGAAGGGTCTCGATACCAGCGACGAGGCGATCAGCCCGGCGATGCTCTATGCCTACGCTGCCATCAAGAGCGGCGTGCCCTATGCGAACTTCACGCCGAGCGTCGCGGCCGACGTGCCGGCTCTGCTCGAACTTGCACGAGAGATGAACGTGCCGGTGGCGGGTAAGGACGGCAAGACCGGTCAGACGATGATGAAGACGGTGCTGGCGCCGGCCCTCAAGGCCCGTGCGCTGCACGTGGATGGCTGGTTCTCCACCAACATCCTTGGCAACCGCGACGGGCTCGCCCTCAATGACAAGGACTCGCTCCAGTCGAAGCTGAACACGAAGGGCACGGTGCTCGACTCGATCCTCGGCTATCCGGTCGAGGATCATCTCGTGCATATCCACTACTATCGCCCCCGCGGCGACGACAAGGAAGCCTGGGACAACATCGACGTCACGGGCTTCCTGGGTCAGCGCATGCAGATCAAGGTCAATTTCCTCTGCAAGGATTCCATCTTGGCCGCACCGCTGGTGATCGAGATCGCCCGGATCCTCGACCTTGCCAAGACGCGCGGCGATGGCGGCGTGCAGGAGCAACTCTCGAGCTTCTTCAAGGCGCCGATGGTGAAGAATGGCCGTGGGCCCGAGCATGATTTTGGCAAGCAGCAGACGATGCTGCTCGACTGGCTCGGCGTGCACTGATGACGGAACTCGGTCGGGGGGAAGGCGCAGCCGCCCCCCTGGCTCTGCGAGACCTTCTCGTAGAGCTCAACGACCTTAAGCGAGTTCGCTCGGCGGGCCGGCACGGTTCGATCGCCGAGCGGCTCTTTTTTCAGGGATGGACTGCGCTGACTGGCGGGTCGTCTGCCGAAACCGTTGTTCTGGACGTCACCGCGAGAGCGCTTGCGGCAGCTCGCCTCTGCGACCTCGACGATGCGTTTCTGGGGGAAGCAGGCCTATCTGACGAGGAGGTCGGCACCATCCTGATGTCCGGTCTTGATGCCGTCGCCGAGAATCTTGATCCGGATCTACTCGACCGACTGAGGGACCGGCTTCACCTCCGTGAGCATTTCAAGGTCGGTCCGCTACCGGGCTTCGCTCTATCATTGGCACAGCAGCCACGCGCCGGGGTCACTTGCCCGGGAAGGGCTCGCATCCTGCTCGAGCCGCCCGAGAACCATGCCGAACACTGCCTCATGGTCGCGGTCTATGGCGTTGTCCTCAGCCCGTTCTACCGCGCTGACCCGACGACCGTCTTTCTCGCGGCGATGAGCCATCATCTGCACAACGCGGCAATGCCCGATGCAGGCTTCACCGGTGAGATGCTGCTCGGCAAACATCTCGGGCCGATCGTGGAACGGACGACGCTTCGCGCCCTTCAGGACCTCGACGAGCGCCTCAGGCGAACCGTCGAGGGCGCGCGCGCCGTTCTATCGGACGATGCCACGGCGGAAGGCCGTGCGTTCCATGCTGCCGACGCCATCGATCGCGTACTCCAGATTGCACAGCATCTAAGGGCGGCGTCGCTGACGATGGGAACCGTGCTCGACGATATGGAGCTCGTTCATGACGGCCCCGTCAAAGGGTTCCATGACCGCGTTCTGAAGGATATGCGCATCCCGTGATCGCCAGACACGCTGGTACGGGGCAATGCCGATGATCCCGTTTGACCTTCTCTCGCCGCAGACAGGCCATCCGCTTCGTTCAGATACGCCTCACTCGCTGAGAGGAGCCGATGAGAGCGACCGGTGGCCTGTCATCGACGGCATCCCTTACCTCAGGACGGGGCGCGACGACCTCGTGTCATTGACGCTCGAGTTGCTCGATGACGGTAAGCGCGAACTTGCTCTCGAAGGCCTCCTCGCCGACCAGGACGATTGGTGGACCGGCCCGCCGGCAGACCCGATCGACCTCCACGCCTTGGGGCGTGACCGGGATACCCTCAACCTGCGCGAGGCAATCCTGCGCCTCGGATGGGGCCGCGTGGGGGACTACTTCCTCCATCGCTGGAGCGATCCGACCTTCCTCGCCGGTCTGACGCTTCTGGAGGCTCACTGGAACGAGCCGGCCTGCGTCTTCGAGTTCGCCTGCGGCATCGGCCACTACCTGCGCGAGTTCCAGAGTCGGGGCGCCAAGGTCGCGGGCGGTGACGTGGTCTTCGCCAAGCTCTGGGTTGCGCGTCATTGGTTGCTGAATGCCAAGGCGCAGCTCGTCTGCTTCGACGCTGCCTCGCCGCATTGGCCGATCCACGGTGCTCCGGTCGACCTCGTCGTCTGCAACGACGCCTTCTATTTCCTTGATGACAAGGCGGGAATCCTCGACTGCCTGCGCCGCAATGCCGGCGAGGATGGCTGGCTGGCACTGAGCCATATCCACAATTCGGCGCGTCCCGGCTTTTCCGCCGGAGGCGCAGTCTCCGCAAATGATATCGAGGAGCTATTTCCCGACGGGCTCGTCTATGATGACGACGAGCTCACCCGCGCCCTCGTCGAGGGCAGGGCGCCGTCGCCGAAGTCGCCCGCCGATCTGATCGGTGCCGAAGCCTTCTCGGTCGTGGCCGGCCCTGGCATGCGCCCGGCACCGCGCAAGGTCCTAGACGGGATCACGTTGCCGCGGGAGGGCACGCAACTGCGCCTCAACCCGCTCTACGTGCCGAACGGCGAGGGCTACAAGGTCGCTTGGCCTTCTGAGCGCTACGAGGCGGAATATGCCGGGCACGCAACCTACCCGGTGACCTCGCCGGGACCGGAAGTGCTGGACTGGATCGGTGGTGAGGCGTCGCCCTACGCCGAACGGGTCCGCCGCCGCGAATTCGTCGACCTGCCGGAGCGCTGGTGATGGCGGATGCGGTCGGATGGGGCATCGTCGGCTATGGCTGGGTCGCCCGCGACTACATGGCTCCGGCCATCCGCGATGCCGGTCATCGTCTTATTGCGGTGTGTGATCCGAGTAGCGCCTCGCGCCAGGCCGCGATGGCGGACGGGGCGCGGGCTCATCCTGGCTTTGACGAACTCCTGGAAGAATCCGAGGTCGAGGCGATCTACGTCGCCACGCCGAACCACCTGCATCGCTCTGCCATCGAAGCGATCGCAGGCTCGGGCAGGGCGATCCTGTGCGAGAAGCCCATGGCCGCCGACCTCGCCGATGCCGAGGCCATGGCAGCAGCCGTCCGGCGATCAGGCACCTTCTACGGCACGGCGTTCGATCAGCGTCACCACCCCGCCCACCGGTCCATGCGCCATGCCATCCTCGCCGGGCGCCTCGGTACCGTCACGACGATCCGCATCGTCTATGCCTGCTGGCTCGGGCGGGACTGGACCTCGCGGCCCGACCTCGACAACTGGCGGATCGACCAAGCCAAGGCCGGCGGCGGAGCGCTTATGGACCTTGCGCCGCACGGACTCGACCTCGTCGACTTTCTGCTCGGAGAGTCCATTGTCGAGATTGCCGCGCTGACTCAGACGCGCGCGCAGGAATATGCCGTCGACGACGGCGCTATCCTGATCGGTCGAACCGAGGCCGGGATTCTGGCTAACCTCCACGTCGCTTACAATTGCCCCGACGCATTGCCACGCCGCCGCCTCGAAGTGGTGGGTACGGGCGGCCAGCTGGTTGCGATCGACACGATGGGGCAGGTGGCCGGCGGTACGCTGACGTTCACTGACGGTACAACCGGCGCATCCGAGATTGTCTCCTTCGACGGCGCCGCCTCGCCGTTCCTCGAACAGGTCCGCGCCTTCGGTTCGGCCCTGCGCCGGCCGGCCGAGCGGGCGGCCTACAGCGCCGAGCGCGACCTGCATACGATGCGGCTTCTGGCGCGCGCCTACGGCACGCTGCCCGACAGGATCGCTTCGGCGGCAGAATGATAAAAGGACGAGAGCGTCAGTGAGCGACAACGACCAGGACGCCCGAGCCCGCGATCCGCGCATCAAGGCGCCGCGCACCTACCGCTTCGGCTCACCCCGCAGGATCGAGGGCCTGCCGGCCGCTCTGCCAGACGCTGTGCGTGCCTATCTCGACATCCTGCCGCCCGGCCGCATCGTCGGGTTCCCCCTGTCACCGCTCGACCGCACCGGCATCCCGGTCTGGTTCGTGTCGCTTTTCCTAGACGATCCGTTCTTCGTCGGCGCGATGCCGAGCGGCATCGGCTACGGCGCCACCGACGACGAGGCATTGATCGGTGCCGTCGCCGAGATCGCCGAGAACCTGATGCCGTCGCTTGCCGTGATGCCGCGCAAGAAAGAGCGCGGCTCCTACCACGACCTCCTTCGCGTCTTCGGCGCCGGCGCAGTCGCCGATCCTCTGACTTTATGCCTACCCGCGGGAAGTCCGGTCGGCCGCGATACCGTGCTCGAATGGACGCCGACAAGACGCGCCCGCAACGGCGAAACCGTGCTGATGCCCCTCGACATCGCCGCCACCGACTATTTCGAGCTGAGCGAGGGATACAAGCCTTTCACCAACCTCATCACCAACGGCTTGGGGGCCGGCCCGGATGTGCCGTTCGCCCTCGGCCACGGCCTCCTCGAACTCCTGCAGCGTGACGGCAATGGGCTCCTGTTCCGCGCGCTGGACCAGGGTGTGATGCTCGATCTCGACGGGATCGGCTCGGAGAACCGGGCGATGCTCGACAAGCTGGATGCACTCGGAATCCGCGCGCTGCCAAAATTCGCGACGGATCAATTCGGGCTGACGAACCTCTACGTCGTCGGCTACGACCGGAACCTCGCCGACACCCCGGTCCCGATCGCACTTTCGGCCTGCGGCGAGGCCTGCGATCCCGACCGCGAGCGGGCGCTGCGCAAGGCGCTCCTCGAATTCCAGGCGGCTCGAGTCCGCAAGGCCTTCGGCCATGGGCCGTTGAGCTTTGCCGAGCGGGTGACGCCGCCGGGCTATGTCGACGCCTTCATCACTAAGGCCTTGCCGAGTCTCGATCTGGAGGAGGGCAGGGCGTTGCGAGCCATGCTCGACTGGATCGTCCTGCCACCGGAAGACCTGCGCGACGTCCTTAAGGACAAGGTCTATTCAGAGCGGAGTACGAAGCCCTTCGCCGAACTTCCGACGACGCACGCGCCGGATGGGCATGCCCGCGGCCGGATCGCTCAGGAGCGGCTGGAGGAAGCCGGCTTCGACGTCCTCTACGTCGATTGCTCTCCGCCGAACGGGGGCGTCGGCATCGTCAAGGCGATCGTGCCGGGTCTGGAAGTCGAGACCATGAGCTACCACCGTATCGGCGAGCGCAACACGCATAAGCTCATCGAGCGCGACCATCCGTTGATCCGCTTCAGCGGCGAGAGCGAGACCCTGTGCCCGGTTCGCCTGACCCCTGAGGCGATCGAGCGCTTCGGTGGCCAGCCTCTGTTCGACACCGCCATGGCGGACGAGATCGTCGGAAACCATTATCCGCTCTATCGCGAGCCGGAAACGCATCACGCTCCGTTCCGCTTATCGCAGCGGGGGAGGGCGGCGTGACCCTGCGCTTCGCCTACAACACCAACGGCACCGCCAATCACCGCCTCGACGACGCCATCGATCTCATAGCGGAGGCCGGCTACGACGGCGTCGCCCTCACCCTCGACATCCATCATCTCGATCCCTTCGCCGAGGGATGGGTGAAGGAAGCGGAGCGAGTGGCGAGCCGGCTGCAACGGCTCGGCCTCGGTTCGGTGATCGAGACCGGCGCCCGCTTCCTCCTCGATCCGCGAGCCAAACACGAACCCACTCTGGTGACGGCCGACGCCTCGGCCCGGCTGCATCGGATCGGTTTTCTCAAGCGCGCCTTCGAGATCGGCGGCATCCTTGGATCCGAGGCGGTGTCGTTCTGGGCCGGAGTGCCGAAGCCCGGCGTCGATCACGCCGATGCTAAGACTTGGCTGCGCGAGGGACTCGTTGAGATTGTCGCCTATGCCGAGGAGCAAGGCGTCGCAGCCTGCCTCGAACCCGAGCCCGGCATGCTGATCGAAACGCTGGACGACTACGCGGCTCTTCAGATCGATGGGCTCCGCCTCGCTCTCGATACCGGACATTGCCTCGTCACGCAGGAGCGCGAGCCGGCCGCCGCGGTGGCCGAGTTCGCCGACCGGATCGGCACCGTGGCGATCGAGGACATGGCGCGAGGCGTCCACATCCACCTGCCATTCGGGGAGGGCGATATGGATGTGCCGGGCGTGCTCGCCGCCCTGGAATCAATCGGCTACGAGAAGCTCGTCTGCGTAGAGCTCTCCCGCGAGAGCCACCGGGCCGACATCATGGTGCCGGCCTCGCTCTCCTATCTACGCGAATGCCGGAGGCACGGTTGAGAATCTGCTTCGTCAGCCGGCGCTACTTCCCGGCGATCTCCGGCATGAGCGTCTACGCGCAGAACCTTCTGTGCGAGCTCGTCGGCGCCGGCCATGACGTGACGATGATCAGCCAGTATCGCGGCGATGAGTTCGGTACCCGCGTCTATGGCGGTGGACCGCCGCCGCCGGTGCCGGGCGTCCACGTGATCGGCCTGGAGCAGATCGGCGAGCAGGAGGGCGGCAATTTCGAGCGCGACATCGAGACGATGGTCGAGAGCATCGTGGCCGAGCATGCAAAGCGCCCGTTCGACGTCCTGCATGCCCAATATGGCTATCCGACCGGCTGGGCGACGCTGCTCGCTTCCAAACGGATCGGCGTGCCGAACGTGATCTCGATCCAGGGCGGCGACGGGCATTGGGTCGGCTCGTGCTGCGAGACCCATCGTGTCGCGATGTGCGAGGTGCTGGCTCACGCCAACGCGCTCCTGATCGGCGGCGCGTCCTTCGTCGAGGAAGTCTGCGACCGGCTCGGCTCAGACCCCGCTCGCTTCACCATCGTGCCGGGCGCCGTGGACACCGCGCGCTTCACACCTGGCAGGCCGGTCGAGGGCGAGGACCCGGTCCGGCTCCTCTATCATGGGCGTGTCGACCGCCGGAAAGGCGTGCTCGACTTCCTTGATGCGCTGGAACGCGTTTGGGAGGCAGGCCTTCCGTTCGAAGCGACGATTTCCGGCATCGGCCCGGACGTCGAGGCCGCCCGTGTTCGCTCCGACGAGATCGGCTTCACCTCGGCGCATGTGGCGTTCACCGGTTACGCCGATTACGACACCGTGCCCGAACTCTACCGGCGAGCCGACGTCTTCGTTTCGCCGACCTATGCGGAAGGCTTCTCCAACACGATCCTCGAAGCGATGGCAGCGGGCCTTGCCGTCGTCTCCACCCATTCGGTCGGTGTCTCGGATTGCCTGCGTGACGGCGAGAACGGCCTGCTCGTCCAGCCGGGCGATGTTCCGGCCCTGGCGAAGGCACTGACTAGGGTGATCGAGGACGCAGATCTGCGTATGCGCATCGCCAGCGACGGGCTCGAGGAGTGCCGGCGGGTCTATTCCTGGACCACCGTCGGCCGACAGATCATGGATGTCTACGCGGCCATCGCGACGCAAGCTCCGGACGCGGGCTTCTCCGAGGCCCTGCCGTACGATCCGTCTTGCCGCTTTCGCGCTGAGCCGCACCTGCTCTGAGTGATGCCGACAGCCCTCGCACTCTCGCCTCATCTCGACGACGCCGCCTTCTCCTGCGGCGGCATGCTCGCGACCCTCGCGAATGCCGGCTGGCGGGTCGTGATGTCGACGGTGTTTACGGGGTCTGTGCCCGACCCGACGGGCTTCGCCCTGGCCTGCCAGACGGACAAGGGACTGGCACCGGAGGTCGATTACATGGCTTTGCGCCGCGCCGAGGACGTAGCGGCAGCGCGCGCCCTCGGCATCTCCCTGCCGCGTCACATGAGCCTTCATGAGGCCCCGCACCGCGGTTACGGCTCGGCACCGGAACTCTTCGCCAGTCTGCGCGAAGACGATGGGATCGCGGACGACATCGCCGCTGCCATTTCCGGATTGATCGAGGAGTTGCAGCCCGACCTGATCCTGGCGCCCCAGGGGGTCGGCGGGCATGTCGACCATCTCCAGGTCATCTGTGCGCTTCGCTCGCTCGGTCTCGCGACGCCAGCTCTTTGGTGGCGCGACTTTCCCTACACGGTACGGACCGACGATCCGAAGGAACCGATGCGGGCCACGTTCGCAAGCCTGCCGACCTGGGAGATCGAAGTTTCCCCAGAGGCTGAAGCCGCGAAGTTCGCCGCATGCTCGGCGTATGCAAGCCAACTCGGCTTCCAGTTCGGTGGCATCGACGGCCTGCGCGAGCGTCTCGGACAGAATGCGTCTACGGAGCGCTTCCGGCTCTCAGGTGGTTTGCCAGCCATTCTCGAAGATGTCCGGGCAAGTTGATCCGACTGCTCCGAAGAGCCTCGGTGATCCGGCCGAGGTTATCCGCCGCCTGGCGACTGCCGAATCCGCGACTCACGTGAAGGCCTTGCGCGACCTCGCCCGCGAGATCGCGATCGAGCGGGGAGCGGCGGTGCCTGAGCCAGATCCCCTCGACGGTGGTTCGAAGGCACGCGCCCTCCTGCTCCTCGAAACGCCCGGCCCAACCATCCGACGAACCGGCTTCGTCTCGCGCGACAACCCGACCGGCACCGCCGCGAACCTGTTCCGGTTTGCCGAGGAGGCACGGCTCCATCGTCGCGACACTGTGATCTGGAATGCCGTGCCGTGGGTCATCCATGCCGAAGGTGCCAGCAACCGGGCGCCCCGCCGGTCGGAGTTGCTCGATGCGCAACCCTATCTCGCCCGGCTGATCGACTGCCTCCCGTACCTGAAGGTCGTGGTCCTCGCCGGGCGCATGGCGGGCGAGTTGACGCCCAGCATCGCAGAACGGTTTCCCGTCATTCCGATCGTCAGGGTGCCGCACCCGAGCCCGACCTATGTGTGCACATCACCGGACGTGCGGCGCCGAATCATCGCAGGCCTCGCGCAAGCCGCAGCGATCCTCGCCAGTGAGCCGCCTGGCTCAAGCCCGGTAAGATGGGATGGCGAGTGCCCCTCCCTGGCCTTCGGCCGTCAAACCTCCTAAATGCGGGCGAACGGGCCGCGGTCCGGCAAAAGCTCGGGATCAGCCAGGCTTCCTTACGGGACGACCATGGCGCCCCGGCGGAGGCGGACGCCGACGACATGAACTTTGCGGGACAGCACAAAGGGCTCGCGAATGCCGAGCCGGTGAAACCCGAGGACGGGCCCAAGCCTGATGTCGCGGCCGTACCGAAGACGGGTTTTCGAGGGCGTTATGCCTGGATCGGGACTGCCGCGAGCATCGTCATCTTCGCGGTCTCGCTTGGCGTCCTGTGGAAGCTCGTCCAGACGGTCACCTGGGCGGAGATGCATGCGGCCTTCACGGCGGCGACGCCGAGCCAGCTTGGTCTCGCCTTCCTCTTCGTCACCGTCAGCTACATGTTTCTCACATGCTACGACGCGCTGGCGTTACGGCAGTTGAAGCTTACGGTACCTTACCGGACCACGGCGCTCGCCTCGTTCACCAGCTATGCCGTGAGTTTCACCCTCGGCTTCCCGCTCCTGACAGCGGGCACCATTCGCTATTGGATCTATTCGGGAAAGGGCCTGAGCCCAGCGAAGATCGCGGCGCTGACCGTGATCGCCGGCTTCACCTTCTGGCTCGGCATGGGGGTGGTCCTGGGGCTCAGCCTCATCATCGAGGCAGGCCAGCTTGCCGCACTCACCCTGACAAGCATCCGCCTCAACCAAGGCGTCGGACTAGCGGCGCTGATCGCGGTCGTCAGCTATCTCGCCTGGGTCTCGCTAAAGCGCCGCAGCGTCAAGGTGAAGGGCTGGCGCCTCGAACTGCCCGGCGCCTCGGTGTCGTTCAGCCAGATGATCGTCGGCATCGGCGACGTCTGCGCTGCGGCGGCGACACTCTACGTCCTGCTGCCCGCCGGCCTCAGTTTCGGCTTCTCGACCTTCCTCGCCATCTATGTGCTGGCAGCGATGCTCGGCATCGCCTCGAATGCGCCGGGCGGTCTCGGCGTCTTCGAGGCGACGATCCTCATCGCCCTGTCGAGCCTGCCGCGCGACCAGGTGCTCGGCGCCCTGCTGCTGTTCCGGGTTTGCTACTATCTGGTGCCCTTCGGTCTCGCCCTCGTCATGCTCGGCGCCTACGAGATCCTGCGTCGCCTGAGGCGCGCCCGCGCTGCGCCCTGACCGGCGTGCTGCTGACGGAGAAGGATCGATGGCGCGCGGAGCACGCAGATCGGCCTGGAGCGGCGCAGCCGTCGCCGTGGCCGTCCTTGCAGCGGCAGAGATCGTCCAAGGCGCAGTCGACATGAGCTTGGCCGGGTCGGCGATCCTGGCGCTCGCCCTCGGCGGGGCGATCGGGTCCCTGATCGGGCGGCCTCACACCGTGATCCCGGTGGAGCCGGACGCGTCGGAGCGCCATTCGGTCGCCGAAGCCCTCCTCGCCAACATCCCCGACCCCGTCATCCTCGTCGACCGGCGCGCGGTGGTGATCGAGGTCAATCCCGCCGCACGCGCGCTGTTGCCGAACCTGAAACTGCGGCACCCGCTCTCCTTTGCCCTCCGCGCACCCGAGATCCTCGACGGTATCGAGGAGGTCCTGAGGACGGGCCAGCCGCTCAAGACGCTCTACAACACCAGGGTGCCGACCGAGCGGGCCTTCGAGGTGCAGATCGGAGCCCTGCCGATGCCGGAGGGGCCGGCCGGCGGTCAGCCGAACGTGGTCCTGTTCCTGCGCGACCTGACTTCGGCCCGGCGCCTCGAAGCGATGCGGGTCGATTTCGTCGCCAATGCGAGCCACGAACTGCGCACGCCGCTCGCCTCGCTCCTCGGCTTCATCGAGACACTGCAGGGACCGGCCCGCAACGATACCGCCGCCCGCGAGCGCTTCCTTGGCATCATGCGGATGCAGGCCCTGCGCATGACCCGGCTCATCGACGACCTGCTCTCGCTCTCGCGCATCGAGCTGCGCGAGCACGTCGCCCCGACGCGGGTCGAGGATCTCGCCCAGATCGTCCGTCAGATGGTCGACACGCAAGGTCCGCTCGCCCGGAACCGCGGCGTCACCCTCGTGGTCGAGGCAACGGACGAACCCCATCCGATCCTCGGCGACCGCGACGAGTTGCTGCGCGTGGTCGAGAACCTCGTCGAGAACGCCGTGAAATACGGTGGCGGCGGCACCGTGACGGTATCGCTGAACCGAGAGGACCCGCAGAACCTGCGCAAGCCGCGTTTCGTCTTGGCGGTCAGCGATAACGGACCTGGGATCGCGGCCGAGCACATCCCGCGCCTGACCGAGCGCTTCTATCGCGTCGACGTGGCGTCGAGCCGGGATCAGGGCGGAACCGGCCTCGGTCTCGCCATCGTCAAGCACATCGTGAACCGCCATCGCGGGCGCCTCATCATCGAAAGCGTGCCGGATGAGGGGACGACCGTGAAGGCCCTGCTTCCCGAGCATCGCTCGGAGGCGGCGGCCTGACTACTCATTCGCCAACCCAGAGCCCACATCGTCGGGTATGACCCTCGTCACCGATCCTCGACCATCGGCATCGCCCCTCGCTACGTCAGCGCCTGTCGGCGCCGGCAGGCAGATCAGCCTCGCCGTCGAGGGCATGACCTGCGCATCGTGCGTCGGGCGCGTCGAGAAGGCGCTCACTGCTCTTCCGGGGACAACCGACGTATCCGCCAATCTCGCTACCGGCCGTGCGAACCTGCGGATTGCCAGTTGGGAAACGGCGAGTGCCGCCTTGGGTGCGATAGACCGGGCCGGCTACTCCGTCACCGAAACCACGACGACGGTCGGGATCGAGGGCATGACCTGCGCGTCCTGCGTCGCGCGCGTGGAGAAGGCGCTCACCAAAGTTCCGGGCGTCGTCTCTGCCTCGGTCAATCTCGCCACCGGCGAGGCCACGATCCGCCATCCAGACGGTCTCGTGGCGCGGGCGTCCCTGGAGGACGCCATTAGGGCGGCCGGCTACGACCCAGGCCGTGTCGAATCCAAGTCTGAGGTCTCGAAGGCTGACCGCCAGGAGCAGGAGGCGGCGGCTCTGCGCCGCGACGTCATCATCGCCATGGTCCTCTCCCTGCCGATCGTCATCCTCGACATGGGTGGCCACCAGATTCCGGCCTTCGGGCACTACCTCCACGATGCCCTTGGGATGCGCGGACTCGGCCTCATCGAGGGAATCCTGGCGACGGCAGTGCTCGCCTGGCCAGGCCGGCGCTTCTTCACGCGCGGGGTTCCGACCCTGCTGCGCGGCCACCCCGACATGAACGCTCTCGTGGCGTTGGGTGCGGGAGCGGCCTACCTCTACTCCATCGTATCGACCCTCTCGCCCGATTTGCTTCCGCCGGGGACGGCGCATCTCTACTTCGAGGCGTCTGTCCTCATCGTCACCCTCATCCTCGTCGGGCGCAGCCTGGAGGCGCGGGCGCGGGGACGGACGAGCGCGGCCATAACCCACCTTGTCGGGCTCCGGCCGAAGACGGCGCGGCTCGTGCGCGACGGCTCTGAAGTGGATGTCGCCATCGCGAACCTGAAGGTCGATGACGTGGTGCGGGTGCGGCCGGGAGAGCGTATCGCCGCCGACGGGTTCGTTATCGGCGGAAACGGCTTCGTCGACGAGAGCATGATCACCGGCGAGGCGTCGCCGATCCGCAAGGAGGCAGGATCCAAGCTCGTCGGCGGCACACTCAACGGCAATGGCAGCCTCGATCTCAAAGTGGGCGCTACGGGCGCCGACACGGTGCTGGCGCAGATCGTCGCGATGGTCGAGGCGGCACAAGGCGCCAAACTGCCAATCCAGGCCCTGGTCGACCGGGTCACCCTGTGGTTCGTGCCGGCCATCATCCTGGCCGCCCTCGCTACCTTTCTCGCGTGGCTGATTCTCGGGTCAAGCCCCGCCCTTGGGCTTGCGCTCGTCAACGCCATCGCGGTGCTCATCATCGCCTGCCCCTGCGCGATGGGCCTGGCGACCCCGACCTCGATCATGGTCGGAACTGGTCGCGCCGCCGAGCAGGGGGTTCTGTTTCGCAACGGCACAGCCCTCCAAACTCTTCGCGACGTGCGGGTGGTGGCCTTCGACAAGACCGGAACGCTGACTCTCGGGCGGCCGGCCGTGACGGCCTTCCAGGCCGCGCCGGGCTTTGCACAAGACGAGGTGATGGCGCTTGCGGCTGGCGTCGAGGCGAGGTCCGAACACCCGATCGGCCGTGCCTTGGTCGAGGCGGCTGAGGCGAAGGGCCTCGCCTTGGAGAATGTCGAGGATTTCGCGAGTGAGCCGGGCTTCGGCGTCTCAGGCCGGGTCGGGGGGCGTCAGGTGGCCGTCGGCGCTCGCCGCTACATGGAAAAGCTCGGCGTTGCCTGCGACACCGGCGTTGCGGGCCTCGCGAACCGTCCGCTTCACGTCGCCTTGGAGGGCCGTCTCGCCGCGACCTTCTCCGTCGCCGATCCGGTGAAGCCCGGTGCGGAGGCGGCCATTGCCGATCTCAAGTCTCGGGGAGTGACCGTCGCGATGGTGACAGGCGACGATCGCCGGACCGCCGAGCGGGTCGCTGCCGCTCTCGGCATCGCCATCGTGGAAGCCGAGGTGCTTCCCGCCGGCAAGGTCGACGCGGTCCGGCGCCTTCGGGATGCCCGTGGCCCGATTGCATTCGTGGGCGACGGGATCAACGATGCACCCGCTTTGGCGGAGGCCGATATCGGTCTCGCGATCGGCACCGGCACCGACATCGCCGTCGAGAGCGCCGATGTCGTTCTGATGGCGGGGGATGTGGCGGGCGTCGCCAAGGCCGTGGCCCTCTCTCAGACCGTCATCCGAAACATCCGCCAGAACCTGTTCTGGGCTTTCGCGTACAACGTCGCGCTGATCCCCGTGGCGGCCGGCCTCCTCCACGCCTTCGGTGGCCCGCTGCTCTCGCCGATCCTCGCCGCTGCCGCGATGGCGTTGTCGAGCGTTTTCGTTCTTACCAACGCCCTGCGCCTGCGAAGGGCGTGATCCATATCACCGCAGAGGATGCGCTCTCTCGCGGGGACGCCATGGCCTCGGCTTTGCTGTAGCGTCAGGGAAACCGACCCATCGGAAAGTTCCTATGCCCGTCCTCGACCGGATCGCCGCCTTCTCGGACGAGATCGTCTCCTGGCGGCACGATCTGCATGCTCACCCGGAATTGCTCTACGACGTCCACCGCACAGCCGGCTTCGTCGCCGAGAAACTGAAGGCCTTCGGCTGCGACGAGATCGTCACCGGGATCGGTCGCACCGGCGTCGTCGGCGTGATCAGGGGTAGGGCTCACGGCTCAAACCGTGCCATCGGCCTGCGCGCCGACATGGACGCCCTGCCGATCCGCGAGGTCCGCGACCTGCCCTACAGGTCGACGGTGGAGGGGAGGATGCACGCCTGCGGCCATGACGGGCACACCGCGATGCTGCTCGGCGCAGCCAAATACCTCGCCGAAACCCGCGATTTCGACGGCACCGCTGTGCTGATCTTCCAGCCTGCGGAGGAAGGAGGAGGGGGCGGTGAGGCCATGGTGCGCGACGGGATGATGGAGCGCTTCGGCGTCGAATCCGTCTACGGCATGCACAACATTCCCGGGCTGCCGATCGGCCGCTTCGCGATCCGGACGAGCCCGATCATGGCCTCCACCGACCGCTTCACCATCACCATCCAGGGGAGGGGCGGGCACGCGGCCCTGCCGCATCTCACGGTCGATTCCGTTCTGGTGGCGAGCCACATCGTGATCGCCCTGCAATCGGTCGTCTCGCGGTCGGTCGATCCCCTGGAGAGCGCGGTCGTCTCGGTCTGCGCCTTCGAGGCCGGTGAGGCGTTCAATGTCCTCCCGCATCAGGTAATCATGCGCGGCACGATGCGGGCCTTGTCGAAGCCGATCCGAACCATGGTTCAGGAACGCATCGACGCCCTCGTGACTCAAGTCGCCGCCGGCTTCGGCGCCGCCGCGACGGTGGAGTACGGCAGCGGCTATCCCGTCACCGAGAACCACCCGGCCGAGACCGCCTTCGTGGCCGATGTCGCGGCCGGCATCGTCGGCGACGACCATGTCGACAGGGACGTAGCGCCGATGATGGCGGCCGAGGATTTCTCCTACATGCTGGAGCATCGCCCCGGCGCCTACATCTTCCTCGGCAATGGCGATTCCGCCGGTCTGCACCACCCCGAGTACGATTTCTGCGACGAGGCAGCGCCCTATGGCGCCTCCCTCTGGGCGAGGCTCATCGAAACGGGATTGCCGATCCGCGGGTGAGGGCGGTTCAGTACGGCGTGCCGCCTGCGCGCTTGGCCTTCAGGGCCTCGGCGTACCAGGTGAGTTCGTCGAGGAAGCGGCCGGCGGCTTTTCCAAGCCACTCGTCCTGGGCGACGCCCTCCGCATCGAGGGCCTTGCCGATGCGCGGGATCGGCAGCAGCGAGGGGATGCTTGGCGTGCCGAGTTCGCCCAGCATCGCGCGCAGCTGCATCGCGGCCCGCACGCCGCCATATTGGCCGGCGGAGTAGCAGCAGATCGCCGAGGGCCGCCAGTGATACTCCTCCAGGAAGTGGTCGAGGGTATTCGAGAGGGCCGGCGGGATCGAGTGGTTGTACTCGGCCGAGACCACCACGAAGGCATCCGAGCGCCGATAGAGCGTGGCGAGATCCTCCAGCACCTTCGGCGCCTCGCCCTTCGGGTATTCCTTGTACATCCTATCGAGGAGCGGGAGCTGCAGCTCCGCCGGATCGACCAGGGGCGCCTCATGCCCGCGCGCTTCGAGCTGAGCGATCAGGAAGCGCGCGGCGCGCAGACCCTGGCGGTCGGAGCGGACCGAGCCGAGGATGACGGGAATCGTGAGGGGCATGGGCGTCTCCCGAGACGGCGGAGGGACCATAACGTATTTTCGTTTCGAGCGCTTGGGGAAGAGCCAAGACTTCAGAGTACCGCGCTACGACAGGACCCAAACACCATCCGGCGTCTCGATGACAGCCTCGTAGCGGAAGCGCGCGCCCGCGCGGATCGCGATCGGCGAGACCAGGCCGAGGTCACGATAGAGGCGCTCTACCGCCGCCGGG
The DNA here is from genome assembly GCF_019745455.1 of Methylobacterium sp. Lineage (GTDB taxonomy): Bacteria > Pseudomonadota > Alphaproteobacteria > Rhizobiales > Beijerinckiaceae > Methylobacterium. Next base: position 16,665 of record NZ_JAIETD010000094.1, read on the forward strand.
TCCGGATGCTTGACGATGAAGGCGGAGAGCCGGGCGCCGAGGTCGGGCATCGTGCCGGCCGGGCAGCCGCGCTCGCCCCAATCGATGAGGCAGGGCGCCAGACCGTCGAGGGGCAGCGCGCCGTCGTCGCGGACGCCGAAGGACCAGACCCGGTCGCCTCGCGAGACGCGTCGGCTTCGTCCCATCAACGGTGCCATCCGGTCGAGGATGGCGTCGAGTTCGGACGTGCGGGCGACCCAGGTCCTGAGCCGGTGGCCGGCATCCCAGTCGCGCCGAACGCGCTCGGCATCGTCGAGACCGAACCAGCGTGGATGGGCCGGGCGCGCGGCCTCGGGATCGATGGCGATCACTTCGAGGAAGACGTCGTCGCCGAGGCGGAGCAGGTGATTGAGCGTCCCCATCTCCGGATGCCGGCCGCCGAAGGGCATGTCGAGGCCGAGGCGATCGCCAACATGGTCGACGCCCTCCTGGAGGGTCGGGGCGACGATGGTGAGGTGGTCGAGATGGGGCATTGGCTGTTCCGTCGAAACGGCGCGAGGCCGATCAGCTTGCCCCATCTGGTCATCGGCGGCGCATCGAGCATGTACTTACCAGCGTTTTGGCCGGCCCGGCGCCTGGACGACCCGGCCGTGATTCCTGCGCTCGCCAACCGGCCGCCAGCCGGGTCGCATACGCCCCTGGCCGAGCTTGTCGCGGACCATGCTGAGCAATCGGCGGACCTCTTCGCCGTCGTGGAAGTAATAATCGCTCGCGACACTGTTCCACATCCGCAGTAGTTCATCGGCCTGTGCGGATTCCGCGATAGAACCCAGAGAAGCCCTGAGATTTGTCGCCTTCTCCTTAGAGAACTCTCCGGCCAAGTGATCGATAAAGGCTTCGGTCGTGTCGATGTCGTCGTCAAAGCCCTGGTACAGGCGCTCGCCCAACGTGATGAACTCGCATGGCAGCACGGGTTCGTTGTGCTTCTTGCGTACCACGACGTGGATCGCCTCATCTCCGGATCAATCGTAGAACTCAGCCGGATTCGGAACGCTCACAGTCGATCACGCGCTCCCTCCAGCATTGTCCGCAGGCCCTTTGCGGTGTGGAAGTAGATATCCGCATCGACGGAGTTCCAGAGCCGTTCCAACTCCTCGTCGGAAACCCCTTCTTGAAGAGCACGATCGATGAATTCGCGCAGACGAACACGTTCTTCACCTTTAAAAGGTTCTAAGACGAACTCGTACATTTCTTCAAGTGTGGGAGCGATCCGATCGATATCCTGCAGGAACCATTGGCCAAATTTCTTAAATTCGGGGGACGGCTGCACATCAATCTCCATCATTTCGAGGGTATGCGGTATAAACGCGAAATCCATTTTTTCCGTGAGGATCATGCAGAATATAGACTCCAACCCCATACGTATTGCGCATGTAGGGATCTAGGCGCCCGGCCGTGTAAGCCTCTCTACCGGTTTTGTAGCCGAAACGAGTTTTCAGAAAGGCTTTTTTCTCTTTTCCAGAAGCAACAAGAGCAACTTCCGAAGCATTTTCCTCAAGGGTACGATTGACGAAGTCGTTCGCGGACTCAATGGACTCGAATGAACCATCTCGCCTGAGCCCGAAAATCACGACAGGGAAGGTAAGCTTGCTGGCTCGAACGCGCGCCAGCAGCTCTTCATCCGTCTTGCCGACATGTTCACGAAGCGCATGTCCGCCGCGTGCCTCTTCCTCGCGGAGGTCGATTGATCGACCTTGCCCTGGATCGAACTGAACAAATCGAGTCGGCAGGTCGGAAGGACTCGAAACGGCATCATTGCCGCTATCCCCCTCTGTCCACCGTCCGCCCTCGGAACTCCCCGCCGGCACACGCGGCTGATTGGGATTGTATCCACGCAGGGCAAGATCGACGCGGATGAAGGCGAGACTCACCCGCATGGCATCGAGTTGCCACCGGATATGGCTCATGGTCGTCTCACGCGACAGCGACATGCGGACTCCCATCGACACAAGATCAGTTAATAATCCTATATAGGACTAATTTCTGATGATCAAGGGGCTTCGGTCCCGTCGAACGAAAGCGCCGGGGCCTCATTGGAGGCCTCGGCGCTCGGGTCGCGTCGTCACTGATGCCAACGGGTCCGGGCGTCGTGCCCGGCCCCGCCTTACAGCGAGTAGTACATCGTGAATTCGACCGGGTGCGGGGTCATCTCGTAGCGCATCACCTCGGTCATCTTCAGCTCGATGAACGAGTCGATGACGTCGTCGTTGAAGACGCCGCCGGCCTTGAGGAAGGCGCGGTCCTTGTCGAGGTTGGCGAGCGCCTCACGCAGGCTGCCGCAGACGGTCGGGATCTTCTTCAGCTCCCGCGGGGGCAGGTCGTAGAGGTCCTTGTCCATGGCCGCGCCAGGATCAATCTTGTTCACGATGCCGTCGAGGCCGGCCATGAGGAGCGCCGAGAAGGCGAGGTAGGGGTTCGCCATCGGATCGGGGAAGCGGACCTCGACGCGCTTGGCCTTCGGGTTGTTGGTCCACGGGATGCGGCAGGAGGCCGAGCGGTTGCGCGCCGAATAGGCGAGCAGCACGGGCGCCTCGTAGCCCGGCACCAGGCGCTTGTAGGAGTTCGTCGAGGGGTTGGTGAAGGCGTTGAGCGCCTTGGCGTGGCGGATGATGCCGCCGATGTACCAGAGGCATTCCTGGCTCAGGTCGGCGTATTTGTTGCCGGCAAAGAGCGGCTTGCCGTCCTTCCAGATCGACTGGTGGACGTGCATTCCCGAGCCGTTGTCGCCGTAGACGGGCTTGGGCATGAACGTCGCGGTCTTGCCGTAGCTCTGGGCGACGTTGTGGATGCAGTACTTGTAGATCTGCATGTGGTCGGCGAGCAGGGTCAGCGTGTCGAACTTCATGCCGAGCTCGTGCTGGGCGCTCGCCACCTCGTGGTGATGCTTCTCGACCTTGACGCCCATGGACTGCATCGCGGCCAGCATCTCGCCGCGCATGTCCTGCGCCGAATCCTGCGGCGGCACGGGGAAGTAGCCGCCCTTGGTCTGCACGCGGTGGCCGAGGTTGCCGCCCTCGTAATCGGTGAAGCCGTTCGTCGGCAGTTCGACCGAATCGAGCTGGAAACCGGTATGGTAGGGATCGGCGCCGAACTTCACGTCGTCGAACACGAAGAACTCGGCTTCGGGGCCGACATAGACGGTGTCGCCGATGCCGGTGGATTTCAGATAGGCCTCGGCCTTCTTGGCGATGCCGCGCGGATCGCGGGCGTAGGGCTCGCCGCTGGCCGGCTCGAGCACGTCGCAGACGATCGACATGGTGGAGGCGGAGAAGAATGGGTCCATGCAGGCGGTGGCCGGGTCCGGCATCAGCAGCATGTCGGATTCGTTGATCGCCTTCCAGCCGGCGATCGACGAGCCGTCGAACATCGTGCCCTCGCTGAAGATCTCGTCGTCGACGAGCGAGACGTCGAAGGTGACGTGCTGCCACTTCCCGCGCGGATCGGTGAACCGGAAGTCCACGTATTTGACGTCGTTGTCCCTGATGTCCTTGAGGACTTCGGCAGCAGTCTTAGCCATCCCTTGATGCCTCCTTGGCTGTCTCGGCATTCAGCCGTGGTTGTTCCGCCGAGCCGTCGCTGCAGCCGGCGGTCGAAGGGTCGTCTACAGGAAAACAGCCGACGCGACGATGACGCCGAGCGGGCCTCCTGAAGGCCAGAGCCTTGCGGCCGGCTCGTGCGTTCTTGATGAGGGCGTCGGTTTGCGCAAGCCCCCAAAGGCTTGCCGTATAAGTCAGATCGCGTCGCCGCCGGTCTCGCCGGTGCGGATGCGGATCGCTTCCTCGATGGTCGAGACGAAGATCTTGCCGTCACCGATGCGTCCGGTCTGGGCCGACTTCCGGATCGCCTCCACGGCGCCCTCGACGAGTGCGTCGGAGAGCACGATCTCGAGCTTCACCTTCGGCAGAAAATCGACCACGTATTCGGCGCCGCGATAGAGCTCTGTATGACCCTTCTGGCGGCCGAAGCCCTTGGCCTCGATCACGGTGATACCCTGGAGGCCGACCTCCTGGAGGGCCTCCTTCACCTCGTCGAGCTTGAAGGGCTTGATGATCGCTTCGATCTTCTTCATGCCGAAGGGGCCTGACCTACCATGTGACGTCACAGCATTTTCTAGCACCGCACTTCCCCCTCCGCCACGGCGTTTCCTGGGTGATTGGCGCAAAATAGCTCGCTGACTGTGCAAAGGATGCAAATCGTTACGGCACGCTGCGGCGGGCAGAGCATTTCGTAGGCAGGGGCGTTCGTCCCGCGAGCGCAAGGATCGGGAGCCGGGATGAGCGACGGGCGTCTGGTCACCGTAGCGGGAATGAGAGCCGTCGATGCCGAGGCCATAGCCCGCGGCACCACCGGCTTCGCCCTGATGCGCCGGGCCGGCACCGCGGTCGCGGCCCGCGCCGAGATCATGGCGGGCGAGGGCGGCGAGATCCTCGTTCTGTGCGGCCCCGGCAATAACGGCGGCGACGGCTTCATCGCCGCGCAGGAACTGGTCGAGGCCGGCTATCCGGTGTCCCTGCGCCTCCTCGGAGATCGCTCATTGCTCAAGGGCGATGCGGCCCTCGCCGCCGCCGCATGGTCCGGCGACGCGGCTCCCCTGGACGAGGCCGGCGATTGGTCGGGCTTTACGCTCATCATCGATGCGCTGTTCGGAGCTGGCCTCTCACGCGACCTCGACGGCGTTGCGGCGCAGGCGATCGCGAGGGCCGAGGCGGCGAGGGTGCCGATCCTCTCGGTCGATGTTCCCAGCGGCATCGACGGGGATACCGGCGCCGTCCGCGGAGCCACCATGCGCGCCACGGAGACGGTGACCTTCGTGGCGGCAAAGCCCGGTCATCTTCTCCTGCCGGGGCGATCCCATCTCGGGCGCCTCCACGTCGTCGACATCGGCACGGGGCCGGAATCCCTCGACGCTGGGCTGGGTGCAACCGGCCCGGCGATCCTGCGCAACGGCCCTGACTGGTGGGGCAAGGATCTACCGAGGCCGGGCGAGGCCAGCCATAAATTTACCCGCGGCCATGTAGTGGTCCTGTCGGGGCCGGCCTACAAGACGGGGGCGGCTCGCATGGCGGCTCGGGCGGCACTTCGCGTCGGCGCCGGCCTCGTCTCGATGGCATCGCCCACATCGGCCCTGGCCGAGAACGCCGCCCATCTGACCGCCATCATGCTTCGTCCCTGCGAAACGGCGGACGACCTCGACGACCTCCTCGCCGATGAACGCCTCAACGCCATCCTGGCCGGCCCCGGCCTCGGCACCGGCGATGCCACCCGCGACCTAGTGGCTGTCGCCGCCCAGGCCGGACGCTGCCTCGTGCTCGACGCCGACGCGCTGACGAGCTTCAAGGGACAGGCGGCCTTGCTGGCGGCTCATATCGCCGATGGCGGCGGCTCGGCCGTGCTGACCCCGCACGAAGGCGAGTTCAGCCGCCTCTTCGCCGGAACCGAGGCGGAGGACCCAGCTCACGGCAAACTCGAACGTGCCCGCCGCGCTGCCGGACTGATCGGCGCGGTCGTCGTTCTGAAGGGCGCCGACACCGTCATCGCCGCTCCCGACGGCCGCGCCGCGATCAACGTTCACGGTACTCCCTACCTCGCGACGGCAGGCTCCGGCGACGTGCTCGCCGGCCTCGTCGCCGGCCTGCTGGCGCAGGGAATGGCGCCGTTCGAGGCTGCCTGCGCGGCGGTCTGGATGCACGGCGATGCGGGCCATCGCTTCGGGCCCGGGCTGACCGCGGAGGATCTGCCGGAGACGATGCCCGCCGTGCTGCGCGATCTCGTTGGTTGAGGCCGGCGGCGGGCGCGGTCTCTCAGGTCACCTCGAACGAGGTCCACAGGCCGGTATCGAACCGCTCGAGCACCGCCGAGCTGATCAGCCAACGGCCGGGATTGTCGGCGAGGAATGCGATCCGGGCCGTGCGGCCTTCCGGAAGCTGGAAGGTATCGAGCCAGTAGGGCTCCCAGCCGTCGTCGAGGTTGTGCAGGAGGCGGAACGCGTGCCCGTGCAGGTGCAGCCCCTGCATGAAGGCGGTTTCGTTCTTGAGCGCCAGAACCACGACCTGGCCGCGCTTGACCGTGAAGGAGGGAGCAAGGCCCGCGCCGCCGCTTATTCCGTTCATCGCCCAGATTTTGGTGGGATCGCCTGAATAGGCCGGCTCGATCTCGGGCTTCGACTTGTCGAGTTTGGCACCGCCGGTGATCGTGATCTCCCGGCGGACCGCGTTCTGCAGCTTGACCTCTGGCGGCAGCAGCCTGTTGACGCCCACCGGGCCGATCGGCGGCCGGGTCGCGCTCCCGGGCTCGCCCTTGGTCGTGATGGTCGCGAGCGGCAGCCCCTCGCCGATAAGGGCCGTGATGGCGCCGTTCACGGCGGAAGTCGGCAGATCGACGAGGAGGTCGTAGCGGGTGCCAGGGCCGAAGGGCAGGGTGGCGCGCAAAGGCTCAAACGTGTCGGTCGGCTGGCCGTCGACGGCGACGACGTAAACCTTGAGCCCGTCGAAACGGATGCGCGTCGCGCGGGCATTGCAGCCATTGGCGAGCCTGAGGCGCAGGCGCGCATTCGGCTTCGCCTCGATCGCCTCGGGGACGACCCGGCCGTTGACGGAGACGATATTCCCGAGCCTGCCGGAGCTGGCGGCGAAGGGGACCTGCCCGAAAGGCAGGAGGGCGCCCTGATCGTCGAGCCGCCAATCCTGCATCAGGAGGGTGAGGTCGCCGTCGAGGGTGGGAGGCACCTTCTCCTCGACGACGAGGAGCCCGGCGAGACCGCGGCCCGAGGGCTCGCTCGACCCGCCGACGACGAGCGGCCGGATCAGGAAGGTCCCCGCATCCGGCGGTGTGAACTCGTAGGTGAAGTCGGCGCCGGGCGCGATCGGCGCCTGGGTGACGCCGCCGACGCCGTCCATGCTGTTCTTGTTGCGGACCCCGTGCCAGTGCAGCGAAAGCGGCCGCTCGGTCTTATTCTCGACTCGCAGGCGAAGCGTCTCGCCCTGCTTGAGGCGAAGGACGGGAGGCTGCGTCTTGCCGTCGAATGACCAGAGCGCGGTCTGCGGCGCGGGCTCCGGCTTGAAGCGCGTGGTCGCGGGCCCGGCTACGAGGCTTCGCGCCTCCGGTTGGGGCGCTGGCGCGGGAGGCGTGGCCGCCTTTGGGGGCGCATTCTGAGCCTCGGCAATACCGGGCAGCAGCGCGAGGCTGGCGGCGCCGAGCACCGTCCGCCGCGATGGGCCGACATTCGGGCCGCGGTGCTGACGGTCTTCTCGATGTTCCGGCATCACGTCCTCTGAGGCTTTGGTCGGCGGACGGCTTGTAGACGCCGCCGCTGCCTTCCGCCAAGCGAGCCCTAAGCTGCCTTAGGCCTCAAGTTTTTTGATGCGGGCGGGATCGTGCGTGCTATAGAGCCGCGCTCTGGCGGCGGGATGCGCGCCGGGCGTGGACGCTTGCGGGCGTGGCGGAACTGGTAGACGCGCTGGATTTAGGTTCCAGTGACGAGAGTCGTGGGGGTTCGAGCCCCTCCGCCCGCACCAGCCCCGCCTTCGGGAACGGAATGGCTCACAGCGATGGCCGGCCGGGCCTACCGTCGTAGGCGTGACCTCGGCCCGTGCGTTTCTCGCAGGCCATGGCCTTCCAGCGACCTGACCGGTCGCGGGCCGACGAACCGATTCGCGTGATCATACGGACGACAGCGGAAAGACGACCATGCAGGTGACCGAGACACTCTCCCAGGGTCTGAAGCGCGAGTTTCAGGTACTCTTCGCAGCCCAGGAACTCGAGGATCGCCTGACCAGCGAATTGTCCACCCTCAAGGACAAGGCGCAGATCAAGGGCTTCCGCCCCGGCAAGGTGCCGGTGGCGCATCTGCGCAAGCTCTATGGCCGCTCCGTGATGGCCGACGTGCTCCAGAACGCCGTCAACGAGGCGAACCAGAAGATCGTCGCCGACAACAACCTGAAGCTCGCCCTTGAGCCCAAGATCGAGTTCCCCGGCGAACAGTCGGTGGTCGAGCGGGCGCTCGACGCCAAGGGCGACATCGCGATCAACGTCGCTCTGGAAGTGCTCCCGAACTTCGAGCTCGCCGACCTCTCCGACGTCAGCCTGACGAAGCAGGTCGTCACGCCGACCGAAGCCGAGGTGGACGAGGCGATCACCCGCATGGCGGCGCAGAACCGCTCGTTCACGCCGAAGGCGGAGGATGCCACCGCCGAGAGCGGCGACCGCGTGACCATCGATTTCGTCGGCCGCATCGACGGCACCGAGTTCGAGGGCGGCAAGGGCGAGGGTGTCGATCTCGAACTCGGTTCGGGCACCTTCATCCCCGGCTTCGAGGACCAGCTCGTCGGCGCCAAGGTCGGTGAGCAGCGCGTCGTCAAGTCGACCTTCCCGGCCGAGTACGGTGCCGAGCACCTCGCCGGAAAGGACGCCGAGTTCGATGTCACCGTGACGGCGATCCAGGCTCCCGGGGAGGTCGCGATCGACGACGAGCTCGCCAAGGGCTTCGGCATGGAATCGCTCGACAAGCTGAAGGAGGCGGTCTCGACCGCGCTCGGCGGCGATTTCGAGGCGCAATCCCGGCGCAAGCTCAAGAAGGGACTCTTGGACGCACTCGACGGCAAGTACGACTTCGACCTGCCGCCGAGCCTGGTTCACCAGGAATTTGCCGCCGTCTGGGCCCAGGTCGAGCAGGACCTCAAGACCCGCGGAAAGACCTTCGAGGACGAGGGCACCACCGAGGAGAAGGCGCAGGAAGAGTACCGCCGCATTGCCGAACGCCGGGTGCGTCTCGGCTTGGTGCTTGCGCAGGTCGGTGAGACCGCCGATATCAAGGTGACCGACGAGGAGGTGAACCAGGCCCTGATCGCGCGCGTCCGGCAATATCCGGGTCAAGAGCAGCAGGTCTGGGACTTCTATCGGAAGAATGCGCAGGCGCTCGCCGAACTTCGGGCGCCGCTGTTCGAGGAGAAGGTCGTCGACCACGTCCTCGCCCAGGTCAAGCTCGTCGAGGAGCCGGTCTCCAAGGAGACCCTGTTCGCCGACGAGGATGACGATGCCAATAAGCCGGACGAGACCGCGTCCGGCGAGACCAAGCAAGCCGCCGACGCGGCGGGTTGAGCCCGACGCTCTCCGACGAAAAGGGGCAGCGGGCGAATTTTGAGTGAGGCGTCCTTAACGGTCGCCGTCGTTTGCTGCATGTCCGGTTTGCGCCACTCGAAGGGCGCAACCGGATTCCCTTGGGAGCCTGGGCACGATGATGAGAGATCCGGTCGATTATTATAACAGCGCGCTCGTGCCCATGGTGGTGGAGCAGTCGAGCCGCGGCGAGCGGGCCTTCGACATTTACTCCCGCCTCCTGCGCGAGCGCATCATCTTCCTGACCGGCCCGGTCGAGGATTATGGCGCCTCGCTCATCGTCGCGCAGCTTCTGTTCCTCGAAGCCGAGAACCCCAAGAAGGAAATCTCCTTCTACATCAACTCGCCCGGCGGCGTGGTGACCTCGGGCCTCTCGATCTACGACACGATGCAGTTCATCCGCTGCCCGGTGACGACGCTCTGCGTCGGCCAGGCCGCCTCGATGGGCTCGCTCCTCCTCACCGCCGGCGAGCCGGGCCACCGCTTCGCCCTGCCGAATGCTCGCATCATGGTCCACCAGCCGTCAGGCGGCTTCCAGGGCCAAGCCACCGACATTCTGATCCATGCCCGCGAGATCGAGGCCCTCAAAAAGCGCCTCAACGAGATCTATGTGAAGCATACCGGCCGCGACTACGACACCATCGTCCAGGCGCTCGAGCGCGACAACTTCATGACGGCCGATGCCGCCAAGGAGTTCGGCCTTATCGACGAGGTCATCCAGAAGCGCCCCGAGCCTGCGGCCGCCTGAGCACAGGGCTGCAATCCTTTGCCGCGACGGGACCCAAGCGTTCCGCCTTGATCCCGCCGCGGCAGCGTGCTTGCATCACGAGTCTGAGAGGGTTCGTCACAAGCGCGCAGGTGACTGTTTCTTTAGGCGGATGCCATTAAATCTGAGCGATGCCTGTCTGCCCGAGGTTGGCGGCAGGTGCGCGAATCGGAGACCGATATGAGCAAGACTGGCGGCAACGACTCGAAGAGCACGCTGTACTGCTCGTTTTGCGGCAAGAGCCAGCACGAGGTCCGCAAGCTGATCGCGGGCCCGACGGTGTTCATCTGCGACGAGTGCGTCGAACTGTGCATGGACATCATCCGCGAGGAGTCGAAGTCTTCTCTCGTGAAGTCGCGCGACGGCGTGCCGACGCCGAAGGAGATTCGTCGCGTCCTCGACGACTACGTCATCGGCCAGGACTTCGCGAAGAAGGTCCTCTCCGTCGCGGTCCATAACCACTACAAGCGTCTCGCTCATGCGTCGAAGCACAACGACGTCGAGCTCGCGAAGTCCAACATCATGCTGATCGGGCCGACGGGTTCGGGCAAGACGCTGCTTGCACAGACGCTCGCCCGCATCCTCGACGTGCCTTTCACGATGGCCGACGCGACGACGCTCACTGAAGCAGGCTATGTCGGCGAGGATGTCGAGAACATCATCCTGAAGCTGCTCCAGGCCTCTGATTACAATGTCGAGCGAGCGCAGCGCGGCATCGTCTACATCGACGAGATCGACAAGATCAGCCGCAAGTCCGACAATCCCTCGATTACCCGCGACGTGTCGGGCGAGGGCGTGCAGCAGGCGCTCCTGAAGATCATGGAAGGCACCGTCGCATCCGTGCCTCCGCAGGGCGGCCGCAAGCACCCGCAGCAGGAATTCCTGCAGGTCGACACGACGAACATCCTGTTCATCTGCGGCGGCGCCTTCGCCGGGCTGGAGCGGATCATCTCGGCTCGCGGCAAGGGCACCTCGATCGGCTTCGGCGCCACTGTCCAGGCTCCGGACGACCGCCGCACCGGCGAGATTTTCCGCAACGTCGAGCCCGAGGATCTGCTGAAGTTCGGCCTCATCCCCGAGTTCGTTGGACGTCTGCCCGTCCTGGCGACGCTGGAGGATCTCGACGAGACTGCGCTCAAGCGCATCCTGCAGGAGCCGAAAAACGCCCTGGTCAAGCAGTACCAGCGCCTGTTCGAGATGGAGAACGTCGATCTCACCTTCCAGGACGAGGCGCTCTCCATGGTCGCCCGCAAGGCTATCGAGCGGAAGACAGGCGCCCGCGGCCTTCGCTCCATCCTGGAGACCATCCTGCTTGAGACGATGTACGACCTGCCAGGCCTAGAGTCGGTCGAGCAGGTTGTGATCGGCCCGGAGGTCGTCGACGGCAAGTCTCGGCCGCTCTACATCCATGGCGACCGCAACAAGGAAGCTCCGGCCAGCGTCAGCGCCTGAGTTCCTCATCGCCGGAGCCCGTGACGAAACGGGGACCGCAGCGCACGCCGCACCGCTTGAAAAAGCGCGGTGCGGCGGCCACTTAAACTCCAAGCGCGATGGCCGAATGCCCGCCTCCTGGGGTCCGGTGCCGCGCTGCCAGCCGCACAGCTTTTTTTGCTTCCGACCCATTCGCGGCCCGGTCGGCCCCTGGCAGAATGCCTGCTCGCCTCGAGAGGCGACTGCCCGGCGTCAATCATGAGGAAGTCCGACATGACTCAATCGAAATCGCGCCAGCCGGTCGTCCCGGGCTCGACGGGCTCCTACGCCGTCCTGCCCCTGCGTGACATCGTGGTGTTCCCGCACATGATCGTCCCGCTCTTCGTCGGGCGCGAGAAGTCCATCCGTGCTCTCGAAGAGGCGGTTCGGACCGACCGTCACATCTTGCTCGCCACCCAGATCAACGCCAGCGATGACGATCCGGCGACGGACGCGATCTACAAGATCGGCACCCTTGCCAGCGTGCTGCAGCTCCTGAAGCTTCCGGACGGCACCGTGAAGGTGCTGGTCGAGGGTGCTGGCCGCGCGCAGATTACCCGCTTTGCGAAGTCCGATGCCTATTACGAGGCCGAGGCCGAGACCCTTACCGACGAACTCGGCGACCGTGTCGAGGCCGAGGCGCTGGCCCGCTCCGTAATCTCGGAATTCGAGAATTACGTGAAGCTCAACAAGAAGATCTCGCCTGAGGTTGTCTCCGCGGTCACTCAGATCGACGAGCCCTCGAAGCTCGCCGACACGGTGGGCTCGCACCTTGCAGTCAAGATCGCCGACAAGCAGGCGATCCTTGAGATCCCCACCGTGGCGCAGCGCCTCGAGCGCGTACTGTCGCTGATGGAGAGCGAGATCTCCGTCCTGCAGGTGGAGAAGCGCATCCGGACCCGCGTCAAGCGGCAGATGGAGAAGACCCAGCGCGAGTACTACCTCAACGAGCAGATGAAGGCGATCCAGAAGGAGCTCGGCGACGAGGACGGCAAGGACGAGCTCGCCGAAATCGAGGAAAAGATCGAGAAGACCAAGTTTACCAAGGAAGCCCGCGAGAAGGCGATGGCCGAGCTTAAGAAGCTCCGTCAGATGTCGCCGATGTCGGCCGAGGCGACCGTGGTACGCAACTACCTCGATTGGATGCTCGGTATTCCATGGGGCAAGCGCTCGAAGATCAAGAAGGATCTTCTCGGCGCCCAGGTCATGCTCGACGACGACCATTTCGGTCTCGACAAGGTCAAGGAGCGGATCGTCGAATACCTTGCCGTGCAGCAGCGGGCGAACAAGCTCACCGGACCGATCCTCTGCCTCGTCGGACCTCCCGGTGTCGGCAAGACCTCGCTCGGCAAGTCGATCGCCAAGGCGACGGGCCGCGAGTTCGTGCGCATGTCGCTCGGCGGCGTGCGTGACGAGGCCGAGATCCGCGGGCACCGCAGGACTTATATCGGCTCGATGCCCGGCAAGATCGTTCAGTCGATGCGTAAGGCCAAGACCTCGAACCCGCTCATCCTGCTCGACGAGATCGACAAGATGGGCATGGACTTCCGTGGCGATCCGTCAGCGGCGCTCCTCGAGGTGCTGGATCCTGAGCAGAACTCGACCTTCAATGACCATTACCTCGAGGTCGATTACGACCTGTCGAACGTGATGTTCGTGACGACGGCGAACACGCTCAACATCCCCGCTCCCCTGATGGATCGCATGGAGGTGATCCGCATCGCCGGCTACACCGAAGAGGAGAAAGCCGAGATCGGGCGCAAGCACCTGATCCCGAACGCGCTGAAGAAGCACGGTCTCGCCGCCAAGGAGTGGCAGATCGACGAAGACGCGCTGCTGATGCTCATCCGCCGCTACACGCGGGAGGCGGGCGTCCGTAACCTCGAACGTGAGCTGTCGAACCTGATCCGGAAGGCGGTGAAGGAGATCCTCATCACCAAGGTGAAGTCGGTCGCTGTCACCGAAGAGACCCTGCCGGTCTTCCTCGGTCCGCCGAAGTTCCGCTATGGCGAGATCGACGCGGAGGATCAGGTCGGCCTTGTCACAGGCCTCGCATGGACCGAGGTCGGCGGCGAGTTGCTTACGATCGAAGGCGTCATGATGCCCGGCAAGGGCAAGATGACCGTGACGGGCAACCTACGCGACGTGATGAAGGAATCGATCTCGGCAGCGGCTTCGTATGTCCGGTCTCGAGCCGTCGATTTCGGCATCGAGCCGCCGTTGTTCGACCGCCGCGACATCCACGTCCACGTTCCCGAAGGCGCGACCCCGAAGGACGGTCCGTCCGCCGGCATCGGCATGGCGACCGCCATCATCTCGACGCTCACGGGCATTGCGGTTCGCCGCGACGTGGCGATGACCGGCGAGGTGACCCTGCGCGGCCGTGTGCTGCCGATCGGAGGTCTCAAGGAGAAGCTTCTGGCGGCTCTGCGGGGCGGTATCAAGACGGTGCTGATTCCGGAGGAGAACGCCAAGGACATCGCCGAGGTACCGGACAGCGTGAAGAACGGGCTGGAGATCATCCCGGTCTCGCGGATGGACCAAGTGCTGAAGCATGCGCTGGTACGGGTGCCCGAGCCGATCGAATGGGACGAGCCGCTGCCGGTGGTCAAGCCGGTTGTGGCTGACGATGACGGCGCGACAGTGGTGGCGCACTGAGGATCGTCTCCATCGGTTGATCCAAAGAAGGCGGCGGTCGCTCAGGACCGCCGCTTTTTTGTGAGCGGCACGGCTCGGTCTTGAGTTGCATATGAGATTTCAGTTCACGTAAAAGCTGTGATCGCCTACGCTGCCCGACCGGATGGCGAGGGCATGATGCGACGGCGGGTTCTGGCGACAATCCTGGCGCTTCCTCTGGCACTTGCCGGCTGCACACGCGGCGCCGAACCGCCGCGCAGCGCAACGAGCACACTACGCGAGCGAGTGGCGGCCCTTGCCCTGCGGCAATCGGATTTCGGCGCGATCTCCATCATCCCGGTTCGCTTCGAGAAAAGCCGCATCTCCGGCCCTTTCGAGGACGGTGGCCGAACGCTCTACTGCGTCTCCACCCGCATGAAAGGCCGGACCTTCGGGAAGGGCGAACGTCCGAAGGCGGTGATCCGGGACGATGGCGGCGTGCTCAAGATCGTCGATGAAGAGCCGGAGGTTTGTGAGGGGCACCGGACGGAACCGTTTTCGGAGTTGGAGTCTCTGGGGAACAGAGGCAATTCCTGACAGGACTTCGACCTGATCGCATGGGCCTGTCCTAGCCGGATGAGATCACCTTTCCCTTCCGGGGAGAGCAAGGCGGTGGGGATGGTTCCGCCGTCCCCGCGGGCCGGGGGTCACCCAGACACCCCACCAAGACCCCTTCCCCGCAAGGGAGAGGGGACGCACCTGGCCGAGCGGGTCAGGCGCCAATCACATGGCGTCGCCCCTCAGTTCACCTCGACCTGCACCACCCCCGGGACCGCCCGGATCGCGCCGGCGATCTGAGGCGTCGCCTGGTACCTTCCGGGCAGCTTGACCTCGACCTCGCGTTCGCCGCCGTCGAGGATGAGGATCAGCGAAACTTCGCCCTCGCCGCGGACCTGGAGACGCTGCTGCACGCCACCGATCGGGCGCTCGTCGCGCAGGTAGACGCGCATGCCCTTCTGGTAGCGTGCCACGGCCTCGTCCAACGGCTCGGCCGTCAGAATGCGCGCGCGGACGTCCTCACCTTCGAGGTTGGCTTGTAGCTGCAGGACGAGCGGACGGCCCGGCTCCAAGAGCTCGCGAAACTGGTTCAGGCCCTCCTGAAAGATGATCGCCTCGAAATGCCCGGTCTGGTCGGACAGGGTGACGATGCCGAGCTTGTTGCCGTTCTTGGTCCGGCGCTCGAAACGGTCGAGGACGGAGGCGGCCACCTTGGCGACGCTGGTCGTGCCCGCGCGCACGCCCTTGCCGAATTCCGACCAGCTCTGCACCCGCAGCTTCGTCAGCAACTCGCCGTACTCGTCGAGGGGATGGCCTGAGAGGAAGAAGCCGACCGCCTCGTATTCCTTCTTCAAAGTCTCGGCCATAGGCCAGGGCTCGTAGGACGGAACGCGCAGCTCGATCCCGGCCGCGGCGATCCCGCCGAACATGTCGACAATGCCGGTGCTCTCGGATTCGGCCGCTCCCTGCGCCAGCTTCATCATCGGCTCGACGGCGGCGAAAGCCCTGGCGCGATCGGTTTCGAGACCGTCGAGGGCGCCGGCCGCGACGAGGTTCTCCAGGGTCCGTTTGTTGACGAGGCGCGGGTTGAGGCGGCGCGCCAGGCAGGCGAGGTCCTTGAACGGCCGATCTCCGCGGGCGGTGACGACCGCCTCGACCGCGGCCCGGCCGACGCCCTTGATGGCGGCGAGGGCGTAGGAGATGCGGCCCTCGTGGACCTCGAAGCCGACGCCCGATGAGTTGATCGAGGGCGGCTCGACGGTGATCTTCAGGCGCTGCGCGTCCTGGCGGAACTCGGCGAGCTTGTCGGTGACATCGATGTCGAGCGTCATCGCGGCGGCGAGGAACTCGACCGGATAGTTCGCCTTGAGATAGGCGGTCTGGTAGGTCAGCAGGGCGTAGGCCGCCGCGTGGCTCTTGTTGAAGCCGTAATCGGCGAACTTGGCCAGGAGGTCGAAGATCTCGTTGGCCTTGGCCGGCGTCAGTCCGCCTTCGACCGAGCCTGAGACGAAGCGCTCCCTCTGCGCATCCATCTCCGCCTTGATCTTCTTGCCCATGGCGCGGCGGAGCATGTCGGCCTCGCCCAGGGTATAGCCGGCCAGGACCTTGGCCACCTCCATCACCTGCTCCTGATAGACGATGATGCCGAAGGTCTCGGCGAGGATCGGCTCCAGCTTCGGATGCGGGTACCAGCTCGCCTCGTTGCCGGCATCGCGCCCGAGTTTGCGCTCGCAATAGACCGGGATGTTCGCCATCGGGCCCGGTCGGTAGAGCGCGACGAGGGCGATGATGTCCTCGAAGCGGTCGGCCTGCATCTCGACGAGCGCCTTGCGCATGCCCGCCGATTCCACCTGGAAGATGCCGACGGTCTCGCCGCGCTTCATCGGCTCGTAGGTCTTGGGGTCGTCGAGCGGCAGGCTCGCGAGGTCGACCTCGATGCCGCGCTGCTTGAGCAGATCGGTGCAGCAGCGGAGCATGGTCAGTGTCTTGAGGCCGAGGAAGTCGAACTTCACGAGACCCGCCGCCTCGACCCATTTCATATTGAACTGGGTCACCCGCATGCCGGTCTTGGGATCGCGGTAGAGCGGCACCAGAGCCTCGATCGGACGGTCGCCGATCACCACGCCGGCGGCGTGGGTCGAGGCGTGGCGGTGCAAACCTTCGAGCTTCTTGGCGATGCCCATAAGTTCGGCGACGATGGGCTCGTCGGCCATGGCGCTCTGCAGCTTGGGCTCGCCCTCGATCGCCTGCGTCAGGGTCACGGGGTTCGCCGGATTCTGCGGCACAAGCTTCGTGAGCTTGTCGACCTGACCGTAAGGCATCTCCAGCACACGCCCGACATCGCGCAGGACGCCGCGGGCCTGGAGGGTACCAAAGGTGATGATCTGTGCGACCTGGGCCTCGCCGTAGCGCTCCTGCACGTACTGGATCACCCGCTCGCGGCCCTCGACGCAGAAATCGATGTCGAAATCCGGCATCGAGACGCGCTCGGGGTTGAGGAAGCGCTCGAACAGCAGGCCGAAACGGAGCGGGTCGAGGTCGGTGATGAGGAGCGCGTAGGCGACGAGCGAGCCCGCGCCCGAGCCGCGGCCGGGACCGACCGGGATGTCGTGGTCCTTGGCCCATTTGATGAAGTCGGAGACGATGAGGAAGTAGCCCGGGAACTTCATGCCGACGATGACGTCGAGCTCGAAGGCGAGGCGGTCGCGGTATTGCTGCTCGGTGAAGCCAGGTGCGGTCCCATGGGCGGTGAGGCGGAGTTCGAGACCGGCCTGCGCCTGGCGGCGAAGCTCGGCCGGTTCGTCGAGCACCGCGGCCTTCTCACCCGTCGGTACTGCGTCGGCGGCGGCGATGACGCCGAAATTCGGCAGGATCGGCTTGCGGGTGCGAACCCGGTAGGCGCAGCGCATGGCGATCTCGACGCTGGCGGCGAGGGCGTCCGGCAGATCGTGGAAGAGCTTGCCCATCTCCGCCCGCGTGGCGAAGGCGTGGCGCGGCGTCAGGCGGCGGCGGCGCTCGTCCGAGACGAGGCGGCCCTCGGCGATGGCGAGCAGGGCATCGTGGGCCGCGTAGTCGTCGGCCTTGCCGAAGAAGGGCTCGTTGGCGGCGACGATCGAGAGACCGTGGCTGTCGGCGAGGCGCAGGAGCTCGCGCTCGACGGCACGCTCCTCGTCGAGGCCGTGGCGCTGGATCTCGACGTACAGGTTGTCCTCGCCGAAAGCCGCTTTCAGCAACGCCAGACGGGAGGCTGCGAGCTCAGGCCTGCCTGCCCTCAGCGCGGTATCGAGGGGGCCGGAAGGGCCTCCGGTCAGGGCGATCAGTCCGTCTCCGCATTCGCCGAGCGCCTGCGCGGAGACCCGAGGCGGCTCGCCGAGAGGCACGTCGAAATAGGCCCTGCTCGCCAGCCGCAAGAGGTTGCCGTAACCGGCCTCGCTCTTTGCCAGCACCACGACATTCGTTGTCGGCACCTGAAGCACCCGCGCCATCGGATCGGGCGCCTCGAAGGCGACGGCGAGCTGCAGGCCGGCGATCGGTTGGATGCCGAGGCCGGCGGCCTTCTCGGAGAATTCGAGGGCGCCGAAGAGGTTGTTGGTGTCGGTTAGCGCCAGGGCGGGCTGGCGATCGACCGCCGCGGCCTTCACGAGGTCGCCGACCTTCAGGGCGCCTTCGAGCAGCGAGAACGAGGAATGGACGTGGAGATGGACGTAGCCGGGATCTTTGAGCGTCATCGCACCAGCATCCCGAGTCGTGGTTACCCGTCTACGAAGAACCGCAGTCGCGTTCCGATTGGCTGTGGAAGGGCGCAGGCCTGTGCCTCCCTTGCCACTACCCTCGCTCCTACCGGATCGGCGACAAAGCGACGGCCCAGAGCGCGAAGGCACCCGAGAGCAGCCCGAAGGCGGTGAACTCGACCATGCCGGTGAGGATCATGCGCTTGACCATGGTGTGGGCTCCTTGTCGATGAAGGGAGTTTTGTTCTTGTTTTGTTCTGTGTAAAGGCTCCGTGGGAGCGACCGCGTCACGTAGTTAATCGTTGGTGAAACGACCTAGGCGACTTAGGCCGCTATAACCCGTGAGCCTTCAGGCCAGCTGCTCGATCAGACCATCGCGGATGGTCACCCGCCGATCCATGCGCGCGGCAAGCTCCAGGTTATGCGTCGCGACGAGGGCCGCGAGGCCCGAGGCACGCACGAGCGAGAGCAGGATCCCGAAGACATGGGCGGCGGTGTGCGGGTCGAGGTTGCCGGTCGGCTCGTCGGCGAGCAGCAGTCGTGGCCCGTTGGCGACGGCGCGGGCGATCGCGACGCGCTGCTGCTCTCCGCCCGACAGCTCGGCGGGGCGGTGGATCAGGCGGTCCTTGAGGCCGAGGAAGCTGAGAAGCTCGGTGGCGCGGGCCTTGGCCTCCTTGCCCGAGAGGCCGCGGATGAGCTGGGGCATCACCACGTTCTCGACGGCCGAGAACTCGGGGAGAAGGTGGTGGAACTGGTAGACGAAGCCCATTTCCTCGCGCCGCAGCCGGGTGCGCTCGGAATCCGGCATCGCCGCCGTCGGCGTGCCGCCGATATAGACCTCGCCGCCATCGGGCCGCTCCAGAAGACCGGCAAGGTGAAGCAGCGTCGACTTGCCGGCGCCGGAAGGCGCCACCAGGGCGACGAGTTCGCCTGGCCAGATGGCGAGCTCGGCCCCACGCAGGATCTCGAGGGCGCCCGTGCCCTGGCTGTAGCGGCGCTGGACCTGCGAGAAGAACAGGGCCGGGACCGGCTGCGCGCCGGCCGCCTCGGCGGGTGGTGTCATGATGGTATCCTCTCGTCGGCTCAGCCGTAGCGCAGGGCCTGCACCGGATCGAGCCGGGCGGCGCGCCACGAGGGATAGAGCGTCGCGATCAGCGAGAGCGCGAATGCCGTGACCACCACGACGGTGATTTCGCCGACATTCATCTCGGCGGGGATCTCGGCAAGGAATCGCACGGTCGGGTCCCAGGCGGTGGGAAACAGGAAGCGCTGGATCGGCTTGATGTTGAGGGTGATGAGAACGCCGAGCGCAAGGCCGCCGAGGGTTCCGACAAAGCCGATCAATGCGCCGTTGATGAGGAAGACCCGCATCACCGTGCCGGGCGTCGCCCCCATGGTGCGCAGGATCGCGATATCGCTCGACTTGTCGCGCACCAGAAGGATCAGCCCCGAGACGATGTTGAGGGTCGCGACCACGACGATCAGGCTGAGGATGAGGAACATCACGTTCCGCTCCACCTCCAGCGCCCCGAAGAAGGTGCGGTTGCGCTGGCGCCAGTCGGTGAGCACCACCGGCCGCTCGGCCGCCATCTCGAGATCCGAGCGCAGGGCGGCGACGGAATCGGCGTTGTCGAGATAGACCTCGATCAGGCTGACATCGCCCTCGCGGTTGAAATAGGCCTGGGACTCGGTGAGCGGCATGAACACGAAGGTGGCGTCGAACTCGGTCATGCCGATCTCGAAAATCGCCTTGATCGTGTAAGCCTTGGTGCGCGGCGCGGTGCCGAAGGGGGTCGTCGCACCTTTCGGTGTCGAGAGGGTGATGTTGTCGCCGGCCTGGAGGCCGAGCGCCTCGGCGAGCCTGCGCCCGACAGCGACACCGGTGCCGTCGTCGAACCCGGCGAGGGTGCCAGCCCGGATGTTCTTGGCGATCGCCCCGATCTTGTCGATATCCTCGGCGCGGATGCCGCGCACGAGGACGCCGCTGCCGCCATAGGGCGACGAGGCGAAGGCCTGGCCCTCGACGAGAGGGATCGCGGAGCGAACCCCGGCCACCTTCGAGAGGCGGTCGGCGAGGTCCGCGTAATCGGTGAAGGCGGTGTCGACTGGCGTGACGAAGACGTGGCCGTTGATGCCGACGATTTTCGACAGGAGTTCACTGCGAAAGCCGTTCATCACCGAGAGGACGATGATGAGCGTCGCCACGCCGAGCGTGATGCCGAGCACCGAGAAGAAGGCCACGACCGAGACGCCGCCGCCGCGTCGCCGCGCGCGCAGATAGCGCCCGGCGAGGATCCACTCGAACCCGGCGAAGGGTGGCGTGCTGCCGCGCTTGAATACGGACTTCAGATCCCTCGCCCGCGCGGCGACCTTGTCGACGGCGCTCATGCGACCCTCGCCGCATACGCCGGACGAAGAGAGCTGAGAGGACCCACTCTGGACGTCCCAGCCTGACCTTGCACCAGCATCAGACCCGCTTCAGCCGTGGAAGAAGGTCGATCGGGGCCAGCGTCTCGCGCCCGCCGCCGGCGCGACGCTTGACTTCGACCTTGCCCTCGGCGAGCCCGCGCGGGCCGACGATGACCTGCCAGGGCAGGCCGATGAGGTCGGCGGTGGCGAACTTGGCGCCGGGCCTCTCGTCGCGGTCGTCGTAGAGCACGCTGAGGCCGCCGGCCTCCAAGGTCGCCTTGATCTCGGCGCAGGCGGCGTCGGTGGCGCCGTCGCCGGACTTGAGGTTGATCAGCGCTACGTCGAAGGGCGCCACCGCGTCCGGCCAGACGATGCCGGCCTCGTCGTGGGAGGCTTCGATGATCGCCGCCACAAGACGGCTCGGGCCGATGCCGTAGGAGCCCATATGGACCGGGCGGTCGACGCCGTCCGGCCCGGTCACCTTGGCGCCCATGGCGTCGGAATACTTCGTGCCGAAATAGAAGATGTGGCCGACCTCGATGCCGCGGGCGGCCATCTGCTTCTCCGAGGTCACCTCGGCGAAGGCGGCCGGCTCGTGCATCTCGCTGGTGGCGGCATAGAGCGAGGTCCAGCGGTCGACGGTGCCCTGAAGGCCGGCGACGTCCTCGAAATCCGTGGTCACCGGTGGAACCTCGAAATCGAGATAGGTGCTGTCGCAGAACACCTCGCTCTCGCCGGTCTGCGCGAGGATGATGAATTCGTGGCTGAGGTCGCCGCCGATCGGGCCGGTATCCGCGCGCATCGGGATCGCCTTGAGACCGAGACCCGCGAAGGTGCGCAGGTAAGCCACGAACATCCTATTATAGGCGTGGCGGGCACCGGCCTGATCGATGTCGAAGGAATAGGCGTCCTTCATCAGGAACTCGCGCGAGCGCATTGTGCCGAAGCGCGGGCGCACCTCGTCGCGGAACTTCCAGGAGATCTGGTAGAGATTCTTGGGCAGATCCTTGTAGGATCTGACACTGCCGCGGAAGATCTCGGTGATGACCTCTTCGGCGGTAGGGCCATAGAGCATCTCGCGGTCATGGCGATCAGAGATGCGGAGCATCTCCTTCCCATACGCGTCATAGCGGCCGGATTCGCGCCAGAGATCGGCCGATTGCACGGTCGGCATCAGCAATTCGATGGCACCCGCCCGGTCCTGCTCCTCGCGGATCACCGTGCAGACCTTGTTGAGCACGCGCAGTCCCAGGGGCAGCCAGGCATAAATGCCGGCGGCTTCCTGGCGGATCAAACCCGCACGCAGCATCAGCCGATGGGAGATGATCTCCGCTTCCTTTGGCGTCTCGCGCAAGGTCGGCAGGAAGTAGCGGGACAGACGCATGACGAGCCTTGGCGACAATCTTCTGATGTGCGGGGAGAACGCTTCGGGGCACACAACACATTGCCCTGCGAAAACACAAGCGTAGACGGGCAACGCTCCGTCGTTCGGTCGAATCCGACGTCCCGCGCATCAGGTCGGCAAAGCTTCCGGCGGTGCAAGGCTATGACAGTTCGTCGCGTTCGTTGCAGAAAAACGCAAAGGATCGTCTCCAAACGGGTGACAATGCGAATTCTTGTTCCTATAAGCGCCGCCGTGCTAGCTGCACGGCCGTCCAGAGGCCATGCACGGTCCGAGTCTCGGGAGGAACATTCAGCCGCCGCGCCACAAGGCGTGAGACAATCCAAGGCTGAGACGAGCGCCACGTCCTGAAAAGCAAGGCTTTGGCCTTGCTTTTTTTATTGCCTAACGGCCGCCCTCAGCGTCCGAGTTGATCGGCATCCGCCATCGCAATCGGGCTCCAGCGCGTGACCTGGATGTAGCCGTCCCGCGCTGCGACCACGATGTGGCGCCGATAGCGGTTTACGATCGTCCCCGGTGTATGCCGGTGGCTCTCGATCCAGCCGTGCGCCTCCGCCACGTAGACCCGGCTGTCCCCGATCCGCGCAATGGTCTCGATTGTGCCGAAGGCGCGGACCCGCCGGAGCACCGCCTCTACGCCCGCGCGGAAATCGAGGGTCCGATCGGCATCGGTCACCCGCGGCCAGTACGACCCCTCTCCCTGCGCCTCGGCGGCGCGCCAACGGGCTGGCAACTCCCTGGCGATCGGCCCGAGGGCGATGCGCCTCGCCGCCATCTGGCATTTGGCCAGCAGCGTCTCGTGGGTCTCCCTGGGTGCGGTCGGGAAGGGGTCAGGACATAGAACGGGCACAGATATACGCTAAGCGTCTCTGCGCGCACTTATGGGTCGACTCTATGCGTCGACGACTCCAGCATTCCAAAGGCATCCATCGGACAGTTGTAGCATCGCCTCTCGTCGCAGAGCCGGCATATCGTCAGCGCCGTTTGCGTCAATCGCGTCGTCGACCTCGACCTCGTCGGATTCGACCTCGATCTTCTTCCACTTGGTGAAACCTTC
>NZ_JAIETD010000046.1 GCF_019745455.1 Methylobacterium sp.
CCCAGACTTCACCGGCTGACCGGTTTTCCACGCCGAATGCGATACGATCCTGCGCAGAATTCTATGCGTGACTCCAGTCAAATCACGCAGAATCGCATACGACACCACGCAGAATCGGATGCGGCGTCACGCAGACTTCGATACGAAAACAGGGTTCAGGTCATTCAAGCCAATGGCTTTTCTGCCTCGCCATATAACTTGCTGAGATGACTCTCTAGAGAATCTTCACAGATATCTTTCCTACTGCGGACAGCCGGGGTTCGTTTTAACGGACGCCCCTTGAATCGATCGATGGATCGAAGTTCTCAGGGTGATATCCACCGCTTGTCCAGATAGACCGATGATCCCGTCTTTCGGCTTTCCAAGCAGCTCTTTTGGGACAAATCATGAACCGTTCCGCTCCTATCGGCCGCATCGACAAGCTTCTCGAACTCATGGCGGCACTGCGTGATCCCGCCCGCGGCTGCGCCTGGGACATCGCGCAGACCGCGACCAGCATCGTGCCGTACACGATAGAGGAAGCCTATGAGGTAGCTGGCGCCGTCGTTGCAGGAAATCCGGACGAGCTGCGTGACGAGCTTGGGGATCTTCTGCTTCAGGTTGTTTTCCAGGCCCAGATCGCCAAGGAATCCGGGCAGTTCGAATTCGCCGACGTGGTCGAGGCGATCACCGCCAAGCTCGTCCGCAGACATCCTCATGTCTTCGACGCTCAGGGATCGCTGCTCGATCCGTCCGATCGTATCGCGGATCCGGAGATCATAGCGGCCGCCTGGGAGCGGATCAAAGCCCAGGAGCGAGCTGAACGGCGCTCTCACGAGGATGGCCGGGATGGTCCGTTCAGCGACGTCGCCAAGAGCCTCCCCGCTCTCCTGAGGGCCGAGAAGCTATCGAGACGGGCGGCGGCCTTCGGCTTCGACTGGACCGATCCTGCCGACGTCGTCGCCAAAGTCCGGGAGGAGATCGACGAAGTCGAGCAGGCGATGGGACAGCCCGATCCCGTGCATTCTCCGGCAAAGGAGGCTCAAGCCGAGGAGATCGGCGACCTTCTGTTCTCCGTGGCCAATCTTGCCAGGCATCTCGGGATCGATCCTGAGGACGCCTTGAGGAAGGGAAATGCCAAGTTCGAGCGTCGTTTCACTGCCATGGCCCGATTCCTCGGCGATCGTGGCGCCTCCCTCGAGGACAGCGATCTCGACGCAATGGAAGCCGCCTGGCAGCAGGTGAAGGCGAGCGAGAAGAGATAGCCGCCCCCTAACCTGCGGAATATTCCTTTATTCCAGATTATTATTCTTATGGTTTTGCTGGGACAGGCCGATACCGAATGGCCAGCGAATCCATCCTGTCGCGTAGAGACACCACCACACGATGACGGGCTGAAGCGCGAGGCGAGGCCCGTGGTACCACCAGGTGTCGGGCAATCCTGGAACCACAATGCCCTGGAACGCGTGTTTCAGGTTCGCCGGGAAGACGGCAACGGCGTAGAGCGCCAGGACAAGTCCCGACAGGCCCGCGATACGGCCGAACAGCAACCCGAGGCTCGCAGCGATTTCCAACCATCCCGTTGCGACGACGACACGCCTCGGTTCCGGCACCCAGTCGGGCATGATCCGCAAGAGGGCGTCCGGGGACAGGACATGGAGAATGCCGATTCCTCCGAAAACCGCGATCATGGACCATCGCATCGGCGTGTTGCCGTCCTTCACCCTCATGCGACCTCGGTGACGCAAACGCGGCAGGATTCCGCGACCGCCTCGCGAAGGGCAGCGACGAGTCGAACGAGAACCGCGTCGTCGTTAAAAGGAATATTCCGATTATTTAATCGCGGTACCGACGCGAGCAGCCGCAGCGAATTCGTCATGAACACGCCTCGCGCGTCCTCCAGCGTCTCCTTGGTGAGTGCGGTCTCGCTGATCCGCAATCCGAGGGCAGGAGCGAGACGGGAGACGATGAGGTTTCTGACGATGCCGGGCAGTGCTCCCTCGTCGATGGCCGGCGTCGACAGACCGTCCTCCTCCACCAGGAAGAGATTTCCCGTCGCCGCGCAGGCGACGCGGTCTCTCGTGTTGAGGAACAGGGCTTCGTCGAAGCCCTGCGCCCTCGCCTCTCGTGTGGCGAGAACGGCGTCGAGATAGCCGAGCGTCTTCACCCGTGCTGCCGGTGACGTCTCGTTCCGGCGGATCGGCGTCACCATCATGGTGACGGGCGAGAAGGCCATTCCCTCCCCGAGCGGCGCCGCGCTGGCCCAATGGAAAGGGACCGGGTGTTCGGGAGGCTTGAGCCCGCGCGGACCGGAGCCGCGGGTCACCGTCGTGCGGATCGCCGCTCGCGGCATCGCACCGGCGAGGGCCCGCATCGCCGAGACGACGCGATCGCGGTCGATCTCGAAACCGAGGCTCTCGGCACCCGCCGCCAGCCGGGCAACATGCTCCTCCTCGAACGCCACTCGTCCTCGCAGCGCCATCGCCGTGTCGAACAGGCCATCCCCGAGGAGGAGGCCGCGGTCGCCGAGGTCGAACGGCGCGGATGTACGCTCCTGAAGGCGGCCGTCGAGCCAGAGCATGGTCAGGATGTTCCGCGTCCCTCGCGCCAGGCCCTGGCCCGGTCGAGGAAGTTGGAGAACAGGTCGTGGCCGTGCTCGGTCAGCACCGATTCCGGATGGAACTGGATGCCCCAGGTCGGGTGGTGGCGATGGGTGAGGGCCATCACCTCGCCCTCCCCCGAGAGGGCATCGACCCGCAGGTCCTCGGCCATGCCGGGTTGCCGGGCGACGATGAGCGAATGGTAGCGGCCGACATTCATCGGGCTCGGCAGCCCGGCGAAGAGCCCTTCCCCGTCGTGATGGATCGGCGTCGCCTGCCCGTGAAGGGGTCGTGCGGCGCGCTCCACCATGCCGCCGAAGGCGGCCCCGATCGCCTGGTGACCGAGACAGACGCCGAGGATCGGCATCGTGCCGGACAGCTCGTCGATGGCGGCAAGCGAGATGCCGGCTTCCTTCGGTGTGCAGGGACCGGGCGAGATGACGAGCGCGTCGGGTGAAAGTTCGCGGATACCGGACACGTCGAGGGCATCGTTGCGCACGACCCGAACCGTCTGGCCCAGCTCCTCGAAATAGCGCACCACGTTGAAGACGAAGGAATCGTAGTTGTCGATGACGAGGATCATGCGCCGCCCTCGTCTCCGAAGGCCTGGAACACCCGGGCGGCCTTGGTGAGGGTCTCCTCGTATTCGGCGGCCGGATCGGACAGGAGGGTGACGCCGCCGCCCGATTGCAGCACCGCGATCCTGTCATCCATGAACACGGTCCGGATGGCGATGGAGGTATCGAGGGAGCCGTCGAAGCCGATGGCGCCGATGGCGCCGCAATAGAGCTCGCGGGCATCGCCCTCGATCTCGGTGATGATGTCCATGGCGCGCAGCTTCGGGGCGCCGGTGATCGAGCCGCCCGGAAAGGTCGCACCGAGAAGGTCGATGGCGTCCATGCCGCCTTTCAGGGTTCCGGTCACCACCGAGACGAGATGGTGGACCGAGGCATAGGATTCAAGTCCGCACAGGGTCGGCACCCGGACGCTGTGCGGCTCGCAGATCCGCGAGAGATCGTTGCGCAGGAGGTCGACGATCATGATGTTCTCGGCCCGCTCCTTCGGGTCGGCCTGCAGGGCCTCGCCGAGGCGCCGGTCCTCCTCCGGGTCGGCGACGCGCCGGACCGTGCCCTTGATCGGGCGGGTCTCGACTGCGCGGCCCTCGAGCTTGAGGAAGCGTTCGGGGCTGCTCGAGGCGATGCTGAGGCCCTCGAAGGCGAGATAGGCGCCGAAGGTCGCCGGGTTGGTGGCGCGCAGGCGCCGGTACAGGCCGAACGCGTCGAAAACGGGCGGCAATGCCGCCTCGAAGCGCTGGGCGAGGTTGGCCTGGTAGATGTCGCCGGCGCGGATGTAATCCCGCACCCGTTCCACCGCCGCCTCGTAGGCGGAGCGCGAGAAGTTCGAGCGCCAGTCGAGGGGCGACCCGTGTGGCAGCGGTGGCGGCGTTTCGGCCTTCTCCAGGAGCGATGCAAAAAGGTCGAGGCGCGACGAAGCCCTGGCTTGGCGCGCCTGCGCCCCCGTCTCCGGAAAGCCCGTGGCGACGAGCTCGCAGCGTCCGCTGCCGTGATCGATCACCAGGAGCGTGTCGTAGAAATTGAGCGCGATGTCGTCGCACAGGCCCGCCCGCCGGGCGGGGGCCGCGACGGATTCGAGAGAGCGCCCGAGATCGTAGGCGAGATACCCGATGGCGCCGCCGGGAAGACCCGGCACGGCGTCGGGGGCGACCCGGTAGGGGGCGAGGCAGGCGCGCAGGGCCTCGAGGGGGCCGCCCTCCAGCATTCGTCCGTCGAGGCTCGCCCTGCCCTCGCGAAAGCGGAACCGGCCGAACGGGTCGGCGCCGAGGATCGAGCGGCGCCCGAGGATGCCGTGCGGCATCGCGCTGTCGAGGAAGGCGAGCCCCGGCAGCTGCGACAGCGCCAAAGCCGCCGCCACGGGGTCGATGAACGGGATCTCGCGGGTCCACATGATACGGGGCCGGAACGTCGCCTCGGAAATCGGCCATCGGCCGGGATCAGCACGCTTATGCACCCTTTGTGCTGCCCGCGCCGCTCAGAAATCGGATGAGGGCGACGACAGGGTGGCGCAGCCTGGATCGTGGATCTAGGCAAATCCCCATCCGTCAGGGACATAGCCGCGTCTCTTCGCGCGCGGCTCGCACAAGTGCCTCTTTCGGAGTATAGAGCCCGCATCCATATCCCGCATCCGCGCGATTCCCCGGCCCGCCCCTGGCTCGGCCGCGCCCGACGAGTCGTCATGATCGCATCCGTTCTGCCGCCGAAAGGTGTTGCCCCGAAGATCTCCTTCGTCTCGCTCGGCTGCCCGAAGGCGCTGGTCGATTCCGAGCGGATCCTCACCCATCTGCGGGCGGAGGGCTACGAGCTCGCGCGGCGCCATGACGGCGCCGACGTCGTCATCGTCAATACCTGCGGCTTCCTCGATTCCGCCAAGGCCGAGTCGCTCTCGGCGATCGGCGAGGCGATGGCCGAGAACGGCCGTGTCATCGTCACCGGCTGCATGGGCGCTCAGCCCGACGAGATCCGCGAGAAGTACCCGAACCTCCTCGCCGTCACCGGGCCGCAGGCATACGAGTCGGTGGTGGCGGCCGTGCACGAGGCGGTGCCGCCGGCCCATGATCCGTTCCTCGATCTGGTCCCGCCGCAGGGCGTGAAGCTCACCCCGCGGCATTATGCTTATCTCAAGATCTCAGAGGGTTGCAACAATCGCTGCACCTTCTGCATCATCCCTTCCCTGCGCGGCGATCTCGTCAGCCGCCCTGCCGGAGACGTCCTTCGCGAGGCGGAGAAGCTGGTCAAGGCCGGCGTCAAGGAACTGCTGGTCGTCTCGCAGGACACATCGGCCTACGGCGTCGATATCCGCTACGCGACGAGCGCCTGGCGTGAGCGGGAGGTACGGGCGAAGTTCGCCGACCTCGCCTCGGAACTCGGCGAGCTCGGGGCCTGGGTCCGGCTGCACTACGTCTACCCCTACCCGCATGTCGACGAGGTCATCCCCCTCATGGCCGAGGGCAAAGTGCTGCCCTACCTCGACATGCCGCTCCAGCACGCGTCCCCCTCGGTGCTGAAGCGCATGCGTCGCCCGGGCAATCAGGAGCGCCAGCTCGAGCGTATCCGCCGCTGGCGCGAGGTCTGCCCGGACCTCGCCATCCGCTCGACCTTCATCGTCGGCTTTCCCGGCGAGACCGAGGCCGAGTTCGAGGAGCTCCTCGCCTGGATCAAGGAGGCCAAGCTCGAACGGGTCGGTTGCTTCGAGTACGAGCCGGTCCGCGGCGCCCTCGCCAACAATCTCGGCGATCTGATCCCGCCGACGCTGAAGGCCGAGCGCAAGCGCCGCTTCATGGAAGCGCAGCAGCTGGTCTCGGCCCGCCTGCAGAAGGCCCGGATCGGCAAGCGCCTCCCCGTGATCATCGACGAGGCCGGTCCCGGCCTCGCCAAGGGGCGCTCGAAATACGACGCGCCGGAGATCGACGGCAGCGTCCACGTCACCTCGCGCCGTCCGCTCAGAATCGGCGACATCGTCACCGTGAAGATCGAGCGGGCGGACGCCTACGATCTCTACGGCAGCGCGGTCTGAGCGTTCAGCGGTTCTTCCGCCCCCGGTGGTTCGGGTCGATGCCGCCTTCCGGCGTCGTCTCGTTCTCGACATCGCCCTCGTAGGTCGAGTCGCCTTCGAGGTCGGCCGGGTCGCCGCCGGACATCGTCATGCCCTTCGAGCTGCCGATGCCGGGATTGCCCTTGAGGTCGGCATCGCTCGGGACGTCGGTCTTCATGTGCTTGGTCGACATGCGGGCTCCTGCGTTGAGGCTCTCCCCCGTCAACCTCGCCCGGTCCGGCCACGTTACAAGCCGGCCGGCAAAAGACCTCAGCCCGTGAGCTCTCCCGCCGAGACCCTGCCGATGCCGGCGGCTTCCATCCGGGCCCAGGCCGCGGAGATCGAATCGCGTGCGATGCCCCGGGTGGCATCGGCGATGACTGCGACCTCGAACCCGGCCTCCCGCGCATCGAGGGCGGACCAGGCGACGCAGTAATCGAGGGCGAGACCGCAGACCAAGACGCGTGAGATGCCGCGCTCGCGCAAGGCGCCGGCGAGCCCTGTCCGCGTCACCCGGTCCGCCTCCATGAAGGCCGAGTAGCTGTCGACCTCTGGATGGTGGCCTTTGCGGACCACCAGCTCGGCCCTGTCGGTAAGGAGATCGGGGTGGAACGCCGCGCCGGCCGAGCCCTGCACGCAATGGTCCGGCCACAGCACCTGGGCGCCATAGGCGAGCTCCACCGTCTCGAACGGAGCCCGGCCGCCATGGGTCGAGGCGAAGGAGATATGGCCGGCCGGGTGCCAGTCCTGGGTCAGGACGACGTGCGGTGCCTGTCCGATCAGCCGGTTGATCGGCGCGATCACGGCATCCCCGTCAGGCACCGCGAGGGCGCCGCCGGGGAGGAAATCGACCTGCACGTCGATGACGAGGAGGAGGTCGCCCAGACGAAACGACATGATGCCGTGCTCCCTGGATGACGGGATCGGAGGATCACCCGATCCCGTCATCGTCTGATCACGGGATCATGACCGTGGCGCCGGTGGTCTTGCGGGCGGCGAGGTCGCGATGGACCTGTTGCGCCTCGCTCAACGGCGCCTGCGAATGGACCGGGATCTTCACCGCGCCGTTGCCCACCACCGAGAACAGGTTCGCGGCCATGGAATCGAGCACGTCGCGGTGGCTCGAATAGGCGAAGAGCGAGGGCCGCGTGGCGAAGAGGCAGCCCTTGGTGTTCAGGAGCGAGATGTCGAAGGGCGGGATCGGCCCCGAGGCCGAGCCGAAGCTCGCGAACAGGCCGAGGGGGCTGATGCAGTCGAGGGAGGCCGGGAAGGTGTCCTTGCCGACGCCGTCATAGACCACCGGCACGCCCTTGCCCTTGGTGATCTCCTTCACCTTCGCGGCGAAATCCTCGTCGCGGTAGAGGATGACGTGGTCGCAGCCATTCGCCTTGGCGAGCTCCGCCTTCTCGGGCGAACCGACCGTGCCGATGACGGTGGCGCCGAGGTGCTTGGCCCATTGGCAGGCGATGAGGCCGACGCCGCCGGCAGCGGCGTGGAACAGGATCGTGTCGCCGGCCTTCACCTTGTAGGTCCGGTGCAGCAGGTACTCGGCGGTGAGGCCCTTGAGCATCATCGCGGCGGCGGTGACGTCGTCGACCCGCTCGGAGAGATGCACCGCGGCGCTCGCCTCGATCACCACCTCCTCCGCATAGGTCGAGGCCGCCGAGCCGTAGGCGACGCGCTCACCGACCCGGAAGCCGGTGACCCCCTCGCCGATCGAAACGATCGTGCCAGCCCCCTCCTTGCCGGGGGTGAAGGGAAGAGCGGCCGCCTTGTAGGCGCCGGAGCGGAAGTAGATGTCGATGAAGTTGACGCCGATGGCCGTCTGCTTGACCCGGATCTGGCCCGGCCCCGGCTCGGGCAGGCTCACATCCTCCAGGAGCATCACCTCGGGGCCGCCATATTCATGAACCCGGATCGCCTTCGGCATGGTCGCTCGCTCCTCGATGATGATGTGCCGCAGATATAGAACTTGGGCGGCGGGACAAGGCCGCGCGTCCCCTCCCACTTGCGGGGAGGGGTTCGGGGTAGCTGGGTGACCCTCGATCGAGGCCAGCGGACCCACCCAGACCTCCAACTCTTCCCCGATCTCACGCCGGTCTGCCAGACTTGGGCACCAGAGGGCGGAACTCGGGCAAGCCCGAGATCCCTGGGGAGGATAGGCGCTAAGTCCCCGCCCTCCTCCGGCGGTTCGCCGGCTGCGCACTCGGCAGGGCGTCCGGGACCAGCGTCACGCTGACGGGGTTGGGCGTGTGGTTGAAGGCCGCTCCCGTCGCGGCATCGACGCCGATGCCGATCACGCCGCCGTGGAGCACGTTGCCGGCCATGCCGGCGGCTCCCGAGCCGACGACCTCGGTCTTCACCGGTACGCCCGCCGTGCGGTAGCCGAGCTTGGCGAACGTCGCGACGAACTCGTCCGAGCGGCCGATTTCGATGGTGCAGGGCGTCGCGGGGCAGGCATAGGCCATGCTCGCCACATCTCTCGCGTGCATGGGGGTTGTGGGTCGTGGCGCCGGTGCATCAGGGTGGCGAAGGGCTCTTCGGGTCTCAAAGACCTTATTTGATGCTCTCGGTGGTTTCCTGATCCCGGTTCACACGATCCCCGTCACGTAAAACACCCCGATCACCACGAACACCGCCACGGTCTTCAGCACCGTGATGGCAAAGATGTCGGCATAGGCCTGGCGGTGGGTCAGGCCGGTGACGGCCAGGAGGGTGATGACCGCGCCGTTATGGGGCAGCGTGTCCATGCCGCCGCTCGCCATGGCGGCGACGCGGTGGAGCACCGCCATGGGGATCTGGGCGGCCTCGGCCGCCGCGATGAAGGTCGAGGACATCGCCGCGAGCGCGATGCTCAAGCCCCCCGAGGCCGAGCCGGTGATGCCGGCCAGCGCCGTCACCGTGATGGCCTCGTTGATCAGCGGGTTGGGGATGGCGGCGAGCGCCTCGCGGATGGCGAGGAAGCCCGGCAGGGCCGCGATGACGGCCCCGAAGCCGTATTCGGACGCGGTGTTGAGGGCGGCGAGCAGCGAGCCCGCCACCGCCGCCTTGCTGCCTTCCGCGAAGCCCGAGGCCACCGGCTTCCAGGCGAAGGCGAAGACCGTGAGGATGCCCAGGAGCAGCGCGAGCTCCACCGCCCAGATCGCCGTGACCTGCGTGGTCGTCGTCACGATCGGCTTGTCGAGGCCCGCCAGCATGGTCTCGACCCTGTCGCCGTAGAGGCGCGGGATCAGGGCCGTGAAGGCGAGGTTGGCGAGCCCGACCACCACCAGCGGCAGGAGGGCGATGGCCGGATGCGCCAGGGTCTCGGCCGCCACCGGGGCGGGCTCGTTGGCATGGCCCTCGCCGTAGCCCTCGCCCCTCTTCTTCGCGCTGGCGATGCGCCAGTCGAGATAGGTCACGCCCAGCGTCAGGATGAAGGCGGCGCCGATCAGCCCGAGCCAGGGGGCGGCCCAGGTATTGGTCCCGAAGAAGGTGGTGGGGATGATGTTCTGGATCTGCGGCGTGCCGGGCAGCGCGTCCATCGTGTAGGAGAAGGCGCCGAGCGCGATGGTGCCGGGGATGAGGCGCTTGGGGATCTGGCTCAGCCGGAAGGCCTCGGCGGCGAAGGGATAGACCGCAAAGACGACGACGAAGAGCGAGACGCCGCCATAGGTGAGTAGGTTGCAGACCAGCACGATCGACAGCACGGCGCGGCGCGGGCCGACGAGATCGATGACGGCCGTGACGATCGACCGCGAGAATCCTGAGAGCTCGATGACCTTGCCGAATACGGCGCCGAGCAGGAACACCGGCAGGTAGAGCTTCACGAATCCGACGAGCTTTTCCATGAACAGCCCCGAGAAGACGGGCAGCACGGCGGACGGGTCGGTGAGCAGCACGGCGGCGAGCGCGGCGATCGGGGCGAACAGGATGACGGAAAAGCCGCGATAGGCCACCAGCATCAGGAAACCGAGCGCGAGGAGCGCGATGGCGAAGCTCACGGATCGTCGCTCCTGTCCGGGGATCGTCCAGGCGTAACGAAGCGTCACTGTCAGAGTTGCGTGGGTTCGGGCTCAGATGCCGCGGAATCGTGGGGTTGAAGCGGTTGGATTGGTGACCCTTTATCAAGATCGCGCAAACCCTCCCCCCTCTGCCGGGAAGGGTGGCCCTCGCGTCAGCGAGGGTCGGGAGAGGGGAGCACCGCCTTTTCCGGAGAGGTCGCGATCCCCTCTCCCGCCTGCTCCGCAGGCACCCTCCCCCGCAGAGGGGGAGGGTTTCGCGTTCGAACCGGAGGACCCGCCCCATGACATCCCCTCCCCGCCATGAAGCTGCCGTCGTCGGTGCCGGCGCGGCCGGGCTCTGCGCGGCCCTGGCGCTTGCCCGCGACGGGGTCCAGACCGCCCTGATCGGACGCCACGGCGCGGCTCCCGACGGACGCACCGTGGCGCTCCTCGACGGGTCGGTGCGGTTCCTCAAAGCGCTCGGCGCGTGGGAAGCGGTCGCGCCTCATGCGGCCCCGCTCGCCGAGCTTCACATCGTCGACGATACCGGCAGCCTGTTCCGCCCTCCCCCGGCCCGGTTCGTGGCCACCGAGATCGGCCTCGAGGCTTTCGGCTGGAACGTCGAGAGCGCGCGCCTCGTCGCCTCCCTGCGCGAGCTTGCGCGCAGCGCCCCCGGCCTCACCCTCGTCGAGGCCGACGCCGAAGGACTCGAGCAGGGCACGGACGCGGCCATCGTGCGCCTCGCCGACGGCAACGCCGTCGAGGCACGGCTCGTCGTCGGGGCCGATGGCGGCCGTTCCGTCATGCGGGCGGCGGCCAGGATCGCCGCGCGGGAATGGTCCTATCCGCAATCGGCCATCACCACGCTGCTGGCCCATGACCGGCCGCACCGCGACGTCTCCACCGAGTTCCACACCCGGCAGGGGCCCTTCACCCTGGTGCCGCTGCCCGGCGGCCACCGCTCCAGCCTCGTCTGGGTCACGGGCGAGATGGCGGCCCGACGGCTCTCGGAGCTCGACGACGCGACCCTCGCCAGGGCGATCGAGGACCAGGCACAGGCCATGCTCGGCGCCATGCGGATCGACGGGCCGCGCGGCCTCGTGCCGATGCGGGGCCTGTCCGTGTCGAGCCCGGTGGCGGACCGCCTCGCGCTGATCGGCGAGGCCGCCCATCTGTTCCCGCCGATCGGGGCGCAGGGGCTGAATCTCGGCCTTCGCGATGCCGCGGCGCTTCGCGATGCCGTGCTGGCCGCCCAGAAGGAGGGACGCGATCCCGGCTCACGGGTGGCGCTGGCCCCGTTCGCCCGATCCCGCTCCCTCGACGCGCGTATGCGCACCACGGCGGTCGACGCCCTCAACCGCAGCCTCCTCAGCGGGCTCGTGCCGGTGGATGCCCTGCGCGGCCTCGGCCTCCTCGCCATGACGACGATCACGCCCCTGCGCCGCCTCGTCATGCGCGAAGGCGTGCTGCCGCGGATCGGGGCGCCGGCGCTGATGCGCTAGCGGCCCGCGACCTCTTGCGTCGCATCTGCTCGGTCCAGGCGCTTGGGGGCCTTCAGCGAACTCGTCACGAGATCCTGCGCAGACTCGTCCGAGAAGGCGGCGCCGGCCTTGCCCAGGGCGGCGCCGTGGGCGAACAGGGCCTGCATGTACTTGCCCTCGAACGGTACCGTGCTGGTCTGGGTGAAGCGCCCGTCGATCTGCGCCACCTTGAGGTCGAGGCCGGTGCGGTCGGCAAATCCCCGCGCCAGGGCCAGGGCCGCACGGGTCTGCGCCTTGATCGCCGCCGACATCGAGCGGCCGAGGACGCTCAAGGTGCTGCGCGAGGCCATCTGGAATTCGGGCGTCAGCCGGTTGTTGACGACGAGGTAGACCTTTCGCGCCGGCAGAGGCTCGGCGTCCTGTCCGGTCAGGGCCGGCTCGGGCGCGAGGAAGAACGGCGCCATGGTGCCACCGTCGTCATGCATCTCCTGGATCGTCTTGCCGTCGGGCCCTTGCGCCTCGATCAGCACCGGCGGGAACACGCCCGGCACGGCCGAGGAGGCGAGGATCACGGCGCGGAACAGGGCGAGTGCCTTCGGCCGAGCCTTGGGATCGTTCGCGGCCGTGGCGATGGCGCCCATGTCCCAGAGGACCGGGCGCTCGGAATCCACC
Source organism: Methylobacterium sp. (assembly GCF_019745455.1). Classification (GTDB taxonomy): domain Bacteria; phylum Pseudomonadota; class Alphaproteobacteria; order Rhizobiales; family Beijerinckiaceae; genus Methylobacterium. Next base: position 12,325 of record NZ_JAIETD010000046.1, read on the forward strand.
GCGGTGGTGGCGACGAGGAGGCGGCGGCCCTTGGCGTGCTCGGTCGTCACCGCCGCGAGCAGCTCGGGCGTCACCGAGCGGTCGATCCGGCGCTTGAGCGGCCAGGTATCGGTCAGCGACATCGGCGTCGCGCCGAACTCGAACACGTCCGCGGCCGTAACTTCGGTATAGGCCTTGGCGAGGGCTTCGTCCTCGCGCGACCCGACGAAGGCGAAGGGCGCGATCATCGCCCCCGTGCTGACGCCGGTGATCACGCCGAAGGCCGGCCGGTCGCCGGCCTCGCTCCAGCCCTTGAGGAGTCCGGCCGCGAAGGCGCCGTTCTCGCCGCCGCCCGAGAGGACGAGCCAGGGTTCGGAGGCCTGCGACGCGCCGGCGATCAGGCCCTGGAAGGCAGCCGGGTCGTCGGCAGCGATGCGGACGCCGGCAAGGCCCTCGGGTTTCGCAGCGGCGGCGGTACCGGCCGTGAAGGCGGCGCGCTCGGCCGGCTTCTGCCGCTCGGCGGCGGGCGCCGCAAGCGCCAGGGAGGGAGAGACTGCAAAGCCCAGGAAGGCGGCGCAGGCGATCCTTCGCGCAACGATCGATCCGGCCATGCCGTCTCGTCCTTATCCAATGAGCCCGCCTCGTCCGAAAAACGCCATGCTGTCCAGCATGTTCCAGTCGCTATCCGGACTACGCCACATGGGTGTGCGGTGCCTCACATGAGGACCCATCCCTTTACCGAGGGGGCGGCCTTGCACTAACCGCAGAGGGAGCGCCTCCAGCGCGACCTCCGACGGAGCAGAAGATCCCGATGAAACTGCCGCGCCGCTTCTTCCAGCCGCTCGCCACCGGCGCCCCGGCTCCCTTTCGCGACCTCCCGGTCAAGCTAGAGCGGATGATCCACTTCGTGCCGCCGCATAACGACAAGGTCCGCGCCCGGGTGCCCGAGCTCGCCGCCACCGTCGACGTGGTGCTCGGTAACCTCGAGGACGCGGTGCCGGTCGACCAGAAGGAGGCCGCGCGCAAGGGCTTCGTGGCGATGGCGCAGGCCACCGATTTCGCCGCCTCCGGCACCGGCCTGTGGACCCGCATCAATGCCCTGAACTCTCCCTGGATTCTCGACGACCTGTTCGAGATCGTCGCTCATGTCGGCGACAAGCTCGACGTGGTGATGGTGCCCAAGGTCGAGGGGCCGTGGGACATCCACTATATCGACCAGTTGCTGGCGCAGCTCGAGGCCCGGCACGGGGTGACCAAGCCGATCCTCGTCCACGCCATCCTGGAGACCGCCGAAGGCGTCGCCAACGTCGATGCCATCGCGAGCGCTTCGCCGCGCATGCACGGCATGAGCCTCGGCCCGGCCGATCTCGCGGCCTCGCGCGGCATGAAGACCACCCGCGTCGGCGGCGGCCATCCCGATTACCGCGTCATCGCCGACCTAGCGGCGGATGGCGGCGCCAGGGCGAGCGCCCAGCAGGACCTCTGGCACTACACGATCGCCAAGATGGTCGACGCCTGCATGGCGAACGGCCTGAAGGCTTTCTACGGGCCCTTCGGCGACTTCTCCGACGGCGAGGCCTGCGAGGCCCAGTTCCGCAATGCCTTCCTGATGGGCTGCGCCGGCGCCTGGACGCTGCACCCGAACCAGGTCGCCATCGCCAAGCGGGTCTTCGCACCCGATCCCGCCGAGGTCGCCTTCGCGGTCCGCATCGTCGAGGCGATGCCCGACGGCACCGGCGCGGTGATGCTCGACGGCAAGATGCAGGACGACGCGACCTGGAAGCAGGCAAAGGTCATCGTCGACTTGGCCAAGCTCGTGGCCGAGAAGGACCCCGATCTCGCCAAGACCTACAACCTGAGCTGATGCGGTTTGCCGCGCCGGGCCGATCCCTGCGGACACCATGACAGGACGGGCCCGGCGCCTTATCTGACCTCCATGACCGACACGACGATGACCGATCTCAAGCCCTCGAACGGAACCATCCGCACCGCCAAGTTCGGCCTTGGCGCGGTGGTGCGCCACCGCATCTATCCGTTCCGCGGCGTCGTCTTCGACGTCGATCCGATCTTCGACAACACCGAAGAATGGTGGCTGGCGATCCCCGAGGAGGTGCGGCCGCGCAAGGACCAGCCGTTCTACCATCTCCTCGCGGAGAACGCCGAGAGCGAGTACGTCGCCTACGTGTCGGAGCAGAACCTCGTGCCCGACACCTCAGGCGAGGCCCTTCGCCATGCGGGCATCGCCGAGGTGTTCGAGCGGGACGCGAATGGCGCCTATCGGATGCGCGAGCGCCACGCGAACTGATCCTTCGTCGATCTGACGTCCTGAAAAGGGACTGCCTTCGGCGGGATGCGGCCGGCTGCTCCCGGAACGAGCGTCCTCCCTCCCGATCCAAGCAGCGGCGATGAACCGCTCACACCGAGCTCGACGAGCCAAGCGCGACGATATTCGCGCGGGCGACGAGGTCGGCTAGCCAAGCATACTTAATGCCCAAGGCAAATGCTCAAGCTTCTGTTCGATGCCCGACACGTTGAGGATGGGAGAAATCATTTAATCGTGAGGCAATTTATAAAATAACTTATGTGTATTCAAAATATAAATATTAATGACGCATGTTAGAGACACGGAATTGTTTCGAAAGCCTCTTGAGCCGTGCTGAATCTCAGCTGACCAGCAGTCGGAGATCGAACATGGCCACCATCACGGGTTCGAACGGAAACGACGCCCTCACGGGTACCGCCAGTGACGACATCATCCTGGGTCTTCTAGGGAACGATACCATCAACGATCCGGGCGGCTTCAACCGCATCGACGGGCAGGATGGCAACGACACCATCACCGGCGGCGCCGATCTCGACTACATCGCTGGTGGTCCAGGCGATGACACGATCTTCGGTCGGGGTGGCAACGACCAGATCATCGGCGAGGCCGGGAACGATACCATCAACACACAGGACGGGGACGACTACGCTGCCGGCAACCCGGGCGACGACATCCTCTTCGGCGGCAACGGCAACGATTTCCTCGTTGGCGAGGCCGGCCGTGATCAGGTGAATGGCGAAGCTGGCAATGACTTCGTCGCTGGCGGTGACGACGACGACCTGCTCGACGGCGGAGCCGGTGACGACCTGGTCGACGGCGACCTCGGCAACGACACCCTGTTCGGCGCTGCCGGCAACGACGTGCTCTTCGGCGATGCCGGCGATGACCGCATGACGGGCGGCGCCGGCAACGACACGCTCGATGGTGCACTCGGTCGTGATACCGCCGTCTTCGACTTCGGTCTCCTGCAATCCGGAGTCACGTCGCTTGGATCGCTCGTCACCGTCTCGGACTCGACGGGAAGGGATGTCGTCAAGAATACCGAAGTCTTCGAGTTCGCCGGCCGCTCCATCGTGCAGGGCGATGGTAACCCGACCGTCGACGATCTGTTCTACTTCGTCAACAATCCCGACGTCTTCAATGAAGGCACTTTCGATGCGGAGGCGCATTACAGTCAGTTCGGCTGGCGCGAGGGTCGCAATCCCAACGCGTTCTTCGACACCAAGGGCTATCTCGCGACCTACACGGATGTCGCGAGGGCCGGCATCAACCCCCTGGAGCACTACCTCAACTTCGGCTGGAAGGAGGGTCGCGACCCGTCCGCCGGCTTCGACACCAGGGGCTACCTCGCCGCCAATCCGGATGTCGCCGCTGCGGGTTTCAATCCGCTGCAGCACTTCCTTGAATTTGGTGCGGCGGAAGGCCGTCAGCCGGTCGGCGACGGTGCCTTCTTCATCTGACGACCGGCGGTCGGGCTGAAACTGGGCGTTCCCGCTCGACGCCTCCACCGATACGCCTCATCGCCGGCTGTTTCGGGTTTTGGGGTCCGTGCAAAAACGTAAAAGGGGCCGGGCGAAACGCCCGACCCCTTTCTCATGTTCGCCGATAGCGCTCCGGATCAGGGCTTCGGTGCGGTCGCGGGGGCCGGAGCTGCGCCGCCGGCTGCATTCTGCTGCTCGAGCTTCTTGCGCATGTCGTCGCTGCGCTTCTCGAGTTCGGCCTGGAGCTTCTTCTGCTGCTCCTCGAGCACCTTCGGGTCGATCGCCGCGCCGTCGAAGGCCTTGCCGAAGCCGGCGAGCGGCACCGCGAAGGTGACCTCGCGCTGGGTCTGGTTCTGGACGCTGACGTTGAGCAGCGTGCCCTTCTTCATGGCGTTGACGAGGTCGTTGCTCACGCCGCCGGCCTCCGCGAAGCAGCCATTGGGGAAGCACACCGCGAACTTGCCCGGGGTGGCCTGCTGGCCGTCGATGGTGAAGCGGATGCCGGGCTGCAGCAGCAGGCCGAGCGGCATCAGGAAGCGCACGACGCGCACTTCCTGCTTCTGGGCCGTGTTCTTCATGTCGTAGACCGCCACCGCGAGGACCGGCTGGCCCTGGTCTGAGACGAAGTCGCGGGTGGTGTAGCAGACGTCGGTGCCGCTGCCCTGGTCCTTGCCGCAAACCTTGGTCCATTCGGTCTGCGACGGCTCGGACTTGACCGAGATGGTCTGCGGGCCGGTCTGGGCAGCGGGGGTCTGGGCCGCCGGAGTGTTCGGGGCCGGCGCCGTCGGCGCAGGAGCCGTGGGAGCGGCCGGCTTCGGCTTCGGAGTCGGCGCCTGTGCGAGGGCCGGGCCGGCGAGGGAGCCGGCCATGCTGGCGATGGCGAGTGCGGTAGCGAGGCGCAGCGGGCGCGCGGGACGGTTGGCGAAGAACATCAGCTCTGACCCCTTGGATAACGAAGCGGCGCGCAGGACGAGACGCGTTTCGGTGGTGGCGCGCGTGACGGCTGCCATGGGCGACCGGCGCGAGCCCGATCGACCCTGCGCCGGACGAGGGCGCATCGATGGCCATCGGCGGCTCATGGGAGACCGCCGTGGGAAACCGCCATGAGAAACCGCGTTGACGAACGGGCGGCCTGCTTTCCCCCCGAATGCGGCGAAGACATGACACCGGCGCCGTTCCTGGCTCAGCGGCGCGGCGCCCGCAAGGGGCTATGCCGCTGTTAAGCCGGACTTAACCCTAAAGCTTCATCACCGGAGGGAGTTCTTCCAGCGAGGCACAGGTGTCGGCACAGCCCGTGACCACGACGACTGCCCGCGACCCCCTTCCGGCTCCGACCAATGCCCGGCGGGTTCCGTCCCCTGGAGACGCGCAGGTTGCCATCAGGCCCCGCTCTCCGGCTCCCGAGGCTGCCGAAGCGCGCGCGCCGGACGCGTCCGTCACCCTATCGTCCGGTGGCCGGCTCGGCCTGTCCGCCCTCCTGGCCGAGACCGCCTACGCCCACCCGCATCGCATCGCCCTGATCGATCCCGCCGGCAAGCAGGCGTGGAGCGGGCGCCGGCCGATCACCTGGACCTACGCCTCCGCCACCGAGATCGTGGCGCGCCTCGCCAACGGCCTTCGCGGCTGGCGCCTGCCCCGCGGTGCCCGCCTCGGGCTCTCCCTCGCGGGCGGCGCAGAGAGCGCCATCGCCTATCTCGCCATCGAGGCGGCGGGCTACACCCCCTGCCTCCTGTCTCCGTCGTGGAGCGAGGACGAGATCCTTGCGGCCGTCCAATCCGCGGGAATCGCCGGCGTGCTGTGCCAGGCCAAAGCCGGCACGGCCACGCCGGCGCAGACCCTGTGCCGGGTCGCCGCCCGCTACTTCGGCCTGCGCTATCTCGCGGCCTTCGGCCCCGACGTGCCCGACGGCGTCATCAGCCTCGACGGGATGGCTCTCGACGGCACCGGCGGCGCCTTCGCCGCCGAGATCTCCGGCGGTCTCGTCAGCTTCGCGGGAGGTGATCCCTCCTGCCCGGTCCACCGCTCGGGCGACGCCATCCTGGCCGCGATCGCCTTCCACCGCACCTGCCTGGGCATCGCCCAGGGCGACAGGATCCTGACTCTCCTCCCCTTCGGCGATCTTCGCGCCCTGGTGACGGGGCTCGGGACGGCGCTGACCTGCGGCGCCAGCCTGGAGACAATGCCGCTCTTCTTCGCGGGTCCATTCGCCGAAGCCCTGGCCCGGCCGGTTCCGACACATCTCGTGGCGCCGGCGGGTCTAGAGGCGAACCTGGCGGCGAGCCGTCTGCCCGACGGGCTGCGCTCGCTGACCCTCGCCCACCGCGCGCCCTGCACCTTCCCGATCCGGCGTCTGCGACCCGGAGCCGCCAACCGCATACTCGACGTCGTCGCCTTCGACGAGGTCGCGCTGCTGTCGGGCGAGCGGGGCGTGGACGATGTCGCCCGAACGCTCGCCGACCCTGACCGGGCCGCACTGCCCGAATCGCTGATCGCCATCCGCTCCGACGAGGATGGACGCCTCGCCTTCAGCGGCCATGCGTGTCGCGTGACCTCCTTGCGGCGCGGCGAAGCCCCTGCGGATGCGGGCGGTTCCTGGCGGGAAACACCGTTCCGCGCCACTGTCCAGGCCGGCCGCGCCAAGGCGATCAACGCCGGTTGAGAATGGTCACCCACACATTCGCATGATCGATCGGGTGCCGGCTCAGGAGCGGCAGCCCCGTCGTGCGTGGCTGCATGAACCTTCGGGCGGATGACGTCATGGGAGCCCGATATTGTTATTGGCGAGGTACTTGCCGCCATTACCTGATGCAGTTTGTCAAGAAGGGTTGCATGTCCGAGGAACCATTCATCCTCGGGTCATCCTTCCTGTCGCATCACATTTTTCGGAACGTGGCCGGCGAACCGAACCGTGACCATGTGTGTTGTCACACGTGTCCCTTCCCAAGGGACGGTCTTTGGATTACCCCTGATGCTCATGGGTGCGTTGCAGCAAGTGCTGGTCGTCGACGATGGTCACCGTGCCGTCGATCATTCCCTCGCCGGCGAACTCGCCGAGCTGGGTTACGCCAGCGTGACCGCGTCCCTGGAAGCGGCCGAGGACGTGCTTGGCGTCATCGCCCGTCCCGCCGCCGTCCTGCTTCAGGCGTCCTCTCGCCGCGATCCGGCCTATGCCGCCCTCGCGGGCCGCCTGCGGGCTCAGATGCGCGACGCCGGCATTCCCGTGATCATCGTGGACGAGACCTTCGCGGCCCAGGCGGGCGGCGCCGTGGATCTGCAGAGCCGCATCGGTCCCTACGTCCTCAACGAACCCGATCTCTAGGGGCTCCCACCGCGATTTTCGCACGGGCCTGAAGAACGTTACGGCTCGGTCTCCTGCAGCGGCTCGGGCGAGTGCCTCAACGCTTTCAGGAGCGTGCCCGAGGACGACAAATCCTCGGTCCGCAACAGGATCAACGTTCGCGAGATCAGCACTTTCACCCGACGGCCCTGACCTCGTCCACCGGTCCTGCCGGCTCGGGCCAGGCGGGACCGAAACCGAGCCGCCGGGCTTACCCGGCCTTCCTGGCCGCTCCCGGTTTCGTCTGCTTCGCGATGGTGGCGAGCTCGCGCAGGATCTTCGTCGTCATGGTGAGTCGCGCCGGGATCGTGCCGAGCTCGCGGACGAACACGATGCTCATGTCCGGCCGCACCTTGGCGAAGGAGGCTTGCCCCGCGACGTAGGACACGAGCCCTTGAGGGTTGGCGAAGGCCTTGTCGCGGAAATGCACGACGATGCCCTTCGGCCCGGCCTCGACCTTCTCGATATTGGTGTCTCGGCACAGGATCTTGATCGTCACGATCTTGAGGAGCTGCTCCACCTCCGGCGGCAGCGGCCCGAACCGGTCGATGAGCTCGGCTCCGAAACTCTCCATCTCGCCGTCGTTCTCGATCTGCGACAGCCGGCGATAGAGGCCGAGGCGGACGGTGAGGTCCTCGACGTAATCTTCCGGGATGGTGACCGGCGCACCGAGCGCGATGGTGGGCGACCACGCCTCCTCCACCGGCTCCTCGATCCCGGCTTTCAGCGCCGTGACCGCATCCTCCAGCATCTGCTGGTAGAGTTCGTAGCCGACCTCCTTGATATGGCCCGACTGCGCGTCGCCGAGGAGGTTGCCGGCCCCGCGGATGTCGAGGTCGTGGCTTGCCAGCTGGAAGCCGGCGCCCAGGGTGTCGAGGGTCTGGAGGACGTTGAGCCGCTTCTCTGCCTGCACGGTGAGTGTCTTGTTCGCCGGCGTCGTGAACAGCGCGTAGGCCCGGGCCTTGGCGCGCCCGACGCGGCCGCGCAACTGATAGAGTTGGGCGAGGCCGAACATGTCGGCCCGGTGGACGATGAGCGTGTTGGCGGTCGGGATATCGAGGCCGGATTCGACGATGGTGGTCGAGAGCAGCACGTCGAACTGGCCCTCGTAGAAGGCCGTCATCACGTCCTCGAGCTGCCCCGCCGCCATCTGGCCGTGGGCCACCGCGACCTTGGTCTCGGGCATCTCCTGGTCGAGGAATTTCTTGACCTCCGCCAAGTCCTCGATCCGGGGGACGACGTAGAAGGATTGCCCGCCACGGAAGCGCTCGCGCAGCAGGGCCTCGCGGATCAGGAGCGGATCGAACGGCATCACGAAGGTGCGCACCGCGAGGCGATCGACGGGCGGCGTCGCGATGATCGAGAGCTCGCGCACGCCCGTCATGGCGAGCTGGAGGGTACGGGGGATCGGGGTCGCCGACAGGGTCAGGACGTGGACGTTGGCCTGAAGCGCCTTGAGGCGCTCCTTGTGGCTGACGCCGAAATGCTGCTCCTCGTCGACGATGAGAAGGCCGAGATCCTTGAAGGTGATGGCCTTGGCGAGCAGTGCATGGGTGCCGACGACGATGTCGACGGTGCCGTCCGCCAGACCTTCACGGACGCGTTTCATGTCCGCCGCCGAGACGAAGCGCGAGGCCTGCGCCACCTGCACGGGCAGGCCTTTGAAGCGCTCGGCGAAGTTGCGATAATGCTGGCGGGCCAGAAGCGTGGTGGGCACCACGACCGCGACCTGATGTCCCGAGATCGCCGCCGCGAAGGCGGCGCGCAGGGCCACCTCGGTCTTGCCGAAGCCGACATCGCCGCAGACGAGGCGGTCCATCGGCCGGCCCTCGTTGAGGTCGGAGAGCACCGCGTCGATGGCGCGGGCCTGGTCCTCGGTCTCCTCGAACGGGAAGCGCGCGGCGAACTCGCCGTAGAGGCCTTCCGGAGCGGTGAGGCGCGGCGCCTGCTTCACGAAGCGCTCGGCCGCGACCTTGATAAGCGCACCCGCCATTTCGAGGATGCGCTTCTTCATCCTGGCCTTGCGGGCCTGCCAGGCACCGCCGCCGAGCCGGTCGAGGGCGACCTCCGCATCCTCGGAGCCGTAGCGGGTCAGGAGCTCGATATTCTCCACCGGCAGCAGCAGGAGGCCGCCGGCATATTGCAGCTCCAGGCAATCGTGGGGGGCGCCCGCGGCCGTGATGGTCTTCAGCCCGACGAAGCGGCCGATGCCGTGGTCGGCATGGACCACGAGGTCGCCGGGCTGGAGCGCCTGGACCTCGAGGATGATGTCCTGCGGGCGCTTTGCCTTGCGCTTCTGGCGCACCAGCCGATCGCCGAGGATGTCGCCCTCCGAGATCACCGCGAGGTTCTCGATGGTGAAGCCGGCCTCGAGCCCCCACACCGCGACCGCGACGTCGCTGCCGCGCTTGAGCGCGTTGACGGCACTGAGCGTGTTGATGGCCAGCGGCTTCTTCAGGCCGTGGTCGGCGAGCACGCCGCAGAGCCGGTCGCGCGAGCCATCGGACCAGGATGCCAGGATCACATGATGACCTGATCCCTGGAGGTCCCTCACATGGGCCACCGCCGCGTCGAAGACGCTGGCGGATTCGTCCGCCCGTTCGGGTGCGAAGCTGCGGCCGGGCTTTGCCCCGCAATCGATGACGAGGGCGCCGCCGCCTTCCGGGACAGCGAAGGGCGCGAGCCGCGCCACGCTCGCGGCCGCGATGCGCGTTCCCCATTCGGCCGGGCTCAGGTAGAGGGCGTCGGCCTTGAGCGGCTTGTAGGGCGCGACGCCGGATTGGGGCGTCTTCATCGCCTCGGCGCGGGCCTCGTAATAGTCCTTGATCAGCGACAGGCGCTCGGCCGCCGCCTCCTCCACCTGCGGGTCGAACACCATCGGCACGCCGGAAAGGTAGTCGAACAGGGTGTCGAGCCGGTCGTAGAATAGCGGCATCCAGTGCTCGATGCCGGCATAGCGCCGGCCCTCGCTCACCGTCTCGTAGAGGCGGTCGTCCCGGGTGGCGGCGCCGAAATTGGCGACATAGCCCTGGCGGAAGCGCCGGATCGTCTCGGTGGTGAGCTGGACCTCGCTCATCGGCACGAGGTCGAGGGAGCGCATCTGCCCGATGGTGCGCTGGGTCTCGGGATCGAAGGTACGGATCGATTCGAGGGTGTCGCCGAAGAAGTCGAGTCGGACCGGGTCGGGCAGGCCCGGCGGCGACAGGTCGAGGATGCCGCCGCGCAGGGCGTATTCGCCGGTCTCGCGCACCGTGCCGGTACGCAGGAAGCCGTTGGCCTCGACCCAGGCGATGACCTGTTCCATCGGCAGCACGTTGCCGATCGCCGCCGAGAAGGTCTCGACCGCGATCTTCTCCCGGGGCGGCACGCGCTGCACCAGGGCGTTGACCGTGGTGCAGAGGAGGCGCGGGCGCTCCTCCGAGGAGCGCGAGCGGGTCAGCCGGGAGAGCGCCGTCATCCGCTCGGCGGCGATGGCGGAATTGGGCGAGACCCGGTCGTAGGGCTGGCAATCCCAGGCCGGCACGCTCATCGTCTCGATCTCGGGCGCGATGAATTTCAGCGCGCCCTGGAAGGCGGCCGAACGCCCGGAATCGCGGGCGACATGCACCAGCACCGCCGGTCCCTCGGCCTGGGCGCCGAGGGCGCGGACGAGGTCGGCGACGACGACAGCGTCGAACCCGTCGGGCACGTTGGCGAGGGTCGGGCTCGTCCCTCCCTTCAGCGCCTCGATCGCGCGGGCGAGGGCACTGGATTTCGGCAGGGCGAAGCGCGCCGCCTGGGGCTTGGGAGCCGGGGCCGGCGGTTTGGGCTGAGGTTTTGCCATCGGGTCGGGATTGTCGCTCGTCGCTTGTTGAAAGTCGTCCTGTCGCTCCAACCAACGACCTCATCCTGAGGTGCCAAAGCGAAGCGAAGGCCTCGAAGGAGGGTTCCAGAACTCGCCGAGAGAACTGGACGACTCCTTCGAGGCCGCTTGCGCGGCACCTCAGGATGAGGTCGTGAACGGGATCAATCCCGTCTCGGGGTCAATCGCGAATAAGGACTCTCCGGCCGCACCGTCAGCCGTGGATCGGCGCGTCGTGCTTATGGAATGCCTGGAGCCGCCGGTACAGCGGCGTATCGTCGTTCTGGGGCGTCAGGGGGAGAGCCGGGTCAATGCGCCCTGCGCGTGAGCCATAGTGTTCCCAGCGCCAGGAGGAGGCCTCCGGCGGGGACGGCGAGAAGAAGAAGGACCGGAGTGGTCATCATGGCCGCATATCCTTGAGAGGCGTCCGCGCCATCCAATGTATGGCGCCACTCATAATCCAGCAAATGACCATGACGGAGAGGACCGGAACGAGGCTTGACCCCAACGGTGCAGGCGAAAGTGCCGTGGTGATGAAGGGGGCGAACCCACCGACCGCGAACACGGCAACCGCGATCCCGTTGAGATAGGTCGCGGTCAATTTGGCCCGCTCATTGGCAATGAGCTTGATCCGCTCGTCGTCGATCATCGCCGAACCAAGCATGTGATGACCCACGCCATGGTTGGCTTTGGGACGGTCCGATTCCGAGCGGCCACGCTATCAGCGTCTAGTGGATCGGGGCATCGTGCTTATGGAACGCCTGGAGCCGCCGGTACAGCGGCGTGTCGTAGTTCTCAGGCGTCTCGTCCTCGCCGGTGAGCCAGCGGAACAGGTCGCGGTCGGGTACCTCGATCAGGGCTTCGAACTGCGTCAGCTCCTCCTCGCTGAAGGAGCCGATCTCGGCATCGGCGAAGCGCCCCATGATCAGGTCCATCTCGCGGATGCCCCGATGCCAGGCCCGGAACAGGGTGCGGCGGCGGCGCGGGTCGAGGTCGGCGCTGGTGCGGGTCGTGCCGGACATCTTTGTCGTCCTGTGATGCTGTGAGGCAAGGACCCTGTGATCCAACGATCACGGGGTCCTGAGATACCCGGATCCCGGTTGCGTCCCCGCGTCCTGCCGTCACGCTACGGGCACGGTAACGAAGTCGGTTTATATAGGAGCGATGGGCCGGGTCGCCATGGCGGCGCCGGCCATGGCCCCTGTCCTCCGGCGCGTATGTCCGAACCGCCCCGCCCTCCCCTGCGCCCCAGCCTCCTCGACCCGCTCTTCGCCCCGGCCCGCGGTTTGCCCGGCGTCGGGCCGAAGATGGCGCCGATGATCGAGCGGCTGCTCGGGACGCCCGAGCGTCCCGCGCGGATCGTCGACCTTCTGTTCCACCTGCCCCAGGGCGGCGTGGCGCGAAGGCTGCTCGGCTCGATCAGCGAGGCGCCGCCCGGCGAGCCGGTGACGCTCGGCGTCACCGTGACCGGCTACCGCCCGCCTCAGGCCGGAGCGGGCAAGCGCCCCTACCGCGTCCTCGTCGAGGATCCGACCGGCGACATCACCCTCGTGTTCTTCGGCATGCCGGCGCCCCGCGTCGAGAAGATGCTGCCGCTGGGTAGCCATCGCTACATCACCGGGCGCATCGACCTCTGGGACGGGCACCGCCAGATGGTGCATCCCTCGCGCATCGTCGACGAAGCCGGGCTCGCCGCCCTGCCGGCGGTCGAGCCGGTCTACGGTGCCACCGAGGGTCTGACCTCGCGGGCGATCTCGAAGCTGGCCCATGCGGCCCTCGACCGGCTGCCGACCCTGCCCGAATGGCAGGACCCGGCCTGGCTCGCCAAGAACGCCCTGCCCACCTTCGCAGATGCGCTGAGGGCCGAGCACCGCCCCGAGGACGCGCCTCTCCCGGCGCCCGACGGTACCACCGTGGCGACCCCGGCTCGGCGCCGCCTCGCCTATGACGAACTCCTCGCCTCGCAACTGGCGCTGGCGCTCATCCGCGCCCGCAGCAGGCGTGGTCCCGGCCGCGCCAATGCCGGTGACGGGCAGTTGTCGGGCCGGATCGAGGCCGCCCTGCCCTTCGCCCTCACCGGGGCGCAGAGCCGTGCCGTCGCCGAGATCCGCGCCGATCTCGCCTCCGACCGGCGCATGCTGCGCCTGCTCCAGGGCGATGTCGGCTCCGGCAAGACCGCAGTCGCGCTCCTCGCCATGGCCTCGGCGGTGGAGGCCGGGCGCCAGGCTGCCCTGATGGCGCCCACCGAGATCCTGGCCCGTCAGCATCTCGACCGGCTCACCGCCATGGCCGGACCCTTGCGCATCCGTCTTCTCACCGGCCGCGACCGCGCGCCCGAGCGCCGCGCGACCCTCGCCGACCTCGCCGAGGGCCAGGTCGACATCCTCGTCGGCACCCATGCCCTGTTCCAGGAGAGCGTCGCCTTCCGGGATCTCGGCCTCGCGGTGGTGGACGAGCAGCATCGCTTCGGCGTCCATCAGCGTTTGGCGCTCTCCGCCAAGGGCGAGGCGGTGGATATCCTGGTCATGACTGCGACGCCGATCCCCCGCACCCTGGCGCTCACGTGCTTCGGCGACATGGACGTCTCGGTGCTCGACGAGAAGCCGGCCGGGCGCCAGCCGATCGTCACCCGCCTCGTCTCCACCGACCGCCTCGACGAGGTGGTGGCGGCCCTCGGCCGCGCGATCGCCTCGGGCGAGCGGATCTACTGGATCTGCCCGCTGGTGGCCGAATCCGAATATGTCGACCTCGCCGCGGCCGAGGACCGGTTTGCCGACCTCGCCCAGGCCTTCGGCGACCGCGTCGGACTGATCCACGGCAAGATGCCGGGCCCCGAGAAGGACGCCGCGATGGAGCGCTTCGCCGCCGGCGACACCCGCGTCCTCGTGGCGACCACGGTGGTCGAGGTCGGGGTGGACGTGCCCGAGGCCACCATCATGGTGATCGAGCATGCCGAGCGCTTCGGCCTCGCCCAGCTCCATCAGCTCCGCGGCCGGGTCGGGCGCGGCGCCAAGCCCTCGACCTGCCTCCTCGTCTATCGCGGGCCGCTGGGCCAGGTCGCCCGCGCCCGCCTCGAGACCCTGCGCGAGACCGAGGACGGCTTCCGCATCGCGGAGGAGGACTTACGCCTGCGCGGCGAGGGCGAAGTGCTCGGCACCCGCCAATCGGGCCTGGCCGCCTTTCGCCTCGCCCGCCTCGAATCCGACGGCGATCTCCTCGAAGTCGCCCGAGACGACGCCCGCCTGATCGTCGAGCGCGATCCCGGCCTCAAGAGCGAGCGCGGGAAGGCCCTGCGGGTGCTGCTCTACCTGTTCGAGCGGGATGCGGCGATCCGGCTGCTCAGCGCGGGGTGACATCGAGATCGTCAGCCGGCGCATGAACTTCATGGCAAGGTTCCCTGTCTCATAGGATCATCGAAGCAGGACGGAATGCAGTTCGATGGGGCGCGATACCCAAAACCTTGCGTCACCAAACATGGTGGAGCGCTGGCGCGCCGCGAGACGGGTTGGCGAGGCGATTCCGTCCTACGAGGCCGTCGTGCTCGGCAATCTCGGCCGGTTCGCCGACCAGGCGGCGGTGGTGACGACCGAGGGTGGTCAGCCCGGCCGCATCCTCTGGGGCGGAGAGCGTTTCATTGCTTGGCTCGGATGCGAGATCAGGTCCGGCCTATCCGTCGCCACCCTGTCGGAAGACCTGCGCCAAGCCCTCACGGAAGCGGTGTCGCAGGCACTCCTCATGGGCCAGCCCGCTGTGACGCGGGGCGACCGCGTCACCGACGGTATCCTGACCAGCACCGCGCTCCTGGCCTGCCCGCTCTCAAACCGCAACGGCGAGCCCCTCGTCCTCGTGAGCGTGGCCGACGACGAATCCCGCTACGACCTCGTGAAGGCGATGTTCGGTGCCACCGACCAGGGCATGCTCGCCCTCAGCACCATCCGCGATGCCGCCGGGGCGCCGATCGATTTCAAGATCGTCGCCCTCAACGACGGGGCCGCGCGGATGTTCGGGCGTCCGCCCGGCGCGCTGCAATGGCAACGCCTCGCGATGGTGGCCCCCCTCCTCCTCGAAAGCGGCGCCCTGACGCGGCTCGCAGAGGTGATCGGCACGACGGCGCGCAACGTCTTCGAACTGAGCGTGCCGCGCTCCGACGGAAGCCTCCTCCACCTGAAGATCGAGGCCGGCTGCATCGGCGACCTCGTCGCCCTGACCTTCACGGATGTCGGCGACCTCAAGTTACGCGAGGAATCCTCCCGCCTCCTTTTCGAGAACAATCCACTGCCGATGTGGCTGGTCGACCCGGAAACTCAGCGCTTCCTCGCCGTGAACGATGCGGCGGTTTCCCATTACGGACATGCCCGCGAGGCCTTCCTGACGATGACGGCGTCGGACCTCGAACCGTTGCCGCTGTCGAGTTCCGAGTCGCTCTGGCTGCATCGCCGTGCTGACGGAACGCCAATCACGGTCGACCTTTTCGAACGTGTCGTCGATGTCGCCGGCCGACCGGCCCTTCTCACCGCGGTGATCGACGTGACCGAGCGGCGCCGGGTCGAGGCGCGCATCGCCCACATGGCTCATCATGATGCCCTCACCGACCTGCCCAACCGTGTGCTCTTCCGGCATCGCCTCGGCGAGGCCCTCGCGCGCGGTCAGAGGAGCGGGGAACCGGCCCTGCTGTTCTGCCTCGACCTCGATCGCTTCAAGATCGTGAACGACACCCTCGGCCATCCGGCGGGCGATGCGCTCCTGCGTGGTGTCGCGGAGCGACTGATGGCCTGCCTCGGCGCCGGGAACATGGTCGCGCGGATGGGTGGCGACGAGTTCGCCATTCTGATCGCGGCGTCCGAGGATCAGATCTCGCTCCTGGCGGAGCGCATCATCGCCTCGCTTGGCCAGCCATTCCCCATCGAGGGTCAGCCGGTGCGGATCGGCGTCAGCATCGGTGTCGCCGTCATGCCGCGCGACGGGGCCGACCCCGATCTCCTGCTGCGCAACGCCGACCTCGCCCTCTATCGAGCCAAGGCGGCCGGGCGGAACACGCATCGCTGCTTCGAGCCCGAGATGGAGACCTCGATCAGGACACGGCGGAACCTCGAGCACGAGTTGCGTATGGCCTTCGCGGCCGGCCAGATCACGCTGTCCTACCAGCCGACCCACTCGGTCGATGACGAGCGCCTCACCGGCTTCGAGGCGCTGCTGCGCTGGCGCCACCCGGAACGCGGCTTCATTCCGCCATCCGAGTTCGTGCCCCTGGCCGAAGAGAGCGGCCTCATCGGCCAGATCGGGGAATGGGTCCTGCGCACCGCCTGCGCCGAGGCTGCGACCTGGCCCGCCTCGATCCGCCTCGCGGTCAACCTGTCGCCCGTCCAGTTCCGCGACGGACGCCTCGGTGCCGTCGTCGCCTCAGCGCTGGCAGATTCCGGGCTGCCTCCGCACCGGCTCGAACTCGAGATCACCGAAACGGTCCTCCTGGCGGAGAACGAGACGAACCTCGCCACGCTGCACGCCCTGCGCAGCCTCGGCGTCCGCATCGCCATGGACGATTTCGGGACTGGCTACTCCTCCCTGAGCTACCTGCGCTCCTTCCCGTTCGACCGGATCAAGATCGACCGGTCCTTCGTGGCCGAACTGGACACGAGCCCCCATTGCGCCGCCATCGTCAGGGCAGTGATCGGCCTGGGCACGAGCCTTGGCATCTTCATCATCGCCGAGGGCGTCGAGACGACCCGGCAGCTCGACCGCCTGCGGGCGGAGGGGTGCGGGGAGGTCCAGGGCTTCCTTTTCGGCAAAGCCGTGCCGGCGGACGAGGTCCGCCGACTGATCCTCCTCGACGGCCTCACGGCCCTGGCGCGGCAACCGGCTTGATCGCCCGACCGAGTGCGTTTCAGGCCTGACGCTTCACCGGAGGAGGCGGTTCTCCATGCGTAGCCCTTAGGGTCGCCGCCATGGCCTGGAGGCGGGCCTGCGGGTCCTCGGGCTGGATCACGCCTGCCGACATCACGAGCTTGGCGGCGTCGTCGACGCTGATCGGCACCTCGATGATGTCGGTCCGCGGCAGGTAGAAGAAGAAGCCCGTCGTCGGGTTCGGCGCGCAAGGCAGGAACACGCCGACATGCTCGCCCGCCTCCCCGAGGGCGTTCTGCACGTCAGGCCCGGCCGGGGCCGAGACGAACACCACCGACCACGTCCCCTTCACCGGAAACTCGACGAGGCCCACCGTGCGGAACGAGGTGCCGTTGGCCGAGAACAGCGTCTCGAAGATCTGGCGCAGGCCCTTGTACAGCCCCGAGATCACCGGGGTTCGCGCCAGCAGGACCTCGCCGAACTCGACGACGGAGCGACCGACGAGGTTCGCCGTAAGGAAGCCCAGCAGCGTCACCGCCAGGAAGGCGATGACGAGCCCGAGACCGGGTATCGAGAACGGCAGGTAATGGTCGGGCAGGTAGCTCGGCGGCACCAGCGGCTTCACCCAGCTGTCGATCAGGCTGATGAACCACCAGGTGAGATAGATCGTGATGGCGAGCGGCCCGGCCACGATGATGCCGGTGAGGAAATAGGTCCGCAGGCGCCCGCGCTTGCTCAGGCGGGGGCGGGCGCCGGGAGGCTCTGGTTCCGGTAACGGCAGGACCGTTTCGCGCACGGGCAGTGTCTCGTTGGGGATGGGACCGGTCCCGGACCAAACAGGGGTTATCGGGTCGTGGCGGCGATCTCAAGCCGGTACTGCCACGCTCCGCCGCCGAGCCTATCTGGCGATCGGGATCAGCGCCCTTCGCCTCTGATCACGCAGACAGGGTCCGCCTCAGGCCATCAGGCCGAGAGAGATGCCGAACAGCAGGTGGCTGAAGATGGGGCCGCCGACCCGCAGGTGGGTGGCGATCGCGCCGTCGAGGAGGAGGAAGGCAACGACGAGACCGCTCATGACCCGGCCTGTCCAGAGCACGGTTTTCGATGGGATGCGGGGTGGGGCGAGTGCCCTGATCGAGGGTTCGGAACCGGCCGCGCCTCCTACTCCACCGTCACCGACTTCGCGAGGTTCCTCGGCTGGTCGACGTCTTTCCCCATGAACACCGCCGTGTGGTAGGCGATGAGCTGGATCGGCACCGCGTAGACGATCGGGGCGACGACCGGGTCGAGGTCGGGCATGGTCATCGTCGCCATGGTTTCGAGGCCCGCTTCCGCCGCACCCTTGGCGTCGCCGATCAGGATGATGCGCCCGCCGCGTGCGGCAACTTCCTGCATGTTCGAGACGGTCTTCTCGAAGACCGCGTCGTGGGGCGCGATGACGATGACCGGCACGCTCTCGTCGATGAGGGCGATGGGGCCGTGCTTGAGTTCACCCGCCGCATAACCTTCGGCGTGGATGTAGCTGATTTCCTTGAGCTTCAGCGCCCCTTCCATCGCCATCGGATAGGCGGTGCCGCGCCCCAGATAGAGCACGTCGCGGGCCTTTGCGACCTCGCGGGCCAGGGGCTCGATCTCGGTCTCCAGCTTCACCGCCTCGGCCATCAGGCCGGGCACGGTGATCAGGGCGTCGACCAGGCTGCGCTCCCGCTCCGGGCTGAGCGTGCCGCGCGCCCGGCCCGCCGCGATGGCGAGGCACAGGAGCACGGTGAGCTGGCACGAGAACGCCTTGGTCGAGGCGACCCCGATCTCGGGGCCGGCCAGCGTCGGCAACACCGCGCTCGCCTCGCGAGCGATGGTCGAGGTCGGCACGTTGACGACTGCCAGCGTGTGCTGGCCCTGCGCCTTGGCGTAGCGCAGGGAGGCGAGGGTGTCGGCGGTTTCGCCCGATTGGGAGATGACGAGGGTCAGCCCGTCCTTGTCGAGGGGCGGCTCGCGGTAGCGCGCCTCGGAGGCGACGTCGATCTCGACGGGAAGCCGGGCGAGGGACTCGAACCAGTACTTGGCGACGAGGCCGGCATAGTAGGCGGTGCCGCAGGCGGTGATCGAGACCCGCGACACTGTCTTGAGATCGAAGGGCAGAGCGTCCGGCAGGGCGACGCGCCCGTTCGCGAGGTCGACGTAATGGGCGAGGGTGCGGCCCACCACCTCCGGCTGCTCGTGGATCTCCTTGGCCATGAAGTGGCGGTGGTTGCCCTTCTCGACCCGGAAGGCCTGGGCGACGATCCTTTGGCGCGGCCTCGCGACCACGCCCCCCGTGAAATCGTGGATCTCGGCGCCGGAGCGCGACAGCACCGCCCAGTCGCCCTCCTCCAGGTAGGTGATCTCCTCGGTGAAGGGGGCGAGCGCCAGGGCGTCGGAGCCGAGATAGGTCTCGCCGGCACCGTAGCCGATGGCGAGCGGCGCGCCGTGGCGGGCGCCGATCAGGAGGTCGTCGTGGCCTGAAAAGATGAAGCCGAGGGCGAAGGCGCCGCGGAGCTGCGGCAGGGCGGCGGCGACCGCCTCGACCGGCCCCAGGCCCTTGTCCATCTCGTGGCTGACGAGCTGGGCCACGACCTCGGTATCGGTCTCGCTCTCGAACCGGACGCCGCGATCCTGGAGCATCGCCTTGAGCTCGCGAAAATTCTCGATGATGCCGTTATGGACGACCGCGAGCCGCGCCGTGGCGTGGGGATGGGCGTTGGTCTCGTTGGGCCGCCCATGCGTCGCCCAGCGGGTATGGCCGATGCCGATGGCGCCGGCGAGGGGCGATTCCTCGAGCCGGGCTTGCAGGTTGCCGAGCTTTCCTTGTGCGCGGCGGCGCTCCAGCCGGCCATGCTCCAGGGTGGCGATCCCAGCCGAATCGTAGCCGCGATATTCGAGCCGGCGCAGGGCCTCGACCAACTGGTCCGCCACAGAATCCCGCCCGACAATGCCGACGATGCCGCACATGTTCTTCGTCTCTCACGCCATCTTCGCCGGCTGCCCGTAGCGGACTTGTACCGGAATGGGACACCCGATTGCCAGAACTTCGCGGGCCGGGAATGCTCGGCCTCTAAGCGCCTTCACGGAGGATGCCGCCACGGAGGATGCCGCGGCAAACTTGAACACAATCCTACGGGCGCTTCCTCGGCCGCGGTTTGCTACGTACCATGCTTTACGATTTGGTCTTGAGCCCCTTCACCTGGCGCCACAGCCGCGCGCCGTCCGGCCGGTTGACCTGCCGGGCACGCCCTACGGCGAGTGCGTCGGCGGGCACGTCGGCGGTGACGACCGAGCCCGCCCCGACGATGGCTCCCGCCCCCACCGAGACAGGGGCGACCAGGGCTGTGTTCGACCCGATGAAGGCGCCCGCTCCGATCGCGGTGCGGTGCTTGTTGGTGCCGTCGTAATTGCAGGTGATGGTGCCGGCGCCCACATTGGCGCCCGCCCCGATCTCGGAATCGCCCAGATAGCTCAGATGGTTGGCCTTGGCGCCGGGGCCGAGCCGGGCGTTCTTGATCTCGACGAAGTTGCCGATCCGGGATCCCTCTTCGAGTACGGCCCCCGGCCGCAGGCGCGCATAGGGGCCGATCGCGACGCCGTCTTCCAGCGTCGCGCCTTCGAGATGCGAGAAGGCGTGGATGATGCAGCGGTCGCCCACCGTCACTTTCGGGCCGAAGATCACGTGAGGTTCCACGAGAACGTCCCGCCCCAACACCGTGTCGGAGCTCAGGAAAACCGTCTCTGGCGCGATCAGGGTGGCGCCTCCGAGCTGGGCGGCACGGCGCAGGCGCTGCTGGATCGCGGCCTCGGCGACGGCGAGCTGAACCCGGTCGTTGACGCCCTGCGCCTCAGCCTCGTCGACGTTCACAACGGCCACCATCAGCCCGTCGGCTACGGCGAGGGCCACCGCGTCGGGCAGGTAGTATTCGCCGGCCGCGTTGTGGTTGCCGATCCGTCCGAGGAGGTCGAGAGCGTAGCGGCCGGACAGGGCCATCAGCCCGGCATTGCAGAGCCTGACCTGGCGTTCCTCATCGCTCGCATCCTTCTCCTCGCGGATCGCCGTGACGCTGCCATTCTGGGTGAGCACCCGGCCGTAACCCGTTGGAGAATCTGTCTCGAATGCCAGAATTGCAACGGCTGCACCGGCGGCCAGGGGCGCCCGCAGGCGGGTCAGGGTCTCGGCGGTGACGAGGGGCGTATCGCCGAAGGCGATGACAATGTCGTCCCCCGTTTCCGCGAGGGTCTCGCGGGCAGCGAGGACCGCGTGCGCCGTGCCGAGGCGCTCGGCCTGGGGATGGACCCGCGCCCCCGGCGCGGACGCGGCGACCTCCGCCTCGACGGCGGCCTGGCCCGGCTCTGCCACCACGGCGATCCGGCTTGCTCCTGCGCCTCGCGCGGCGGCGAGGACGTGGCCGAGCATGGTCCGTCCTGCGACCCGGTGCAGGACCTTGGGCAGGTCCGAGCGCATCCGTGTGCCCTTGCCGGCGGCGAGGACGATTGCCGTGAGGCTTCGTCCGCCCGGATCGAGTATGGCCGTCATCCTGTCGCCTCGTGCCCTGCCGATGGGTCGTCGACAGCGATCTAGCCGAATCGAGTCCCCTCGGGAATGCGGGCCGCCTTCCCTGCTCCGGGCGATCGTGCTTAACGGCGCGTTCAGGCGCCTCCATGGTAAAGGGGGCGGCGCGGGCTCACCGCACTGCGACAACCATGAGGCCGCATGACTTTGCCGACCCGGTCTTCCTCAGTTGCTCCCGTGGAGGGTAAATCCCGCCGGGAGGTCCTGTGTCATGCCGGCGCCGCCCTCCTCGTCGCCGGCTCCGGGGGCGCCCTCGCTCAAGAGGCGCCCCAGGCGGGGGCGCCCGAGCGTTTCTCTCCCGATCTCGTCGCCAACCTCGCCAGGGCACTGGCCGCAAAGCCTTTTGCGGCGGCGTCAGCGGATCTCCCGGAATCCCTCGCGAGCCTCACCCGCGAGCAATATGCCGGCATCCGTCCTGCCCCCGGCCGCGCGGTTTGGGCCGGTGAGGGCCTCGGCTTCACCGTCGAACCGCTGCATCGCGGGTCGGTCTATGGCGACCGGGTCGCACTCTCGGTGGTCGAGGACGGCATCGCGCGTCAGATCCCTTACGACCCTTCGCGCTTTGCCGATGGCGGACCTGCGCTCCCGGCCTTCAAGGACGATCCTGGTTATTCGGGCATTCGCATCAGGGCCGGATTCGGCGGCGACGACCTCGCCGAGTTCGCCCTCTTCCAGGGCGCCTCTTTCTTTCGCCTCGCCGCCGCCGGCCAGCGCCTCGGCGCTACGGCTCGCGCCCTGACCCTTCGGCCGGCCGACCCGCGCGGCGAGGAATTCCCGGTCTTCCGCTCCCTCTGGATCGAGCGGCCGGCCTCGCACGACCTCGTCGTGGTCCACGCGCTGATCGACTCGGCCTCCGCCGCCGGGGCGCTGCGATTGGAGTGCCGGCCCGGACCGGTCTCCACTGCCGACATCACGGCCACGATCGTCGCACGGGCCGCCCTCGATCATCTCGGCCTCGGCAGCATGACCAGCCGCTACCTGTTCGGCCCCACGGACAGGCGGGGCGACGACGACATCCGCGAACGGGCCCACGCCTCGGACGGGCTCCAGATCCGCACCGGAGCCGGCGAGGCGATCTGGCGGCCCCTGCGCAACCCGGAGACCCTGCAGGTGTCCTCCTTCCTCGACGAGAAACCGCGCGGCTTCGGCCTGATGCAGCGCGCCCGCGACCACTCAGCCTATCAGGACGACGCCAATGAATGGGAGCGGCGGCCCTCGCTCTGGGCGACGCCGCGGGAGCCCTGGGGACAGGGCGCCGTCACGCTCCTCGAGATCCCGAGCGATTCCGACGCCAACGAGAACATCCTCGCCTATTGGCGCCCGAAGGAGACGGTGGCGGCCGGCGCCGAACTCGGCCTCGCCTATCGCCTGAACTGGGGCTGGGATGCGCCGGAGCGCCTGCGGGTCGCTCCCGTCACCTCCACCCGCAGCGGCCGTGGCTCGGCGGAGGGCCGGCGACGCTTCGCCGTGGATTTCGCCAGCGACGACTTCACTGCCTGGCCGGAACTCCAGACGGTGCTGACCGCTTCCCCCGGTAGTATCCTGGACCGCAAGCTCCACCGCTATCCCGAGCGCCGCACCGTGCGCGTAACGTTCGAGCTCGATCCCGGCGGCGCCAAGGCCTGTGAATTGCGCCTGCAGTTGCGGCATGAGAATCGCCCCGTCACCGAGACATGGCTGTACCGTTGGACGCCCTGACCCCTCCCCTCGCCAGCAACCTCCCGCCCGCGATGCCGCCGGAGGCACCGCTGGCGATGCCGGTCCAGAGCCTTCGGACCTGGGACGCAAAGGCCGCCCACAGGCCGTCGCGGCCCGAGCGCCGGCCTTTCGGTGCCCGTGCCTTCGTGTTCGGCGTGGCGGCCCTGCTCACCGGTTACGGCGCCCTCGAGATGTACGAGGTCGTGTCGGTCTCAGGGGGTACCACGGCGCTCCAGTACGTGCTGCTCGTCCTCTTCATCTTGAACTTCTCGTGGATCGCGCTCGCCTTCGCGGGCGCCGTCCTCGGCTTCCTGGTGCTCATGCGCGGCGGCAAGCCACCTGGAATGCCCGAGCGCCTGACGACCCGCACCGCCGTGGTGATGCCGGTCTACAACGAGGCCACCGCCCGCACCTTCGCGGCCGTCGAGGCGATGCGCGCGCAGGTCGACGCGACCGGGCACGGCGCCGCCTTCGACTGGTTCGTCCTGTCGGATTCGACGCAAGGCGATGCCTGGATCGCCGAGGAACGCGCCTTCCTCGAGCTACGCGAACGCCTCGGGCCCGAGGCGCGCCTCTACTACCGGCACCGTCCCAAGAACCATCACCGCAAGGCGGGCAATATCGGCGACTTCGTCAGCCGCTGGGGCGGCGCCTACGACCACATGCTGGTCCTCGATGCCGACAGCCTGATGACCGGCCCCTGCATCGTCACCCTCGCGGGGGCGATGGAGGTGGACCCGGATTCCGGGATCATCCAGTCGCTGCCGCTCATCATCAACCGCAACACCCTCTTCGCCCGCGTCCAGCAATTCGCCGCGCGCATCTACGGACCGGTCATCGCCACCGGCCTCTCGGCATGGTCCGGCCCCGACGGCAACTACTGGGGCCACAATGCCATCATCCGAACCCATGCGTTTGCGCATGCCTGCGGCCTGCCGGACCTGCCCGGAAAGCCGCCCTTCGGCGGCCACGTCCTCAGCCACGACTTCGTCGAGGCGGCCCTGATCCGCCGGGCCGGCTGGAGCGTGACGATGTTGCCGACCCTGCCCGGCTCCTACGAGGAGAGCCCCCCCTCCCTCATCGACGTCGCGGTGCGCGACCGGCGCTGGGCGCAGGGCAACCTCCAGCACAGCCGCATCATCGGGGCTGCCGGCCTCTACGTCGCCTCGCGCCAGCATTTCGCCACCGGCATCGCCGGCTACGTCGCCTCCCCGCTCTGGCTCGCCCAGCTCGTGGTCGGCGTCGTCCTCGTCCTGCAGACGGCCTATATCCAGCCGGATTATTTCGCGGGCGAATCGAGCCTCGTCCCGACCTGGCCTCGGTTCGATCCGGTGCGCGCGCTCCAGCTCTTCGGGCTGACCATGGGCATTTTGCTCGCTCCGAAGGCCCTCGGCCTCCTCCTGGCCCTGTTCGACGGTCCCTTGCGCCGGGCCTGCGGCGGCGCGATCCGCCTCGTCCTGTCGAGCCTGATCGAGACCCTGCTCTCGGCGCTGATCGCCCCGATCGCCATGCTGATCCAGTCAGGCTCGGTCTTCGAGATCCTGGTCGGGCGCGATACCGGCTGGAACCCGCAGCGTCGCGACGACGGCTCGATTCCGCTCAAAGACATCGTCCGCCGCCACCGCTGGCACATGGCGCTCGGGCTGGTGACGGGGGTGGCGGCCTTTGCCATCGCGACCTCGCTGTTCCTGTGGATGTCGCCCACCATCCTCGGGCTCGTGCTCGCCATCCCGATCTCCTGGGCAAGCGGACAGCTCGCCTGGGGTCTCGGCCTCAAGCGCCTCGGCCTCCTGACGACGCCGGAGGAGCGCGACCCGCCCGCCATCGCCACCGAGGCCGGCACCCTCGCCCGCCGCAACGCGGCTGCGGGCCTCGACGACGCGGACGCCCTGGCGGCTCTTCACGCGGATCCGGGCTTTGCCCGGGCGCATGCCAGCATGCTCCCCGCTCCCGCGCCCCGCCCCCGCGGCGCCGTCGATCCCGACCGGGCGCTTGCCGATGCCAAGCTCGCCGAGGCCGAGACCCTCAGCGAGGCCACGGCGTGGCTCAACCCCAAGGAGCGTCTCGCAACCCTGCACGACCCTGCCCTGCTCGACCGTCTCGTGCGCCTCGCCTGAGACCCGACGGGTCTTCGGGCGCGTCACAATGGCGCCTGGGACCTGCTGCGAGCGCACGAAACCGCTCCTGCCGACGTTGTCGCCGCGACGGGCGCCGTCCGCCCCGATGCGAGGTCGACGATGAGTCCTCGAAATGCCGCGATCCTGGCCGGTGCCGGATGCGCTCTGATCGGGCCGGCCGTGGCCCATGCCTTCACCGACGACCCGACGGACCAGATCGTCCTGTCGCTGATCATCGCCGGGTCGGTCGTGGCGACGGTCTTGGTGCTGGGCCTGCGATCGCAGGACGATTGAGGCGGCCTCAGGCCAGAACCATCCGAATCTGCCGCCAACTGGCGTGACAGATGTGCGGCTCATCGGGCGCGGGCCAACGGAGACCGAGCGTGCAGGCAGGTTGCTTCCTCGCTCTCACCGTCCTCATCGGCTCGCCAATGAGCGCCGGCGCCGCCCTCGCCCAGAGCGGCAGCGGTTCAGCTCCGGTCGCCGGCAGTTCGTCGCCCGGCGGCAGCCCAGCTCCACCGGGGTCGCCAACGGTAGCAACAGCGCGGACGGCGTCGGCGGCGGCACGGCGCCGAACGGCAGCCTCGGGTCACTCCCTGGCGGCACCGGACCGAACGCTCACGGCGAGGGCCGCACCCAGATCCGATCGGGCGCCGCGCACGGCACGGGAGCCGGGCCGAACGACAAGACCACCGGTGGAGGGGCGAACCAGCCGAGCCGGTGACCGACCCTGCCTGACGCTACGATCTTCCAAAAGATCCTTGAAGGCTGCGTGCATCCTCGGCACCGTCCGATAGCCAGACGGCCGGATCCCCGCTCTCCCGCATGCAGAACAAGGCAGCCGCCAAGGTTGACGTCGCCATGGGGGCAGCCATAGACAGGAGCACCGATCGACAGGTTGACCAATCGGTAGCAACGGGCAGCCTTCGGTTGCTTCGACAGAGGCAAATAACCAAGCTTCTGCAGAGGCTTGGAAGGGTGGCCGAGTGGTTTAAGGCAGCGGTCTTGAAAACCGCCGTGGGGGCAACTCCACCGTGGGTTCGAATCCCACCCCTTCCGCCA
>NZ_JAIETD010000134.1 GCF_019745455.1 Methylobacterium sp.
GATTATGCCGAGTAGTTTACGCAACTTCTCAGTCCAATCTGCGTGTCGGTGACTCTGCTCGGCATAATCTCGTGCTCCACATAACAGGTCTGGGAGGCGCTCACGCGCTCGCCCTACAAGGAACCGTACCAGGTCCGCCGCATGCTGACCGAAGGTGCGGTGCGCGCCTCCGATCGCCGCGCCCAGTTCGTCGGGATTGCGGCGTATGAGGAGGCCGGCGGCGTGGTGCTGCGCGACCTCTTCCAGCACGACGACGGCGGCTGGCTACAGGATCCGGCGCTCCTCGATCGGCTGGCGATCGAGAAGCTCCAGACGGAAGCCCAGACCATCGCCGGCGAGGGCTGGAAGTGGATCGAGGTCGCGACCGACTTCCCCTATGGCCACAGCTCCGGGCTGCGGCGGCTGCGGACCACCGGTCCGGTCCTCTCCGACGAGGAACAGGCGACCTATGACGCGCTCCAGCAGGAGTATGGGGCGCTCGAAGAGCAGTGGGCCGACTCGCCCGACGATCTGCCGGACGAGGTTGATCAGCGCTTCGGTGAGATCGAGGCGGCGCTCGACGCCTTCCACAACCGTCCGCCGAGCTTCGAGCCCACTGACGTGGCGCGCGCCGGCGCGTTCGTCAGCATCGATAGCGCCGGCAATCTGAAGGTCGAGCGCGGCTTCGTGCGGCCCGAGGATGAGGCGCCGATCGAGCCTGAGACTCCGGCGGGCGGCGCCGACGACGAGGCGAGCGTTGCGTCCGGGGCCGACGCTGGCACGCCGCCCCCCGTGCAGCGCGCCGTGATCACGATCGGCGGCGCGAGCGAGCCCGAGCCGGCCGAGGAGGACGAGGGTCTGAAGCCCTTGCCGGAGCGGCTGATGATGGAACTCACCGCCCATCGCACCCTGGCGCTGCGGGATGCGCTCGCCAACGACCCGCACGTCGCGCTCACCGCGCTTCTGCACAAGCTCGTTAGCGATGCCTTCGTGCGCACCTCGACCGCCGGCGGGTGCCTGGAGGTCTCGGTCCGGCATGTGTTCTTCCAGGCGCAGGCCGCCGACCTGAAGGACAGCGGGTCCGCTCAGTCGGTCGACGAGCGGCAGAAGGCCTGGACGGCGGACATGCCGGTCGGCGACGACCAGGCGCTGTGGGACTGGCTCGACACGCTCGACCAGGCGAGCCGGCTCGCACTGCTGGCGCACTGCGTTTCTTATGGCGTCAACGCGCTCTTCGAGAAGGTCGACCGCTACGGCGGCGCGGGCCTGTCGCAGCACGGGCTGGAGCGTCGCATGGCCCAGGCCGACCGGCTCGCTCGCGCGGTCAACCTCGACATGGCCGAGGCCGGCTGGCGGCCAACCGTCGAGAACTATCTCGGCCGCGTTACAAAGGGCCGGATCTTGGAGGCCGTGCGCGAGGCCAAAGGCGAGCAGGCGGCGCAACTCATCGACCATCTCAAGAAGGGCGACATGGCGAAGGAGGCCGAACGGCTCCTGGCCGACAGCGGCTGGGTGCCCGAGCCGCTCCGGGTCTCCGGCGCCGAAACCGTTCCGGGCGAGGTCGAGGCGCTGCCCGAGTTCCTCGCAGGCGACGAGGAGTCGGCCGAAGCCGAGCTCGATCCCGAGCCGCTCGCGGTTGCGGCTGAGTGATCGGATGAGCCGACCAGGGCTCGGCGCTTCGCGCCGGGCCCTTTCTTCATGGGCGCCGAAGGAGAGGGAGAGGTCCGCCGGGACGAGGCGGCCGGGCGGGGTCGAGAGAGCGCGCCGTCTGGCTCTCGTCCCCGCTCTCGGAAGGTCCTCCGATGCTCCAGCCGTCCCTCGTCCAGCCTGCGTCCGTTTCGCCTCCGTCTTCCGCCCCGGCCTTGCTCGCCGCCGCGCACGCGCTTCTGCCCTCGCTCGTCCAGGGCGTCGCCATCGATGCCCGGAGGCTGCGGGACGCGCTCACCACCGCCTTCGGCGGCTCCGACGCGGAGGGAGCGTGGAGCTGGAAGGACGCCTATGAAGCCTGCGAAGTCGCCCAGCTCCTGTTCCTGCGCCGGTTCGGGCCGGCGATGCGCGCGAGGCCCGCGGCGTCGCAGCTCGTCATGCTGTCGAAGGTTGCCGGCCTCTTGCCGACGCATACGCGCCGCTCCGAGGAGAGCCAGGCGCTGCAGCAGTTCTCGACGCCCTTGCCGCTCGCTTTGGCTGCGGCGCAGGCGGCCGCGATCACGCCGGCCGACGTCGTGCTCGAGCCGTCGGCCGGCACGGGCCTTCTCGCCATCTTCGCTGAGCTCGCAGGCGCTACGCTGGCGCTGAACGAGCTCGGGGCGACCCGCGCCGATCTCCTCGGGATCGTCTTTCCAGGCGTTCCCGTGTCACGTCACGACGCGGCGCATATCCACGACCTGCTCGACGAGGCTGTCCACCCCACCGTCGTGCTGATGAACCCGCCCTTCTCGGCGGGAGCGCATGTTGACGGTCGTATAGCCAACGCCGCGCTCCGCCATGTCGGCTCCGCGCTCGCGCGGCTTGCCGAAGGCGGACGCCTGGTGGCCATCACCGGCGCGAACCTCTCCCCCGAGAACCCAGCCTGGCGCGACGCCTTCGTGCGTCTGCAGGCGCGCGGCACCGTCCGCTTCACGGCGGCGATCGATGGCCGCCTCTATGCCCGCCACGGCACCACGACCGAGACCCGGCTGACCGTTATCGACCGCGTGCCCGCGGCCGACCCGACCGCCTTTGCTCCATCGGTCGGACTCGCGCCCGACGTCGCCACGCTGCTCACCTGGGTCGCGGAGCATGTGCCGCCGCGCGCGCCCGTAGCCCCGAACCGCCCAGGCGCACTCCCGTCCTTACGAAGGGCCGCTTCTCCGGCATTCCGTGCGAAGCCCGGTTCGGCTCGCGCCCTCACTCCGATTGCGGCCGAGGCGCAGGAGCTCGCTTACGAGACCCGCGAATGGGCACCCGCCGAGGGCCGCCCCATCAGCGAAGCGCTCTACGAGCCCTACACCCTGCAGTCGATCGAGGTCCCCGGCGCGGCGGCCCATCCAACGCCGTTGGTCCAATCGGCGGCGATGGCCTCAGTCGCCGCGCCCAAGCCCAGATACCGACCGCACCTTCCGCCCGGGCTCGTGGCGGCCGGGCTCCTGTCGGATGCGCAGCTCGAGACCGTGATCTATGCCGGCGAGACCCATTCCGGTCATCTCGCCGGCTCGTGGATGGTCGATGAGACCTTCGACCAGGTCTCGGCCGCGGCGGACGATGCCGAGAAGGCCGTCCGCTTCCGGCGCGGGTTCATGCTCGGCGACGGCACCGGCGCAGGCAAGGGCCGCCAGGTCGCCGGCATCATCCTCGACAATTGGCTCAAGGGCCGCCGACGCGCGGTCTGGATCTCGAGATCCGACACGTTGATCGAGGACGCCCAGCGCGACTGGTCGGCGCTCGGCCAGGAGCGCCTGCTCATCCAGCCGCTCTCCCGGTTCCGCCAGGGCGCGCCGATCCGGCTCGATGAGGCCATCCTGTTCACGACCTACGCCACGCTTCGCTCGGACGCCCGCGAGGAACGCTGCTCGCGGCTCCAGCAGATCCTGGACTGGCTCGGCCACGACTTCGACGGAGTGATCGTTTTCGACGAGAGCCACGCCATGCAGAACGCCGCCGGCTCCAAGGGCGAGCGCGGCGACACCGCCCCCTCGCAGCAGGGCAAGGCGGGACTGCGCCTGCAGCACGCGCTCCCCGACGCGCGCGTGCTCTACGTCTCGGCGACCGGCGCGACCACCGTGCACAACCTCGCCTACGCGCAGCGGCTCGGGCTCTGGGGCGGCGAGGACTTCCCGTTCGCGACGCGCGCCGAGTTCGTGCAGGCGATCGAGGCTGGCGGCGTCGCCGCCATGGAGGTGCTCGCCCGCGACCTGAAGAGCCTCGGCCTCTACACCGCCCGCTCGCTCTCCTACGAAGGAGTCGAATACGAGCTCGTCGAGCACGAGCTCACCCCCGAGCAGACCCGCATCTACGATGCCTATGCCGGGGCGTTCGAGGTCATCCACAACAATCTCTCCGCCGCGATGGAGGCGGCGAACATCACCGGCGCCGAAGGGACGCTGAACCGGCAGGCGAAATCGGCGGCGCGCTCGGCGTTCGAGTCAGCGAAGCAACGCTTCTTCAATCACCTCATCACGGCGATGAAGACGCCGACGCTAATCCGGAGCGTGGAGCAGGACCTCGCGGCCGGCCACGCCTGCGTCGTCCAGATCGTCTCGACAGGCGAGGCGCTGACGGAGCGTCGCCTGGCCGAAATCCCGACCGAGGAGTGGGGCGATGTCTCCGTCGACATCACGCCCAGGGAAAATGTCCTCGACTACCTCGCACACTCCTTTCCGACCCAGCTCTTCGAGGAGTTCACGGACGGCGAGGGCAACCTCTCGTCCCGGCCTGTCTTCCGCGATGGCCACCCGGTCCAGTGCCGCGAGGCCGTCGAGCGCCGCGACCGCATGATCGAGCGCCTCGCAGCGCTGCCGCCGGTCCAGGGCGCGCTCGACCAGATCGTGCAGCGGTTCGGAACCGAGCACGTGGCCGAGGTGACGGGGCGCTCGCGCCGGATCGTCCGCAAGCTCGGCTCCGACGGCGAGGTGCGGCTTGCCGTCGAGAGCCGCGCGGGGTCGGCCAACCTCGCCGAGACCTCCGCCTTCCAGGATGGCGACAAGCGCATCCTGGTGTTCAGCGACGCGGGCGGGACTGGACGCAGCTACCACGCCGACCTCGGCGCGAGAAACCAGCGACTGCGGGTCCACTACCTGCTCGAGGCGGGATGGAAGGCCGACGCCGCGATCCAGGGCCTCGGGCGCACCAACCGCACCAACCAGGCCCAGCCGCCGCTGTTTCGGCCGATCGCCACCGACGTGAAGGCCGAGAAGCGGTTCCTCAGCACGATCGCTCGTCGCCTTGATACGCTCGGCGCCATCACCCGTGGCCAGCGCCAGACCGGCGGACAGGGCCTGTTCCGCGCCGACGACAATCTGGAGAGCGTCTATGCGCGGGCGGCGCTGCGCCAGCTCTACGTCCTGCTCTATGGCGGCAAGGTGGACGGCTGCTCGTTGCAGCGCTTCGAGCAGACGACGGGGCTCTCGCTCACCGACCGGGACGGCTCGCTCAAGGAGGAACTGCCGCCGATCACACAGTTCCTGAACCGGCTGCTCGCGCTCTCCATCGGCCTCCAGAACACCCTCTTCGAGGTGTTCGAGGGTCTGCTGCGCGCCAAGATCGAGGGCGCGATCGCGTCGGGCACCTACGACCGCGGCGTCGAGACGATCACCGCCGAGAGCCTCGTCGTCACCGAGCGGCGCACGATCTACACGCACCCGGGCACGGGGGCCGAGACGATCGCCCTCACCGTCACGCGGCGCGATCGAAACGAGCCTCTCACCTTGGTCGAAGCCCTGGAGGCTGCGCGCGAGCGCGGCGGGCGGCTTCTCGTCAACGCGAAGTCGCACCGCGCCGCCGTGCTGGTCCCGGCCCCCAGCGTCGTGCTGGACGACGGCGAAGTGGAGCGGCGCGTCCGGCTGATCCGGCCCATGGAGCGCACCTCAATGGCAATCGCCATGCTGGATGCGACCGCCTGGCAGGAGTCGGATGGCGCGTCGTTCGCTCGGGCCTGGGAAGCCGAGCTTTCCGAGCTGCCCGCCTTCACCGAGAGCACGCTGTTCGTCGTGACCGGGTTGCTCCTGCCGATCTGGCGGCGGCTGCCGGACGAGGGCTGCCGCGTCTACCGGCTTCAGACCGATGATGGCGAGCGGATCATCGGCCGCCAGGTCTCGCCGGCGTGGGTGGCGCAGGCGGTCGGGGAGGAATCCCCAGCGCTCGCAGTTGGCGACGCGTGGGTGGCCGTGTTCGAGAAGGGAGGAGTCCTGCACCTCGCCGAGGGTCTGACCATCCGCCGCGCCACCGTGATGGGCGCCCGGCGCGTCGAGCTCGCCGGCTTCACCGACGGCATGGTCGAGCGGCTGAAGGCGATGGGGCTCGTCTCTGAGATCATCGCCTGGAAGCTCCGGCTCTTCGTGCCGACGGGCCCGAGCGGCCCGATGATCCTCGGAAAACTCCTCGACCGTCGCCCCTTGGCGCGGGTCGCCGACCGTGCCGCGGCCTGAGGGAGCCATGCCATGTCGGGCCAGGCTTCCGCACTGGCGCACCGCCTCGCGCGCGAGGCCGAGGCGGTGTGCCGTCATTACCTCTCCAATGGACGACGCCAGGGCCGCTACTGGACGGTAGGCGACGTCCGCAACGCGCCCGGCCGGTCAATGTTCGTGCGGCTGAGCGGGCCGGAATCCGGCCCCGGCGCCGCCGGGCGCTGGACCGATGCCGCCTCGGCCGAGCACGGCGACCTGCTCGACGTGATCCGCGAGAGCTGCGGGCTGGTCGACTTCCGCGAGGTCGCCGAGGAGGCGCGACGCTTCCTCGCGCTGCCCCGCGCCGAACCGAGGGCTCCGCCAAGACCGCCCGCGCCGCAGGGCTCGCCCGAAGCGGCGCGTCGCCTCTGGGCCATCACGAAGCCGCTCGCCGGCACCTTGGCCGAGGCGTATCTGCGCAACCGCGGCATTGCGGATTTGCGGAACTGCGGATCGCTCCGTTTCCACCCGCGCTGCTACTACCGCGGCGATGAGGAAGACCCTCGTGACCGGGTGCGGGACGCCTGGCCGGCGTTGATCGCATCCGTCCGAGACCTCGGCGGCAAGCTCACCGGCGTCCACCGCACCTGGCTCAATCCCTCTGGCAAGGACAAGGCGCCCGTGTCGAACCCGCGACGCGCCATGGGCCATCTTCTGGGCAATGGCGTCCGGTTCGGGGTGGCGGACGAGGTCATGGCGGCCGGCGAAGGCATCGAGACGATGCTGTCGCTCCGGCAGGTCATGCCCACACTGCCGATGACCGCCGCGCTCTCGGCCAACCACCTGGCCGCCCTGGAGCTGCCGCCGACGCTGCGCCGCCTCTACCTCGCCCGCGACGACGATCCCGCTGGACGGGGCGCAGTGGAGACGCTGGCCACCCGCGCCCGCGAGGCCGGGATCGAGGCGATCACGCTCGACTCGGCGCTCGGCGACTTCAACGAGGATCTCCGCAAGCTCGGACGCAGTGCTCTGGCGGCCGGGTTGCGGGTGCAGCTCGCCCCGGAGGACGTGGCGCAGTTTCTGGTGCTGGAGGGATGAGGCCCGGATGAGGGATGACGGCTCGCGCCGGCCGGATCGGTCGGCGGAACGCCGCCGGGCGTGAGAGCCGCGCCTTCGGCCTTCCGAGAGGGGCGATCGGACCGGAGCCGTCCCGGTCCGGCAACGGCTGCGGCCGACTCTTTTCCGCCGGCCCGCGAGCGGGCCTTTGCATCGCGAAGCAAAAGAGCCGGCCTTCGCCGTCCTCCGCTTGCGCTTCGGCCGCTCGGGCTTCGCCCGGCGGTGCAGGCCCGGTCCGTCCCCGCTCTTCGTCGCCCAGGAAGGCCGCGAGAGGCGCGGCCCCGACCCGGAGGCGAACCGCCGTGACGACCGATCCCGACCACAAGCTCACGACCGAATCCCCGACCGCCACCATCCTCCACGAACTCCAGCTCTACGGCTTCCGCCCCTTCGAGGACGAACCCGACCCGCGGCCGCTCCCAGACGGCCACCGCGTCACCGGCGCACTCGCCGACATCTTCGACGCCCTTATCTCGACGCTGGAGGACACGCGCCTCGAACCCGACCTCGAAGACCTGCTCTGGGGCCAGGTCAACCTGTTCCACCGCGCCGCCGAGCGGATCGAGCGCGAGCTCGACGACAACGAGCAGGCCCAGAAGCGGAGCCAGCGCGAGCAGGACGGCTCGGAGGTGAGGTCGGTCGAGCTGGAACGCCTCACGGCGGAAGGGCTGACCCTGATCGAGCGCCGCAACGCTTTCGAGCTCATGCGCGACACCGCCGCCGACCTCTACGAGGCAAACACCCGCTCAGCCTGGCGCCCCCGCTCAGGGTCGATGGTCAATCACAAGACGCTCACGGCAGCGATGATCGACAGCCGCGACTTCATCGCCGCCCGCAAGCGCGCCGAGACCGAGGTCATGCTTCCCGCCGGCCCCAAGGTCGCCTTCACCGGCGGGCTCGACTTCAACGACCACCGGGCGATCTGGGCCGCGCTGGACAAGGTCCACGCCAAGCACCCCGGCATGGTTCTCCTCCACGGCGGATCGCCCAAGGGCGCCGAGCGCATTGCCGCCTGCTGGGCCGACAACCGCAAGGTCGTCCAGGTCGCCTTCAAGCCCGACTGGGCACGCCATCAGAAGGCGGCGCCGTTCAAGCGCAACGACCAGCTGCTCGAGGTCATGCCGATCGGGGTCGTCGTTTTCCCTGGCTCGGGGATCTCCGACAACCTCGCCGACAAGGCCAGGAAGCTCGGCATCCCGCTCTTTGACTTCCGCAAGGGAGGCGGCGCGTGAAAGCGCCGCCCTTCCGCGACAGCCCGACAAGACCAGCATTCCCGGTGGGACCAGCATCACAGTGGTCGCGACCGATTCTCGCGAACCGCTGGCCATCGATCTGCTATCATGCCAGGAGAGCCGCCGCCGTCCGCACGCCAATTGCGTTCGCTCTTGCGTAGGAGCGGACGCGAGCTGCCATGCGAACCATACTCGAGCGACAAGCTTCCCGATGGCGAAGCGACCGAAGCGCCGTCTCGTCACAGAGCGCTCCAGTGACAACGGTAAGCGGCAATTGCGTGAGCCGCTGCCCACGACGGCGGCTCGGTGCGCTTTGGCAGCCCGAGCCTCCTATGCGGGGTCCGGCAAGCACAAGGAACAGCCGAGGGCGTTCGGCCTGGAGCCCGCCGCTTCAGATACGGATGACACGCTTTGCGACGGCCACGCCGGGTTCACGCCCGCGGATATGGCCCGCGTTCCGGCTCTGGTCGAGCGTGGCATCAGTGCTGGCCTCATCGGTCACAATGACAAACAGGGAGACCCAACGATCATCTGGACCGTCGATGACGACGGCTGGATCTACGAGGGGCGGATCACGACCCCGACCCAGGCAATCTACCACGGGTATCCGCTGCTTCCCTCAGACGCCTTCTCGAAGAAGGTCATCGCTCGTTATACCGAGTACGTCTATACTCCTGGAAACACCCATCTCCTTTCAAGTCTTGAGCAAGCCATGGAACGCTACTCGTGATCGATAAGAGCTTCGGCATCTGCGCTGTTTGGAAACAAACGCCGGACGTAGGTGCCCGCGATGTCGCAGAACTCCGCATTGTGTCAGGCAACCAAGTGCTGACGCGACTGGTCGACGTTGCGACGGAAGCCATGCGAGATTACTTCCGCACCTCCGCCGTGAGTTTTGCGCTTTGGCTTGCCGACAACTGGTGGCGGCTGCGGTGGGAGCCGTTTCTAGGCAAGAGGCCGTCCGCAGACTGGCGCCTACGTCATGAGCTAACCTCGGCGGGCAGCGGCGCCGCTTGGCCGCCAATCATGATCTACGGGACTGGTCCACGGGTTGTCCTCGCACCGGCATTCGGCGCCCGGCCGACAACCGGTCCCATCCGGTATCTTGAGTTGGAGACGGTTCACGTCCTCCCTGGGAACCACTTCGAGGAGGAGTTGGACAGGTTTTTCGAACAGGTTCTCGGGTCCTGCGCTCAAGCACAGGACGGGACGGTCCTCGCCGGCCTGGTGAGCGAGCTCGCGGCGGAGCGCGCGGATGCTGACGCTGCTGCATGGCGCAGGCTTGAAGCCCGCCTTGGCTTTGATCCGGATTGCGCACCGGAGGGTCTGATCGAGGGCATGACGGCTCTCGGTTCCTCCCTCGGCGAGAACGGGATCGAGGAAGCGGCTCTATCAGCTCCCGGTGAGGCGTCTGCTAAATTCCTGAAGAAGGCCGTCGCAGCTTCCCGGGCGTCCGAGCTGACCGTGGCCCTCTCAGTCGCCGAATCCGTCAGTCGCGAAATCTTTGAGACGCCAGCTCCAGCTTGGAAATGGGGCGAAGATGCCGCTTGGCAGGTTCGCAACCGGCTAGGTGTCTCGGCAGATCGGTTCGATACTGATGCCATGGCTGAGATGCTCGATGTCTCGTGGGAGAAGCTGACGGCGGCCTCGGCCACAGCGAGCCGCCTTCCCTACGCCGCGCTGCTCCGCGAGCGCGACCAGCACGCTAAGCTGGCCCTCCAGACCAGAGCTGCGGTGGACCGCAGATTCGAATTTGCGCGTATTGTTGCAGACGCCATTTGGATCTCCGGGGAGTCGCTTGGCGTGATCAGTCGAGCGAAGACCGAGCGGCAGAAATTCCAGCGTGGGTTTGCGCAGAACCTGCTCTGCCCCTTCTCAGAGGTACGTCGCTACGTGGACATAGAGGCCCCGACTGACGAACAGATCGACGAGGCTGCCAGGCACTTCCATGTGCACCGCAACGTCGTCGAAACGTTGCTCGTCAACAAGAACGTGCTCCCGCGAGAGACCCTGCTGGAGCGCCTTGAGGCTGCGTAGAGGTCGCCAGCTATACCGAGCCGACGTGGTCCACACCGGCTCCTGACCTCCCATCGCGATGGCGCGGCGCAGGACGCAGACGCACTCAAGCGCGAGCTGGCGGACATGCGTCGTCAGATGCGAGCCCAGGTGGCCAAGATGAAGGGGGCTAGAACAGCGCGTGCGCGAGATCGAGCGATCCTCAGAGGCCAAACAGCTCGAGGTCATCTCAGCGCAGGTGCCGGCGATGACAAATCCGAGCAGGGCCAAGCCGATCCCCACCGGACCGAGCCCGTCGCGCTGCTTGAAATAAAGTCCAGCCAGGTGAACCTAACGCGCATTGTCGTCCGAAGCCTACAGGGCGGCGTCGCAACTTAGCCCTAGACTGCCGCCTATCAGGCCGGTTCAGGCTGGGCGCTCGGCTACGGCCAGCCAGGATGCACGACCAGAACCTAGCTGACCGCAATGACGAACAGCTCTTGATCCTCTAGCGGCTAGAGGGTGTAAACCCCACTTGCTGATTCGGTCATCTGTTCGTGCCGGCCTGGAGCGACGGCGGAGGAGGGATGACCGGATGGGATCTTAAAGGAGACTGCACATGACCATCCTTCGCATGCTGCTGGCGTTGGCTTTGGGCTTCGCCCCTGGTGCTGCGCTGGCGCAAGCACATCCCCATGCGCATGCAGCCCCCAACGGCGGCCAGATCCAGCAGATCGGCGCCTACGAGGCCGAACTGGTCGTAAAGGGGTCGGACATGATGCTCTATATCGTCGACGACCAGGAGAAGAAGGTCGACGTCTCCAAGTTCTCGGCCACCGCCGTCGTGCTCGCCAAGGGCAATCAGCAGAAGACGGTCGAGATGATCCCCTCTGGCGAGAACCGCCTCGTGGGCAAGGTCGATTTCCCCGTCGAGGGCAAGTTCCGGGCGACCGTGACCTTCAGGACCGCTGCGGGCGAGGCCGGTAAGGGCCGCTACAACCTCGACGCACGCTAGATAAAGGGGTACCCTCAGGAAGGCATGACGTCTCAGACGAAGCATAAGGCACCCAGGCGCCGCCTCTGGCAGGCGGTGGTCGCGCGCGCCATGGCATTCGTCCTGTTTCTGACTCTTGTCGTTCCGGTTCCCGCCTCCGCGGCCGGATTGGACCTGAACGCTTCCAGCATAGCGATCACGAATTCGACCGGCTTCGGCTCCGCCGGCGCGACGGGCGATCCAGTGGACGGTGGGCTGGTTCAGCACACCCATTGTGTGTGTCATTCGGCCGTTCGGCTGGGCTTCGAAACGTTGCCTGTTCGGCGTCTCACACCGGATGCGCCGCTTCCGCTTGAAGCCGCGGCGCAGCCCCGCCCCGCTCCAGCCTCCCTCCCCTTCAAGCCACCCCGCAGCGCGTGACCGGGCTTGAGGGGCGCTCAGTCCCCTCATGAGCCCACCGCTCCCTCTTAAGGGAGCGCTTGTGCGCTGAACGCTTCGCCGCTCCGGAAAGCGCCGAAGCCGCCGATGGGACAGCTCCGTGCGCCCATCGCGAGGGTCGTGGCATGATCAAACGTCTTTTCGTCATCCTTCTCGTCGGCGCGGTCGGGATCGCGATCGGCAGTCTCGTGCCGGCGGTATCGCAGGCCGTTCGCGCCGGGCTGAGTGCCGTCCCGATGCCGGCGGCCCTGGCGCGCTTGGGTCTGCAGCAGAACTCCTCCGAAGCTGGAGAGGCACAGGGGGGCAAGGGCGATGGCCACGCGCATGGGGCAAAGAAGGCCGCGCACGGCGCCAAGGGCAAAGGCGATGCCCATGGGCACGGAGCGGGTGAAGCCGATGAGGCGCCCGAGGGCGTCATCAAGATGCCGCCCGAGCGCATCGCCGCGGCGAAGATCGAGCTCGCTCCGGTCGACAAGGGCGTCCTCTCCCGCCGGCTGTCCGCCCCCGGCACCGTCACCCCCGACGCGAACCGGATCGCACGCGTTGCCGCCAAGGTGGTCGGCACCGTGGCCGAGCTGAACAAGCAGCTCGGCGATCCGGTCGCCAAAGGCGAGGTGGTGGCCGTCCTGGAGAGCCGGGAGGTCGCGGAGGCGAAGAGCGACTATGTGAGCGCGCAGGTCAACTTCGACCTGCAAAAGACCCTGTTCGAGCGCGAGCAATCGCTGTTTCAGAAGAGCATAACCGCTGAGCAGCAGTTCCTGCGCGCCCGCACGACCTTCACGGAGGCGCAACTTCGAGCCGATCTCGCCCGCCAGAAGCTCTCGGCGCTTGGGGTCGGCGAGAAGGAGGTGGCGGGCCTGTCGCGCCAGACGCTTGCCTTGCAGCGCTACGAGCTCCGAGCGCCGCTCGCCGGCCGCGTGGTCGAGCGCAAAGTCGATCTCGGCGCCCCGGTCGGCGGCGAGGGCCAGGAGAAGGAGATTTATGTCATCGCCGATCTCTCGACGGTGTGGATCGATCTCGCGATCCCGACGGTGGATCTCGCCCAGATCAAAGAGGGTCAGCCGATCTCGATTTCCGCGGGCAGCGACGGCAAGGCCTTAGCGGGCAAGATCGTTTTCATCAGCCCCATGCTGAACCCGGAGACGCGCTCGGCTCGGGTCATCGCGGCGGTGGACAACAAGGACCTGACCTGGCGCCCAGGGTCCTACGTGACGGCCCAGGTCACCACTGAGGAGCAGCCGGTCGACCTGCGCGTCCCGCGCAAGGCGCTCCAGACGATCGCCGGCGAGCAGGTCGTGTTCGTGCGCACGCCCGAGGGCTTCGAGAAACGCGAGGTCGTGCTGGGCAAGGGGGACGACCAGGCGGTCGAGATCGTCTTCGGGCTCGATCCGGGCGAGACGATCGCCGTCGGCAACTCCTTCGTGCTGAAGGCCGAGCTCGGCAAGGCCGAAGCCGAGCACGCCCACTAGTCAGGACAGAGTACCCCTCATGATCAAGCGCGTCCTCGCGTTCTCCGTCCATCAGCGCTGGCTCGTGGCGCTGCTCAGCTTCGCGGCCGCCGCCTTCGGCGTGTGGTCCCTGACGAAGCTGCCGATCGACGCCGTCCCGGACATCACCAACAACCAGGTCCAGATCAACACGGTCGCGCCCGCGCTCTCCCCCTACGACGTCGAGAAGCAGGTCACGTTCCCGATCGAGACGGCGCTCGCCGGCATCCCCGGGCTCGAATACACGCGCTCGCTGTCACGTAATGGCTTCTCGCAGGTGACGGCCGTCTTCGCCGAGAAGCTCGACATCTACTTCGCCCGCCAGCAGGTCAACGAGAGGCTCACGGAGGCCAAATCGACCCTGCCCCCCGGCGCAGAGGTGCGCATGGGGCCGATCTCGACGGGCCTTGGCGAGATCTACATGTGGTCGGTCCATTACAAAAAGCCGGGCGAGGGGGTGCCCGCCAAAGACGGTCGGCCGGGCTGGCAGTCGGACGGCAGCTATCTGACGCCGGAAGGGCAGCGCCTCGCCACCGAGATGGAGCGGGCGGCCTATCTTCGCACGGTGCAGGACTGGATCATCCGGCCCCAGCTCAAGACCGTGCCGGGGGTGGCCGGCGTCGACGTGATCGGCGGCTTCGAGAAGCAATACCACGTCCAACCCGACCCCGCGAAGCTGATCGGGCTTGGCCTCTCCTTCGGGGACATCGCCGAGGCTTTGGAACGCAACAACGCCAGCCGCGGCGCAGGCTACCTCGAGCGCAACGGCGAAGGCTATGTCGTGCGCTCCGCCGGGCGGCTCGAGAGCATGGAGGAGATCGCCAACGTGGTCGTGGCGACCCGCGGCGGCGTTCCGGTGCGGGTCCGCGACGTGGCCGAAGTCAAGATCGGGCGCGAGCTTCGCACCGGCTCGGCCTCGGAGAACGGCCAGGAGGTCGTGGTTGGCACCGCGCTGATGCTGATCGGCGGCAACAGCCGCACCGTGTCCGCAGCCGTCGACACCAAGATGAAGGAGATCAACCGCTCGC
Organism: Methylobacterium sp.; assembly: GCF_019745455.1. Lineage (GTDB taxonomy): Bacteria > Pseudomonadota > Alphaproteobacteria > Rhizobiales > Beijerinckiaceae > Methylobacterium. Next base: position 14,350 of record NZ_JAIETD010000134.1, read on the forward strand.
TGCCGCCGGGCATCGAGGCGAAGACGGTTCTGAACCGCACGCTCCTGGTCGATGCGACGGTGAAGACGGTCGCCAAGAACCTCGCCGAAGGCGCTCTCCTGGTCATCCTGGTCCTGTTCCTGCTGCTCGGCAACATCCGGGCCGCCGTCATCACGGCGCTGGTGATCCCGGTCGCGATGCTGATGACCATGACGGGCATGGTGCAGGGGCGGATCAGCGCCAACCTGATGAGCCTCGGCGCCCTCGACTTCGGCCTCATCGTGGACGGCGCCGTCATCATCGCCGAGAACTCGCTGAGGCACCTGGCCGAGAAGCAGCATGAGCTCGGCCGCCGCTTGAGCCTCGACGAGCGTCTCGCGACGGTGCAGCGCTCGGCCGAGGAGATGATCAAGCCGTCCCTCTATGGGCAGGCGATCATCATCCTGGTCTACGTCCCGCTCCTCACTTTCACGGGGGTCGAGGGCAAGATGTTCGAGCCGATGGCGCTCACCGTCATCATCGCGCTCGCCGCGGCGTTCGTGCTCTCGCTGACGTTCGTGCCGGCCATGGTCGCGATCGTGATCACCGGCCGCGTGAAGGAGAAGGACAACCTGCTCGTGCGGGCGCTCAAGGCGATTTACCGGCCCGTTCTGGCCGGCGCGCTGCGCACGCCGATGCTGTTCATCCTGGCCTCCGTGGGGCTGTTCGTGGCAGCCGGCATCCTGTTCACCCGTCTCGGCCAGGAGTTCATCCCGACGCTGGACGAGAAGAACATCGCCCTGCACGCGCTTCGCATTCCGTCCACGGCGCTCTCCCAATCACAGGAGATGCAGCTCGAGGTCGAGAAGACGGTGAGCGCGTTCCCGCAGGTCGCCTACGTGTTCTCGAAGACCGGCACGGCGGAGATCGCAGCGGATCCGATGCCGCCGAACGTCTCCGACACATTCATCATCCTCAAGCCCCAGGACGAGTGGCCAGACCCCGAACTGCCCAAGGATGAACTGATCAAGCAGATCCAGAAAGCCGTGGGCAACCTGCCGGGCAACAACTACGAGTTCACGCAGCCGATCCAGATGCGCTTCAACGAGCTCCTCGCCGGCACCCGCGGCGACCTCGCCGTCAAGGTGTTCGGGGAGGAGTTCGAGACCATGCTGCCCATCGCCAACCAGATCGCCACGATTCTGCGCGGAACGGAGGGCGCGCAGGATGTCAGGGTGGAGCAGGTGACGGGCCTACCCTTCCTGGAGATCAAGGTCGACAAGACCGAGATCGCAAGGTTCGGCTTGAGCCTATCGGCAGTGCAGGACGTGATCGGCGCCGCAATTGGCGGCCGTGAAGCCGGCGTTCTGTTCGAAGGTGATCGGCGTTTCCCGATCCTCGTGCGGGTGCACGACACCGTGCGCGACGACATCGAAGCTCTGAAGCACCTCCCCGTGCCCCTGCCCGGGTCGGAGCGTGGGGGCCGCTCCGCCTCGATCATGCTGGAGCAGGTGGCGAGCTTCTCGTTCGCGGAAGGCCCGAACCAGATCTCGCGCGAGAACGGCAAGCGGCGGGTGGTGGTGACTGCCAACGTGCGCGGGCGCGACATCTCCTCAGTCGTAGCGGAGGCGCAGGCGAAAGTCGGTGAGCAAGTGCAGCCCCCGGCCGGCTCCTGGATCACCTGGGGCGGGCAGTTCGAGAACCTCACGGCGGCGCGCCAGCGCCTCATGATCGTGGTGCCGGCTTGCTTCTTCCTGATCTTCCTCCTGCTCTACTCGGCGCTGGGGAGCCCGCGCGACGCGCTCCTGGTGTTCAGCGCCGTGCCGCTGGCGCTGACCGGCGGCATCGCGGCCCTGTGGTGGCGCGACATGCCGTTCTCGGTCTCCGCCGCGGTCGGCTTCATCGCCCTCTCGGGCGTGGCCGTGCTCAACGGTCTCGTCATGCTCACCTTCATCAAGCAGCTGATGGAAGAGGGGCGCTCCAAGCGCGAGGCCATCCTGGAGGGCGCCATAACGCGCCTGCGCCCGGTCGCCATGACGGCGCTCGTCGCCTCGCTCGGGTTCGTGCCGATGGCGATCGCGACGGGGACCGGGGCGGAAGTGCAGAAGCCGCTCGCGACCGTCGTGATCGGAGGGCTGATCAGCGCGACCTTGCTGACGCTTGTGGTCCTGCCGGCGCTGTACGCGCGGTTCTCGGGCGTTCCGTCACGCCAGCAGCAAGCTGACCCGGGCCCGCCCCCGCCGCGAGAGATCGCCCGTATTCCGCTTAAGGAGGCCGCAGAATGATAACCCGAGGAGCCGAACGTACGAACCCCGTTGGGCTTGGCGCCCTGAGCGCGGCCCTGCGCGGAATGATCGGTGCCACGCTGCTGGCGATCTTGAGTGGAACAGGAGGTCTCCTGACCGGGACGGCCCAGGCCCAATCGGTGAAGATCGTCGGCATCGGGGCGTCCACCTGCACGCGGTTCCTGCAGGAGATCGACGGCAACCCTCCCGCCGAGCGGGAGTACTTCGCCTGGGCTCAGGGCTACATGAGCGGTCTCCTGATCCGCGCCCCGGCGGGCAAGGACGAGGACCTCGATCTCACACCGCCGGCGTTCCCACTCCTCAAGCAGGCCGCCTTCCTGCGCACTTTCTGCGCGAGGAACAGGGATGCGGATTACAGCGATGCGGTCAACACGCTCTACCGCACCCTTCGCGCCCCGCCCGGCTGATCGGACGCGCAATGATGCTGGCGCGCACCTCTCGCCGAAGGCATGCTTGCGGGCTGGCGACCCTGGCCACGACCCGAAACAACACTTCGATCAGGTGAAGAACCTCTGGGGCGGCGTGAGGACCCCGGACGGACGCTAGGGTCTGAACTCAATTGAGGTTTGTGGATTCAGATGTTTGAGGAGGCTCTGGATCATGACAAACCTGTTCTGGTTGAGCGATGCGCAGTGGGCGGCGATCGCGCCGCATCTGCCGATGAAGCATACGGGACCGCGGCGTGTCGACGATCGTCGGGTGCTGAGCGGGATCGTGCATGTCTTGCGCTCGGGCTGCCGCTGGCGCGACTGCCCGGCCGAATATGGGCCGCACACGACCGTGTACAACCGCTTCAACCGCTGGAGCGGACGAGGCGTTTGGGCACGGCTGCTCGAAGCACTGGCCCGCGTCGAGGGGGCGGACGCTCTTCTCGCAGATAGTTCGCTCGTCAAGGCGCACCGCTCCGCGGCAGGCGGTAAAGGGGGGAGCAGGCGCAGGCGGTCGGACGCTCGCGGGGTGGGCGCACGACCAAAATCCATGCCCTTGCCGACGAGCAAGGCCGGCCGCGCGTCCTTCTCGTGACGGGTGGCCAAGCGCACGATCTGCCGGCTGCTCTGTCCCTGCTCCACGCTGTCGCCGTGCCTCCGGCCCAATTTCTGGCCGATGCCAATTACGACGCAGAGAGTTTGCGCCATGTGCTGGCGGAGCGCGGCATAACGCCGGTCATCCCAAACCGGCGCTATCGCCGCCATCCCTTTCCCTTCGACCCGGTGGCCTACACCAGGCGCAACCTGATCGAGCGCATGTTTTGCAAGCTCAAGGACTGGCGTCGCGTAGCCACCCGCTACGACAAGCTCGCCCGCAACTACCATGCTGGCCTTTGCCTCGCTGCCACCCTAACCTGCTGGATGAATTGAGTCCGGACCCTAGCTGGATCGCAGATTGAGTTCCATCGCGAAGCACAGCCCCTACGCGCGCGATGGGAGCGGGAGCGGCTCCCCTTCGAGACCGGGGAGCCGCTCCTATGCCGATCGGTTCATCTCGATCGCGATCTCCTCACCTCCTCATCCCCTCGGGTGGAGACCGGTCGCGGTCGGGCAAACGAGGAGAGGACGGCGCCTCTCGTCCTACTCCGCGCAAGGCTGTTCCGGCCGGCAGGTCATCGCAGTGCAGGTATGCGTCCTCGAGCGGATCCCGGTGTCTCGAGGTGGTCGCCGGTGCGCCGGGCAGGCGCCTGATGCGCAAAGACTCGTGCGGCCCCTCGATGCACGGAGTCGGCGCACCTGCCGCCTGCACGATCAGGACCAGGGCCGCGAGTTCGATCATGGGAACTGCCTCCACAGCGGATGAGGTTGCGGCCCCTCCCGTATTGGGATCATCGGATTACTATCTTTCGTCGGTCCCGCACGACCATCGCGATGCGCGGCAAGAGCCCTGGTCAAACCTGTAACGCCTTCTCTTCGGCGCGGGAGGCCTCATCCTCGATCTGGATCGTGACGTGATCAATCCCGAACTCCTCTACCATGATCCGGCGCGCCTCTCTCAAGGTTGCCTTCGCCCGCGCCATGTCGTCGACCACGAGGTGCGCGCTCATCGCGTCCAGCCCCGAGGTGATGGTCCACACGTGCAGGTCATGCACGGCGCTCACCCCTGGGATGGCGAGCAGTTGGCGCTCGATCAAGCGGACATCGACCTCCGGTGGTGTGCCCTCGAGTAGGATGTGGGTCACCTGCTTCAGAAGATGCCAGGTGCGGGGCACGATGAAGAGGCCGATCCCGGCGCCGATGATCGGATCGGCGAGCGTCCACCCTGTGAACATCACCACGAGCGCCGCGACGATCACGCCGAGCGAGCCCAACATGTCGCTCAGGACCTCGAAATAGGCCCCCTTCACGTTGAGGCTTTCGGAGGAGCCGCCGGCGAGGAGCCGCATGCTGATGAGGTTGACGACAAGGCCGATGGCGGCGACGGCCAGCATCGGCCCGCTCAGGATCTCAGGCGGGGCGAGGAAGCGTCTGTAGGCTTCGAAGAGAATATAGATCGTGAGCAGCAGGAGCACGACGGCGTTCGCGAGCGTCGCGAGGATCTCGGCGCGCAAGTATCCATACGTCTTCTGGGGCGTGGCCGGGCGCTCGGCGAAGCGGATCGCGATCAGGGCAAGCCCGAGCCCGCCGGCGTCGGTCAGCATATGGGCTGCGTCGGCGAGCAGCGCGAGGCTGCCCGTGACCAAGCCGCCGATGATCTCCGCCGCCATGTAGGCCAGCGTGAGGCCGAGAGCATAGGCTAAGCGGCTTCGGTGCCGGCTTGCCGCCGATCCTGCCCTCATCTCGGAGTGTGCGTGTCCAGTACCCATCAATAGCCAGCCTTGATCGCGATCGAGCCTCAAGCCCCTGCAGGCACCCAGCTAGGCGGGCGCGGGCTGCGTTATCGCCGGAGCGCCCGGACGAGTTCCTCCCGTTGAGCCGGGGCCCCGAAAGAACCCGAGAAGCCGCAGCGCATTTGCCGTGACGATCACGGTCGCGCCGGTGTCGGCGAGGATCGCGATCCACAGGCCCGTCACGCCCAGCACCGTCGTGACGAGGAAGGCGGCCTTGAGGCCGAGCGAGATCGCGATGTTCTGACGGATGTTGGCCATCGCGGCACGCGCGAGGCGGATCATCTGCGCGACATCCCGCACGCGGCTGCGCAAGAGCGCACCATCAGCCGTCTCCAGCGCCACGTCGGTGCCCGAACCCATGGCAACCCCCACGTCCGCCGCGGCGAGGGCCGGCGCGTCGTTGATGCCGTCACCGATCATCATCACGGCGCCCTCGCGCCGAAGCGCCTTGATTGTACTCACCTTGTCGTCGGGCATGAGCTCGGCCTGGTGCTCCAGGCCGAGCGAGACGGCGATCGCCGCGCCCGTGCGCCCGTTATCGCCAGTGAGCATCATCGGGCGCACCCCGAGAGCCTTCAGTTCGGCGATGCCGGCCTTGGCGTCCTCACGCGGCTCGTCGCGCAAGCCGATCAGACCCATGAGCCGCCCGCTCACCACCAGGACGGTGACGGTCTTGCCTTCGGCTTCGAGCCGCTCGACCCGGCTCAACACGTCCGGCGAGAATTCGGTACGGTCGCGCGCAAACCGCGGCGCGCCGAGAAACAGATCTTGCCCATCAAGGCGGCCGGTCATGCCCTGACCCGCCACAGCCTTGACCTCGTCCGCGGCGCGGATGTCGAGCCCGCTCGCTTTCGCCCGATCGACGATCCCGATCGCAAGCGGATGGTTCGAGCCCGTCTCGACCGCGGCGGCAAGCGCGAGCACCTGAGCCTCGCTGCCTCCAAACGGGACCACCTCCGTGACCTGGGGCTCGCCGCGCGTCAGTGTCCCGGTCTTGTCGAAGGCGACGACCTTCGTCTTCGCCGCCGTCTCGATCACCACACCGCCCTTCATGAGCAGGCCCTGGCGTGCGCCGGCCGAGAGGGCCGACGCGATCGAGGCGGGCACGGAGATCACAAGAGCGCAGGGGCAGCCGATCAGAAGGAGGGCCAGCCCCCGATAGACCCAGGTCCACCAATCCGCGTGGAACGCGAGTGGCGGAACGACGGCTACCAGCACCGCCAACCCCACGACTGCGGGCATATACCAGCGCGAGAAGCGGTCTATGAAACGCTCGGTCGGCGCGCGCGCCTCCTGGGCCTCCTCGACGAGTCGGATGATGCGGGCGATCGTGTTGTCCTCGGCCCCCTTTTCGACGCGCACCCGAAGCGCGGCTTCCCGGTTGATCGAACCGGCGAAGACGGGTTGGCCGACTCCCTTGGTGCGCGGCACCGACTCGCCCGTGACAGGCGACTCGTCGATCCCTGACGTGCCGGACAGGATGGCGCCATCGGTCGGGATGCGGTCGCCAGGCCGCACGAGCACCGTTTGACCGATCCGAAGCTGGGTCGCTGGAACGTCCCGCGTCGAGTTTTCCTCCTCGAGGATCGCCGTCTTGGGCACGAGCTCGCCGAGGGCGCGGATGCTGGCGCGAGCCCGGTTGGCCGCGACACCCTCCAGCACTTCCCCGACCGCAAACAGGAAGACCACGAGGGCGGCTTCCTCGGCGGCGCCGATCACGAGCGCGCCGGCGGCGGCGATGGTCATGAGCATCTCGATCGTGAACGGCATGCCCACGCGGGCTGCGGCGAGGGCGCGCCGCGCCACCGGCAGGACGCCGATCACGGTTGCCCCGATGTAGACCCAATGCGAGACCGAGGGGATCGCATATTGGGAGACGAATGCCAGTGCGAGAAGCGCTCCGCTCAGGATGACGAGCCGGCCCTTCGCGGTTTCCCACCAGCGCTTGCCGCTTGCCTCCTCCTCGCCGTGATGGTGGCCATGGGGGCTCAGTGACCCCGGTGCGTCGCCGGCGCCGCCGCGTTCGGGAGCGTGAGCATGGTCGTCCTTGGCGGAATAGTCACCCACCGCGACGGCCGTCAGGGTGCGTGCAACGGTGTAGCCGAGCGCGGCCACGCGCTGCTCGATCTCGGCGAGGGGAGTCTGAGACTCATCAACTTTGGCCGACAGGGTCTCCGTTACCGTCGAGACCCTGATGTCGGAGACGCCAGGGAGCCTGCCGAGCGCGGTCTCGATCTTGCCCACGCAGCTGGCGCAGTCCATGCCCTCGACCTTCCAGCCGACGGTCGGCGCGGTCGCCGTGCTCGGCGTTTTGGTCGATGTCGGCATGATGTTGCTCCTGGGTTCGACACCCGCGGAGAGAGACGCTACTTCCTCTAGCCACTAGAGGATCAAGGGGGCTGAGATGCCGCAGATCATGCCGATTGGGCGAGTTGCAAAGTTGACGGGCGTGAAAGTGCCGACCATCCGCTACTATGAGGAAATCGGGCTCCTGCCAGCGCCCCCGCGCACGGACAGCAACCGGCGCACCTACGACGACAGCGATGTCCGCCGCCTCAAGTTCATCCGCCACGCCCGGGAGTTGGGCTTCGATCCCGAGGCGATCCGCGAGCTCCTGGCCCTCGCCGCCATGCCCGAGCAGCCCTGCATGGACGCCGACACTATCGCCCGTACGCATCTCGCTGAGACCGAGGCCAAAATTGCCCGTCTGATCGCACTCCGCGAAGAGCTCCAGGCCATGATCGAGCGCTGCACGCACGGGCGGGTTCGTGAGTGCCGCGTGATCGAGGTTTTGGCCGACCACGGCGAGTGCATTTATGAGCAGCACTGAAGCTTGGCGCAGGGTACTCAACTTGCAGGTCTTGTACCGCACCCTTCGCGCTCCTCCGGCTGATCGGACCTCCGGTGGTGTTGACAGATCGGAGGGACCGTGCCGGGGAGCGGCGGCAGATCGAACGAGAACACGGATGCTTCCACCATGATCACTTCCATCCGGCCGAAGGCGCTCGCCAGATTGCTCCTTCTGATCTGCGGGGCTTCGACCGCGGCGGCCGCGGCTGATACCAGGACGCTTGGAAACATCCTCTCCCCAGCCTACCTGGCGATGAACTTCACCGTAGTCTGCGCCCGGCAGGATCCGGCTTTCCTGTCCGCCACAGGCGGTCCTCGGGGATCCGCGCTCGTCTACGCGCAGCACATCAAGGACGAGGTCATTGCAACTTTGGACGCGACCGAGGGCGAAATCGTGGTCCGCGAGGCGGCGAACGCGGCCCGCTCGGTGGCGCTCGGGTTCCTGAGGAGCATGGCGGGCGGTTCGGAAGCCATCGAAGCCGAGCGCGTGCGGAATTGGTGCACGAGCGTCGCCAATCCCTTTATCCGCGGGGTCGTCGTTGAACACGACACCAGGCACGACCTTTTCGAGCAAGTCCTTGAGGCGGCAAAACGGCCCTGAGAACGTCCTAAGTTTCCTTCCCGCGCGCCTGGCCAAGCCGGTCCTTGCGCCCATCCGGACCGGTCATGGAGGCGTGCGTCCCGGTCGATCACTGCTCGCCCCTGAGGTTCGCCTCCGCGTTGCGGCCGCCGCCCGCCGGCGCATCGCGCTCATCCTGTCCTCGGGTCTTCGCCCGAGGACAGGCCGTCATTAGCGCGCCGTAGACCCAGCAATGGTTCCTCGTCAGCAGGCGCGGACAGATGGCGAAGACCGTTGACACCTCGCGCCGGCGCTGGCCGGCATCGAGGTACGGCGCAACCCCATTCGTCAGCGCTCACGTCGGAGGGTATCATTCGCGGCCTACCCACCCGCCCGAAACAAACGCTACCGGCCCTTGCGATCTCAGTCTTCACATATTCTCACACGACGCGTGATCCAGTGGTGGTCGCGCTCGTCCCAAACCCGCTCGGTCCGCACGACGCATGTGCGGCTGCCATGACCACGTGAGGCATGGTGCTCGTCATCATCGTCCACGATAACCGGAGGGCGACGATGAGGGCGCGGGTCAACTTGGACGCCGCCCGGGCCGATGTCGATATGTTGAGCTCGCGCACTGGTCGAGACCGCCAGCGAAGACGGCAGCGCAATCAGTGCGATAATGACCAGAGTTCGCATATCCTTGCTCCCATTTATTTCATCTCCAGGCCATAGGACCGGGAAAACGATCCATGCGAAGAGGCGGCCGCTCAAGGACCGGCCTGTGACACTCAGTCAGACCTGAGATCGGCCAATGACCGTTATCGAAGCACCTGAGGCGGTCTCGGCGGTTCGAGATGTGATGATTCCGCGGTCCGGCTGAATGCATGCTGGAAGGAGTGCTCGTGACCGTCGGTGATATGAACGGCTCGATGAACCCGTCGAGCGGAAGACCTTTCCCCTTGAGAACGGGCACACCGCCACCGAAGTAGCTGGCAATCCACCCGCCTAGATGCCCCCCTCGTGCTTCAGCGGCTTCGGACTTAGAGGCGCGGCTCAGATGCTGGTCGGAGGGCGAGGACGGCGCCAGTAACCTGATCTGGCACGCTCAGCGACGGGCGAAAGGCCCCCTCTCGCGCTCTTAACAGACGCCTGGGGGGCCGCTATTCCGCAAGGGCGCACGCGTTATGCACGCGCTCAACCAAAGCGCTCACAATCGGCCGTTCCTTCGAGCGGGGGGCATTGCGAAACCTCGGGCGTGGTTCAGATTAGGCGCTGCGGATATCAGTGTTCGAGCGGTATTCCGGCCAGCGGTGCGGATCGGTCTTCGGGAGTAGCAGTCGGATGCAGGGGTTGGCGCAGGGGCAGGCTTGGACAGGCGATCTCATCCGGCACTGGAGGGACGACCCGGGCGGGACCTACCAGACGTGGTTTCTCTGGGAGGAGCGGATCAAGAATTTCCGCTCCATCCGGCGCGGCATCCAGGCCGTCATAGACGAAATCCGCGAGGACCGCTTCGGCAACGCCTATCGGGGTTCGTCGCTCGAAACGGTGCTCGACTCGATCGCCGAGCAGCGCCAAGTTTTCAAGGGTGCCGACCACGCGTTCATGTGGAAGCCGAAATTGCGCATTCCGGACATTTACGAGAACCGCCGCAACCAGGTCGCCTTCGGTCGCTTCCTGGACGTCTGCCTGTGCTGCAGCGCCGAGAGCCACATCATCAGCGCCATTCACGCGATTGACCATGAGAAGATCAAGGGGTTCGGACCCGCGGCGGCGAACCTGCTCTATTTTCTGCACCCCACCTGGGCGCCGCCCTCGAATACCGCCATCGTGAAAGGATACAATGCGCTCACGGGCGCGAACGTGAAGCTGGGGCGCTGGGATCAGTACCTCGCCATGCGCAAAGGCATGCTGCAGCTCAATGCCGCCCACCGCTCGGAGCTCTCCAACGACCTCGGCGCCCTCGCAGCCTTCCTGTTCGACCTCGGGTGCGGCCGCTACCCTCTTCCGCAGCAGGACGGTCCTACCTCGCTGGACCGCTGGCGCAGCGACCTTGAGGCGGTCAGGGCCGAGTCCGCCGTGGCCTCCAAGGCGGCCCTCGCGGCGCGAGAGGCCGATCACACCCATACCGAGATCCAGAGCTGGCTACGCGATCTGGGCCTGGCGCTCGGGTATGACGTGTGGATCGCCGCCAACGACGCCGGCCGTGCCTACGGTGCCGGTCGCCTCGCCGATCGGTGCCTGGAGCGCCTGCCAGAACATCTTGCCCGCGACGGCTCCGGCGAGGCGATACGACTTATCGACGTTCTGTGGATCGAGCCGAAGGGGGAAGAGGTGGTGGCTGCCTTTGAGGTCGAGCACACGACGAGCATCTACTCGGGGATCGTCCGCATGCTCGACCTTGCTCTCGGCATCAAGGGAGCCGCGGCGCGCAATTTCTTCCTGGTTGCGCCGGACGATCGAGAGGCGGACGTCAGGGCGCAGTTCGCGCGGCCCGCCTTCTCGCGCGTCGGCGAGCTTGACTTGCGTTACCTGCCATACAGCGAGCTGCGGAGCCATCGTGAAGCCATTGCCCGCTTCGGCAGTGGGCTCAAGGGGGTACTCGCCATTGCGCGGCCGGTTCGATCGATCCCCGATCAGGTCAAGACCTTTGGGGCGGCGTGAGGACCCCGGACGGCCGCTCAGGGTAGTTCATCAGCTAATTGAGTTCCCTCGCGAAGCATCAGGCCCTGCGCGCACGATGGGACCGGAGCGGCTCCCCTTCGCGACCGGGGGATTCCTTCCTATGCGATCGACTCATCTCGTTCGAGATCCCTCACCACTTCCTCGTCTCCTCGGGGTGGAGGCCTCAGGGACGCCTTCCCTGCGACGGGTCACGCTCACTGCCACAATTGGGTTTTAATCCGGCGTCAAGCATGCTTCCCCTAAACAAGGACTCTGGCCGCTGTCGAGCAGCGCGGCTGAGCGGGGGTGCGGGGGTCAGTTTGATTAGAGGTATTGCGCTCGCGACGGGCCTCGCGTTCGTCCTCGCGGCCTGCCAAGGTGACGAGAGCTATCGCTCGACCCGCCATCTCACGGCCATCCCGCCAGCCACCATGGCGCTGATGTCCGCCAAGGGCGTCTCGGCGAGCGATCCGATCCTGATGCGGGCTTACAAGAAGGAGTCCGAGATCGAGGTGTGGAAGCGCGGCCTCGACGGCCAGTACGCGCTTCTGAAAACCTATCCTATGTGCCGCTGGTCGGGCCAGCTCGGGCCGAAGGTGCGCGAGGGTGACCGCCAGGCGCCGGAGGGCTTCTACGACGTGACGCCCGCGGCCATGAACCCGAACTCGAGCCTGTTCCTCTCCTTCAATCTCGGCTACCCGAATGCCTACGACCGCTCGCACGGGCGCACGGGCTCGCACCTCATGGTCCACGGCACCTGCTCGTCGCGGGGCTGCTTCGCTATGACGGACGAGGCGATCTCAGAGGTCTACGCCATCGCTCGCGAGGCCTTCGCCGGCGGCCAACGCTCGTTCCAGTTCCAGTCCTACCCGTTCCGCATGACGGCCGAGAACCTGGCGAAGCATCGGGCCGACCAGCATATCGCGTTCTGGAAGAACCTTAAGGAGGGCTCGGACCAGTTCGAAGTGTCGAAGCGCGAGCCCACCTGGTCCGTTGTCGGGGGGCGTTACGCCTTCCCTGCCGATCCGTCGACCGCGGTCGCCGTCGCTGCGAAGCAGGCCCGGGACGAGCGCGCACAGGCCGATCTCGTGGCGAAGGGCACGCCCGCGATCCGACTCGTCTACGAGGACGGGGGCGGCCATCAGTCCTTCCGCGAGATCGTCACCGCGAACTCGGGTACGAGTGCGTTCGCCTCCCTCGACGACCGCACCCGACGCTCTTTAGGTGACGTGAGCCGCCCAGAGGCCTTAGCGCGAGGCCCCGAAGAGGTTGTTGTAAAGGAAGCGAGGTCGGTGGCTTCAGTGGTCGCGCCAAAGCCAAAGTTGGGCACGGCGGCACCTGGTTCGGCACCGGACGCAGGTCCGGCCCAGCACTCCACCACTACAGTCGCCCGTTCTCCCGAGACGAAGGGACCCACGAAGCTCGCCTCAGCCAAATTGCGCGATGCACCGGTCGTGACGAACGAGCAACCAGTGCGGCAGCCAACTCGGACTGAGCCGAAATCACTCTACGACCGTGCGCGTGGGCTGTTCGGGAGCTGACGCAGCCCTCGCCGGGATGGGCCGCGTCTCTCTTCAGCCGAGAGAGCGCCCCGCTCTTGCTCGGTGTGGCGCGAGTGCTCCCCACGGAACATGAAGGCTTGCCTCAGAGACGCTTGATTTTCCTTGTCGATCGGCACCCGGCACCGGGCCTGTCGGACTCATCAAGCCAGACCTGAGCCGAGGCAACCGAATGCTCCGGTCTTGTGCTTGGCTCCCGAAGCTGCCCAGCGGAGTGGGCGCCTGCCGCTCCGACGCATGTGCATCACACCGACGGGTTTGATCGAGCGGGTGCGCGCTGTGGCGAGGTGACGTCTCCACTGCGGAGGCTGTCGAGCACGAGCAGAGCCGCCCCGCAGACCACTCCGATGTCCGCCATGTTGAAGGCCGGCCAATGCCAGCCGGCGACATGGAAATCGAGGAAGTCCGTCACCGCGCCGCGCAACAGCCGGTCGAGACCGTTTGCGAGCGCGCCGCCGATGAGCAGGCCGAGTGCGGTCGCGACGAGACGATCTCGGGTGCGGGCAAGCCAGACCAGGAGAGCCAGCGCGATCGCGAAGGACACGAACGAGAGCACGAAGGGCGGGAGGCCCGCTGCGCCCAAGATGCCGAAGCTCACTCCCGTGTTGGACCCGAGCACGAGGTTGAAGAAGTCCGTAACCGGAATGACGCGCGGCGGGTCCATCACCCACTCGCGGATCCACCACTTGGTCCCATGGTCGACGATGAACCAGGCCGCCGCGAGAAGAAGTCCGTATCGAAGCATGAGAGCTATGACCTTGTGCGAACACCGTGGACCGGCTGCTCACCCGATCTGGGCGAGCGCTGGGAACATCTCCAGGAAGAAGATCGCGACCGTGGTCATGTGCCCCGTGATCATAGCCGCACCCATCGCGACCATGACTCCGCCCGCGCCGATCTGCAGCGCGCGCCCGGTCCGGCGCAGGGTCTTCAGGCGGGACACGAACCCCGACAGGAACAGGGCCGCCAGCACGAAGGGGACCCCGAGGCCGAGGGAGTAGGCGACCAGCAGCGTGACGCCGCTCGAGCCCGTAGATGACGCGGTGACGGCAAGGATGGCGCCGAGCACGGGGCCGATACAGGGCGTCCAGCCGAACGCGAACGCCGTCCCGAGGAGGTAGGCCGCAATGGGACCGCGGCCCGGAGGATCACCGTGCCAGCGCAACTCACGCTGGAGCCACGACAGGGGCAAGAGCCCCGTCGTGAACAAGCCGAACACGATCACGATGAGCCCGCCGATCAGGTTCAGCTCGATGCGGAACGCGTTGAGAACGGAGCCGAGTGCGCTCGCCCCGGCGCCGAGCGCGACGAAGATGGTCGAGAAGCCGAGCACGAAGCACAGGCTCAAGATCAAGGTCCGAATGCTCGCGCGCTGCTGTACAGCGCCCGCTGCACCGACATTCTGGCCGGCAACGTAGGAGACGTAGCCTGGGACGAGGGGCAGGACACACGGGGACAGAAAGGAGACCGCGCCCGCGGCAAACGCAGTCACGTAACCGATGTTCGTGAGGACAGCCATGGGAATAGCCCCGCCCGTCTTACGACTGTTCGCCAGGTCGTCCGGTCACACCGCGGCCGCCCCTACCTGCGGCTGCCCGCGGGTCAGCAGCCGAAGCCCGTTCAGCACGACGAGAAGAGAAGCACCTACATCGGCCGCGATCGCCCCCCACAGGGAGGCCAGACCCGCCACCGTCAGGGCTGTGAACAAGAGCTTCACCGCAAGCGAAAACCCGATGTTTTGGTGGATGATCGCAAGCGTCGCCTTCGAATGACGGATCAACCAGGGCAGCTTCGAGAGATCATCCGCCATCAGGGCGACGTCGGCGGTCTCGATCGCGGCGTCCGAGCCCATTGCGCCCATCGCGACGCCCAGATTGGCGCGCGCCATGGCCGGCGCGTCGTTGACGCCATCGCCGATCATGGCCACCGACCCATGGCGTTTCACGAGCGCTTCGACCGCCTCGACCTTGTGCTCGGGCAAGAGCTCAGCTTGCACCTCGTCGACTCCGGTCTCTCGGGCGATCACCTGAGCCGTATCCTTGTTGTCTCCGGTGAGCATGACGACCCGTTCGATCCCGGCCGCGTGCAGGTCCGCCACGATGCGCTTGGCCTCGGGCCTGACGGCATCGGCGATCGCGATCAGCCCCCACACGGAGCTTTCGTCGCCGACCGCTACGACGGTGCGGCCCGCCCCGGCGAGCGTGTCTGCCGCACGCAGCGCCTGCACAGGGACCTGGCGCTCGTTCAGGTACCTCCGCGAGCCGAGCCATGCTTCCCGGCCGTCGATACGCCCGATCGCCCCCTTGCCGCGGATTGCCTGGACCGCAACCGCTGGAACGGGCGTGATGCCATGCTCGGCCGCCTTGCTCAGGATGGCGCGCGCGAGCGGGTGCTCGCTGCGCGCCTCGAGCGCGGCCGCGAAGGCCAGGAGCTCGGCCTCGTTGCGGTTGCCGAGCGGCACGAGATCGACCACCTTCGGCCGGCCCTCAGTCAGGGTGCCCGTCTTGTCCATGGCGATAGCCGTCAGCTTGGCCGGTGTCTCAAGATGCACCCCACCCTTCACGAGCACGCCCTGCTTCGCCGCGCCCGCAAGGGCCGCGACGATGGTCACCGGTGTCGAGATCACGAGCGCGCAGGGACAAGCGATCACGAGAAGCACGAGCGCACGGTAGAACCACGGCTCCCAGGCGCCCCCCAACAGGAGCGGCGGCACCAGGAACACAGCAAGCGCCAGGACCATCACGGCGGGCGTGTAGACCCGGGCAAAGCGCTCGACCCATTGCTCGCTCGGCGCACGCCGGCTCTGGGCTGAGCCGACCATGCGGATAATACGCGCGAGCGTCGTGTCTTGCGCGCCCTTCGTGGTCTCGATGTCCAGGGCGCCCTCACCGTTGATCGTGCCTGCATAGACCTCGGATCCGAGCTGGACGGGTACGGGCACGCTCTCGCCGGTAATCGGGGCCTGGTTGACCTCACTCTCGCCGCCGGTAACTCGGCCATCGAGCGGGATCTTGTCCCCCGGCCGGACCACGATATGAGCGCCGACAGGCACGCTGCCGGCCGGCACTTCACGCTCGCTGCCGTTCGCATTCCGCACGAGGGCAACGGCTGGCGCGAGTTCCATGAGGGCGGCGACCGCGCGCCTGGCGCGGCCTAAGCTCCAGGCCTCGAGCGCCAGGGCAAGAGCGAAGAAGAAGGAGACAGTCGCTGCTTCGAACCACTCGCCGATGCCGATCGCGCCCGCAACCGCCACGACCATCAGCAGGTTCATATCCGGCCGTAGGCGTTGGGCGGAGAGCAAGGCCTTTGGCGCCACGTACCGCACGGCGCAAACGATTGAGAGGGCATAAGCCGCAATCGCCGGCCAGGGCGTGCCGCCCGCCGCCTCTTCGGCTCCGAGCGCGACAGCAACGCCGCCGCCAAGAACAGCGTGAAGGACCAGACCAGCGGCGGCAAGGATGCCGCTCGCGGTCGTCAGGATCGTCTGTGTGCGCCGGCGCCGCTCCTCCGAAAGCGTGGCGTCGGAGGTCACGCCCTCCCGCCAGAGCTCTGCCGCCATCCCGGTCCGGGCGACGGCCTTTACGACCGCCTCGACGGAAATGGCATCGGCCGGAGCTGCCACAGACATGCGTCCATTGACGAGATCGAAGGCGAGCTTGTCCTCGCCGCCCACCATCGGGCCGACCTCGCGCTTCAGCGCGGCGATCTCGTCGCCGCAATCCATGCCATGGACCCTGAACACGAGCTGTCCCGGCAGGTGCGACGGGACGGGTGCGGTCAGCGCCTGCTCGCCCACATTGTCGCGGGAGCAGGTCGCGCAGGCCGGCGCACTCGCGGGGAACATTGTCGCCGAGGCTTGCCCGGCCCGGTTCTCCCGGACGAGCTCGGCCGACATGCCGGTCGAGGCAATGGCTTGCTGGATCGCGGTCACCGATGCCAGCGCCTGCGGAGCGACGCTCATCAGGCCGTGCTTGGTGTCAAAGGTGAGCGTCTCATCCCCGCCGACCAGCAGGCCGACGGCAGCTTTCAGCTGACGAACCTCGTTCTGACAGTCGAGCCCGCGGACCTGGAAGGTGAGCGGTTCCGGCACATCGCTCGGCATCGCAGGGCGTAACCTGGCCCTCATGCCCGTCGTCGCCACAGCCCGCTGGATGTCCTCGACCGCGGCGAAGCTCTTCGGGCTCACGCCCATCATGCCGGCCTTGGTGTCGAAGGTGAGCCTTTCCTCTCCGCCAACGATCGGCCCAACGGCCGCGCTCAGCTGACGCAGTCCGTTCTGGCAGTCGAGGCCCTTCACCTCGAACAGCAGTGTAGCTGGCTCAGCCGGCCACGGTGCCGCACGCATCCCCGTCTCCGCCACTGCCGCGACCACGGCCTCTGGATCGACGGCATCCGCCTCGAGCACGTCCATCGTGCCGGCCTTGGTGTCGAAAGCGAGCTTGTCCTCCCCACCGACCAGTGGACCGACGGCCGCCTTGAGCTGGCGCACTTCGTTCTGACAGTCGAGACCGTCGACCTTGAAGCGGCGGCGCTGCGGTTGCACCTGGATTCCGTCTGCGGCGCGGTGCGCCAGGTCAGCGTCCGTCATCATCATCCTCCGCTCCCACGTCGCGGCATTCGCCGACGTGGGCGACCATGTCCTTGATCACGCAGCGCACGTGCTCGTCGGTTGCGCCGTAGAACACCTGCTTGCCTCGCTTCTGCGAGCGCACGAAGCGGGCCGCTCGAAGCAGGCGCAGGTGGTGGCTGACGAGCGAAGTCGAGAGGCCGACCGCTTGGGCGATGTCGCCGACACACAAGGGACCTTCGAGGCAGGCCACGGCAATCCGCAGCCGGTTCGCGTCGCCGAGCAGGCGGAAGATCTCCGCCAGCTCGATCGCCCGCTCCTCATCAAGGGTCGCCATCCCACACCGTGAAACAATTCAACAGCTGTTTGAATTAGCTCGACTGCGGCTTGAGTTCAAGGCACAGGAACCGCGTGACCACAGAGCGAGGCGATGTCGGATGGCCCCTGTTCAACTCCAGTTCCGCGGCTCCGTCGCCGAACGTTGCAGCATTGAAGGGGAGCCGAGGCCATGAGCGCTGAGGACGATGACGACGACAAGATCCAGGACTACGCCCATGCGACCCCCGCCTACAAGCGAGCGCTCTGGACCGTCGTTCTGCTCAACCTCGGCACGGGCCTCGCCGAGATCGTGGCCGGGTTCATTTCTGGCTCGCAAGCGCTGAAGGCCGACGCCCTCGATTTCCTTGGCGACGGCACGATCACGTTCCTTGGCCTGATCGCGATCGCCTGGAGCCTGGTGTGGCGCGCCCGTGCCGCCCTGCTCCAGGGCACATTCCTCGGAGCTTTAGGGCTCGGCGTGCTCGCCACGTCGGCCTATCGCGTTCTCGTTCTCAATCAGCCCGAGGCCGATATCATGGGGCTGTTCGGGGTTATCGCGCTTCTCGTCAATGTGGCCTCGGCCTGGGTGCTACTGCCTCACCGGACCGGTGACTCCAATGTGCGGGCCGTGTGGCTGTTCTCGCGCAATGACGCGATCGGGAACCTTGCCGTGATCGTCGCCGCAGGCCTTGTCGCCTGGACGGCGACGCCCTGGCCGGATCTGGCGGTGGCGGTCGTTATCGCCGGCCTCTTCCTGCAATCGTCGTGGTCCATCGTGCGCAGCGCGCGCCGAGACCTCGCCCAGGCGGGGATGCAGAAAGCATGATTTCTGCATCCCCGCCCAGCCGCTGAGATCTATCGGCTCTTTTGATGCAGAAATGTGATGAACAATCGAGCCATGATCTACGGGTACGCGCCCGTCTAGGCGGACGCCGAGGACTCGCCATCCAGCTCGACACGGTCAGAGCCGCCGGCGCGAGAAGGTGTTCCAGGAGAACGAGGCCGGTCACACCGGCGACCGGCCCCAACTCCGGCGCTTGCTGAAGGCGCGCAGCACGGTGACGTCGTGAAAGCGCCGGCGGGCGACCGCTTTTGCGCGCGACCCCACCGAGCTCATCGTTCTTGGTCGCGACATCCGCCAGGCCGGCGCTCGCTTCGTCTCCGTCGCGCTCCGAGTTGCTTCAGGTTCGCCACTGCAGCAGCCGGCAGATCGAACAGGGCTTCGATGAGCGGGCACTCGGGCGTCGCGTCCTCCTTGCAGCGTGCCACCATATCGGCCAGGACGCGCTCCATCGTCCGCAGGGCCGCGATCTTGGCGCGCACGTCGGAGAGGTGGCTCACAGCCACCTCGCGCGCCCCGGCGCAGGGTGGCTCGCGCTTCTCGGCCAGCTCCAGCAGCGCCCTGACCTCGTCGAGGGTGAATCCGAGGTCGCGGGCGCGGCGGACGAAGTTCAGGCGCATCAGGTGTCCGCCGCCGTAGAGACGGTGCCCGCCTTCACTGCGCGCTGGCGCCGGCAACAGCCCGATCCGCTCGTAGTAGCGGACTGTCTCGATGTTGACGCCCGTGCGCCGGGACAGGGCGCCGATCGCCAGCCTTGGCGCGGTGTCCTGCAGGGCTTGCTTGTCCATCGGCGAAAGCCCTCTTGCATCCGTAGCCACTACAGATCCTATCTTGCGCCGCGTGGCAGGGGAAGGATCTCAGAGGATGGCGACGACGGGCAGGATCGAAGGGGCGGAAGCGCAGGCGAAACCGCCCACCGGTTCCGCCCTGCTCGCGGCCGGCGCCATCCTGAGCGCGATCGGCGCCTCGTCCTGCTGCGTGCTCCCGCTCGTCTTCTTCGCGCTCGGCGTCAGCAGCGCCTGGATCGGCAACCTGACCGCGCTCGCGCCCTACCAGCCGTTCTTCGTGGCAGCGGCCGTCGCGTGCCTCGCCTTCGGGTTCATGCGCGTCTACCGCCGGCCCGCCGCGTGCGCCGACGACGAGGCTTGTGCCCGGGCGCTGCCCAGCCGCGCGGTCAAGCTTTCACTGTGGCTCGCTGCCATCCTCGTCGTTGTCGCTGTCGCCTTTCCCTATGCCGCCCCGCTCATCGTCGGCGCCTGAACACCGGAGACCTTCTCATGCTTAAAGTCGTACGCACCACCTTTAGCGCCGGACTTCTGCTCGCCGCCGGCTCGGCCTTTGCCGCCGAGCGGACCGTCAGGCTGCACGTGAAGAACGTGAGCTGCGTGACTTGCGTCCCCATTGTGAAGCGCGCGATTGGGCGCGCCGCTGGCGTGAGCAGCGTCACCGTTGTCGAGACGGAGGGCGGCAGCGCGGTGGCGACGGTCACCTATGACGCCGCCAGGGTGAGCCCCGAGGCGCTGGCGCAGGCCGCGACCGATGCCGGCTATCCGGCCCGTGTGCGGACGAATTGACGCTTTCAACGACTCACGCTCTTCGTCCCGACGTCCTCGCGCTGCCATCGGGACGACTTGCATCCCGACCCGCTCGACTAACGACAGGTAAGCTCAAATGAGTTCCGATTGCTGCGCTCCAGCCCGCCCGACGGAGCAAGACCATTACGACCTCGTCATCCTGGGCTCGGGCTCGACCGCATTCGCGGCCGCGATCACCACTCAGGAGATGGGCAAGACGGCGGTCATGACCGAAGAGCGGGCGATCGGCGGCACCTGCGTCAACCGCGGCTGTCTGCCATCCAAGAACCTGATCGAGGCGGCGAAGCTCGTCTTCGATGCCAGGAACCCGCGCTACCCGGGCCTCGAGACCTGCGGGCCGGGGCTCAAGGTCAACTTCGCCGAGCTGATAGCCCAGAAGGACGAGGTGATCAGAGTCTACCGGGAGAAGAAGTACGACAGCCTGGTCGGCGGTCAGTTCTCGATCGAAGAGGGCCGCTCCCGGTTCCTCGACGCGAACACCGTCGAGGTCAGCGGCAAGAGGCTGACCGGCGAGCGCTTCCTCATCGCGACCGGCTCGCGGCCGGTCGTCCCGGAGATCCCAGGGCTCGACCGGGTGCCCTACCTCACGAGCGACCTTCTCACCCACGATGAGGAGGAGGAGCTCAAGGATTTACCGGGATCGCTCCTCATCATCGGCGGCGGCTACATCGCGCTCGAGCTCGGGCAGATGTTCGCCCGCTTCGGGACCGAGGTGACGATGCTCGAGCGCAGCGCTCAGGTGCTCGCCCGGGGCTACGAGCCGCAGGTCGGTCAGGCGATCGGGCACGTGTTCGCCGAGGAAGGCATCTCGATCGTGCCTCACGCGACGGTCGAGGCGGTCCGGTCCGAGGGCGCGGGCGTCGTGGCCGAGGTGCGCGTCGGCAAGGGCCGACGCACCTTCCGCGCGGAGCGGCTGCTGATCGCCACGGGCCGCCGCCCCAACACCGACGGGATCGGCCTGGAGGCCGCCGGCGTCTTGGCGAACGCGCGGGGCGAGGTCGAGGTCGACCCTCAGCTTCGGACGAGCGTTCCGCACATCTTCGCGGCCGGCGACGTGATCGGGCGACTGCACGAGAGCCAGATGGCGACGCCGGTGGGAGCGCGCCAAGGCGGCATCGCCGCCCACAACGCACTCCACGGCAACGACCTGCGCGCCTTTGACGGGCGGGTAATCCCGCGCACGATCTTCACCGACCCGCCGATCGGCATCGTCGGCATGACGGAGGCGGAGGCCATTGCGGCCGGTCACCGCTGCTGGTGCGCGACGATCCGGATGGAGCTGGTGCCGCGTGCCGGCGCGATCCGCGACACACGCGGGCTGATCAAAATGGTGGCCGACGCGGACAGCAACGAGGTGCTGGGCGTCTCGATGGTAGGCGCCGGCGCGGCCGAGGTGATCCATGAGGCCGCGATCGCGATGCGCTTCCGCGCCACGCTCGACGACTTCATCGACCAGCTCCACGTGTACCCGACCATGGCCGAGGCGCTGAAGATCGTCGCCATCGCCCGCTACAAGGATCCGGCGAAGCTGTCGTGCTGCGCGGATTGATTGGCATACGAGCCTCGTTTTCGAGCCATTCTCAATGCCCTTCATGGCTACCCCGCGTCAGCACCTCTCTCCGATGCCACAAAAGCCGGTTCGAGGTGATCCGATGGGCGGCCGTACAGGTCGCTCGTTTCGTGGAGAGCGCCGTGCCCCGTTTCGGGTCACAGCCCACGCATGTTCCAGGGCAGGTAAAAGGTCTGAATTAGGCCAAGCTCCAAACCCGCGTCGCCGGCCACGGGCAGCCCGTTCCAGGCCAGAGCCGGCGGGGTAGCGGTGTAGATCTCGATAGTGGCTGAGCCGGCGAGCTCCGCCTTAATGGCAGCGTTGATTCTCAAGCTGGTGCGCTGCGTGGCCCCAGGTCGGCCGTAAAAGTAGAGGCGCTTCGACAGACCCATGGTCGCCAGCCCGACATAGAGCGCGGCGGCGTCCTTGACGAAGGCATAGACACCCCGTGCCTTCGACAAGGGCTGGTCAGGCACCAACTCGCCTTCGCACGTCAACACCCACTCGCCGGAACGCTGGAAGCCTCCGCCCAGGAGGACGGCCGTGGACAAGACAGGTCGAGCGTTTTCAGCCGTCGAGGCTTGCAGGGGCGTGGCGGTAACGGCCGCGACGTTGGACGAACGGGGCGCCAGCCGCCCCGCCGCCTTCAGGACGTTGTAGGCGTGCTGATAGGAGACCCCGAGCCGTCGCGCGATCTCCGCCACTGGGAGACCCTCTGACGCGAGCGAGCGGATCGCGTCGGACGTGCTCATGTCCCGCTCGAGGCGGACCGCTGCGGGCCCGCACACGGGACGAGCTTGAGCGCAACGGCCAGCGCCACCTCGATGTTTGCGAGCTGCTCGGAAAGCGGCAGGTCCATGTCGCAGCGAGGGACGGGCAGGCTCAGCGCCGCCGACTGGCCCCGTGTCAAAACCCGCACGCCTTCCGGCCAATCGGCCCGTCGTCGCTTGGCGAGGTCTGTCGCGAGGGTGCGTTCAAACTCCAGGTCCACGCATCCCTGGTCGTTCTTGTGGACGAGCTTGACCCCCTTCGGAAAGCCGATGCCCTTGAACAGCATCCAGTCCGACTTTGGCCCCTTCGCGCCTGGCCGCGCCATCACCAGCTCCGGGTGATGGGCCTGCAGGTGCTCCCAGTAAGCCCGGTGGAACGCCGTTTTTCCGGCGTGGACCTTCATGACGTAGCCCCGGCGTCCCTGTTCGATCGCCTCCCTCAGGATCGCTCGCCGCCACTCCGCGCGCGGGCCTTCCTGCCCGGCATACCAGTCCAGCACCGCCTCGTATGCCACGCGATGCTCGTAAGCGGAGTCGGCGGACAGGCCGTCAAGGTAGACCTGCGGAGCGCAGATCGCCGTGACGAACCGATCGTAGCGCCCGGCCTCTTGGGCGCGGACGGCGCGGAGGCCGTAGCGAAGGTCTTGCTCTTCCTGTTCGGAGGCTGCGACCTTGTTCTCAATCAGCACCGCCACGCGCTCGCTGGCGACCCGCACCCGTAAGAGCAGGTCCGTCTCGCCGTCCTCGTCGCTCAGGGAGTGCCAAGCCCCATCGAACACGGTCGCAGGTCCGAGTCCGACCCGCTCGGCGAACCAGGTCGCAAAGGCAGGCACGACGTGGAACTCCTCCATCAGAAGGAGATCGATGTCCCGCTCCTCGACAGATCGGAGATAGCGGCCGAAATCGGAAACTGGCGTGGGCATCTCGGGTCTCGCGAGGAGCTAGCAGGCGCCGCCACGCCGGCGAGCTCCGCTTTGGAACGTGTATACACGTTTCGGTGTAGGCGCGGTTTACCGCCGCTCAAGCGATCCGGGCGTCCAGCCCTCCGGCAGCTCGTCCCCGGGCTCCGGCGGGCGTTCGGGCACTCTCGCCAGAATGTCGTCGAACTCGTCGAGCGAGTGGCCGGCAGCCCGGCACTTGAAGAACTCTGCCGCCATCTCGACCGCGCCGACCTTCTGCGCCACTGCCGTTGCGATCCACTGATTAAGGCTCACGCCGTCCTCTTTCGCCAGCCGCGCAGCGGCCGTCTTGATTGAGGTTGGCAGTTTCAGCGGGTAGGTCGCCTTGCTCATGACATCAACTCCTTCAGCAGCTCGGCGGGCCGCGCGATCCGGACGCCGAAGCGCCGCGCCGCGTCCCGGAAATCCCGGACATTGTAGGTCACGAGCGCGTCCGCCCGGCCATTAACCGCTGCCTCGAAGACCAGCTCGTCGTCAGGATCTCGGAGCTGCGGCCGCCACCTCATATGCACCTCCACCGGCTCAATCGCGACCGCCAGGACGCCGAGAACCCTGTCCACGTCTGCCAGACTCAGCCCCGAGACTTGGCGCTGTTCTGAGCGCTTCAGCACCTCCTCGTACTCGAGGAAGAGGCTTGGCGTGGCGAGCGGGGTGCCGTCGCGGGGTTGGTTGGAAATGAGGGTGGCGTAGTCTCCGAGGTGATCAACCTCGAATCATCCG
>NZ_JAIETD010000077.1 GCF_019745455.1 Methylobacterium sp.
AATTCCACCTCAGGCCGCCTGACCGATGGCCGCTCCAACTCCACCCCGAATTTCCACCTCATTGACGGACACGACCCATTCGTTTCTTCGGGCACTGCCTTCGGGTGCCGGACGATGGCAGGTGCGGAGCATGATGCCGGGCTGGGTGAGCGTCCGTGATGACCGCCCGGCAGGCGGCATGACGGCACCATGAGCGCTAGAGCGGGGAAGGCCGAGTTCCTTCGGCAGATCATGAGCCGCACGCGATCGGGCATCGGCGGCGTCGAGCCGCTGATGACGACGGACGACTTCGCCCGGGACAATGTCCGGATCGCCTGCGAAGCCATTCAGCTCGGCCTGATCCGTCCTCACTGGGACGCGGAATGGGGCGGCTACGAATTGCGGATCACGCGGGCGGGCAAGCTCCTGCTCAACGGCCACATCGACGAAGCCGCGGCGGCGATCGACGCGGCGAGCAACATGGTCCGCATCTCGGGGCCGCCGCCCGAAGGGGCGCTCGGCTCCATGCTCTATCCGAGCGGCCCCGGCATGCCGATCGAAGGCATGTCGGCACGCTTCTACGCTCCCGAGATGATGCGCGGGGTGGCCACGGGCCATCTGCGGGTGGAGGACGGCACGATCCACGCCGTGGCCGATCCTGCAACCTCATCGGCGACCTGGGGCGTCAACGTCCACGCATCCATGGCCGGCGATACGAGGCCGTCCAAGCGGCGGGCGGCACCCGTCGAGAAGACCGAGGCCGGCCTGCCGTCGAGCCGCGCGGCCCGGCACGTCGGCAACGGTCGCTCGTCCTGAGACGGGAGCCGCGGAGCGGTCACGCCGAGCCCTCGGCCCTCGCCCTCGGCCTAGCGACAGGGCTGCCGAGCGGGCCTCGGTGAAGTGCGGCGATGTGGGAGGCGATCTCCGGCGGGAGAGTGCCGCCATGGTCGACGCCGAAGGCGAAGTCGAGGGCAGGCGCCAAGCTGGACGCGAGCGCCTCGGAGACGGAGCGAGCGGAACCGTTCCGCCCGGATTCCGACGGGCTCGTCATGCGCAGGTAGGGTGGCGTGAGGGCGAGCATGGCTTCCGCAACGCTATGCGAGGTGCCTTCGCCGGCGGTCGGCCCGGACAGGCAGTGCAAGCTAGGCCGCGCCGGTTGAACCGGACCTGAAGGAAGAGAGCCGCTACTCCGTTACGCCGCCGTCGGTGAAGATGAAGTCCACGGCCCGTGCCACGACCTCGGGCTGGTAGGCATGCGGTCCGTCGTACTCCACGGCCGTGACGTCGTAGCCTGCCTCGCCGAGGCGGGCCGCATGGACGCGGGCGCTGCGGTCGATGGGGATCTGCTCGTCGCGCGTGCCGTGGGAGATGAAGATCCGAGGCGCGCCCACCTGGATCGCCACCGACAGGAACCCCGCCGAGGATGCGACGACGTGGCTCGCGAGATCGCCGTTGGCGAGGCCGATCGAGAGAGCGTAGCTGCCCCCGTCGGAATGGCCCGCAAAGGCGAACCTGGCCGGATCGAGGAGGAAGCGCGAGGCGACCTCCGAAAGGGCGAGGGCGAGCCGCTCGCGGTCGGGTCCGTGGCCGCCGATCACGAGATCCCAGGTCGGGAAGAGCGATTGCGGCGCGAGGAGCAGGAAGCCGCGCTCGTTGGCATGCTCTTCCAGCATCGGCAGGATCTTCTCGGCGCTTCCCCCTCCCCCGTGGAACAGGACGACGAGGGGGGCGGGCCTGCGTGAATCGATGCCGGGTGGCACGACCAGCACGGCGTCCCGCTTCGGGAACAGTTCAAGGGCGTTGCGGCCTGGCGGCAGGGACGCCTGCGTCGGGAGTCGATGCGCGAAGCCGAGGCGGCCAGCGAGCGTGGGGTCGATCATCGGCGGTCTCAGCCCGTCGCCGATGGGCTCGACGGCCTGATCTTCAACTGGTCGATGATCCAGAGCCATCCGCCATCGGCCTGCTGCCTGGCGGTCTCGACCGAGAGCGTACCGTTCGGCAGGCGCGCGAAGGTCATGGCGATCGCTCCGTTGCGGATCGCCGGCAGGGCGTCCACGGCCGGGAACTCGGACTTTCGCGAGAGCAGGTCGGTGTAGAATCGCCGGATCGCCTCGTGCCCCGTCGCCACGACGGGACCGACGGCGACCACTGCTTCGGGCTCGTAGAGTGCAACGAGACCCTCGACGTCGCCGGCATTGGCCCGTTCGTTGAACAGGCGCGCGAGATCCTCGGGCTCACTCGCGAAAGGTCTGTCTGTCGTCGTCACGGCGCGTCCTCCAGGGTTGGCAGGATGGGTGAAGTCAGGAGCTTGCCCTCGCCGTCGCGGACGGCGACGGTCACCGGGATACCGGCCTGAACGCTCTCGGAGACGGTGCAGAACCGTTCGAACTGGGCGATCACCCGGTCGATGCGCGGCATCGCCTCCGCAGCGGCGCCCAAGCCGATCGCCACCTCGATGCCGCCGATGCGCAGGCGGCCCTCGCCGTTGCGCACGACCCGGCAGGTCGCCTCGGCCGAGAGGCCCTGTCCGTCCTGTTTGAACTTGGCCAAGGCGAAGACGAGGCTGGCGCAGAGGCAATTGGCAACGGCGGTGACGAGAAGCTGTTCGGGGAACGGGCCTTCTCCGTTGCCGATCGGCACGGCCTCGTCGACGAGTAGGGCCGGCAGGGCCTCACCGAAATCGACGGTGAACCGGAAGCCCTCGACCTGCGTGATCGTGATGCGCGGGCTGTCGCCCATCTCGTTCCTCTCCCGTTCCGCTGGCCGGTTCGCTTGACAGCTCCGGACGCTTGGCATACCAAATACCAATAACAAATCGTTCGAGAAAGCAAGTCTCGACAAAGCAAGTCTCGGCTTGGCCGAAAGGACGAGATCGAGGTTTAAATTCAAGGATAAATTGCCGATCATGACCTGGAGCGAGTTTTATGGTCATGTGTCGTGCAATAGCCAAGTTGAATAGCTGAGCTGTTTCACCGTCATGTTTTCCATGACACGTTGGCATCATAGGCGCAGAGTGTGAATTGCGGCGCCGGCCACGTCATCTTCGGAGCAAGGGGATCTTTCGCCGAGCCATGTCGCAGGCCATCGCACTGGATCAACTGGCGACCGCCATCGGCGATGCCGTCGTCGTGTCGGACCCGGACGGCGCGATCATCGTCTGGAATCCGGGCGCCGAGCGCATCTTCGGCTACGCCCCTGACGAGGCGATGGGCCGGTCCCTCGATTTGATCACGCCTGAACGCCACCGCCAGCGCCATTGGGATGGCTACGCCAAGACGATGCGCACCGGCGTCACCCGCTACGGCGCTGAATTGCTGCGGGTGCCGGCCCTGCACAAGGATGGGCACACGCTGTCGATCGCCTTCACCGTCGGCCTCCTCCATGGCGCCGACGGGACAGTCACCGGAATCGTCGCGGTGATCCGCGACGAGACCAAACGATGGGCCGAGGAGCGCGGCATGCGCCAGCGCCTCGCCGAACTCGAATCCCGCGTCGCCTGAAGGCGCGATGGAACCGCCAGGAGCTGGCTAACACCACGATCCGGATCCAACCGGGCACCGAAGTTCAGGACCTAACCAGAACCGTCTTTCGACACCGATCAGGGAGAACGTCACCATGAGCAAGCCGCTCGAGGGCATCAAGATCATCGATTTCACCCACGTCCAGGCCGGCCCGGCCTGCACGCAGCTGCTGGCTTGGTTCGGCGCCGACGTGATCAAGGTCGAGCGCCCGGGTTCCGGCGACGTGACGCGGACCCAGCTCCGCCACATCGAGGACGCGGACGCGCTCTATTTCACCATGCTCAACTCGAACAAGCGCTCCCTGACCCTCGACACCAAGACCCCCGAGGGCAAGGAGGTGCTCGAGAAGCTGATCCGCGAATCCGACGTCATGGTCGAGAATTTCGGCCCCGGGGCGCTGGACCGGATGGGCTTCTCCTGGGCGCGCATCCAGGAACTCAATTCGGGCATGATCCTCGCCTCGGTGAAGGGCTTCTCGGACGGCCACCATTACGAGGACCTGAAGGTCTACGAGAACGTCGCCCAATGCGCCGGCGGCGCCGCCTCCACCACCGGCTTCTGGGACGGTCCGCCCACCGTCAGCGCCGCGGCGCTCGGTGATTCCAACACCGGCATGCATCTCGCCATCGGCATCCTCACGGCGCTGCATCACAAGAACAAGACCGGCAAGGGCCAGAAGGTCGCCGTCTCGATGCAGGATTCGGTGCTCAACCTCTGCCGCGTGAAGCTGCGCGACCAGCAGCGCCTCGATGCTCTGGGCTACCTCGAGGAGTACCCTCAGTACCCGCACGGCGAGTTCACGGACGTGGTGCCGCGCGGCGGCAATGCCGGCGGCGGCGGACAGCCGGGCTGGGTGCTGAAGTGCAAGGGCTGGCAGACCGACCCGAACGCCTACATCTACTTCACGATCCAGGGCCATGCCTGGGCCCCGATCTGCAAGGCGATCGGTAAGCCGGAATGGGAGAACGATCCGGCCTACAGCACCGCCCGGGCCCGCCAGGACAAGATCATGGACATCTTCGGCACGATCGAAGACTGGCTCGCCGACAAGACCAAGTTCGAGGCGGTCGACATCCTGCGCAAGTTCGACATCCCGTGCTCGCCGGTTCTGTCGATGAAGGAGATCGCTGCCGATCCGTCGCTGCGCGCCAGCGGCACCGTGGTCGAGGTGCAGCACCCGAAGCTCGGCTCGTACCTGACCGTTGGCAGCCCGATCAAGTTCTCGGACATGAGCGTCGAGGTGAAGGCGTCGCCGCTGCTCGGCGAGCATACCGATGAGGTCCTCCTCGATCTCGGCTACACCCAACAGCAGATCGAGCAACTGCATCAGTCCAAGGCGGTCTGAGGCCTGATCAGGTCGATTGCGAAAGAAGGCGGTGCGTCGCGAGACGCGCCGCCTTCTTTGTTGAGGGTCCCTCGACAATCATGAACCGCTCGCGCTTCGGCTCGCTGCCAATCCCCCTTCGCGGTCTCCACATCAGCAGGATATCTCCAGACGTCGCATTGACACTAGGTATGACGAATACCAGTTTGGACCAAACAAGAACGCGATCATCGGAGGATCGCAGATGGATGCGAACCGAGAGTTCGTCGGCTGCGCCGCCGAGGTGCAATATATCCGGATGGGCCGCCCGGTTCGGGACGCCATGCGGCTTCTCGCGACGCCGGAAATCGGCGGCCTCGCGGTCATCGACGGGGCGAGGCAGGAAGAGGCCGCGATCATCGGCATCTTGACCGAACGCGACGACTTCCGGGCACTGGCTGCCGGCGGCCTCCA
Organism: Methylobacterium sp.; assembly: GCF_019745455.1. GTDB lineage: Bacteria > Pseudomonadota > Alphaproteobacteria > Rhizobiales > Beijerinckiaceae > Methylobacterium. Next base: position 5,278 of record NZ_JAIETD010000077.1, read on the forward strand.
AGTCCTCGACGGCCTCGTCGGCATGCGCGCCAAAACGGATTTCCTGAGCGTCGACGTCGGCTTGGATCGGGCGGGCCGCCTCAGGCAGTTCTGTGCCCACGGGACCGATCACCTCGCCGTCATGGACGGCCTTTGCTTGGACTCGGTCCAGAGCATCTGGGACTGCCTCGCCGATACGCGGCCGACGGCATGACGTCGAGGCGGGAGCGAGGCCGTCACGACGTCGCAATCCGATCCGCGCATCCCGTGTCAAGCGGAAGCCGGACGGTCACGATGCGACGGTCGGCACGACTTGTCACTGATGCGCATGTTGACCGTGAATCGTTGTTGCTGCTATCGAAAAAGACATAATTACTAACTTGGTCTACCTAGACGGCAACGAATACGTTTGCAATTTTCGGACGTGATTGAAATTTAGGCTTCAGCGGCCAGTGGCCGGAACGGAAAGTGCCATCCGATGCGTTATCTGGCGATCCTCGACTGCCCCGTGATCTTCAGCGGCGAGAACACCTACTCGATGACCAGCATCGATATGTGCCCGTCCGTCGGAATCGCCCGCGGGTTGATCAGCCGCCACATCAAGGTGGTGGACGCACGTGTGCTCCTCGTCAGTATCTGGAGCGATGAGGCCGCCAGCAAGGCCTATTTCGATGCGGAGTGGTACGAGCGCGCCGCGGCCCTGTGGGGCGACGATTATCAGCTTCGGCTCGAAGCGATCGACGAGACCAACGTCGCCTGAGCCCACGCAAAAAGGCGCGGCCTCGATGGGTCGAGGCCGCGCGAGGTGGGAGGGCTTGGGCTGGTCCCCGATCCCCGAGGGAACCCGTCGGTCCTCGAGGGTCCGTGACCCCCGAGGCGTGGCTCACCGCCTATTCGGCGGCGATTCTCTGAACCGTTCCGATCGCGCCGGATTCCGCGATCTTGAGGCATTCGGCGTCGGAATAGCCGAGGACGTCGCGCAGGATCTCGTCTGTATGCTCGCCGAGAAGGGGAGAGCGGGTGATCTCGGTGGCGCTCGCCGACAGCCGGATTGGGTTTCCGACGGTAAGGTACGGTCCGCGGGTCGGGTGGTCGACCTCCACGATGGTTCCGGAGCGGCGCAGCGACTCGTCCTCGGCGATCTCCTTCATCGACAGGATCGGGCCACAGGGGACGTGGAGCGCGTTGAGGGTTTCCATCGCCTCGAACTTGGTCTTGGACATCGTCCAGGCCTCGATCCGCGTGAAGATCTCGTTGAGGTGCGGCAGCCGCGCTTTCGGGGTCGCGTAGTCCGGATGGGTCTTCCAGCCCGGCTCGCCGATGACGTTGCAGATCTCGCCCCAGACCGCGCCCTGGGTGATGAAGTAGAGGTAGGCGTTAGGATCCGTCTCCCAGCCCTTACACTTGAGGATGCGGCCTGGCTGGCCGCCGCCGGAATCGTTCCCGGCGCGCGGAACGGAATCACCGAAGGGAATGCCCTCGCCGAACTGGCTGTATTCCTCGAGGGGGCCGCGCTCGAGACGCTGCTGGTCGCGCAGCTTCACACGGCAGAGGTTCAGAACCCCATCCTGCATCGCGCAATCGACCCGCTGGCCGAGGCCCGTATGGGTGCGCTGGAACAGGGCGGTGACGATGCCGAGCGCCAGGTGCAGCCCCGTGCCGGAATCGCCGATCTGCGCGCCCGACACCATCGGGATGTCCGTGCGGAAACCCGTGGTCGAGGCGGCGCCGCCGACGCATTGGGCGACGTTCTCGTAGACCTTGCAGCTCTCGTAGGCTCCCGGACCGAAACCCTTCACCGAAGCGAGGATCATGCGCGGGTTGGCGGCCTGGATCGCCTCCCAGGTCAGGCCCATCCGGTCGAGGGCGCCGGGCGCGAAGTTCTCGACGAGAACGTCGCATTCCTTCACGAGGCGCCACATCACCTCGATGCCCGTCTGGGTCTTGGTGTTCAGGGTGATGGACCGCTTGTTGTGGTTCAGCATCGTGAAGTAGAGGCTGTCCACGTCGGGCAGGTCCTGGAGCTGCTGGCGCGTCGCATCGCCCGCGCCCGGCCGCTCGACCTTGATCACGTCCGCCCCGAACCAAGCCAGCATCTGCGTGCAGGCCGGACCCGACTGGACATGGGTGAAGTCGAGGATCTTGATGCCGTCGAGAGCCTTGCTCATGGGATGCTCCCAGGTGGGATGGCGTTGGCGGAAATCGACGCGCGGCGCTTCCCTCCCCCGAAGGGGAGGGAAGCGCCCTAGGCGATCAGCTCTGCTTCCGCTTCACCGCGCTCTGCGGGTTGAGGCTGCCGATATTGCCGCTCTCGGTGCCGGCCTGCGGGTCGATCACCGCGTTGATCAGGGTCGGACGACCCGAATCCATCGCTTCGTTGACGGCGCGGGAGAGCTCGTCCGGCGTGGTGGCGTTGACGCCGACGCCGCCGAAGGCCTCCATCATCCGGTCGTAACGCGAGTCCTTCACGAACACCGTCGTGCCGGGATCGCGGCCGGTCGGGTCGGTGTCGGTGCCGCGATAGATGCCGTTGTTGTTGAAAACCACGATGCAGACCGGCAGGTTGTACCGGCAGACCGTCTCGACCTCCATGCCGGAGAAGCCGAAGGCGCTATCGCCCTCCACCGCCAAGACAGGCTTGCCGGTCTCGACCGCGGCCGCGATGGCAAAGCCCATCCCGATGCCCATGATGCCCCAGGTGCCGACATCGAGGCGCTTGCGCGGCTGGTACATGTCGATGATGCCGCGGGCGAGATCGAGGGTGTTGGCGCCCTCGTTGACGAGGATCGCGTCGGGCCGCTCCTTGATGATGGTACGCAGGGCTCCGAGCGCCCCGTGGAAATCCATCGGCGCCACGTTCCGGCGCAGCTTCGATGCCATCTTGGAGAGGTTCTCCTCCTTCTTGGCCGTGATCGCGTCGGTCCAGGCCGAGGGCGGAGCCTTCCAGTCCTGGCCCATGCCGGCGAGCAGCGCCTCGACGCAGGAGCCGATATCGCCGACGACGGGAGCCACGATCTCGACGTTCGAATCCATCTCCTTGGGCTCGATGTCGATCTGGATGAACTTCTTCGAACCCGGCGCACCCCAGGTCTTGCCCTTGCCGTGCGACAGGAGCCAGTTCAGGCGCGCGCCGATCAGGAGAACGACGTCGGCTTCCTTGAGGACGAGGGAGCGGGCCGCACCGGCCGATTGCGGATGGGTATCGGGCAGGAGGCCCTTGGCCATGCTCATCGGCACGTAGGGAATGCCGCTCTTCTCCACGAAGGCGCGCACCGCCTCGTCGGCCTGGGCGTAGGCGGCGCCCTTGCCGAGGACGATCAGGGGGCGCTCGGCGGTCTTGAGGACGTCGAGGGCGCGCTGGAGGGCGGAGGGCGCCGGCAGCTGCGCCGGGGCCGCGTCGATCACCTTGACGAGGGACTTCGCGCCGGCATCCGCATCCATCACCTGGCTGAAGAGCTTGGCCGGCAGGTCGAGGTAGACGCCGCCGGGACGGCCCGAGACGGCGGCTCGGATGGCACGCGCCACGGCGATGCCGATATCGGCCGCGTGCAGGACGCGGAAGGCGGCCTTGCACAGGGGCTTGGCGATGGCGAGCTGGTCCATCTCCTCGTAGTCGCCCTGCTGCAGGTCGACGATCTCGCGCTCGGACGAGCCCGAGATCAGGATCATCGGGAAGCAGTTGGTGGTGGCGTTGGCGAGAGCGGTCAGGCCGTTGAGGAAGCCCGGTGCCGAGACGGTGAGGCAGATGCCCGGCTTCTTCGTCAGGAAGCCCGCGATGGCGGCGGCGTTGCCCGCATGCTGCTCGTGGCGGAAGGAGATGACCCGCATGCCCGCAGCCTGCGCGAGGCGGCCGAGATCGGTGATCGGAATGCCGGGCACGCCATAGATCGTGTTGATGTCGTTGAGCTTGAGCGCGTCGATGACGAGATGGAAGCCATCCGTCAGTTCCGGCTCGACCACGATCTCAGTGCTGTCGTCGATGATGCGCTGGGCCGTTGCAGACATGTCGTCTCCTCCTGTCGCTCGTCTCGTTTTGTTATGGTTGGATGGTGCAGCTATACGGATCGAGAGAGCCGGTGCGGTGGCGCCCCGTGCCGGCTCCCCTGCCCTAACGGGCGCGATCACCCCCGAGGGAAAGGCCTACCTGTCCGAGGGTCAAGGTGCGGTCCATGGCACTTCCTTCGAGGCATCTCGCGATGTCGTCGTCTCGGCCGTCCCGGTTCCGACGGCTTCGCGAGTGATCGCCCCGCCTATGGTCTCGGGTCGCCTGCGCACGGGGTCAGCATCGGCATGAAACGCGCCGTCGATGCCGTCGTGCGGGGCGGATCAGCCTGTCGCCGGCACCGCCAGCGTCCCCGTTTGCCTGTCCGAGATTTGTGGCATACCAAATACCAAGTGTCAAACATCCATCGAAGGTGACGCTTCAAGGATCTGTTTGACGGAGGGTAGGGTCGCGGCCTTCGGGAGACCTTTGCCGAGCTTTCGCAGCGAGGCCGAGATCCAGTTGTGCGCCGACATTGACGAGGGCGACAGGAAATGTCTTGTCTCGGTCTCATCGCCGGTAATGCCTTCGCCGCAGGATGGCACGACCTGCTTTCACTGTTGATAAGCCTTTCGCTTTCTGCATTCCGCGTGCGCGACCGCAATCCTTGTCCGACAAGGATGGATTTGGCATGCTCCAGACAATGCGTGCCCAGTCAGTCGTGCGCTTGAACTCGTTTAGGGATAGAGATGGTCAAGCCAGATCCGTTTCAAGTCAAACCAATTGCGACGACTTCGAGCTTGCGGGCGTTGGCTTATGATGCGCTGAAAGAAGCCGTCACCAATATGGATATATACAATCAGCGTGAGGAGGTGCGCCTTGACGAGCGCAAGCTCTCCCTGAAGCTGGGGGTGAGCCGCACGCCGGTCCGCGAGGCGCTGACCGTCCTCGAACAGGAAGGCTTCGTGCGCTTCGAGGCGCGCCGCGGCGTCTTCGTGATCAAGAAGACCAAGCAGGAGATCGTGAGCATGATCCAGGCTTGGTCGGCTCTCGAGAGCATGGCCGCGCGCCTCGCCTGCGACCGGGCCACCGACGGCCAATTGCGCGCGCTGCGGGAGAGCTTCCCTGAATTCTACGAGGGTCGACCCGCCGACCACCTCGACGAGTATTCGGATGCCAATATCCGTTTCCACCAGACGATCATCTCCCTCGGGCAGTGCGAGGTGATCGAGGACATCACCAGCAACCTGCTCATGCATGTGAGGGGCATCCGCAACACTGCCCTGCGCCAGGGCGAGCGCGCGGCGAGCTCGATCAAGGAGCACGTCCAGATCATCGAGGCGCTTGAGGCCCGGCAGGCCGATCTCGCCGAGCGGCTTGTCCGCGAGCACGGGCTCGGCCTCGCCCGCCACGTCGAGACCTACGGCGACTACCTGAACTGAACCCCTCGGTTCAGCGGTCGCGCCCCTCCTCCGCCGCGTGGCAGGCCACGCCGTCGAGGAGGCGCGGCACCTCGCGGCGGCAGCGCTCGTTCGCCAGCGGGCAGCGTGGGTTGAAGGTGCAGCCCGGCGGCGGATCGATCGGGTTTGGGATCTCGCCGCTGACCGGAATACGGGCGCGGCCGATGCGTCCGAGGTCCGGGACCGCGTCGAGCAGCATCCGCGTATAGGGGTGGCGGGGATTCACGAAGATCTCGCGCCCGCCGCCGATTTCGACGAGGCGACCGAGATACATCACGCCGACCCGGCTCGCCATGTGGCGCACCACGGCGAGGTTGTGGCTGATGAAGAGGTAGGTCAGCCCGAGCCGGTCCTGCAGGTCGCGCATCAGGTTGAGGATCTGCGCCTGCACCGACACGTCGAGGGCCGAGGTTGGCTCGTCCGCCACCAGGAACTCGGCCTGCGAAGCCAGCGCCCGCGCGATGGCGATGCGCTGGCGCTGGCCGCCCGAGAACTCGTGCGGGTATTTGCGGCCATCGTCGGCGTGGAGGCCGACGAGTCCGAGGAGCTCGCCGACGCGGGCGCGGATCGCGGCCTCGCCCTCGATCAGGCCGAAGGCACGGATCGGCTCGGCCACGATGGCGGCGACCCGCCAGCGCGGGTTCATTGAGGCATAGGGGTCCTGGAACACCATCTGGATGCGGGCGCGCAGGCGCCGGCGCGCCGCCTCCTGTCGCGGATCCACCATCGAGATGCCGTCGATGCTGACCTCGCCCCCGCTCGGCGGCAGGAGCCCGACCACCATCCTGGCCACCGTCGACTTGCCCGAGCCGGATTCGCCGACGAGCGCGAAGGTCTCGCCGCGCGCGATGGCGAAGGAGACGCCGTCCACCGCCTTCAGGCTCTGGCGCGGCAACCGCTCGATCACACGGTCGAGCCAGGGCTTCGAGACGTCGAAGCTCCGGCGCAGGTCGGAGACCTGGACGTAAGGGGTGTTCGCGCTCACGCCACAGCCTCGCCGTCGTAGAGATGGCAGGCGACGGCGCTCGGCCCGACGGCGCGAGGTTCCGGCCGCTCGGTCCGGCAGCGATCGAAGGCGTGTTCGCAGCGCGGATGGAAGGCGCAGCCCGGCGGGATCGCGGTCAGGCGCGGCATCGCTCCCGGGATCTGGGCGAGGCGCCCCTCCCCCTGGGTCAGGGTCGGGATCGCGCCCATCAGGCCCCTGGCATAGGGATGACGCGGGGCGTGCACCACGGCTTCCACCGGGCCGATCTCGGCGATGCGCCCGGAATACATCACGGCGACGCGGTCGGCGGCCTCGGCGATGACGCCCATGTCGTGGGTCACGAGCATGACGGCGGTGCCGTGATCGCGGCACAGGCGCTTCAGGAGCGCGATCACCTGAGCCTGGACCGAGACGTCGAGGGCCGTGGTCGGCTCGTCGGCGATGACGAGCTCGGGTTCGGCGGCCAGCGCCAGGGCGATCACGACTCGCTGCCGCATGCCGCCGGAGAATTCGTGCGGATAGCCGTCGATGCGCCGCTCCGGCGCCGGAATGCCGACCTCGGCGAGAAGATCGATCGCGCGGGCGCGGGCGGCGCGCCCGGACAGGGCGGTATGGGTGCGGATCGTCTCCACGAGCTGGTCGCCGACCCGGTAGAGCGGATCGAGGGAGGTCAGCGGGTCCTGGAAGATCATGCCGATGCGGCGGCCGCGCAGACGCCGCATGGCTTCGGGCGGCAGGTCGTCGATGCGCTCCCCGGCGAGCCGGATCTCGCCGCCGGCGATGCGGCCGGGCGGATCAAGGAGCCCGATCACCGCCGCCCCGGTCACCGACTTGCCGGCTCCTGACTCGCCGACCACGCCGAGGATCTCGCCCTGCCCGATGTCGAAGGAGACGCCGTCGATCGCCTTGAGCGCGCCGCGCCGGGTCTCGAAGGCGACGGCGAGGTCGCGCACGGAGAGGATGGGGGCGCTCATTGCAGCTTCGGATTCAGCGCATCGCGCAGCCAGTCGCCGAGCAGGTTGATGGCGATGACGAGCCCCGCCAGCGCCAGCCCCGGAAAGGCGACCACCCACCATTCCCCCGAGAACAGGAAGCGGTTTCCGGTGCGGATCAGAGTTCCCAGCGAGGGCATGGTCTCGGGCAGGCCGGTGCCGAGGAACGACAGGGTCGCCTCGGTGATGATGGCCAGCGCCAGGTTGATGGTGGCGATGACGAAGACCGGGCCGGTGACGTTGGGCAGGACGTGCCGGACCATGATGACGGGGGAGGACAGGCCGATGAGCCGGGCGGCCTGGACGTAGTCCTTGCCGGTCTCGACCATCACGGAGGAGCGCACCGTGCGCGCGTACTGGACCCAGAACGAGAGCCCGATCGACACCACGATGAGCAGGATCGTCGCCTTGGGATCGAGGCCGCCGCCGAAGGCCGCCTTGGCGACGCCGTCGACCACGAGGGCGATGAGGATCGCCGGGAAGGTGAGCTGGACGTCGGCCACCCGCATGATCAGGGTATCGAGGGCGCCGCCGACATAGCCGGCGACGAGCCCGAGCGCGATGCCGAGGGTGCCAGACACCGCCACCCCGAGGATGCCGATGATCAGCGACAGGCGCAGGCCGTAGAGCACCGCCGAGAGCACGTCGCGGCCCTGGTCGTCGGTGCCGAGCAGGAACGGCGCCTGGCCTTCGGGCGACCACAAGGGCGGCAGGTTCGAGTTGATGAGCTCGAGCTGAGCGGGATCGTAGGGATTCTGCAGCGAGATCCAGGGGGCGGCGAAGGCGAGGCCGAAGAGGAGCAGCGTGACGGCGAGCCCGATCATCGCCGTCTTGGAGCGCTTGAAGCTCGCCCACAGGTCGGAACCGAGGAACCGCCCGAGGCGCGACGGGGCGATCGCCTCGCTCATGCGGCGCGCCCGGTCGAGAGACGCAGCCGCGGGTCGACCATGGTGTAGAGGACGTCCACCGCGAGATTGATGGTGACGAAGATCGCCGCCACGAGGAGCAGGTAGGCGGCCATGATCGGCACGTCGACGTTCTGCACCGCCTGGACGAACAGCAGGCCCATGCCGGGCCACTGGAACACCGTCTCGGTGATGATCGAGAAGGCGATCACCGAGCCGAGCTGCAGCCCGGCGATGGTGATGACCGGGACCAGGGTGTTCTTGAGGGCGTGCCCGAAATGCACGGCGTTGGTGGTGAGCCCCCTCGCCCGGGCGAAGCGGATGTAGTCGGTGCGCAGGACCTCCAGCATCTCGGCGCGCACGAGGCGCATGATCAGGGTCATCTGGAACAGGCCGAGGGTCACGGCAGGAAGGATCAGGGCCTTGAGGCCGGAGATCGTGAGGAAGCCCGTCGTCCAGAAGCCGAGCCGCACGGTGTCGCCGCGCCCGTAGGAGGGCAGCCAGCCGAGCGTCACCGAGAACAGGAAGATGAGGAGGATGCCGATGAGGAAGGTCGGCAGGCTGACCCCGACGAGGGAGACCGCCTGGAACAGGCCCGCGAGCCAGGTGTCGCGTCTCAGCGCGCAATAGACCCCCATCAGCACGCCCACCGACAGCGCGAAGAGGGTGGCGCAGAAAGCCAGTTCAAGGGTCGCCGGGATGCGCTCGGCGAGCAAAGCCGCCACCGGTTGCCGGAACTGGTAGGAGATGCCGAAATCGCCCTTGAGCACCGCCCCGGCGTAGCGGGCGAACTGCACCAGGGTCGGGTCGTCGAGGCCCAGGCTCTTGCGGATCTCGGCGCGCTCGGCCGGCGGCGTGTCGGGCCCGACGATCTGGTTCACGGGATCGCCCGCGAACCGGAACATCGAGAAGGCGATGAGCCCGACCACCGCCAGCACGACGACGGCCTGGATCGCGCGGCGCAGGATGAAGGCCAGCATCGCTAGAGGCCGCCGCTCAAGGCTGCTTCGACACCCAGTACAGCATCAGCATGTTGTCGGGCCGCTGCACCAGCGTGACCTTCTTCGAGACCCCCCAGGCGAGGGCCTGCTGGTGCAGGGGGATGTAGCCCCAATCGGCCTGGATCTGGTCGAAGCCCTGCTTGATCTGCGCATCCCGCTTGGTCTGGTCGGTCTCGCCCTCGACGAGGTCGGCGAGCGCGTCGATCTTCGGGTTGCAGTAATTGCCGAGGTTCCAGCCACCGCGACCGGTCTTGTCGGTGCCCCTGCAGCCGGCGATCTCGTAGAGGATGTTGTGGCTGTCCTGCGAGGATGGCGTCCAACCGACGAGATAGAACGAGGTGTCGTAGGCGGGAGCCAGCACCTTGGCGAAGTACTTGGCCTTGGGCTGGGCGTTGAGGTTCACCTTCACGCCGACGCGGGCGAGCATCGAGACGACCGCCTGGCAGATCGCCTCGTCGTTGACGTAGCGGTCGTTGGGGCAATCCATGGTGACGGAGAAGCCGTCGCCGTAGCCGGCGGCGTCGAGCAGGGCCTTTGCCTTCTTGGGATCGTAGGCCGGGCGCTTGAACTCGCCGGAGCGTGCATAGAGCGAGGGCGCGATCAGGAGTGCGGAGGGCGTCGCCTGGCCGCGCATGACGCGCTTGGCGATCGTGTCCTCGTCGATGGCGAGATACAGCGCCTCGCGGACCCGAGCGTCCTTGAACGGGTTCTTGCCCTTGACACTCGAGTCCTTGAGCTCGTCGCGCCACTGGTCGAGGCCGAGGAAGATGGTGCGGTGCTCGGGCCCTGCCATGACCACGGCGTTGCCGCTCGCCTCGACCCGCGGCTGGTCCTGCAGCGGCACCGGATCGATCCAGTCGACCTCGCCCGAGAGGAGCGCGGCGACACGAGTCGCCGAGTTGCCGATGGTGGTGAAGATCGCCTCGTCGAGATTAGATTCCACCTTGCCCCAGTAGCCGGGGAACTTCTTGAACACCGTGCGCACGCCGGGCTGGTGCTCGGTGACGACGAAGGGCCCGGTGCCGTTCTCGTTGAGGGCGGCGTAGCTCGGCGAGGTCGCGCTGGCCGGCGAGGGCGCCACCGCCCCGTTCTTCTCGGCCCAGGCCTTCGACATGATGTACCAGGTCGAGAACTGGTGGATGGCAATGGGATTGGGCTTCTTGAGCACCATGTCGACGGTGTGGTCGTCGACCTTCACGAATTCGGCGTCCGAGGGGATGTTGGTCTGGAAGTTCGAGCCCGGAGCCCGGACGCGGGCGGCGGAGAAGATCACGTCTTCGGCGGTGAAGGGCGATCCGTCATGAAAGGTCACGCCCTTGCGCAGCCGAAAGCGCCAGCGCGTCGGCTCGGGAATCTCCCAGGACTCGGCGAGCTGGGGGACGATCTTGAGGTTCTTGTCGCGGGTGACGAGGGATTCGTAGGCTGCTCCGTGCATCCCGATCGTGAAGCTTTCCTTCAGCGAATAGGGATCGAGGGACTTGATGTCGCCCTGGAAGGCGAAGCGGAAGACGTTGGCGGCCTCCGCTGAACCCGCCGCCGAGAGGCCGATGCAAATGCCGAGGAGGGCGGTACCCCCGAAACGCAGGAAATCCAGAGACGTACCGAGCCGTGCTGTCTTCATACGCATGAACAGACCATTCCATCGCTCTCGCGTCATGTAAACCTGTCCGCTCGCACGCCTTCGGTGCGGTCCTGCGAAGCGGAACTCGTGCCATCGACCGGGACGAGGTGCTCAACCACCCTGGAGGTTCTCGGCAAAATCGTCTGGGATCTCGCCGAACTGGCCGAGGATCGTGACACCTTCGAGCTCGCCGGTCTCGTCGTCCGCGACCACCTTGAGGGCTGCCGTGCCGGGCAGCCGTCCGGCCATGGCCTCGGCCTTCTTGAGAGCGCCGCTTTCCGTCGGCGAGACCTCCCGGTCACCCGGCACCAGACGCTTGCGCTTGATCACAAAGGTTTGGACCACGAAGGTCGTCTTCATCGTCATGGCGGGCCCTTCGCTGCCGGGTTTTTCGCGGGGAGACCTGCGCGGCCGAGGGGGGGGACGTGAGGGCGTCCGCCCAATCTGCCGCGCGTTGGGGCGCTCGATATCACATCGCCGGGTTGCCTGCGCATGAAGGTCGCGGCGTTGCGTCCCGTTTTGCGCTGCGAAAAACGCTTGTTTAAGGATGATCATCCAGGTTGTAGGGTGGTGGGACGAGGGTTGCTCTCGATGAACGTTGCCGTCCGTGCCGGTTCAGGCCGCGACTTCGAGCAGACGATGCTTGAGCAAGACGATTCCTCGGACAGGGTAGAGATTCAACGTCTGAAGGCTGCACTTGCTTCACAGGCGGCTGCGCTCGCACATGCCCGCAAGATCTTTGAACGTGCTTCGGCCGCCGCGCGTATCGGCGTCTGGGAATGCGCCCTCGACGGCGAAGAACTCACCTGGACTGACGTCGTCTACGACCTCTACGACCTGCCGCGCGGCTCCGCCCTCGACCGGGCTGCGATCCTGCGGCTCTACACCCCGGAATCGCGCAAGGTGCTTGAAGCCACCCGCTCCCGTGCGATCGCCGAAGCGGGTGGCTTCTCCCTCGATACCGAGATCGTCACGCAGAAGGGCAACCGGCGCTGGATCCGGATCACCGCCACGGTGGAGTACGAGGGAAAGCGCGCCGCCCGCATCTTCGGAATGAAGCAGGACATCACCGAGGAGAAGAACCTTTCGGACAGGACGCGCTATCTCGCCGCGTTCGATCCCATGACGGGTCTCGCCAACCGCGCAACCTTCCAGGAGGCGCTCTCCCGGTGGGACCGTGCTGCAGGCGCCGGTGCGCTCCTCCTCGTCGACCTCGACGGCTTCAAAAAGGTCAACGATACCTTCGGGCACAAAGCCGGCGACGAGTGCCTCTGCGAGGCCGCCGCTCGGCTGCGCGACACCTGCTCCGCAGCCGGCCTGGTCGCACGGATCGGCGGCGACGAATTCGCTGTCCTCCTGAAGGAGGAGGGGCCTGCCAAGGCGGAAGACCTCGCTCGCCGGATCGGCGACAGCCTGCGCCGCCCGATCGAGGCCGGGGAGATGACCTACCGGCTCAGCGGCTCGGTCGGCATCGCCTTGCGCGATGGGAGTCCCTCCGAAACGCTCTTCGTGATGGCCGATACCGCCCTCTACGCCGCAAAGGCCGCCGGGCGCGACACCTTCCGCCTCTATGCCCCCTCCGTCGGGCAGGCGATCGAGCGGCGCAGGCGAGCCCACGACCTCGGACGCCGCCTGCTCGCGTGAGCGAAGCGGACCGGCGACGACCCGACGCGGCGCCGCGCCGGCGTCGACGCCCTACATCGCGTCCCGAAGACAGAGGAACGGTATGGACGCGCAGCCAGCCCTGACGGTGTATTTCGACGGGGCCTGCCCGCTCTGCGCCCGCGAGATCGCTCTCTATCGGCGCTGCCGCGGCGCCGAGCGGGTCGCCTTCGTCGACGTGTCGGCCGATACCACGCTCGGGGACGGTCTCAGTCCCGCCGCTGCGCTGGCTCGGTTCCATGTCCGCGATGCCGATGGCGGCCTCGTCTCGGGGGCGAGGGCCTTTGCGCGGCTGTGGGCGCATCTGCCCGCCTGGCGGCCGCTCGCGCTGCTCCTGCGCCTGCCCGGTGCCCTTCTGTTCGCCGAACTGGCCTACCGTGCCTTCCTGCCGTTGCGTCCGCATCTCGCCCGAATCCTTCCGGCGCCGGCGGTCGGATGCACCGAAGCCTGCGGGCGGCGAGCCAAACCCTGACGCCCTCTGGCGCCAGGCTAGACTGCATCATATGGGCAGGGCATTCGCCGATGCGCTGATGTCGGAGCCTTGTCGATGATCAACCCGCTGCGCGCGTTCTGGATGCGTCCGCGCCTCCTCGGGGCGATGGGACTGACCATCGTGCTGGCGGCCCTGTTGCCCCTCGCCTCGGTTCCCGTGCGTCTGCTGACCGGATGGTGCCTCGGAGCCCTCCTCTATACCGGTCTCGTCGTCGCCAAGGCCGCGTCGCAGCCGCGCGATGCCATGCGCAGCGAAGCCTCGCGTCTCGACGACAGTGCCACGGTGATTTCGATCTTCGCGATCCTTGCAGGCGCTGCGAGCTTCGGAGCGGTCGCCCTGCTGGTCCTCGGCGAGCAAGAGCCCGAGGCGATCCGGGGCGCCCGGCTGGCCCTGGCCGGGCTGACCATGCTGTGCACCTGGGTCTTCGTTCAGGTCGTGTTCGCCGTCCACTACGCGCATCTCTATTACGGCGAGGGCGAGACCGGCGAGAGTCGCGGCGGCCTCGACTTCAACGGCGATCCCGAGCCGGATTTCTGGGACTTCCTGTACTTCTCCGTGACCATCGGGGCGACCTCGCAGACCTCCGACACGGACATCACCTCGAAGAGGATGCGCCGGCTCGTGACGGTTCAGACCGTCTACGCCTACCTGTTCAATACGAGCGTGTTGGCGCTCGGGATCAACATGGCGGCCGGCTTCGCCCAGCGCTGAGCCCGCGCCGTCGGGTTGACCGCGTTTCCGCAGGCACCGATGGAGAGGTGCCGGGCGAGGAAACGCCGGCAACCGCCCTCATCGAGGCAGCATGGTCGTCCGTCCCCGTCCCAGCCTTTTCGCGCTCTTGTTCGCCGTGCAGGGCTCGATCCTGCCACGGGTCGCGCCGAAGATCCTTGGCATCTCATCGAGCGCGCTGGCCGTCGTCGCGGTCGAGCGGGTCTGGCCGGAGCATTTCCAGGTTGGTCCCGGTATCGCTCCCTTCACGCTGATCGGCATCGCCCTGTCGATCTTCCTCAGCTTTCGCAACGGAGCCTGCTACGACCGCTGGTGGGAGGCGAGGCGCGCCTGGGGGACGCTGATCCTGGAGACGAGGGGCCTGGCGCGGGTCCTGCCGGCCGTCCTCGGCCCCGAGCAGGAGGCGCTCTGGCGCCAGAGTCTCCGGCGCGTCTCGGGCTTCGCTCACGCCCTGCATGCCAGCCTGCGCGGCACCGGAACGGAGACCGAGGCGGCGCGACCCTGGCTCCCCGCCTCCGAGGCCGACGCGGTTCACCCGAGCCCGGCCGATGCGACGCTCGCGGGCTTGAGCCGCGACCTCGGGCGCGCGTTCCGCGCTGGAAACATCAGCGACATCGTATTCGGGATGCTGGAACAGAAGATCGCGGCGCTGGCGCAGGTGCAGGTGGTCTGCGAACGCATCCAGAACACACCCCTGCCCTTCGCCTACACGCTGCTCCTCTACCGGACGGCGTGGCTCTATTGCCTGCTCCTGCCCTTCGGCCTCGCCGGCACCCTGGGCTGGGCGACCCCGGTGGCGACAGCCCTCGTCGCCTATACCTTCTTCGGCCTCGATGCCCTTGGCGACGAACTCGAGGAGCCGTTCGGGACCGAGCCCAACGACCTGCCCCTCGACGCGATGCTGAGGCAGGTCGAAGGGATTGTTCTCGATGCCCTCGGCGAAGCACCTCCCCCTCCTCTCCGTCCCGAGAACTCGGTCCTGAGCTGAGCGGCGGTCACGCGTCTTTGCGGTCCTCTGCGCCTTCGATCTGAAGGGTTGCGCCGATGCCGTTCAGGCATTGGGTGATCCGCTCCTCGGTTTCCGGCGTAAGGCCGCGCACCCGCAGGTGCAGCGTCGTCGCGGTCCCGCCGGACGCGGTCAGGGTATAATCGAGGCCCTCGCTCACGAGCTGGCGGAGGAGGTTGTCGGCCGCTGAGCACATGCCTTCCATGTGCCGACGCGCAAGGTCCTGATCCAATCCGTGTCCTCTCGAAATGACATCGCACGATGCCCGGTTTCACCCCCGATTCCCACGCCAATCCTGGCGGAAGGTGAATGGTTCTGGTTCCCGCGGTGACCCCGCTGCCGGTGCCCGCCACGCCTGCCGCGGGTGGGTTACCATGGGACGGCTTTCCGGTCCCGCTCGAGCGGGACCGATCAGTCGAGCTGGGTTAGAATCGTGACCATTCCGAAGATCAGGACGGAAAGGACGCAGACCGCCAGCAGGATGAGAGCGGCGCGGGACTCGCGGATCGGATCGTCTGTCATGGTGCCAAGGCTAGCCTGGATGCCGGCAAAACGCATCCGGCCGAATCCGCGATCAAGCGCCTGAGCTTTGTCTCGGGACGCGGCGGATCATCTTGTCATCGCGACCAGCGGCATGGCGATGCCCCGTCATCGCTCACCGGCAAAGCCGCTCCTTGCCTGCTATCGGCCCAGATGCCCTTATAAAAGGCAGCGCCTTTACTTCGTATGGTCAAGCTTATTCTAGGCATCGTCGAGGTCTTAACGGTCCATTAACCTCGTTATTTCTATTGTGTATCTTGGGCAGAACGAGAATCGTTCAGCCGGTTCGCGCAGGATCGCCAGCATGTCCGCCTCGTCCCGCCGCCCCCTCGTCCTGCTTCTCGCCGGCGACGAACTCACCCGTCGCATCAGCACCAGCAGCCTCGAAGCCTTCGATTACGAGGTTGTCAGCGCACGCACCGCCGAGGAGGCCGAACGGCTCCTCCTCTCGCTCCACGGTCAGCGCCGCGTCGATGTCTTGGTGACCGATGTCGACGTGCGGGACGCCGTCGACGGGCTCGCTCTCGCCAACGTCGCCCGATGCCTCGATCCCACCGTCAGCGTGATCTACACCGCCCGCCTGCCCTACCGTATCCCGGAGAACCAGAAGGTCTCCGGCGCGCCATGCCTGCGCACGCCCTATCACGGGCACCAGCTCGTCGGCCTGATCGGCGGCCTGCGCCTCCCCGCCGCCGGCAGCCGCGCGGCGGCGTAACGGAAAAGCGCGTTCTCAGCGCGCGACGGCCTTGATCGCTGCGCGGCCGGCGTAGCGCCCCTGCGTGTCGAGGCCTTCCTCGATGCGGATGAGCTGGTTGTACTTGGCCAACCGGTCGGAGCGGGCGAGCGAGCCGGTCTTGATCTGTCCGCAATTCGTCGCGACCGCGAGATCCGCGATGGTGGAATCCTCGGTCTCGCCAGAGCGATGCGACATCACCGCGGTGTAGCCGGCGCGCTGAGCCATATCGACGGCCGCGAGGGTCTCGGTGAGCGTGCCGATCTGGTTGACCTTGATCAGGATCGAGTTCGCGGTGTTTTCCGCGATGCCGCGCGACAGGCGGGTGACGTTGGTGACGAAGAGGTCGTCGCCGACGAGCTGGCAGCGGTCGCCGACGCGCTCGGTCAGGAGCTTCCAGCCGGCCCAATCGTCCTCGGACATGCCGTCCTCGATCGACAGGATCGGGTAGGCGTCGACGAGGCCGCCGAGGTAGGCGACCTGCGCCTCGATATCCCGGGTCTTGCCCTCGCCCTCGTAATGGTAGGCGCCGCCCTTGAAGAACTCGGTGGCCGCGCAATCGAGCGCCAGCACCATGTCGCTGCCGGGCTTGAAGCCGGCGGCCGCGATCGATTCCATGACGAAGTCGAGGGCCGCCTCCGCGGAGGGGAGGTTCGGGGCAAAACCGCCCTCGTCGCCGACATTGGTGTTGTGGCCGGCCTTCTTCAGCGCGCCCTTGAGGGTGTGGAACACCTCTGCACCCATCCGCACCGCTTCGGCGATCGAGCTCGCGCCGACCGGCATGATCATGAATTCCTGGAAGTCGATCGGGTTGTCGGCATGCGCGCCGCCGTTGATGATGTTCATCATCGGCACCGGCAGCACCCGTCCCTGCGTGCCGCCGACATAGCGGTAGAGCGGCAGGCCGGAGGTCTCGGCCGCCGCCTTGGCGACCGCAAGCGACACGCCCAGGATGGCGTTGGCGCCGAGCCGCGCCTTGTTGGGCGTGCCGTCGAGCTGGATCATCGCCTCGTCGATGGCGATCTGGTCCTCGGCATCCATGCCGCCGAGGGCATCGAGGATCTCGGAGCGCACCGCCTCCACCGCCTTGCGCACGCCCTTGCCGCCGAACCGGGATTTGTCGCCATCCCGCAGCTCCATCGCCTCGTGGGCGCCGGTGGAGGCGCCCGACGGCACGGCAGCACGGCCGAAGGAGCCGTCCTCGAGAAGCACGTCGACCTCGATGGTCGGATTGCCGCGGCTGTCGAGGATCTCGCGGGCGGCGATGTTGGTGATGGCGGTCATGGAGACCTCTCGGGCAAAGGCTTCGGACGGTTCGGATGCGGGGTTTGCCGCAGCCAGGCGTCGAGGCTTATCCGTCAACCTCCAGCCTCGGGCAAGCGCCGAAGGGCGGGGCGCATTACCGTCTCGCTTTCACAAATGTTTGCGGGCGGGATCAGAAAATCTGACGCGCCCCCTTGGTAATGCAGCGCGCTGCGATTGCGCTATAAGCTGCCCATGACGAGCGACCCCATGACGAACGACACTCTGCAACTCGGCCAGATCACGCCCAATCCGGAATCGCCCGAGACCGCCCGCCTCGATCGCGTGCCGAACCCACATCCCGATACCGATTACCTCGCGCGGTTCACCGTGCCGGAATTCACCTCGCTCTGCCCGGTGACGGGCCAGCCGGATTTCGCGATCCTGGTGATCGACTACGTGCCCGACCGGTGGCTCGTCGAGTCGAAGTCGCTCAAGCTCTATCTTGGCGCCTTCCGCAATCACGGTGCTTTCCACGAGGATTGCACGGTGGGAATCGGCCGCCGCCTCGTCGAGCTCCTGGCGCCGCGCTGGCTGCGCATCGGCGGCTACTGGTACCCGCGCGGGGGCATCCCGATCGACGTGTTCTGGCAGACCAGTGCTCCCCTCGCCTCGGTCTGGCTGCCGGACCAGGGCGTGCCGCCCTACCGGGCGCGCTGAGGGCAAGAGGCGGAATGGTCCAGGCCATGAAAAAAGGCGCCCGGCAAGAACCGGACGCCCTTTTTTGCAGTGACCGACCGTCGATCAGTAGCCGTAACCGTATCCATAGGCCGGCCGGCCATATCCGCCGCGGTAGTACTGATCGCGCGCCGCGCCGGCCGCGATGGCACCGGCCGCGAGACCCGCGATGCCGAGGCCTACGGCAGCGCCGGTTCCGATGCCGCGGCGACCGCCGCGATGGGCATAACCCCCGCGGTGGCCGTAGCTGTGTCCGTAGCCGCCACCATGGCCGTAGCCGTAGCCGCGCGGACGCGCGTCGGCGCTGGTGGCCACGAGGGTGCCCATCGTCAGGGCGGCGGCAGAAATCAATGCGAGCTTGCGCATGCTGACCTTCATCATCTGTTGCGTGCTTAGAGCAGATAACGGGTCGGCATCGCGGATGGTTCCGGCTCAGCTGCCTTCTCAGTTCATCTTGGCGAGCCGGTCGAAGGCCTGGAGCCTCTTCACCAGGGCGGGCAGCTCGGCAAGCGGGACCATGTTCGGTCCGTCCGAGGGCGCGTTGTCAGGGTCGGGATGGGTCTCGATGAACACGCCCGCCACGCCCACCGCCACCGCGGCGCGGGCGAGGACCGCAACGAACTCGCGCTGACCCCCGGAGGTGGCGCCCTGGCCGCCCGGCTGCTGCACCGAATGGGTCGCGTCGAACACCACCGGTGCGCCGCCGGTGACCGCCGCCATGGTGGGCAGGCTGCGCATGTCGGAGACGAGGGTGTTGTAGCCGAAGGACGCGCCGCGCTCGGTGACCATCACGTTGGGGTTGCCCGCCCCCGTCACCTTGGCGGCCACGTGCTTCATGTCCCAGGGCGCCAGGAACTGCCCCTTCTTGACGTTGACGACCCGACCGGTGGCGGCGGCGGCGAGCAGCAGGTCGGTCTGCCGGCACAGGAAGGCCGGGATCTGCAGGACATCGACCACGGTCGCGGCCTCGGCGCATTGCCCGGCCTCGTGGACGTCGGTGAGGATCGGCAGGCCGAAGCGGTCCTTGATTTCGGCGAAGATCGGCAGCGCCTCCGCGAGACCGAGGCCTCGGGCGGTGCTGCCCGAGGTGCGGTTGGCCTTGTCGAACGACGCCTTGAAGACGAGGCCGATGCCGAGACGCTCGGCCATCGCCTTCAGCTCGCCCGCGATCATGACCGCGTGATCTCGGCCTTCGAGCTGGCAGGGTCCGGCGATGAGCGCCAGGGGGCGGTCGTTGGCGAAAGCGACCGGGCCGGCCATCACGACGGCGGGGGAGAGCGGGCTCTGCGACATGCGCCGCTCTAACCCAGCGACGCGGCGGCGGGAAGGGCGGCCCGGCGGCGCAGGACGACCGGGCGGTTCGGGACGAGGATGCAGACCGTGTGGTCGTTGGCCAGCGCATCCCGCCTCGGGCCGGTCTCGCAGCGGAGGGCGGCGCGGCCGGTCTGACCTTCGCGGGGAGCATCGGCGAGCAGCGAATCCTGGTGCAGCTTCAGGGCCAGGATCTCGACATCCTCAGGACGGGTTCCGGTCAGTCCCTGCGCGGCGAGCCCGATCAGCACGAAGTAGTTCCGCCGCGGCAGGCGCTCCACCGCTCCGAACACCATGCGGCTGTTCTTCCCGCAGGTCAGGCTCATCCTGTCGGCATCGGCGGCGCGGAAGACCGCGAGGGGGCCGGTCCGGCCCGCAAGGGAGGCGCCGGTGGCCCGGATCATCCGCGCCGTGAGCGCGTCGCAGGAATCGGCCGCGCGGCTACTTCCGGTGCCGGCAAGCAGCAGAAGCACGCCGAGGGCGGTACAGGTTACGTGGCGGGACCCGATCATACTTTGGGATCTAGCCCAACCGGCTCGTTGCTTCCATCGCCCTTCAGCGCGAGACGGGAATCGATCCCGTCGTCTCGCCCGGGCACGGCATGTCCGGGCGGGAACGCAGGATGCGCGGAAGCCGCAGTTCGCGTGTGCCGCTGGCATCCTCGAGAAGGCCCGTCAATGCTTCGGTTTCCATGCGTCCGCGGAACGCGACCGGCCCCTGAGACGTCTCGAACGCGAAGGAGACGGACCGGTTGTCGTCGACGGAAACGGTCTCGATGCGGATCGATCCGGCCGTAGCCGCCTCATAGGTGAGGACATCGCCGTTGGGCGAGCGCCTGAGCGTGATACGGCGGCCGGTGCGCTCGCCGTCCGCGAGACAGAGATCGGCATAGACGTAGGTGCCAGACGCCCACGGCTTCCCGATCCAGGCCATGGCCGCCGACGGCATCCCCACGAGCCCGGCAATGGTCAGCGCCGCGGCCAGGGCAAGGGTCTCGATCCGAACGGTCATGAATGTCTCCCGCTCCATCTGCCGCACGGTGGCCTCTCCGTGTTTCCCGATCGCGTCGGCGTTCCCTCGGGATCGCCGCGGGCGCAGAGCCCGGGCTTCAACCCCCACGAGGCAAGAAGGATGCGACGGGCGATGCCGTTCGTCGCCGCGGGGGCGAAGAACGGTCACGATCTCGCCAGCCATGATCCTGCGAGCTAGGAGAGCGAATCCAGATCGAGCCCGCCGGCGATTCCAATCGGATACGAGAAAAGCCGGCCCAAGGGCCGGCTTTCTTCGTGATCGGACGGAGGAATGCGCGTCGGCTCAGCCCGCCTTGTTCAGGGCCACCGCCACGAAGCGGGTGACGCCCTTCGCATTGCGGACCCGCATCAGGACGGCCTTGCGACCGTTGGCCTCTGCGCTGCGGATGCGCTCGGCGACCTCCGAGGGCTTCGAGACGGCGGAGCCGGCGACATCGAGGATGATGTCGCCCTGCTCCACGCCCTTGGCGGCGGCCGGCCCGTTGGGGTCGACCTCCATCACGGCGACGCCCTCCTCGCCGGCACCGACCTCCGCCGCCGGAGCGAGGCTGAGACCGAGGCGGGGCTGGCCGTCGCGGGTGCTGCCGCGGCGGTTGTCGTTGCTGGCCGAGGACGTGTCGTTCGGCAGCGCGCCGAGCTCCACCGTGGCCGTGTCGGACTTGCCGCCGCGCAGGTAGGCGAGATCGACCTTGGCGCCCGGCTTGAGGCCGGCGATCTTGCGCGACAGCTCCTTGGCGTCGTTGATCGGATTGCCGTTGACCGATTCGATCACGTCGCCAGACTTGAGCCCGGCCTTGGCGGCCGGCGTGCCCGGCTCGGCATGGTCGACGAGGGCGCCCTTGGCCTTGTCGAGGCCGAGGCCGTCGGCGATGTCCCGCGTCACCGGCTGGACCTGGACGCCGAGATAGCCGCGGGCGACCTTGCCGTCTGCGCGGAGCTGGTCGACCACTGCCTGCACGGTCTCGGCCGGGATCGCGAAGGCGAGGCCGACGCTGCCGCCGGACGGCGAGGCAATGGCGGTGTTCACGCCGACGACCTCGCCGCCGACGTTGAAGGTCGGGCCGCCCGAATTGCCCTTGTTGATCGGCGCGTCGATCTGCAGGAAGTCGTCATAGGGACCCGCGCCGATATCGCGGCCGCGGGCCGAGACGATGCCGGCCGTGACGGTTCCGCCGAGGCCGAACGGGTTGCCGATCGCCACGACCCAATCGCCGACCCGCGGCGCCGTCTTGCCCAGCGAGACGTACGGGAAGGTGCCGCCCTCGGTGATCTTGAGGAGCGCGAGATCGGTCTTCGGGTCCTTGCCGATGACCTTGGCGTCGAGGGTGCGGTTGTCGTCGAGGGTCACCTGCACGGTCTTGGCCTTGTCGACCACGTGGTTGTTGGTGACGACGTAGCCGTCGGCCGAGATGATGAAGCCCGAACCCATGCCGCCGCGCTGCCCGGGCCTCTGCGGCTTCTGGCTGCCGGGGCCGCCCTGGCCGTTCTGGCCGAAGCGCTTGAGGAACTCGCGCAGCTGCGGCGGAGTGTTCTGCATGCCGCCGGGGCCGTCGTCATCGTCGCTGCTGGACGTGTCCTCGAGCTTCACCTTCACGGCGACGACACCGGGCTTCACCTTATCGACGACATTGGCGAAGGAGCCGGGCGGATGCTCGGGCGCCTCGATCGGGGTCTTGGGAAGGGCCTGGGCGATGGCCGGCGTCGTGGGCTGGACGAAGGTCACGCTCGCGGCGCCTGTCGCCATGAGGGCGGCCGCGGCGACGGAAGCGAGCGCATTGCGACGGAAACGGTTGGGCTCGGCGGACATGAGTGACTCCGGATCTGCTGGGCGGGCGCCGTTGGGCGACGCCTTGATCCGACATCTAAAGCCTTCGACCTGACCCCATCGTGGCGCCAAGATTACGGTTTGGACAGGTTGGGCAACCTCTCGGCGCCCGCGCGCCAGGCGAGATCGGCGAGGAGCCCGGCCGGATGGGTGTCGAGAACCGGCGTGATCGGAAGACCGGCGGCGTTGAGGAGCCGGGCCGCCCAATGGTTGCAGACATTGAGCGCGGAGAACCGGCCTTCGCCCTCGTAGAACAGGCTCGGCCCGTAGAGCCCCGGCCCGCCCGCCACCGGCTGGCCGCCCTGAAGGCGGAAGCTCGCATCGAGGCGAGCGAGCAGCCGGGCGAGGCCCGCCTTCGAGACCCGGATCGGAACGATGTCGGAACGGGGAAAGCTTGTCCGAATGTCCTGTTCCAGCCCCACCACCTGCACGATTCCGGCCCGTCCGCCCGGCGTGAACAGGGCTTGCAGGGCGAGCCGCGCATCGAACTGCGCCAGCGTCGGCGTCGCCCGGTAGAACCGGGCCTCGCCCCAGCCGAACTCGATCCGTGGATAATCGCGAAACCGCGTGGCGATGTTGCGCGTCGCCGCACCCGCGCCCTCCCCGGTCAGGGCCCCGCGCGGCAGGACGATGCCGGAATGCCAGCCGTGGCCGACGAGGTGGATGATCTCGGAGTCCTCGCCGGTCGGCGGATAGAGCGCAGGATCGCCGGGACTCGCCGTGAGGAGAACCGCGAAGACGAGGACGACGAGACAGCCGGCGAGACCGGCCCCGATCCGGCGCAGGAGCTTGGCGAGGCGGGAGCGGCGGGGCGAGGAGATCAGCATTTGGAGGTCGTGGTCAGGACAGCGCCTCGGAGCGATCATCAAACCCGTCATTCCGGGGCGCCGAAGGCGAGCCCGGGATCCATAGCCGCCAACATCGCCAAGTGAGGCACGAGGCGCCGTTATGGATTGCACGCCTCCGGCGCGGCCCTCCGGGCCCGAGTTCCGCAGAGTTCATCCTTGGACCGGCCAAAGGGCGGATCCGGAGGCCGGAATGACAGGGCGGGATTCACTCCGACAACCGCGTCAGCGCTTCGCGGATCTTCTCCAGCCTTGCGGCTTCCCCGTCCCGGCGCTCGCGCTGTTCGTCCACGACCTCGTCGGGGGCGCGGGCGAGGAAATCGGCGTTGCCGAGCTTGCCGTCGATCTTGGCGATCTCGGAGGCCGCCTTCGCCGCCTCCTTGTTCAGGCGGGCGACCTCGGCGGCGAGATCGACGATGCCTTCCAGCGGGAGCGCCGCGACCGTGCCGCGGACCAGGAGCTGGACGGCGTTGCGCGGGGCTGCCTCCGCAAAGCCGATCTCGGAGAGGCGGGCGAGGCGCAGGAGCGTGTCGCCCCAGCGCTCGACCCGTGCCCGCGTCGCCGCATCCGCCGCCACGAGCATGAGCGGGATCTGCGCTGCCGCCGGGACGCTGGTCTCCGAGCGGGCCGAGCGGATCTCCGAGACGAGGTCGACGACCCAACCGACCTCGGCTTCGGAGGACGGATCGTCGAGGCTCGACAGGTCGGGCCAGGGCGCCAGCGCCAGGAGGCCGCGATCCGGGAGACTCTCGCCCTTGATCGCCCACAGCTCCTCGGTGAGGAAGGGCATGAAAGGATGCAGGAGCTTGGCGATCTGGTCGATCAGGAAGGCGACCGTGGCTTGAGTCTCGGCCTTGGAGGCGGCGTCGCCCTCGCCCTGGAGGACGGGCTTGGCGAGCTCCACGTACCAGTCGCAGAAGATGTTCCAGACGAAGCGGTAGGCGGCCGCCGCCGCGTCGTTGAAGCGGTGCGCTTCGAGCGCCGCCGTGACCTCCGCTACCGCGCGGGCGGCCTCGCCGAGCGCCCAGCGGTTGAGGCTCTCTGTGGCCGCCTCTGGGCGGTAAGCAGGATCGAGCACGCAGCCGTTCATCTCGGCGAAACGCGAGGCGTTCCAGAGCTTCGTCGCGAAGTTGCGGTAGCCCTCGACCCGGTTGACCGCGAGCTTGATGTCCCGCCCCGGCGCGTTCATCGCCGCGAGGGTGAAGCGCAAGGCGTCGGCGCCGTATTGATCGATGAGCCCGAGCGGGTCGACGACGTTGCCCTTCGATTTCGACATCTTGGCGCCGGCCGCATCCCGCACCAGCGTGTGGAGGTAGACCGTGTCGAACGGCACCCTGTCGGTGACGTGGAGGCCGAGCATCATCATCCGGGCGACCCAGAAGAACAGGATGTCCTTGCCGGTCACCAGGGTGTTGGTCGGGTAGAACCGCGCGAGTTCCGGCGTTTGGTCGGGCCAACCGAGGGTCGAGAACGGCCACAGGGCGGAGGAGAACCAGGTGTCGAGAACGTCTTCGTCGCGGCGCAGGGCAACGCTGCGGCCATGCTTGGCCTCGGCCTGAGCCAGCGCCTCCGCCTCGGTCTCGGCGACGAAGATGCCCCCGTCCTCGTCGTACCAGACCGGGATCTGGTGGCCCCACCAGAGCTGGCGCGAGATGCACCAGGGCTCGATGTTCTCAAGCCACTGGAAGAAGATCTTCTCGTAGTTGGCGGGCACGAACGTCGTCTGCCCGTCGCGCACGGCCTGGAGCGCCCGCTCGGCGAGCGGCTTCACGTTCACGTACCACTGGTCGGTGAGATAGGGCTCGATGACGACGCCCGAGCGGTCGCCATGCGGGACGGCGTGGGTGTTGGGCTCGATGAGGCTCAGGCGGCCGCGCTCCTCCATCAGGGCGACGACGCGCTTGCGGGCCTCCTCGCGCGTGAGGCCATGGAGGGCCAGCGCCTCCGGATCGGGCGAGGCGTTGCTAAGAAAAGGCTCGTTGCCGTCGAGCGTTATCCGCGCTTCCGCATCCAGGATGTTAATCGGCGTGCAGCCCGCGCGCTTGCCGACCTCGAAATCGTTGAAGTCGTGGGCCGGGGTGATCTTGACGGCGCCGGTGCCCTTCTCGGGGTCGGAGTAGCTGTCGGCGACGATCGGGATCAACCGGCCGACCAGCGGCAAGCGCACATGCTTGCCGACGAGCGCGGTGTAGCGCTCGTCGTCCGGGTGGACCGCCACCGCCGTGTCGCCCAGCATGGTCTCGGGCCGCGTCGTCGCGACGGTGATGACCGCGCCGGTCTCGGCGCCCGCCTCGTCGACGACCGGATAGTCGAAGTGCCAGAGATGGCCCTTGACCTCGACCTGCAGGACTTCGAGGTCCGAGATCGCGGTCTGGAACTTCGGGTCCCAATTCACCAGGCGCTTGTCGCGGTAGATCAGCCCCTTGGCGTGGAGGTCGACGAAGGTCTTCGTCACAGCGCGGACCATCTGGTCGTCGGGCGCGCCTGAGAGCCCCATGGTAAAGCGCTCGCGCGACCAGTCGCAGGATGCCCCTAACCGCTTCAACTGGTTGACGATCGCCCCGCCCGATTCCGCTTTCCAGGCCCAGACCTTCTCGACGAAGGCCTCGCGGCCGATCTCGCGCCGGCCGGGCTCCTGCGCCTCCATCATCCGGCGCTCGACGACCATCTGCGTCGCGATGCCGGCGTGATCGGTGCCCGGCTGCCACAGCACGTCGCGCCCGCGCATGCGCTCGAACCGGCACAGCACGTCCTGCAGCGTGTTGTTGAGGGCGTGGCCCATGTGGAGCGAGCCCGTCACGTTCGGCGGCGGGATCACCATGGTGAAGGGCTTTGCATCGGCGCGCTCGGGCCGGCCGGCCTTGAAGGCCTCTCCCGCCTCCCAGGCGGCGGCGACGCGCCCCTCGACGGCGGCGGGGTCGAATGTCTTGTCCATCATGGGCGGAATACGGGCCAAACAGGCGCGGGGCGTCGCGCCGGCCCGCTTTCAACCCGTCAGGGCGTCCGCGTCAACACGAAGGGGCTAGCGCCCGCGGGCGACGCGCTCGATCTCGGCCCGGACCAGGCGTTCGACCATCACCGGCAGGTTGTCGTCGAGCCAGGATTTCAGCATCGGCCGCAGCATGTCCTGGACGAGGTCTTCCAGCGTACGGGCCTGATTGGTGAGCACCATGCTCGACAGCATGCTGAAGGCCTGGCCGACGCTGGCATCGGTCATCGCCGAGGTCAGGCGCTCCCTGGCGGAATCCGGCTCCGGCGGGAATTCCTGCCGAACCTCCTTGCGAGACGGCGGCGGTGGCGGCGGAGGAGGTTCCGGCGTCAGGGGCTCGTCCCAGACCGCGTCGAATTCCGGCTCCGGCTCCGGCAGGCGAGCAGCGGCGGGTTCAGGCGCAGGGACATCGTCGAAGGAGATGGAATCGAAATCCATCAGATCGGGGGCGACGTCCTGGCGAAAGCCGATCGGCTCCTCCTCGATCTGGACCGGTGCCGGTTTGCGCACCGGCTGCGCCACCTCGGCGAGATCGAGGATGTCGTCGTTCTCGGGGAGGGGTGGTGAGGCGCGGCTCGGCTGCGGATCTTCGGTTTTTGCATTCTGATCGTCGGCGATGATCCGCCGGATCGAGGCCAGGATTTCCTCCATGGAGGGTTCCGTGCCGAGATCCGGGCCCTTGTCCTGCACCTTGGGGCTCGCTGCACTCATACCAACGATGCTCGGGGCTTAAGGTTAAGGAAAGGTTGAATTAGAACCGTCTTCGTCCGCATGGCAATCGGGCACGGTTCTAAGTTCTTGTCTTGTCGCGCGCTCTTCCGCCCAACCGGCAGTCATTTCGGCAGCGTGAGACCTTACCCTTCACTATTTCACGCCTGCGGCCAGAGACAAGGATGCGAGGCTCGATCGCCGGCGTCCGGCCACAGGAAAACGTGTCGGTCAGCGCCCATCAGGCGTACGCACGCCGAACCAGAGATCCTTGACCTGATCGAAATGCTCTTTCGGGCTGTAGATCTCGGTCGGGATCGCGGTGAATCGGACGGTGAGGCGGCCGACGGCCTGGACCACGCCGTAGGAGTTCACGACGCGATCACGCTGCGCGATGATGAGGTTGACGCGCGAGTTCAGCAACTCCTGCTGTGCGTTCAGCACGTCGAGGGTGGTGCGCTGGCCGACGCGGGCCTCCTCGCGCACGCCGTTGAGCGCGACCTCGTTGGCCTGGACCTGGGCCTGAGAGGCGATGACCTGGGCCTTGGAGGCTTCGAGCTGGCCCCAAGCGGTGACGATTCCCGAGCGCACCTGGTCGCGGATGTCCTCGACGTTGATGCGGGCCTCGCCGACCCGCTCCTTGGCCTGGCGGATTTGCGAGTAGGTCAAACCGCCTTCGTAGAGCGGGATCGATATCGAGCCGACGATCGCCGCGGTGACGCCGTTGTCGCCGGGGAACTGGCTGTCGTAGCGCTGGGCTACGGAGCCCTGCAGGCCGACGCGGGGATAGAGCTGGCCTTCGAGAACCTTCACCCTCGCCTCGGCGGTATCCACCGCGTGGAGAGACGCCAGGACCTGGGGATGTTCCTTGAGGCCGATGGTGACGGCGGCGTCGAGGTTCGAGGGCACGTAGCGATCGAGCGGCCGGCCGGGCGCGAGCTGGCGCGGCTCGACGCCGATGCGGCGGCGGTAATCGCCGATCGAGGCGCGCAGGTTGGACTCGGCGGCGCTGACGCTGGAGCGGGCGCCGGCGAGGCGCGCCTCGGCCTGCGCGACGTCGGTGCGGGTGACTTCGCCGACGTTGAAGCGGTCGCGGGTCTGGCGGAGTTGCTCCTCGAGCACCTCGACGTTGTTTCGCTGCAACTCGAGGTTCGCTGTATCGCGCAGGACGTTCATGTAGGCCTGCGCGCCGAGGAAGAGCGTGCTCATCTCGGTGGAGCGCAGAATTTCGCGGGTGTTGAGCACCTGCGATTCCGCCTGCCGGGTCTGGTTGTCGGTCTGAAAGCCGTTGAACAGGGTCTGGTTGATCGTCAGACCAGCGCCGCCCGGCCGCGTCACATTGTTGATCTGCTGCCTCTGCAGACTGCCCTGGAACTGCTGGAGGCCGATATCGGCGCTGAGGGTTGCCGTTGGTCGATAGCCCGACAAAGCCTGGGCGACGCCTTCGTCGTCGGAGCGCAGTCTGGCCCGGCTCGCATTGAGAACCGGATTGGCGCGGTATGCACGTGCCAGGGCGCTCTCCAACGTCTCGGCCCCAGCGGGGACGGCCATGGAGAACGTCAGGCCAACGAGTGCCAGCCTGCCAAGCGCGGGAGCGACGCTGGCGATGAGCGAGTGCCCAGCGCGCGTCGCGGAGTTCCGTTTACTCACGTCCATCAACCCTTGCGGTCTCTCGATGAACCGGTTGGCCGTCTGTCACGGCCGCGGCGCTTTCGGCGCGATCCGGGTAGCCCGCCTCGATCTGCAGCTTAGCAGAGCTGGGGTAACTGGGCACTTAGCGCAGGAGTGCAGGCCGAGATTCGCCAGGAGGTGCCGTATAAAAGCGACACTTGGCCTTGCGCGTCAGAAGGCGAAGCCGGCCTCGGCGGTGAATTCCGGCAGGGCCGGCAGGGTGGCATCGAAGAGGGGGCGGGAGCCGAAGGCTGCGCCTGCCCGAACGAAAAGGGTCGCCTTGGCAGCGCGGTCCCGCCCCATCACGCATGCGAGACGCCCGCCGTCCGACAGGAGGTCGAGGAGGGTCTGTGGCCTGACCTCGACCCTGCCGTTGACCAGGATCGCATCGAACGGCCCGGCATCCGCCGCCCCGGAATCGAGGGGCGCTTCCATGACCGTGACCCCGGGCCTGTCCGCGAGGCGCTCGCGCGCGCCAGCGGCCAGCGCCGGATCGGGTTCGAGGGCGACGCCTTTGGCGCCGAGGGATCCGAGGATGGCGGCGCCGTAGCCGTAGCCCGCGCCCACATCGAGAAAGCGCTGGCCCGGACCCGCCGCCAGCGCCTGGATCAGGCGCGCCAGCAGCATCGGGGCCGGCATCACGCGTTGCGGTCCGAGCCTGAGGGCTTGGTCGATATAGGCGAAATCCTCGCGGCCGTGCGGAACGAAGCGTTCGCGCGACACCGTGTCGAAGGCATCGAGCACCGCGACGTCGTTCACGTCGAAGGTCCGCAACTGGCAATCGACCATGAGGCGTCGTGCCTGCGCATAATCGAGCATCTGTGCCCTCTCTCCAACGACAGCCTCGCCCACGACGGTTTCCGGATTCAAGCCGTGCGGCGATCCAAGCTCGGGCGGCGAAGGCCGGCGGGTTGTCGTGGATCGGGCGTCAAAACGCAACGCTTTCCGCGGCTCGAAATTCTGTTGGGTGGACGTGCGGAGCAAGGATCGAATGGAGGCCTCGGAGGGAATCGAACCCCCGTACAAGGATTTGCAGTCCTCTGCGTAACCACTCCGCCACGAGGCCTCGTTGGCTAAGGCACTCATGCGAGGGACCTTGCCGTGCTGGTCCGGATCGGGCGGCCGATCCGGGGCGAGCCGGTCATTAGCAGAGGCAAGGGGCCGTGGGCAACGGCGTTCGTGACATCGCCGTCACGGGCAAGCGAGGCCGTCGGTCAGATCGTGACGGATTCGTGAAACACGCCATTCCGACGCTTGCGCCCCGCATCCAGGGTGTGTAGAGACCCCGCCGTGGTCCCCGATAGCTCAGTTGGTAGAGCAAGCGACTGTTAATCGCTTTGTCGTAGGTTCGAGTCCTACTCGGGGAGCCAAGCTTTTCACAAGCTCCTGCAATTCTTCATCTTTTAAGCCTGCGCCCCGCACCTGATCAGA
>NZ_JAIETD010000029.1 GCF_019745455.1 Methylobacterium sp.
CTAGCTGGCAAGGGCGCCGAGCTTCGAGGTTTTTTAACCGTTCCGCTCCGACGGAAAGGGTATATCGTCTCCGTAGTATTGGCCGTGTTCTGCTGCTGCCGGCGATACTTTCCTAGCTGAAAATATTGCTTCGTCGGCGAAAACCTCGACGTTTGGGCTTGTTACGTTCCCCTACATAAAGAAACGGAACTGGTAGATTCCCTTGCCCATTTTGGGCATCCGTTTGATGACCTGCGCCAGCGTCTTGGCATAGCTCATGGTGACGGGAAGCGGGTCGTACAGGGCGTCGTTGTTCCAATTCATTTTGGACAGAGCCAGAACCGCTCGCGCGGTGTCATCCCAGGAGCCGTGGCCAGCATGCCGAACAAGGCGCAGCGGGCGAGGCGTGCCGCGACCGCCTTGAAAATAGGGGCCCCGTCCGAGCCCGTCGACGGCGCCGTGCATCCAGAGGAGCGCGTCTTTGCCGCTAAGTCCGAGTAGGGTACCGCGTTTGACGGGATATCCGTCCGCTTGTGCCCTTCTAGGATCATTGCCGTCCTGTTTCCAGCTCGCCGCCTGCCATCCTACGTCTTCAATGACCTGAATTAGGTCAACGTTTTCGCAATGCTTCAGCGCCTCGAAACACCCATCGATCTCGGCTTCCTTGAACTCGGTCGACTTGTGCACCATCACCCGCGTCGGCGACCGCCCGGCGTGCCTGCGGCGGTAAAGGTCGAGCGACCTGGTAATGACTCGGAACATTTCCGTATGTGAAAGAAAGGGGTTCTCGCGCTGTACGTCCATCTCGGCCGTGTCATAGGCGATGAACTCAAGCCCAGCGCCGTCGGCGTCGAATACTTGGCTGCAGCAGGTTACAAACCGCGGCTGATCGGACTCGACTGCGCGCAGCGCGTAGGAGATGCCGATATAGGCTGTGTCAGGCACGACGTGTGTTAATTTCCAAGGAACGCCGCCGGCCTTAGCGTATAGCGCGAGGCCGATCCGCCACATGACGCTGGCACGGCAGGGATAGGACAGCGCGCTCCCCTCGCGCACAATTTGGATCGGAAGCTGTCGGCTGGCGGTGAAAGCTTTGAGCTGATGGTGTAGGTCGAACTCGTGGGGCCCGTGGAATCCAGCCGCCCATCGTTCGGGTAGGTAAATGAAGAGGACGTCGAAGTCAGCACGGTTAGCATCCAGCAGCTGGATTGCGCGAACGACGCGCTCGGCGAGGAGCAGCTCCGGTGCTGCGCTGTCCTTAAGCTCGGCATCGAGACTCACCTCAAGCTCCCGTAGGCAGGGCTTCGCCGCCGGCGCGAGGTGAGTCTGGAAGACGCCGTTGAAGCTCGTCCATGCAGGCAGATAGTCCTTTCGCTCTCGTGGCTGCGCGGAACGGTTCAGTTCTTTGAGGAAGGCGAACAGCCGCCTGGACTCACCTGCGGGTGATAGAGTGGCGACGCGGATAGGCGATGGTGTGAAGGCAGTCGAGTATGGACCGAACCGCCCTAGACCGCGCAGCGGGTGGATGTCCGTATCGCTCGGTCGATCAGGATGGAACAGCAGCTGGGCCTCGGGCAAGCGGACATGCGGCTGGAGCGCTCCAATCATGGTTTTACCGAGTAGGAGAAAGCGGAGCGCTTATCGAGCGTGTACGCGGCGTCTATGCCGTCGCCGATACGGAGCGCTCGGATGTTCTCGCCAGCGAGCCGACGGGACCAATAGTCGATGAGCTTGTCCAACACCTGATTATAGCGGCGCACCGTTCGTTCGCGCGCGAAGTCGGACGTGATAGCTGTCGTCCCCTCGTTGGCACCGTCGAATATGATGCGCGGCTCGAACAGCAGCCAAACCCTATCGCTTGCCCAATCCAGGCGGAGGCTGACTCCCTCCCGCCAGGAGATGCTGCGATCCTTGGGGACGCCGCCACTGATCTGGCCGACGATATGGCGCAAGTCCTGCCACTCTTCGCTCGCCGGATTTTCCGGAGCGAGCAGGTCTCGGGAACCTCGCGGACGGACGTCCATCGCGCACGTCTGCGCGATCGCGGCGACTAGTGCCCGTCGGAGCAAGCCGCGCTCCTGCGAGTCGTACCGTAGCCGCCGATCCTCAAAGGTTAGAAGTCCAAAATCGGTGATTTTGAACGGCTCAAATGTTTTTCTGAACGCGTCGTCGCTGCCGAAACCGATGACGCCGGCCTGAGTGCGGGCGACGATCAGGCGAGCGTCGGCTGCCTCCACGATCCTCTGGACGTCCTTAGCATTACCGACATCGCACACGACCTTCCTGCAGTTAATCGGGTAGGTAACTGCCAGCGCGTTCATGCGCAGCACCGGGTAGCCCTTCGTGCCCGCGGGAGCAGGAGCGAATGAGAAGCGGCGCCGCTCCAGAGCCCCAGCACGCAGCTGGGCGGCATCAACTTTTGGCAGGAGTCTGAGCAGGTCGATCATGGTCTCGTCAAAGTTCTCGATGCGGACGATCCCGCATTCGACATTCGCAGCTGCCGCGCGATCCAACAGACGTGTCACACGCTCGAAGGGCGGATGCTCGCCTCGGTGCAGCCAAAAGAGGCCGCCCGGGAAGGCACCTGGCTCCGTTAACCCCGCCTCAAGCGCCTCCATGACTGAATCGTCGCGACCGCTATAACCAGCAACGACTAGCCCGAAGCGTCGGCACGCATCGATCATCTGCTGGCGGAATTTTGCGTCCTGGTGGCGGAGCTCCTCACTCGTGTTCTTTAAGCGCCTGGACCGGAAGTCGCCGTGGAGCTTCACCTCGATCGGCCATTGCTGCTCGGATATGAACTCACCGGCGAGAGCGGTGCCGTCTAGCGATGCCGAGTTAAGCGCGGCAGTCGTGCCGAAGGTGCGCGCGCAAGCGTCGGCGAGCAGATGGTCAAAGTTTGTCGTCCAGGCGATGTTGGTGTGCTTCGCCTGCATGAGAGCGGCCAAAGCCAGATGCCCCTGGGTCGGCTTCATGCCCCTGATCATGTGCTCGATATAGGTTCGCCGGTCCTGCTCCTGCGGGTAGGTTGCTTCGAAGAGCGCCGAATATTCGTCCGGAGCTCCGGGCTTCGGCAACGTCTCTGATTCCGCCACGAAGGCATTGAGCAATGCCTGAACCGCGAGATGGGAAAGATCCTCGACCGATTTCCGCGATGCCTTACGTTGTGTGATGTACAGTTCGCGCTTGAAGCGCCAAATCATGTCCCAAGCAGTCTGGATGCCGGCGGACGCCGAAACACCGGCGCCGAGCAACCACATGAGCCTCCCGTTGCGCATCGAGAAGCGCCGCGCGAAATCGTCCAAGGAGATTTCTGTCGTTACGCCTGGTTCGTCCATCTGCCGACACCATAAGGGTTGGTAGCGCATGGCTAAGGTGTCGAGACAAATGAACTGATCGGCCACTTCAAGCTGCAGGCAAGGGCTGCCGACACACAGGCAAATAGCAGCAGCCCCACCTCAGGCGCTTTGGCCGGGGGCTTGAGGCGTTGGAAGGTCAGCCAGTCGCAGGGTGAGGCCATTGTCGGTCCTCCTCGCGGCTGCCCGGCACCGGCGTGCAACAGCACGTGTAGCTTGAAGGAGGGGTCACAATTGCCCTGTGTTCGCTCAGAAGTCGCCGGACCCCAAACTGTCAAGATTGTTCACATAGATCAAAGCAATCGAAATTCTTGGAAGCCGACGTTCTGAGCTTCCGCAAAGGTTCATTTTCTCTCCTTGTCGATGCTGCCGTTGCGCGTCATGGTCCGGCTGGCTCAGCTTCCTTATAAGGTATTTGGTGAGCGCGGTAAGCTCGCACGCGCCCAGACGCCCCGAAAGCAGGGTGAGCCAAGGTCAGCACAATCGGGGGCCTTGGTGACCACTTGTGAGCGCCGGGGACCGCATTGGTGATTGGTTAGGGCGAAGGCACGTTCGAGAGGGTGACGCTCGCTTCATCACTGGTCGTATGCTGCATCCTCCGCACAGGCGTGCCGGGCGGTGACACCGCAACGCTGTAGGTTCTAGGCCAGATTGCAGCGCCCGATTGCTGCAGAAGCTGGCGACAATCGCCTACATACGCGGCCCCCGGAGGGAATGCTCTCTTCCTCTCTCCGTTGGATCCTACCGGGCATGCGGGGGTGTGCAGCCGATCGTGATCACGCCTGTCCTCCTGCTTCAGCGCTCCCGGTGCGGAGGTCCGTTGTGCGGAGCTGCTGCACGTGCGCACCGCTTCCCATCGCGCTCAGCCTGACGCGGCTTCGTCGCCACGCCTGCTCTCTGAAGTTCCTCGTGCTGCCGCGAATAGCCTGCGCCGCCACTCGTACGGTCGGCGAGGAGATCCGATGCAGCCTGCCGATCACGAACCACCTTCCCCTTCGCTCGCTTGGCGCATCTTCATCACGCCCGGCATCCTGATCCTCAAGTTCCAGTACTTCTTCCCCAAGGCCGGTAACGTCTTCGGCTCGGGTCGCCGGGTCGATCATCCCGGCATGCACATCCTCTACGCCGCCGGCTTCTGGCTCTTCGCTACGATCATCCTGGCCGAGTTCGTGTTCGGTGGCACGCCGCGCCACGCGGCCCCGCCCGCTGCTTCGTCACGCCCCATCACGACGCCCACGCGCTGACGTCGATCTGCGGCACAGCGGAACTGAGCCTTGCTGCCTCGGGCGAGAGTCGACTTCGGTCGCGCCGCGAAGCGCGCCGCCAGTCCATTAATCCTCACCTCACACAGCAAGGACAGCGCCATGGCAAATCCATCTGCCGACACCACAACAGCTTCGTCAGCGATCACACTCGACCGCGCCCGCGGCGCCTTGCTGGGCCTTGCGGTCGGCGACGCCCTCGGCGCGACGTTGGAGTTCGAGCCGCGCGACGCGCATCCGCACCACACCGAAATGCTCGGCGGTGGCCCCTACATTCTCGCGCCCGGCCAATGGACTGACGACACCGCGATGGCGCTGGCGCTCGCCGACAGCCTTCTCGCCGCCCGCGAACAAGGCGCTCCAGGTGACTTCAATCCGCGCGACCTTGCCGAACGCTTCGTCGCCTGGTGGCGCAAGGGCGAGTACTCCTGCACCGGCAGCTGCTTCGACATCGGCATGACAACCGCTGCGGCCCTCGCACGCTTCGAGCAAACCGGCGACCCCTACGCCGGTTCATCCAATCCTAGGGACGCCGGCAATGGATCCGTGATGCGCGTCGCTCCCGTCGCCCTCTTTGCCTTGGACGATGCCGAGGCCGCTGACCGGTCCGCCCGCGATCAAAGCCTTATCACCCACGCTGCGCCCCAGGCTGTCGAAGCCTGCGCCTTCTTCGTCCAACTCCTACGGGCAGCCATTCAAGGTCAGACGGACGTACTGCGCCCACGCGACTGGGCGGGCGATGCCGCCATTCGAGCCATTGCTACGGGCTCATGGCGCAGTAAGCCACGGTCAGAGATCCGCTCGACCGGCTTCGTTATCGACACGCTCGAAGCGGCCCTGTGGTCCATCGGCAGCACCGACAGCTTCGAGGATGCCCTGGTGCTGGCTGTCAATCTCGGCGGAGACGCTGACACGGTCGGCGCTGTCACTGGTCAGCTCGCCGGCGCGCTCTACGGCGCCTGTGCCATCCCCGAGCGCTGGCTCATGCCGCTAGCTTGGCGGGACAGGATCGCCGCAACGGCCGACCAGCTCCTGAGCGACAGATCATCGAGGCACGCCCTCGAAGGCGCCTCGCCAGGCTGCTGAGGCCCTCATTCTTCGGCCTATGACCGCCCCGCTATCCTTCCCTTCGTCGAGCTGACCATGTCTGAGCCTATCGGATCCTCCCACCCCGAGCCCAGCGTCGGGATCTTCTGGAGCGTCCGCGTTGGCAAAAGTCGTGTCCTCGTCACCGACGCCACCGTGCTCTCGCATGCCGAGGCTTACGGAGCAGCTCTCACCCATCCGCGCGGCCATTATGATGTTTGGGAAGCCTGGCACCGCCTCGGTCCTGCTGGACTCCTGCGGTATGGCCTTCCAGCTGAGATCGCTGACAGCGAGTACGAGGACCATCCGCGCGGGCGCATCGTCTATGGCACCCAAACCAAGACATCCATCCTTTACACGGATCAGCGCCTGCAAATCCCGGCCTTCCCCCAACGTATCATGACAGCTTTCAGCCTTCCAACCAAGAAAACTCTTGTACGGTCGGATAGCCATTATCGGAGTTGAAGGGGTCAAAACTCAATCGCTTAAGGCCGACAAACCGCTTTGGGAGGCTTTAAGATAGGCGGCTTTTGAGTGCACAATTTACAATGCAGCCGTCCATGTTGGAGGTGGAACGTCCGCTTCGGACCGAACGATCAAGGTCCGTTTGCCATGTTCTCGATTATGGGAAAAATCGTTTGCGCACGGCCGGAGTACCGATTCCGTCGTCGACCGTTGCGTCAGAACATCTCCAAAAATAATTCGCGCTCTTCGTGAACCGACTCCGTCACCGCAGCGACCAATGAAGGTCAGAGCCCAAATGACGGCTCGCGGACTTCAGGAGGCAGACATGTTCGGTTCACGTAAGCTCATCCCGCTTCTCGTCATCGTTGGCATGGGAGCCTTCGGGGCAACGGCTGCATCGGCACATGGCCACACTCATGGTGGTCACGGGCATGGCCATGGCGGCCATGGTCATGGTCACGGCCAATGGGGCAATGGTCATGGACACGGCCACTGGGGTCACGCGTCGGTCTATTACGGCGGTCACTGCCATATCCGGCACGGCTACAACCCTTACGGCGAATTCGTCGTCCGTAGGGTCTGCTACTGAAATCCGGTTGGCCATCTTGAGCCCTGACCAACCACCCGTGCCCTCGCTCAGGCACGGGCGCCCCGCGTTTAGTAACGCTCGCGATAATGGTGATGCCGGCGCTCGACGACACGGTCCGAGACATCGTCATGCCCGCCGTGGTGGCGGCGCGTGACGACGTGGTCATGACCGCCGTGACGGTATACGTCGACATGCTCGTGTTGGTGACGATGCCGGCGCGGACCGTCTTCGTAATACTGGGCCGAGGAGGCGGCGGGAATCAGGATAGCCGCTGTCGCGACCAGGGCTGCAAGGCGCGTCTTCATTGCTCGAACCTCTTAGGTTGCTCTGATACGAAGACTAGGTCAGCCCCGTTGAACGAAGCCTGAAGGCGGTGCGAAGCCATCGTTCAGGCGGTAGGTTGCTCGTCCGGGAACAGGGCCGCTCGTGCCGTAGGCGTCCTTTGGTAGCCGTCGCCCCGAGACCGGCCTCTCCCGTCCCCATGCACCCTCCTGATCCAGCCGCGCCGCAGGAGCACGTCGAGGCAACGCCCGTCGATGCGCGATCCCTCGATCCAGCCCTCGTCGGGTACCTTCATGAGGACAGCGCGATGCTTCTCTGAGAGGGGCCACGACGTGAGTGGTGGGACGGGGACCGGGACGTTGGGGAACTCAGCTAGGCTGGCCGGCCTATCAAGGGCCTGCAAGATTGCGTCGAGGCCGTCGGTCAGGGCCGCGGGACCCGGCTGCAGGATCAGCGGTGACTTGATCTCGACGATACGGCCCTGGGCCACCGCCGGGATGCGGTTCCAGCCCGCGCGTCCGGCGATGCGGGACGGCACGACCTTCTTCCCGCACCACGACGCGAGGATGACCTCCGGCGCCGCGGCAATCACGGCCTCCGGGGACACGATGCGGTCCTTAGCAGCGGCCTTCGCGGCAAGCTCCGGAAAGACGTCCTCGCCCCCAGCGACACGCACGAGTTCCGACACCCAGCCAATGCCAGAGATCAGGGGCTCGTCCCATTCCTCGAAGTACACCCTAGGCCGAAGCTCGCCCTTCGCCTGAGCCGCGACCTGCGCGAGGCGGGCCTCGTAGCCGCGCGCGAGCACCTCGGCCTTGGCTCCGGCGCCCACAAGCGCCCCGACGGTGCGGATCATGGCGAGGATGCCGGCGACGTCGCGATGGTTGAACGCGTGCACGGCGATGCCGGCCCGCACGAGATCGGCGACGATGACGGCCTGCAGGTCCGAGAAGGTCAGGACCAGGTCGGGGTCGAGGGCCAGGATCTTCGGCAGGTCGGCGCTCGTGAAGGCCGAGACCCTCGGTTTCTCGCGGCGGACCTGGGGCGGGCGAACGGCATACCCGGATACGCCGACGATGCGGTCCTGCTCCCCGAGCAGGTACAGGGTCTCGACGGTCTCTTCCGTCAGGCAGATGATCCGTTCGGGTGGGAAGCGACGCATGCTGGCGTAACGGAGCTGGAGGGGCGGCGCTCATTCGCCGGCGTAGCGGATCCGTCGGATATAGGCGGCCGGCACGAAAGGAGCTACCCGGGACAAGGCGGCATCGGTCTGCGCGCCCCTCGATAGGCGCCAAGCACCGAGACTTCGTAGCGGGGGAAATCCAGAGAATTTCATGGTCGCGTCATTGAAGGGGCTTTCTCCGTACGATTGCACCTGCGCGACAGCCGAGTCGCTCCACGCCGTCCGGGAGATCCCCGACGGCGTGGTGTTCATCCGCATGATGACTGCCGATCATTCGCAGACGCGCACACGGCGGACGTAGACACCGCCGAATTCGTCGGCCACGCGCCGGCTTTCGAGGTAGCAATCCCCTTCTGCAGCCGCGGCCGCACCTGCAGCCAGGACGCCAAGGGCCAGACCCCCGAGGACGATGCCGCCGTAGCCCACGCCGTGGGAATGGTTGCTCTTGAGGTACATCGGCTTTGCCGAGGCCCCACCGGAAAGGCCGGTGAACAGGACCAGTGTACCGAGGGCAGTGGCGATGATTGTCTTACGGGTCATGGCGGGTTCCTCCGAGTTGCGGGCCGTCTCTTCACGCCCCTGACACCCGTTGGTCGCGCGAGTGCGGAGAACGGTTCACGATCTCCGCAACTTCTTTGGTCCGTCCTTCCAGAACACCGCCAGCTGGTCGGCATGGCTGAAGGCGGAAAGCTTTCACATGGTTGTCATCGAGTTAAGTCACGCAGGTTCTCGGGATCGTGCCGAGGTCGGCTGCAGTCGTTCCGCGCCCTGACCTGCACTTCCTACAGGCTCGAAGATGTCCGCTGGCCGAGACCGGCGGTCACTCCATCTCACCGCCGACCCATCGGCGCCCACAATAGAGAGAGCGAGAACCATGGCGTCGACTGCCAGCCCCATCAAGAACGTGATCGTGATGATCGCCGACGGCGCCGGCTACAACACGCTGGAGGCCACGCGGCTCTATCTGCAGGGCTTGGCCGAGGGCGATGCGCGCGCCGGCGCGGCCGGACGGACCCTCGTGGCCGACGGGCCTGGCTTCGTCGCAACGGCCCAGTCCGTGTTCCCGCTCGATACCCGCACGACCCCGATCCCGGGCGAGACCGGGACCGCCCAAAACCCGAACACGGTCTACGACCCGGCCAGGAACTACGATTTCCGGCCCGTCGCCGGCTCGGACACCGTCGCCAATGGCGGCTTCCAGGTCACCTATCCGCGTGGTTTCGAGGGCTACGAATTCCACCGGCAGACCTATCCGGATTCGGGTAACACGGCCTCTTCCATCGCCACCGGCGAGAAAACCTACAACAACGCCATCGACGTGGACGGGGCAGGCGAGCCGCTCTTCTCGATTGCCGAGCAGTTCCACCAGCTCGGCCGGGCGACCGGTGTCGTCTCCACGGTGCAATTCAGCGATGCGACCCCGGCGGCGACGGGCGGCGCCCACAACATCGCCCGCTCCAACGCTGCCCAGATCGCGCAGGAGATGTTCGCCTCCGGTACCCTCGACGTCATCGCCGGGACCGGCAACCCGGACTACAACGACAACGGCCGTCTGCGCACGAGCGCGGACTACACCTGGGTCGGGGCTGATCTCTGGAATTCGCTCAAGGCCGATACCTTCCGCTCCCTGGACGGTCAGAGCTGGAACCTGCTCCAGGACCGTGCCGCGATCCAAGCCGCGGGCAGCGGTGCGCCGACCACCGAACGCCTGGCGATGATCACCCAGGCCTTCACATCGAGCAACTTCAACCGCGACGGTGCGGCAGCCCCGAACACGACGGAAATACCGTTCAGCGTGCCGCGTCTGGCGACCTCCCCGACGCTCTCCGAGCTATCGCTCGCCGCGCTCAACCGGCTCAACGTCGACCCCGACGGCCTCTACCTCTCGATTGAGGGCGGCGCCGTCGACCGCGCGATGCATGCCAACAACCGCGGCCGGATGATCGAGGAGTACATCGAGTTCAACAACTCGGTCCGCACGGTCGTCGACTGGATCAACTCGCCGACGAGCCGCGCCACCTTCGAGGACACGCTGCTCATCGTCACCGCCGACCACGACCACCTGTTCTTCGGACCCGAGGGCGCAACGATCCCGTATCAGCCGGTCCAGCCGGACCGGAACGGAGACGGTGTTCCCGAGGGACTTTTCTTTAGCGGCAACCACTCGAACCAGGTCATCCCGCTCTACGCCATGGGCGCCGGCGCTTCGCTGATCCCCTCGCTTGCCGACCAGGTCGACGCCTTCACAAACGCGCAGGGCCAGCGGATCGGGTCGGGTCGTAACTTCACCGACCAGGCCGAGCTCGGCGACTTCCTCCAGGCGCAAGTCCGCCTCAACGCGACGGCGG
This sequence comes from Methylobacterium sp., assembly GCF_019745455.1. Lineage (GTDB taxonomy): Bacteria > Pseudomonadota > Alphaproteobacteria > Rhizobiales > Beijerinckiaceae > Methylobacterium. The sequence continues at coordinate 10,551 of NZ_JAIETD010000029.1, forward strand.
TCGATGCCGGAAACAACTCCCTGCTTGGCAGCGATGCCGGGGAGGCGCTGAATGGGCTTGCCGGCAACGACTTCATCGACGGCCGCGGCGGCAACGACACCCTCATCGGTGAGGCGGGCAACGACGTCCTCTCCGGCGGCGCCGGCGATGATGCCGTGCTGGGCGGCGCCGGCAACGACACCGCCTTCTTCAACGTCTCGACGGATGGCGCGGATCGCACCGACCTCGGCGAGGGAACCGACATTGTCAACGTCTCGGCCGCCGCGGCTGGTCAGGTACGTCTGACCTTCACGTCGGCGCAGGTCGGGAACGGCTCGACCGTCGACACCAACACCATGGCGAACCAGGATGGCGGCCTCGCCATCCGGCTGCAGGCAGAGGCCGCGGCCGACGCACTGACTGGCCCGGTCAGCCGTTTCGACGACGAGGGCATCAGTTTCGTCGCCTCGACGAATGGCGTCACCTTCGACGTGCGCGATCTCGTGAGCGGCGCGGCACGCGGGGACCAATTCCAGGTCGTCACGCTCGGGACCACGGGCAACGATACCTTCACGGTGCCCGCCGCTACCGCGGCCCAGCCGCAGCGCTCCACCTACTTCAACGCCGGCATGGGCAACGACACCGTCACCGGCGGATCGGCCAACGACTTTCTCGTCGGTGGGGCTGGCAACGACACGCTCAGTGGCGGCGCGGGCAACGACAGCTTCATCGCCGGGGCGGGCAACGACATCGTCGTCGGCGGGACCGGCGCCGACACGGCGATCTTCAACTTCGCGCTGTCGGCGGCGACCGCTGGCGTTGCCGCCAATGGTGGCATCGTCATCAACGGTCCGGAAGGCAGCGACACCCTCACGGGCATCGAGCAGTTCCAGTTCACGGACCGCACGATCAACAACGCCGACGGCGCGCCGCTGGTCGACGACCTGTACTACCTGATCCGCAACCCGGACGTGGCCGCCTCGGGCCGGGATGCCGATGCCCATTATGCCGAGTTCGGCTTCCGCGAGGGCCGCGATCCCAACGCCTTCTTCTCGACGACGGGCTACCTTGCCGCCAACCCGGACGTCCGCGCCGCCGGCCTCAACCCGCTCACCCACTATGACACGAACGGCTTTCGCGAAGGCCGTGATCCAGGTGCCGCCTTCGACACGCAGTTCTACCTCTCGCGCAACGCCGACATTCGTGCCGCCGGGACCGATCCGCTCGCCCATTACCTTGAATTCGGACAATCGGAGGGGCGGGCGACCAACGCGGCCATCGGCCGAGCGGGCAACATCTCGAACGGCTTCGACGCCGAGTTCTACCTCTTGAGCAATGGCGACGTGGCTCGCGCGTCCATCACCGCGGGCGGCGATGCCTTTGCCTTCGCGCGGCAGCACTTCAATAACTCCGGCGCTCGCGAGGGCCGTGACGCCAACGCGGTGTTCGACACCGACGGCTACCTCGCCGCCTACGGTGACGTGCGTGCGTCAGGCATCAACCCGCTGACGCACTACACGCAGTTCGGCTTCAAGGAGGGTCGCGACCCAAGCGTCAGCTTCGATAGCTCAGCCTATCTCGCCGCTTACAGCGACGTGCGGGCTGCCGGGATCGATCCGATGCAGCACTACCTGCAAAATGGCATCTACGAAGGCCGCTCCGCGTTCGCGGACACCACCTTCGGCGCCGGTACCATTGGCTGAGGCCAAGTCGGTTCATGACGTACGGCCCCGATATCGCCTGGGCCGTACGTCTCAGAACGACATACTGTAGGCGACCTCGACGGACCGGGGCCGCCCCAGCAGCCACATCGTTGAACTGCCGGTGATCGCGTAGACCTCGTCGAGCAGGTTGTAGACCCGTACGCTGAAGCGGGAGGTCGGGGTGGCTTGATAGTCGAGCCCGCCGTTGACGACGGTGTAGCTCGGGCGCTTGGCGGTGTTGGCGAAATCGCCGAACGTCTCGCCGACAATCTGCACCCCGCCCCGGGCCTCCCACCGTGGCGCGAACGCCCAGGTCAGCCACAAGTTGGCGACCTGCTCGGGCACGTTCTGAGGCTGGTTCCCGGCGAAGTTGACTGCCACCCCGCCCACCGATTGCTGGAAGTCGTCGTACTGGGCATGCAACAGGGCGAGGTTCGCCTCGGCACGCCAGTTCTCCCACAAGCCGAGCGACAGGAACGCCTCGACGCCGTGTGATGATTGGCTGCCGACCTGTACGGCCACGGTGGGCCGATTGGGGCCCACCGTCAGCAAGTTGTCCTTCTTGATCCGGTAGCCGGCGAGCGTGAACTCGCCGCGTCCCTCCCAGAACGATTGCTTGAAGCCGACCTCGACCTGCTCGCCGGTGGAGAGCTGGAAGTCCTTATGGGTTAGCGACAGGGTGATGAGGCTGCCGACTGGATCAACGGCCGTCGCATACTGAGCGTAGAGCGCCGTGCCTAGCGTTGGGGTGTAGACGGCGCCGAAGCGGTAGCTCACCGCGCTGAGGTCCTTCGTGAAGCACGCCGGCAATCAGCGACAGCTGGTCGGACAGGATCAGGCGGTCCTCGGCGAAGACCGCATACTGGTCCGTGCTGGTGCGGTGGCCGGGGCTGATGCCGTTCACCCGCAGGAACTGACCGGGATCGAATGCAAAGGGGTCGACGCTGCTGGTGCCGCCGTAGGGCGAGTTGTTGGTGTGCAGGAAGTCGATGTGGTTGACGTCGAAGCCCGCCACGAACTCGTTCCTGATCCCGAACACGCTGCCGCGGAACGTGGCGTCGAAGCGGTTCCCGATCTGCTCCTGGTCGTGGAAGATCTCGATGTAGTCGCTGCGATTGATCCGGCCTGTGCCCGGGACGAACCGGTAGCTCTCGACGTCGCGGTAGCGCCGGGCCGAGGTCAGGCGGTAGGCCGTGTTGCGGATCGTGATGTCTGCGCTGGGATTCCACTCGGCCTTAAGTTGAGTCCAGTTATCCTTGAAGATGATCCGGCTGTCGTCGACGTTGTAGTTGCGGAAGCGGGTGCCCGGGACGATGCGTCCGTTGACCAGCGGCGTCCCGAAGTAGCGCATCGGCTCCTGGTAGCCGTAGTCGTTCGACAAGGTGAAGGCGAGGTCAGGCGTCGCTTGGTAGAGGAGCGAGCCGGAGATCGCGAGATTGCGGAAGTCGCCGTTCTCCCGCAGCCAGCCCTCAGCGACATTTCCGCTGATGTTGAAGCGATAGGCAAGCTGGTCACCGATGGCGCCGCCGCTATCGAGGGCAAGGCGCTTGATCCCGTCCGAGCCGATGGCCGCACGCGCCTCGTTGATGGACACGAAGGTCGGCTTCTTGGGCACCACGTTGATGATGCCGCCGATGGCACCCTCTCCGAACAAGACGGAGGCTGGGCCGCGCAGCACCTCGATGCGATCGACGTTCCAGGTGTCGAACGGATAGGTGACTGTGCCGGCACCAACGTAGAGCCGAGTGCCGTCGTAGAGCTGCATGACCGAGTTCACCCCCGCGAAGCCGCGCGAAGTGTAGGATCCACCGCCATTGCCGGGAGCGCCGATGGTCGTGATGCCGGTGGCGTTCTGGGTCACCGCGTCCGTGACGTTGTTCTGGCCGCGCTCGCGGATCTTCTGGCCCGGGATGATCTCGATGCTGGCGGGCGTCTCCAGCGGCGTGAGGTCGAGGCGGCTGCCGCTGCGGCTCGGCCTGGCGAGGTTGAGGCCGACCGGCGACGCTGTGAAGGGCCCGTTACCAGCGCCGGTGCCGGACACCGAGAGCGTATCGAGGGTTACGGCTCCAGCTTGCGCCGAACGCGGGAGCGCGTCTTCCTGAGCCATCGCCCGTGAAATGCCGGGGACGGCGAGGCCGGCGGACAGTGCGAGGGCGAACGCATGGCGAAGCGACGGCTTCGAGCCGGTCGCATGGATGGCAGTGAACGGCATCGTGAGACCTCGGGCGACGGCTGTGGCACGTCACCGCGAACGAAGCCGGTCCCCGCGCGAGCAGGTTCCGACACCCCATCAGGACACCCCGCCCGATGCGTTCCGCGTGTGACCACGGCTACGGCAGGTCTCCTGGCTCGCGGGTCACCGCCCTCTCATCGTCTTCCCAGATGCCAGGGCATCCAGTGACGTGTTGATGAAGGGCTCGCCGCTTACAGTTGCCGGGGCAGCCGCGGCATCGGGCCATGAGCCCTCACCGCGTTCCCTTTTGATCCTCGTGAGAGGAACCGTCTCAGCGATGCTTGCGGAAATGGCGTTGGCCGTCAAGGATGTCACACCCCCGTGAAGGGAACGGATGTCGAAGCGAATGAGACACACCTTGGCGATCAAGGATGCAGCGCTAAGCGATACAACTAAAATTGGTGAATGACGGTCGCCGCATAGACAGGACTGGAGCACCTTTCCATGCCTGGGGTTGTCCCAGGTCGGCTGCATGACGTGCCTTGTGTCCAATCAGATTACCCCACGCCTGAACGGCGACCTCTATATCGTGGTGACGCTGGTCGGAGGTCGGACGCACTACCAGGAAGGACTGCCAACCCGTGCCAGGGTGGAAAGCACCGTGGATATCCTGCGCGATCTCATGACGGCCTGCGGAGCTTCGCTCGTTGACGAACCGGCGATCCGCGCCGTGACCGAGTCACAGCGTGTGACGCAGGGCGCTCAAGGCACGCGCGGGATGAAATGCCAGCGCGTTGCCCAGGAGGCGGGTTGCGTGCGTGGGCTGCCGTTCGAGGCACTCGCATAGGAGGAGCTAAATCGACGAAGCTTAAGGAGCCGAAGTTTGGTCTGGGCCTTCAACCTATTGCAGCGGATCGTTCGTTAGGGCCAAATTGGACCTGCTCCTGGAGGAACCGGAAGCCCAGGACGAAGGGCCGCCCGTGCAAGCCGGGAAAGCCTTGGATGAACGATCGGCAGGAGCGCTTCCTCGTGAGACGTCCGATCAATCTGAGGAATTCGTCACGAGGCCGGGGCGGAGGGCGAGAGCGCAGCCTCAGCCGGTACCGCCCCGGCTCGGATGGTTGATCCGGTGCCCATTGCAGGGTGAACGGGGCGGTTTTCCAGAAGGAGAGCACGTGTACGCGGACCTCTAGGGCCAGAGCGTTTGGCTCGGAATTCCGTGCCTATCTTCGCTTTTTGATCATGCTCCACGGAGGTTCGCCTACGCTTCATCCGCCACGGTCCTGCAGAAACGCCCTGCAATCACTCCTTGGCTTTGGTTAGAGCTTTCTCGAAGTCTGCCCGGCGTTCATCCATTAGTGTGATGAAGCTGCGGATCGTGCTGGCCGCACTCGTCGCGCACCAATGTCTCAAGCGCTGAGCTTCCTCGGTCGGCGAGCCACCTTTATGCTGTCTAACCTGTATGAGGGCTTCTTGCCTGGCGATGCCGGCAGCCCGCCGAAGCACGATGTTCAGCCTTTCGCCGTCCAGATTTTCGCTGACTCTCATTTTCACGTATTGCGCATATACTTCGATTGGCCCTGCTTTCCCGGTCGTCTTACCTGCGAAGCTCGCATCCTGCCCAAGGCAGACATTGCTCAGTGTTAGCGCAAGATTGGCGGGAGCGAGGATTTGCACCAAAGGCTCGGTGTTGCTCGCCTGTGCCACTGTCGAGCCCGTCAAGACGATCCATGTGCAGATTTTCAAGAAAGACTGACGTCGCCCAAGACGATGTTTCATCGATTCGGCTTTCATATGCCGACATGCGGTGAACACATCGCGCGCGCTTCCGTGTCGATCGCATTCCACGATGGGTTCAACGCCGCTCATCGCGCTCGATAGGCCAAGTCCACTCATCACCTCGGGAGCCTTGAGCGATGGGTCGGTTTGGACGGTTGCCGCTAGGTGATGGCCGGATCCAGACGCAAGAGATCATGTTTTTAGACAATGATTGGGCGACTGCCTTAAACCAACTTTTATAGATTGCGCACTACATGATTGAGGTATTGTCAAAGGACGCCGGAGTAGCCAGCAGAACGAGGCCGGTTAGGCCAGATGCATCCCAACCGGCATTGCAACGGGGCATTGATTTTTACTTGGCAGATGGTGCCGCTTGTCTCGGGATCGCAGAGATCCTGTCGAACCGAGCCTTGGTTGATTTTTATGGATCTGTTTCCGCGGTTGGGTCGTTTCGCATCGTACAGACACCCCAAGGAGATGACCCATGAAGTTTTCACTCCCGATCCTGGTCGCGGTGTCCTCGCTGATCCTGTCGCCGGTGGCGGCTTTCGCCCAACACGTGGATGTTGGCCCCGGTGGCGTTTCCGTTCATGGCGACAGGCATGGAGGCGGCCATCGCGAGCGCAGCGAGCATCACCACGTCGAGAAGAAGGTTGACCACCATGACAGCCATCATGGCGACCGGCACGAGACCGTGGTGGTGAAGGAGCGTCATGGCAGGGACCGCCACTAGCCTGACGACGAGGCGTTGACGCAATAGATGCGGGGCCGTTCCTTCGAATGGCCCCGCTCTCATTTCCGGTCTGGCCCGTCATTGCCATCGGCCACGGCGACGGGGGCTGGACCGTCAATAATGGTGATGATGCCGGCGGTGGTGATGGTGGCCCCCGTAGAAATGCCGGGGCCGATAGTGGTGATGGTGTCCATAGCCATGGTGGCGCGGCCTGAAATGATGCCCGCCATGGTGGTGATGGTGTCGTCGGTAGTGGTGGTGGTGCTGCGCCTGCTCGACGAGGTCGCCCCTGACCTGGGCCACGATGCTCGAAGCAGGCCCGACGGCAGCGGCTTGCGCCGTGTTGATCGACGAAGCGGTTTGCAGAAGCGAAGCCAGCACGAGCGCTGCAACGAGGACAAGAAATCGACGTGTCATCCAACCCTCCCGAATGACTAAGGACCTTTCCGAAACCGGACCTTAGAGCGGCATTCCATCAGGACCCTGCGATTTGTCCAGGGATATCCCGACGCTCGGCGATGGTGGTCCCTGACGCAACGGCGCACAAGATCTCCATTCGGCGGTCCTTCGCCGGCGGGAACCGAGGCCGTAGGTGGGAGAGACCATGGACGCCGCGGGCCAACATGTCTTGATCGTCGAGGATGACGATGGAATTCGTACGCTGATCTCGAAGCTGCTGCGGGAAAACGGGTTCCGGGTCACGGGATGCCGGAACGGCCATGAGATGCGCGCCATGGTCGGCGACGTGGATTACGACCTCGTCATCCTCGACGTCATGCTGCCCGGCGGTTCCGGCCTCGACCTGTGTCGGACGCTTCGCGAGAAAAGCGCGGTGCCCATCATCATGGTCACGGCCCGCACGGAGGAGGTCGACCGGGTGGTCGGCTTGGAGATCGGCGCGGACGATTACATCACGAAGCCGTTCGGACGCGCCGAGTTGCTGGCGAGGATCAGGGCCGTCCTCAGGCGGAGCACGCTGAAGGTCGACCGCTCCGAAACGAAATCCGATGTCCTGAGGTTCTCCGGCTGGGAGCTTCGCACGGCCAGCCGCGAGCTCATCGATCCGACGGGCGCGGCAGTGGACCTGTCCGGCGCGGAGTACGATCTCCTCCTGACGTTCCTCGACCACCCGGGCCGGATCCTGTCACGCGACCAGATCCTGGAAATGTCCCGCGGACGCCTGCCCGGAGCCGCGGACCGGAGCGTCGACGTCCTGATCAGCCGCCTTCGCCGCAAGATCGAGCACTCGGACACCGAACAGGGGATGATCAAGACGGTTCGGGGGGCCGGTTATATCTTCGTCGGAAAGATCGGGTCGTGACACGCCGGCTGAGGCGCGTGCTCGGGACCATCGAGGGGATGACCTCACTGATCCTGCTCGTCACCATCGTCCTCGTTCAGGTCAGCGCGTTGGCCATCTATCGAGGCTCGGCCATCGCGGCCGACGACGACGCCTTCGCCGCCAGAACGGCGGCACAGCTCGTGCTGGCTCGCGACGCCCTGATGCGGCGGCCGAATGCAGAGCGCGAAGGCGAGGCCCGCGCGCTGTCCAAGCCCCACTTCGAGATCGGGTGGTCGGAGGCTCCTTCCCTTCAGTCCCAGGGTGCCGCAGGCCAGCTGCTGTGGACATGGGTCAGACGCCTGGTGGCCTTCGATGCGTCGCTGGCGCAGACCGAGCTGCGGTTGAGCCTGTTCCGGCACGACGCGGACGGGATCACGGATCTGCATGGCGAGATGCGCCTCCCGGATGGTTCCTTCCTGACCTTCCAGTCGGCCCATACGCCCGACCTCGTGCGGGTCGGGTACTGGGCGATGCTCTCCACCTTGATGGCGCTTGCGGTGGGCGTCGCCTCGATCCTGGTCGTGCACCGGATCGCGTCGCCCCTTCGCAACCTAGCGAAGGCAACGGACCGGATCGGCCGTGGGGTTCCGGTCACCGTCGCGGAGTCGGGTCCCGATGAGACGAGACGGATCGGGGCCGCCTTGAACGCCATGCAGAACCGCGTGCAGCGTGTCCTGACCGAGAGGACCCAGGCCCTGGGCGCCGTCTCGCACGACCTGCGAACCCCCATCACCCGGATGCGGCTTCGAACCGAGGCGTTGGCCGACCCGGACGACCGGCAGGCCATGACGCAGGATCTGGCCGAGATGGAAGCCATGGTGGCGTCCACGCTGTCCTACCTCCGCGACGAGGTCGATCCGGAACGGCCAAGGCTCGTCGACATCGTCGCGTTGGTGCTGACCCTGACCGATGCCGCGGTCGACGCGGGGCACGAGGTCGAGTTCGAAGGACCACGCCGGGCGCAGATCCTCGCCCGCCCCGTGGCCGTGAAGCGTGCGATCTCGAACCTCCTCGACAACGCGGTCAAGTACGGTGGCGGGTGCAGGGTGCGCCTGCATGAGGATGACGGGACCATCGTCATTGAGATCAGCGACCGCGGTCCCGGCATCCCGCCCGATGCGCTTGAACGGGTCTTCGGTGCCTTCGAGCGCCTGGACGTCTCGCGCAACCGAGGCAGCGGGGGAGTGGGTCTGGGGCTCACGATCGCTAGGAAGCTCGTTGAGACGGAAGGCGGAAGCATCGTGCTGCTCAATGGGCCCGAGGGCGGACTGGTCGCCCGGACGACGTTGCCTCGACCGTCCCAGGACGGGTCTATGCCGGAACGGACATCGGAGAGCCCCACCGTACCTTGCGCTCGTCGGGGCACGGTATGACGATGGATCGCAAGGAGTCCCCGCGCTGTCCCTGAAACACTTTGATACAAGGCCGATACGCGGCGGGCATCCAGCTCGGCCACATTCATGACGAGGCGCACGAGGTCGGGCGCCACGACATGGAGAACGAGATGAGACATTCCCTGACGGTCGCCGCCATGATCCTTCTTGGTTCGGTCGCCTCGGCATCCGCCGTCGACGGGCATGGCAATGCGGACAGGCCCGAGCTCCGGGTCCCCAACACCGGCAGCGTCTCGGGCGGTCCGGCCCATCGGGACGATCCGCGCGTGAGCGAGGCCCGCGAGGTCGGCAAGGACGGGAAGCCCGTCCACTCCGCCAATGATGGCCACGCCCATGGTCATTCCCAAGACAAGAAGTAAAGGGGGCGGGAACCCTGCGCAGCGGTGAATCTGCGCCGATGCGGAAGCTTCCCCTCCCAGTCGTGTTTGAGCTGCTGGCTGTCGGCATTGGTTACGCCCTGGCGGCGAATGGCCGTTTGTCCCTCGCTCAAAGCCTTCGCGGTACGATTGTGCCCCCTCTCGTGCCGTGAACCGCCCGCCCCGTACCCTAAGCCGGGGCGGGCAACCCCTTCTTCCCAGTCGTCGCAGTGGTGTTGCCAGGGCTGTCGGAAGAAGCGGCGATACGACCCTTAACCGCCGCGACGGCCATGATGGTGGCCTACGACGACGTCCTTATGGTCGCCGTGATCGTAGCGCTCCACGCGGTTATGCCTGAGCGGGTGGTGTCCGGCTTCATACCTGTCGTGAACCGACGTGACAGGTCCGGCGACATAAGGTTGGATGCCTGCGCTTCGAACTCAGGCGTCAGCTCCGATTCGACGACAAGACTTGCACGGGAGACTGCCAGGATGACACGCATGCCATCGACCCATCGAATGTTTCGCACGACCCTCGCGGCGGTCGCCTTGCTTTCGACGTCCGCCATCGCCCATGCGCAGGGCCATTCCCACGCGGCGGCGAACGGCGGCCAGATCAAGGACATTGGTCCCTACGAGGCCGAGCTCGTCGTGAAGGGCTCGGACCTGATGCTGTACATCGTGGACGGACAGGAGAAGAAGGTCGACACCGCGAAGTTCTCCGCGAGCGCCGTGGTGCTGGCCAAGGGCAACGAGCAGAAGACCGTCGAATTGACGCCTTCCGGGGACAACCGTCTTTCTGGTAAGATGAACTTCACCGTCGACGGCAAGGTTCGTGCGACGGTGACGCTGAAGTCGCCTTCCGGGGAAGCCGGCAAGGGACGCTACAGCGTCGACGCCGCCAAGTAGACGGATGGTCGTTGGACAATGAGAGACGCGTCAGCCAACAAGCCAGGCAAGGGTGCCCGCCTCGCGGCTGGCGCTCGCCGGCTGCTGGCTGCCCGGCTTCTCGCCTTCCTGGCGATCCTTTTCCTGGCAGTGCCGGTATCCGAGGTGTCGGCGGGTCATTCGGCCATGCACGGACCGGCGGTCCACCACTCCATCGAGGCCGCCTCGCCCGAGGCTCCATCCTCGCCCGACGAGGGTGTCGCGCATCACTGCGCACAATGCGCCTGTCATCAGATGCTGGCCGTCCAACTGCGTTCGTCGCCCGACACGAACCAGGTCTCGGTGATCCACTTCCCGAGGCTCGCACGCGCGACGTCCGAGCGCGCAACGACCCCGCCCCACAAGCCACCACGCGCCTGAGCCGCGGCCGGCGGCCCCTGTGCCGCCACGCCGCCCGTGGGTCCCTGCAGGGGTCCATGCGGCATGTCTTGTGATGCACGCCGGCGATCGCCGTGCGGCACGTCCCGGTCGAGGCCCCTCGCGGCCGTATGGGAACAGTCCGATGTCTCGTTTCTTCGTGATCCCGGCCACCCTCGGGGTGGGACTGGCGCTCGGCGCATTCGTGCCCGAGGTGCCGCAGACGATCAGGTCCTGGGCGGCCTCCGCCGGAATCATGGCTTTGGCGGCCGGTCCTGCCGAGGCCGAAAAACCTGCCGAGAAGGCGGGTGGCCACGCGGGTCACGCACATGCCCCAGCCAAGAAGTCGTCCGGGCACGGCGGGCACGCCCATGGTCCGGGAGAGAAGGAGGAGGCTCCCGAGGGCGCCGTCCTGATGACGCCCGAGCAGATTGCGAACGCGAAGATCGAGGTCGCGGCCGTCGACAAGGGCATCCTGTCGCGCAAGCTGACCGTCCCCGGCGTGGTCACGCCGGACGCCGACCGAGTGGCGCGTGTCGCGGCCCGCGTTATCGGGACCGTCGCCGAGCTCCATAAACGCCTCGGCGACACGGTCACGAAAGGCGAGGTCGTCGCGGTCCTCGACAGCCGTGAGGTGGCGGAAGCCAAGAACGAGTTCATCGCGGCCTTCGTCGGCAAGGAACTGCAGGAGAACCTGTTCGAACGCGACCACGCGCTCAGGGACAAGGGCATTTCCGCCGAGCAGGTGTTTCTGCGGGCCCGCACCACGCTGATCGAGGCACGTCTCAAGGTGGATCTGGCCCGCCAGAAGCTCTCCGCCCTCGGGGTGCCCGACAAGGAGGTGGCGTCCCTCTCCGCGCCGCCCGCGCCGGCGCCCACGACGAAGGTGTCGTCGGGGCACGAGGATCACCTCCTGGGTCTCGACCGCGCACCAAAGCTCGGATTGCAGCGCTACGAGATACGGGCCCCGATCGGCGGCCAGGTTGTCGAGAGGCAGGTCGACCTCGGCGCGCCCGTGAACGGCGAGGGACAGATCAAGGAGATCTACACCATCGCCGACCTGTCCCAGGTCTGGGTCGAGCTCGCGGTGCCGACGTCGGACCTCGGAGCGATCCGACAGGGGCTGCCCGTGACCCTCACCGCGAGCAACGGGGGACCGACGACCCAGGGCAAGATCGTGTTCGTGAGCCCGATGCTGAACGCCGAGACCCGCTCGGCCAAGGTCATCGCGTCGGTCGTCAACGAGAATATGGCCTGGCGTCCAGGCTCCTATGCGACCGTCAAGGTCGCGGTCGAGGAGATGCCCGTTGAGACGCGGCTGCCTCGTGGCGCCCTGCAGACTATCGAGGGCGAGCAGGTCGTTTTCGTCCGGACCAAAACCGGTTTCGAGAAGCGCGAGGTGGTGCTGGGCAAGGGTGACGATGAGGCCGTCGAGGTCGTGTTCGGGCTCGATCCCGGCGACGAGGTCGCCGTCTCCAATTCCTTCATCCTCAAGGCGGAGCTCGGCAAGGCCGAAGCCGAGCACGTTCACTAGGAAGCCTGGATCATGATCAATCGCATCCTGGGCTTCTCGGTCCGGCAGCGGTGGCTCGTCGTGCTGCTGTCCCTCGCGGCCGCGGCCTTCGGCATCTTCTCGCTGACCCGGCTTCCCATCGACGCCGTTCCGGACATCACCAACAACCAGGTCCAGGTGAACGCGGTCGTGCCGCAGCTCTCGCCCTTCGACGTCGAGAAGCAAGTCACCTACCCCATTGAGACCGCGCTCGCGGGCATTCCGGGGCTCGAATACACACGCTCGCTCTCGCGCAACGGCTTCGCCCAGGTCACGGCGGTGTTCAGCGAGGGCACCGACCTCTACTTCGCCCGCCAGCAGGTCAACGAGCGCCTCGGCGAGGCGAAGACCAACCTGCCGCCCGGCGCGGAGGTCCACATGGGCCCGATCTCGACGGGCTTGGGCGAGATCTACATGTGGACCGTCCATTTCGGCAGGCCGGAGGACCGCAAGCCCGCGAAGGAAGGCCAGCCCGGCTGGCAGGCCGACGGAAGCTACCTGACGCCCGAGGGCCAGCGTCTGGCGCAACCCTTCGAACGCGCCTCCTACCTACGGACGATCCAGGACTGGGTCATCGGCCCGCAGCTCAAGACGGTGCCCGGCGTCGCCGGCGTCGACGTTATCGGCGGCTACAAGAAGCAGTACCACATCCAGCCGGACCCGGCGAAGCTCATCGGCCTGAGCCTGTCCTTCAAAGACGTCGCCGAGGCGGTCGAGCAGAACAACCAGAATCGCGGCGCCGGTTACCTGGAGCGCAACGGCGAGGGCTACGTGGTCCGCTCCGGCGGCCGCATTGAGAGCATGGACGAGATCGGTCAGATCGTGGTCGCGACCCGCGGCGGCGTGCCCGTACGTGTCAGCGACGTAGCCGAGGTCCGCATCGGGCGCGAGCTGCGCACGGGCTCGGCCAGCGAGAATGGGGAGGAGGCCGTCGTCGGCACCGCCCTGATGCTGATCGGCAGCAACAGCCGCACGGTCTCCGCAGCGGTGGACACCCGTCTCAAGGAGATCGCCCGGACCCTTCCTCCCGGGGTCGAGGTCAGGACCGTCCTCAACCGGACCCTGCTGGTCGACGCCACCGTGAAGACCGTCGCCAAGAACCTCGCTGAGGGGGCGTTGCTCGTCATCGCGGTGCTGTTCCTGCTGCTGGGCAATTTCCGCGCGGCCGTCATCACGGCCCTCGTCATCCCGGTGGCGATGCTGATGACGATGACCGGCATGGTGCAGGGGAAGATCAGCGCCAACCTCATGAGCCTCGGCGCGCTGGACTTCGGCCTCATCGTCGACGGGGCCGTCATCATCGCCGAGAACTCGCTGCGGCACCTCGCCGAGAAGCAGCACGAGCTCGGGCGCAAGCTCAACCTGGAGGAACGCCTCGCCACCGTGCATCGCTCGGCCGAGGAGATGATCAAGCCGTCCGTCTACGGTCAGGCCATCATCATCCTCGTCTACGTGCCGCTCCTTACCTTCACCGGCGTCGAGGGCAAGATGTTCGCCCCGATGGCGCTGACCGTCATCATCGCGCTGGCCTGCGCCTTCGTTCTGTCCCTGACCTTCGTGCCAGCCCTCATCGCCATCGCGATCACCGGCAAGGTCCAGGAGAAGGAAAACGTCCTCATCCGGGGACTCAAGGCGGCTTATCGCCCGGCGCTCCGCGGCGCGGTGCGCCATCCCCTGCCGGTCATCGGCGGGGCGGTGGTGCTCTTCCTGGCGAGCGGGCTCCTGTTCGGGAAGCTGGGGCAGGAGTTCATCCCGCAGCTCGACGAGAAGAACATCGCCATGCACGCGATGCGCATCCCGTCGACCTCCCTGACGCAATCGCAGGACATGCAGCTCGCCGTCGAGGCGGCGGTGCGGGCTTTCCCGGAGGTCGCCTTCGTCTTCTCGAAGACCGGAACCGCCGAGGTCGCCTCCGACCCGATGCCGCCCAACGTCTCGGACAACTTCATCATCCTGAAGCCCCAAGGCGAATGGCCGAATCCGGACCTTTCCAAGGACAAGCTCATCGAGAACATCCAGGAGGCCGTCGGCAAGGTCACGGGGAACAACTACGAGTTCACCCAGCCCATCCAGATGCGCTTCAACGAGCTTCTGGCCGGGACCCGCGGCGACCTCGCGGTGAAGGTGTTCGGCGAGAGCTTCGACACGATGCTCCCGGCGGCCAACCAAGTCGCCACCGTCCTGCGCGGCGTCGAGGGCGCGCAGGACGTCCGGGTCGAGCAGGTCACCGGCCTGCCCTCCTTGGAGATCAAGGTCGACAAGGCCGAGATCGCCCGTCTGGGGCTGAGCCACTTCGCTGTCCAGGACGTCGTCGGCGCCGCCATCGGCGGTCGCGAGGCCGGGGTCGTGTTCGAGGGCGACCGCCGCTTCGACATCGTGGTGAGGCTGCCGGAATCCGTGCGGAGCGACATCGAGGCGCTCAAGAACCTGCCGGTCTCGCTGCCGCCGGGCAAGGACGGCCGCGTCGCCTCTGTGCCCCTGAAGCAGGTGGCCTCCTTCGTCTTCTCGGAGGGTCCGAACCAGATCTCGCGCGAGAACGGCAAGCGCCGGATCGTCGTCACCGCCAACGTCCGCGGACGCGACATCGGCGCCGTCGTGGCGGAGGCGCAGGGCAAGGTGGCATCCGACGTGAAGCTGGCCGCCGGGTCGTGGATCACCTGGGGCGGCCAGTTCGAGAACCTCGCCGCGGCACGCCAGCGCCTGATGGTGGTGGTTCCGGGCTGCTTCTTCCTGATCTTCCTCCTGCTCTACTCGGCCCTGGGCTCGCCCCGGGACGCGCTGCTCGTCTTCAGCGCCGTGCCGCTGGCGCTGACGGGGGGCATCATTGCCCTTTGGCTCAGGGACATGCCGTTCTCCGTGCCGGCGGCGGTCGGCTTCATCGCCCTGTCCGGCGTCGCCGTGCTCAACGGTCTCGTGATGTTGATCTTCATCAAGCAATTGATGCAGGAGGGCCGCTCCTTGAACGAGGCGATCCTGGAGGGAGCAGTCACCCGGTTGCGCCCCGTCGCGATGACCGCGCTCGTGGCCTCCCTTGGCTTCGTGCCGATGGCGCTGGCGACCGGCACCGGCGCGGAGGTCCAACGACCGCTGGCGACCGTGGTCATCGGCGGCCTCATCAGCGCGACCCTACTCACGCTCGTCGTGCTGCCGGCGCTCTACGCCCGCTTTGCCAAGCCGGCCCTCGCGTCGAAGGAAACGATTCCGGCGTCGGCCTCAGTGCCAGGTGCACCGTTCAAGGCCGCGGCCGAGTAACAGAAAGGATCGCTCTCGTGGTCGTTACGGCCCTTCTCATCTCGACCTCGATTTCGTTGGCTGCCGATCCCGGCGCCAGCCGGACCCGATGTATCACCCACGACCATCAGTCGCTCCAGATCCGACGGATGCCATTCGCACCCGAGACGACGTCGCGGCCGCGCAATCCCTTCATGGACGAGGCCATCCACTGCGAGGACGTCCGGCTTGGGGGCGAACCGGACGCGTCATCCATGGTCCGGCGCCGGTAAGGGAACAGAATGGGACACGGGCACTCACATGGCGGCAGCGTCCCCGCCGGGACGCCGGCCGGCCGCCACAAGGCACGGCTGGCTTGGGCGCTCGCCCTGACGCTGACCTACATGATTGCGGAGGTGGTGGGAGGCCTGCTGACGGGCAGTCTCGCCCTCCTTGCGGATGCCGCGCATATGGTGACCGACGCGGGAGGCCTCGCGCTTTCCCTGATCGCGATCCATTTCGCCGCTAAGCCGCCGACGCCAGGCAAGACCTTCGGCTACCTGCGCTTTGAGATCCTCGCCGCGCTCGCCAACGCGGTCGTCCTTCTCCTCGTCACGGTCTACATCCTCTACGAGGCCTACCGGAGGTTCGTGGATCCGCCCGAGATCCTCGGATGGCCGATGATGGCCGTCGCCGTGGTCGGCCTCGGCGTGAACCTCGCAAGCATGCGCATCCTGTCGGGCGGCGCCTCGGACAGCCTGAATCTCAGGAGCGCCTACTACGAGGTGTTTGCCGACATGCTCGGCTCGCTTGGGGTGATCCTGGCCGCGATCGTTGTGATGACAACGGGCTGGAGCGTGGCCGACCCCATTGTCGGCGCCGCCATTGGCCTCTTCATCCTGCCGAGGACATGGAACCTCCTCAACGAGGCGGTCCACATCCTCCTGCAGGGCACGCCTGCCCACATCGACCTCGGCAGGGTCCGATCCGGGATCGAGGCCATCCCCGGCGTGCGCCGGGTCTACGACCTGCACGTCTGGACGCTGACCTCCGGCTTCGATGCCATGAGCGCGCATGTGGTGGTGCACGACCTCGCGGAGGCGCCGTCCGTGGTGCGCGCCGTCCGCAGGGTGATGAAGGGGGACCATGCGGTCGAGCATGTCACCGTCCAGGTCGAGGACGAGGCGCTCGCCCGTGAGGCGCCCCAACTCGCCGTTTGAAGCCTCGACCCGAATGTCGGGGGCCTTGGCGCATGGCACTCGGGTCGAAGATCCTGATCGATGGCGCCCACTTCGCTCCGGCTGCCCGCGACCTCGACCGGGTTCCGGATGTATCGCAGGTCACGCTGATGGCGTCCCCTTATCGACAAGCCGCGCCCAGGCTCGATCGGTCAAGATCGCCGGCATAGGGGCTTCGACGCACCCCAGGTTCAACGCAGACATAGCCGCCATAGCCGCGACCCCTTCGGCGCGTCGCCGCTGCGGTGTGCAAAAGAACGTTCACCTCCACGTCCAACCCTTGGCGCAGGAGTCCGCCGTCACTACGATCTCTAGTCATTGGAGATTCAAAGCGTGGCAGGCATCGCAATCGGCGAACTTTCCCATCGGACACAGGTCAAGATCCCGACCATCCGGTACTACGAGCAGATCGGTCTCCTGGGGCCAGCGATCCGAACCGAGGGAAAGCAACGGCGGTATGAAGAGACCGACATCGAGCGTCTGGACTTCATCCGGAACGCAAGGGAGCTCGGTTTCGAGGTCCAGGCGATCCGCGAGCTCATGGAACTGGACGCCTTCCCAAACCGACCCGGTGCCCCTTTGGACGAGATCGCCCAGAGGCAACTCGATTTGGTGCAGAGCAAGATCGATCGCCTTCTCCGTCTTCGAGCTGTGTTGGAGGGGGTGGTCTCGAAATCGGGCCAGGGTGGATTGCGTGAGGTCAGGGTGATCCAAGCGTTCACCCTGCAGGGAGAAGGATCGCTGAAATCCGAGCCACCGTCCGATGTGTTCCCTTGATGGGGCCGAGCCTCGGGGCCTCAGTCACGGCCGTCGCCGGCGGACGCAACGACCTTGCGAAGGCCCGTCCGGTCCGGTTCCTTGCCAGCCCGTGCGACGATGGTGACCGGCTTGGTAGTGCCGGGCTTGGGCAACGCCTGCCGGGCCGAGGCGCCACCTGTCACGGAGAGCGTGTTCCGGGTGGGCACGACCATCGCGATCTCCTGCGGACCGGCGGCCAGCGCCTCGGGCCGGCTTACCTCGCCCAGACCGTGGCCACGTGACGGGCGAGCATCGAGGGCCGCGAAGGTGCCGGCGGGGCCGGCCGTGTTCGCCATCATAGTCTCGCGGAACGAGTGGTGCTGGCTCCCGTCCTCGTAGACGAGCTTGATGGCCGGCGTGCCCTTGGCGACCAGGGCAGCCACTGCGCGCTCGTCCTCGTCCCGCTTGCGGGCGATGGCGGTCGAGGCATCGCCGCCGCCCGACGGGGTGAATGCATAGCGTCCCTCGGCTACCGCGATCACGGGCTCGGACCCGGTCACCTCGAACTGGTCGGAACCCTCCTTCAGGTTCTTCCAGAACGCCATGTGCGGATCCTGGCGGTGCCGGGCGAGGTTCTCCGCCGTCATTCGAAAGGGGTAGGACTGGAACTGGAAGGCGCGCTGCCCGCCGGCGAAGGCCTCGCGGGCGACGGCGTAGATCTCCGAGATCGCCTCGTCCGTCATGGCGAAGCAGCCGCGCGAGGAGCAGGAGCCATGCACCATCAGGTGCGATCCGGTGCGGCCCTGGGATTTGTCGAACGCGTTCGGATAGCCCACGTCGAACGAGAGGTAGAGACTCGAATTCGGGTTCATCGCACCCGGCGTGATCGCGTAGAAGCCCTCCGGTGCCTGGCGGTCGCCCTCGCGCGTCTTCGGCCCGAGCTGCCCCGACCATCGGCACATCGGATAGGTCTTCAGCAACGCGTAGCGTCCGTCCGTGCCGCGCTTCCAGAGCTCGATCTCCGATTCCTTCTTGTAGGCACGCATCAGGATCGGATCGCTCGCCGAAACCCCCTTCGACGCCATCAAGGCCAAGGCCGGGCCAGGGATGGGGGCGAGGTGCTTGGTCGAGGCCGCGTACTGCCCGTCCTGGCAGGATGCGAGCGCTAATCCCAGGCAGAGCGCCAGGGCCATCCGTATCAGCATGACATCTCTCCAGCCTCGTCCCGGATCGCGCCGGACGCTCGTGTCTCGTATCCACCGATGACCCGGTGCGTTCGCGGTTCCAGCCCAGACCCGGGTCATCGTTGCACATCCTCGGGTGCCGACCCGCGCACCCCCAAGATCGGAAAGGCGTCTAGGATGAGCAGGAACACCCCAGAGGAAATCCAGAAATCCGCCATGTTGAAGGCAAACCAGTGGATCCCGGCCGTGTGTAAGTCGAGGAAGTCGGTGACCGCCCCGTCGACCAGCCGGTCCACGAGGTTTCCCAGCGCTCCCCCGGTGATCAGGGCCAGGCCAAGGCGCTGCAGGATGCCGGTGGCGCGATAGGCCCAGACTGCAACGAAGGTGGTTAAGGCAGCCTGAACCGTCAGGAGCGCTGCCACAGATGCAGGGGAGCCCGCTTGGAACAGGCTAAAGCTGATCCCACGGTTGTAGTGAAGGGTGAAGTCGATGAACGGGATCGCCCCTCTCGCGTCGCCCTCGCTGAGCGAGGCGACCGCCAGCGCTTTCGTCCCAAGGTCGACGATGGCCGCGCCCACGATGACGGTCCCCATCGCCGCGGCTCCGGGGACAGGGGGACTGACGGGTGAACTCATGCGCGCAGCAATCGCAGCGCGTTGGCGGTAACGAGGACCGTCGCGCCGGTATCCGCTAAAATGGCCGGCCACAGACCCGTGATGCCCACGAGCGTCGTGACCAGGAAGACCGCCTTCAGACCGAGCGCGACGGCGACGTTCTGGTGGATGTTGCGTAGCGTCGCCCGTGACAAGGCGACCAGCGCGGCGACGTCGGCCACGCGCTCGTTGAGCACGGCCGCGTCCGCCGTCTCCAGGGCCGCGTCGGTGCCGCCTCCCATCGCGATCCCGACGCTGGCCGCGGCAAGGGCGGGTGCGTCGTTGATGCCGTCGCCCACCATGGCGACCGGGCCAATGATCCTGAGGGCGGCAATCTCGGCGAGCTTGTCCTCGGGCATCAGCTCGGACCTTACGTCGAGGCCGAGTTGCGCGGCGACCGCCTGCCCCGTGCGCCGGTTGTCGCCCGTCAGCATCACGCAATCCACGCCCATGGCCCGAAGTGCCGCGATGCCGTCGGCGGCGTCGGGCCGGGGCTCGTCGCGGACCGCGACGATGCCGACGGCCTTCCCGTCGCGCAGGACGACGACTGTCGTTTTGCCGGCCGCTTCCAGGTCGCCCACAAGACGGTCGGACGCATCGTCGAGACCAGCTATCTGCCGGGCGTACCGCGGCGAGGCGACGACGACCGCCCGTCCCATGACCGTTGCCTGGACTGCCTTGCCCGGCACGGCCCTGGCGTCCCTGACCGGCCGGGGCGGGATCCCCTCGGCGCTGGCCCGGTCGAGGATGGCCCGGGCTATGGGATGGCTCGACCCGCCTTCGACCGCGGCCGCGAGCCCCAGGACGACGCGCTCGGTCGCGTCCGGCGCGAGGGAGAGGATGTCGGTCACCCGAGGGCGCCCGGCGGTGAGCGTACCGGTCTTGTCGAAGGCGACCGTGCGAACCCGCCCCATGGTCTCAAGGGCAGCGCCGCCCTTGACGAGAAGGCCGCGCCGCGCGCCAGCGGCAAGCCCCGAAGCGATGGCGGCGGGCGTCGAGAGAACCAGCGCGCAGGGGCAGGCGATCAGCAGGAGGGCAAGCCCACGGTAGATCCAGGTGGACCAGTCGCCACCGAAGAGAAGCGGAGGCACCACGGCCACGAGGACCGAGGCCACGAATGCGACGGGCGTGTAGACGGCGCTGAAGCGGTCGATAAAGCGAGCCGTCGGCGACTTCGAGGCCTGTGCCTCCTCCACGAGGTGCAGGATGCGGGCGATGGTGTTGTCGGCCGCCTCTCGGGTGACGCGGACCTGGAGCGCCCCCTCAGCGTTCACGCTGCCGGCAAAGACGACGTCGCCGACCTCCTTCGGCTTGGGCACCGATTCCCCCGTGATCGGGGACTCGTCGAGGCTGGAGGCGCCGTCCGTCACCTTCCCGTCCACCGGCACCCGGTCACCGGGACGCACCACGACGGTCTGGCCGATGCGAAGGGAGGCAGCCGGCACCTCCTGCACCGTACCGTCCGCATCGTCGACGAGGCGGGCCGTCTTCGGCACGAGCGCGATGAGGCTTCGGATGCCGGCCCGCGCCCGGCCCGCCGCGACAACCTCCAACATCTCGCCGACGGTGAAGAGCAGCACCACGACGGCCGCTTCCTCGGCCGCATGGATCGCGAGCGCCCCGGCCGTCGCCACGGACATCAACATCTCAATGGAGAAGGGCGAGCCATTGTGGGCAGCCGCAAGCGCGCGCCGGCCGTAGAAGGCAAGCCCGAGAAGGGCGCCGGGCCAATAGGCGAACTCGCCCGCGATCCCGGGGAAGGCGCGGTCGAACAAGAATCCGCACGCGAACAGGACGCCTATGGCGATGGCGAGAACAGCCTTGGGGGTCCGCCAGATCGAAGGATCGGCGTTCCCGACGTCCTCGTCGGTCGAGGACGATTCGTGACCGGCTTCCTTCAGCTGAGCCAGGTCAGCGGCGGTCGCGAGAGGCGAGATGGGATAGCCCAGGCCCCCGACGCGCTCCTCCAGGACCGCGCGCGAGGTTCCGGCCTCGTCGAGCGTGAGATCGAGAACCTGGCTTTGGTAGTTCACCCGGACCGCATCCGTACCCGGCAGCCGGGTGACCGCCGTCTCGATCTTGCCCGCACAGCTCGGGCAATCCATCCCCTTCACTCGGTACCGAAGCGCGGCGGGCTTCGAGGCGACCTGCGAGGCCGCCGATGCGGCGTTGGACATGTCCTGCTCCTTGGGCCCACACGATTGCTTCGAGCCTCGGCGCCACCTAGATGCACCCTGTAGCAACTACAGGGTCAAGGGCATGTCGCGGAACGGGGTGATGTCCATCGGGACCCTCGCCGCGGCGACGGACACCAAGGTCGAGACGGTCCGCTGGTACGAGCGCGTGGGGCTACTTCCGGCACCGCCCAGGTCGGAAGGAAATTACCGGGCCTATGACGAGGAGCACCTGCGCCGCCTCAGCTTTATCCGTCGCAGCCGCGACTTGGGCTTCACGGTCGAGAAGGTGCGCGAGCTTCTCGCCCTCGCGGATCAACGCGACAGGTCGTGTGCGGAGGTCGACGCGATTGCCCGGACCCACCTGTCGGAGGTCGAGGAGAAGATCGCCGACCTGACGAGCCTGGCGCATGAGCTTCGCGAGGTGATCGGGCGGTGCGGCTGCGGGTCCGTCGCCGAGTGCAACATCATCGAGGCCTTGTCGCCGCGTGGTTCCACCGCGCGGCAGGCAGCGCCGACCACGCGACGCGAGCCCGTCGGACGGGTGCCGTCGTGACGTTCTTCCTCGACCCCCGGCCCTGGATCGCCCGACGGACGTTCCGGTCGGCCTATCCCAGGATCCTGAGGGACCCCATCTGCACGGAGGCCCTGTTCGAGGCGGTTGCGCCCCAGCCGGGCGAACGGGTCCTCCATGTTCGCAAGGCGGACACCGTATCGGTCATCGCGCTTGCGAAGCTTCAGCCGGAAGCGCGCTTCGTGAGCCTCGAACCGGACGAGCGATCCTTGGGCGCGACGGTGAGGGAGATTGAGACGCTTGGTGCCGCGAACGTCCAGCCGGTTACGGCAAGCGAGCCGCGGCGCTTCCCCTTCGCCGACGCCTCGTTCGACAAGGTCGTCTCTTCCATGAACCTGCACACGGAGGCTCCCGAGCCGAGGCTCGCCATGGCGCGCGAGATGCTGCGCGTGCTGAGACGCAAGGGCCTGCTCTACGCCGCCGATCTCGACGCTCCGACGACACCGCAGGAGCAGGGCTTCCTGAAGGTGGCGAACTTCGTTCTCGGGGCCGAGCGGATACAGCCGCATATCGACGGAACCTGGCCCGACGTCCTTGCCGCCGCCGGCTTTTCACGTCCCAAGCGCCTCGCCTCAAATGCGTTCGAATCCCTCCGCATCGGCGTCGTTCGAGCTCAAAAGCGCTGACGACGTGTCATCGTTTCGATGTTGACGTCGGTGCCGCCGCAGCCTCAGTGGGACCCGACGAGCGTCCACATGCCCATGATGGCCATCATCACGTACTCGGCGAACGAGACGAAACCGAGCGGCCCCATGCTCGACAGGTCGACGCAGGCGCACGTGGGCTTGCGCCTGGCGACGTAGACCGCCTTCACGGTCGGCAGTGCCCTCGTCGCCTCTCACGGGGCCTTAGTTCTCGAAGGCCAGATCAACCTCATCCTCCCGACCTACGACGCGGACTGGAGGTGGTTCTCGATCGGCGGCCTTCACCACGAAGTCTGGATAGGCTGGTGTCACGCGCGCAGCATGGCGGCCTTCGCCCCAGCGGATGATTTTGTCACCGCCCGACACAGCCGCGCGGAGCGCCCAAATTGGCGTTCCGGTTTTAGGCCAAAATCAACGGCGTGTTCACAACACCGAGAGAATTAGGACTCTTCAAGCAGGGTCATATAAATGGCTCGGCATAGCTTGGAGCCTCGGGTGCATAGCATTGATTTGTAGGTCGTGTCCGTCAATGAGGTGGAAATTCGGGGTGGAGTTGGAGCGGCCATCGGTCAGGCGGCCTGAGGTGGAATT